>NZ_CP114205.1:1274468-1911703 GCF_027497495.1 Streptomyces tubercidicus
ATTACTGCCCGCACCCTCGAATAAGCCCTCAGTGGCCGCCCGGCCGCGACCGCCACACACCAACACCCCTGACGGAGCGTCAAGTTGAGCCCGCAATACCCAATACCGAGCCGCAGCCACCCAACAAAGAGGGCAAATGCGTACATTCAAAGGCCCGTGATGCAGGTCACATGGGAATCCAATGCACCTGGCGCGATGGCCCGTGCGTCTTAGTGGTCGAAGAGTCAATCAACCGCACCGCATACAAGGGAGCCGGCGATGTCCAGCGTCATCGATCAAGCCGTTCAGGCCCGCCTCATCGCGATCGCTCCCCGGTCGCAGGTCATTCCGGCGAGCCTGCGTTACGACCGCGCCGACCCCTTCGCGGTGCGGCTGGTCTTTCCGCCGGCCGCTTCGCTGGACGGCGCCGAGGTGACCTGGACGTTCGGGCGCGAACTGCTGGAGGAGGGCCTGCGCCGGCCCGCCGGGGCGGGCGACGTACAGATCTGGCCGTACGACGCCGATGCCGTGGTGGTGGAGTTCCACGCCGCCGGTGGCATGGCGGTGGTGCAGTTCGAGACGCAGGAGCTGAGCACCTTCCTGACCCGGACGTACGAGCTCGTCGCCCAGGGCGATGAGGCGCGCCATCTGGACGTCGAGGCCGATCTGGCCGCCCTGTTGCGCGAGGCGTAAACCGTCACCACGCACTCCGCCCCGACAACTCCCCCTCCCTCACTCGGCCCCCGCGGCCACCGTCCGCTCCACCCCGGCGGGCCCCGCCTGCCCCGCCCCGAAGAGATTCGCCAGATACTGATCCAGCAGTCGTAGCGCGGTCTCGGGGCTGTGCACCTCCAGCAGGACGTAGGTGGCGAGCCCCTCGGTCAGGCTGATCAGCAGCATCGCCTCGTCCTCGGTGGCGCGCTCCGGCGGCAGTTCGCCGCGTTCCGCCGCCAGCCGCAGCTGCTCGGCGAAGAAGGCGCGGAGCCGGGGGATGCCGTTCCTGGCCTCGGCGCGCAACTCCTCGTCATGGACCGCGCGGGCATAGTAGGCGGCGCTGACCAGCAGTCCGATGCGGCTCTTGTCGTCCAGCGGCAGCATGCCCGACAGACAGGCCCGCAGCACCTCATAGGGCGTCGGATCCTTGGCCAGTCCCTCGATGCGCTCCCGGATCCGTTCCCCGGCCAGCCGGTTGATGTGCTGGAGGGCGAAGAGCAGCATCTCGTCCCTGGTGCGGAAGTAGTGCTGGAGCCGGCCGAGCGAGATACCGGCCTCCGCGGCGACATCGCGCAGGCTCGTTCCGTCCAGGCCACGGCTGCCGGCGATCCGCCACAGCGCCTCGGAGATCTCCTGGCGCCTGGCTTCGTGGTCCACCTTCTTGGGCACGGATGACCTCCTTCGTACAGTGCGCGGTTCCCCGCGCGCGGAGTCGTTCCCGGGGAGCCGTTCCGCTTTTACAAGTCGCTTGTACCGTTATAACGTATCGCTACTCAATACGCTTGACTTGGAAACCGGTGACCCCTCATGCCCGAGTCCGCCGCCCCGCTGCTGCGACCACCCCGCCACCGCGTCGATCCCCGGGCCCGCCGCTGGTGGACGCTCCAGGCGCTGCTCACTCTCAGCGGCCCGATGCTGCTGACCGCGATCACTCTCGCGGTGCTGTCCCTGCTCTTCTTCCCGGGCGCGCTGCCCTGGCTGGGCCCGTTGCTGCTGGTCGTGCTGGTGCTGCCGGCCCTCGGCTATCTCCTGGTGATGCCGCGGTGGCGGTACGCGGTGCACGCCTGGGAGCTGGGCGGCCGGGCGGTCTACGCGGCGGGCGGCTGGTTCTGGCAGAAGCGGCGGATCGCACCGCTGAGCCGGGTGCAGACGGTGGACACCGCGCGCGGGCCGCTCCAGCGGCGGTTCGGGCTGGCCACGGTGACCGTCACCACCGCCTCGACCGCGGGTGACATCAAGATCGCCGGGCTGTCCGACGCGGACGCCGAGGAGCTGTCCCGGCTGATCGGGGAGGCCGCGCAGGACGTGCCGGGTGATGCCGCATGAGCACCCCACAGGAGCACGGCGCGGCCGGCGTACCACCCGGAGCGCCCGCCGGATCCGGGCCCGTCGCCTCATCTGACACTCCCTCTGATGACGCCTCCTTCGAGGCGGCCCCGTGGCGGCGGCTGGATCCGCGCACCCTTCTGGTGCACTGCGGCTGGATGGCGGCGCCGTTCGGTTCGCTGGCGCTGACGGCGCTGGCCACCGGGGGCCGGATCAGCGTCGAGGCCTGGATCACGCTCGCCGCCCTCACCGCCTCGTTCGCCGTCCTCACCACGCTCGGCCTCATCCGGTGGGCGCGTACGGACTTCCGTATCACCGTGCCCCGGCCCGGCAGCGGACCGGGCGGCGCCTCCCCCACCTTCGATGTGCGGAGCGGGCTGCTGACCCGGCGGCTGCGCAGTGTGCCGCTGCACCGGATCCGTACCGTCGATCTGACCGCGACACCGATCCACCGGGTGCTGGGCGTCACCGTATTGCGGGCCGGTACGGCGGGCTCGGGCGACGGCAGCAGTGAACTCTCCCTGGAGGCGCTCGCGGTCCCCGAAGCGGAGCGGCTGCGCGCGGAGCTGCTCGCCTACGCCGATGCCGAGGCGGTCGCGAACGACCCGGTGGTGGCCCGGATCAGCTGGCGCTGGCTGCGCTATGCGCCGCTCACCTTCTGGGTCATCGGCGGGGTGTTCGTGGTGGCCGGAGGGGCCTACCGGGCCCTGGACGGCATCGGCATCGAGCCCTGGAAAATCGGCCTCGTCCAGCAGGCGTTCACCGAATTCGGTGCCAGTGCGCTCTGGCTGACGATCCCGGCGGCGCTGCTCGCCATCCTCGCGCTCGGTTCGGTCGGCGCGGTCGTCCTGTACGTCGAGAACTGGTGGAGCTACTGCCTGGAGTGGACCGACTCGCGCACGCTGCGGGTGCGGCGCGGGCTGCTCACCACCCGTGCGGTCACCATCGAACGGGTCCGGTTGCGCGGGGTGGTGCTGCGCGAACCGCTGCTGCTGCGGGCCGGCGGCGGGGCGCTGGTGCGTGCGGTGGCGGGTGGTCTGGGTAACCGCGAGGAGAACCGCAAGCGCAGCGGGCTGCTGCCGCCGGCGCCCCGCGCGGAGGCACTGCGGGTGGCGGGCGGCGCACTGCGCTCGCCCTTCCCGGGAAGCGCGGCACCGGCGGAACTGACCCCGCACCCCCGGGTCGCCCTGCGCCGGCGCCGGGTGCGCGGTCTGCTGTTCGTGGTCCTGCCGGGTACCGCCGTTCTCGCCGGTCTCGGCGCGGCGTTCACTCCGGTCCTGCTGCACTGCGCCTGGATCTACGCACTGGTCGCCACGGCGCTGACGCTGTGGCTGGCCCGGGACGCCTACCGCAATCTGGGACACGGTCTCGACGGCCCGTATCTGGTCGCCCGCTCGGGCACCTTCAGCCGTGACACCGTCGCCCTCCAGCGCGAGGCCATCGCCGCCTGGACGTTCTCGACCTCGCCGTTCACCCGCCGGGCCGGTCTGGTCACGCTCACCGCGGCGGTCGCGGCGGGCGAGGACGGCTACCGCATCCCGGACCTCCCGGCCGCCGACGCCCCCGCCCTCGCCTCGACGGCGGCGCCGGGGATCCTGGACGAGTTCCTGGTGTACCCGGGGGCGGAAGCCCTTCCGGGACAGCGGCTTCCGTAGCGGGCGGGGCGTTTCGCACGAGAACGTGCGGCGTCTGCCGGGGAGTTGAGCCACCGGGCAGCGGCCCGTCCATCGAGCCATCGAGGCGGGCCGCATGACCTGCGCACACGCCATGACCCGGCACGAAGCCACCAGCACCGCAACATGAGATACCTCACACCCATGTCGCGTGCACTACGAGGCCGGGCACGCCGTCCTACTGGACGAACCTTTGCCCAGGATCCGACACCGTGAGGGAGCAGCGCGATGGACCCCGTCATCGACCAAGCCGTCCAGGTCCGTCTCATCGCCACCACCCCCGGCCCACACGCGGTCCCCGCGGTGCTGCAGTATCAGCCCGCCGACCCGCTGGCGGTGCGGATGTCCTTTCCGCCGGAGATCTCCCTGGACGGCTCGACGGTGGACTGGGCGTTCGCCCGCGAACTGCTCGACGAGGGGCTGCGGGTGCCGGCCGGGCGGGGCGATGTGCGGGTGCGGCCGTCCGGTCCGGACCGCACGGTGATGGAGTTCCACGCGGACGAGGGCATCGCCATGGTCCAGTTGCAGACCGAGGACGTACGGCGGTTCCTCGTCCGCTCCTACGCGGCCGTGCCCGCGGGCGCCGAGCCGGCCTACCTCGGCCTGGAGCGCGGTCTCGCGGAGCTGTTCGGCGCGGCGTGAGCGGGGGCCGGAGCGGGGGCAAGGGCGGGGGCGGCGGCACTGTCGCCCCCTGAGGCGGGTACGCAGAAGTCCCGCCCTCCGGGAGGGGGAGGACGGGACTTCTGCGGCCAATGCCTAGCGCTTCGGGAAGCCGAAGCCGTACCCCTGCTGCTTCATCCACGGCAGCAGCCGCTTCAGCGCCTCGACGGTCCGGGAGCGGTCGCCGCCGCCGTCGTGGAACAGGACGGTCGGGCCGTTGGGGAGTTCATTGCGCACCGTCGCGTCGATCGACTCGACGCTGCCGCCCTCGAAGTCCTTGCTGTCGACGTTCCAGCCCAGCGGTCGCATGCCGTGGTCCGCGGCCAGCTTCCGGCTGTAGGGCGTGAAGGCGCCGCCGGGGGCGCGGTAGTACTCGACCTGTGTGCCGCCCGCAGCGTCCTCGATCATCCTCTGCGCGTCGAGTATCTCCTTCTTCTGGTAGCTCTCCGACTCGCTGGCCATACCGGTGTTGTGGGTGATGGTGTGGTCACAGAGCTTGTGGCCCGCGGCCACCACCCGCTTGACGAGGTCGGGGTGCGCCTTGGCCTGCGGGCCGACCATGCAGAAGACCGCCTTGACGTTCTGTTCCTTCAGCACGTCCAGGGCCCTCGGGGTCCAGACCGGGTCCGGGCCGTCGTCGATGGTGATGTTCAGGCTGCGGCCGGGGCGGTCCGAGGCGTGCACGATGGAGGGGTCGACCGGTGCGACGGCCCGGGGCGCCTTCTTGGGCTGCTGGGCGTTGTCCGCCGCGCTGGAGTCCGAGCCGGCTCCGGAGAAGATCAGCGTCCCCGCGACCGCCAGTGACACCACCGCTGCCGCGGTCACCCCGATGATCCCGCCCTCTTTACCGATGCCCCGTGCCATCCCGAATTCCCGTCCCTCGTACCGTGCTCGTGTGCGTTCCGACCGACGGCGGGTGTGGTCACACCCGCCGCCCTGCACTACGAGAGATGCGCCAGGGACCGGGAAGGCTGCCTCTGTTACCGATCCATCACGAAACTTATTGATACTGGACCCATGCCACGTGTACTTCTGATCGAGGACGACGCCGCCGTACGGGACGGAGTGACCCTCGCGCTACGGCGGCGCGGCCATGAAGTGGCCGCCGCGGCCAGCGGCGAGGAGGGGCTCAAGGTCCTGCCGGGCTTCCGTCCGGACATCGTGCTGCTGGATCTGATGCTCCCCGGCAAGGACGGCTTCGAGGTGTGCCGGCTGATCCGTGCCGAACGGCAACTGCCGATCATCATGCTCACCGCCCGCGGCGACGACCTCGACGTGGTGCTCGGCCTGGAGGCCGGGGCCGACGACTACATCGTCAAACCGGCCCGTGGTGAGGTCCTCGAAGCCCGCATCCGTGCGGTGCTGCGCCGTACCGCGCTGCCGGCCGAGGGCACCCCGGCCGCCGCCGAGCCGGGCCCGGCCCCGGTCGAGACCTACGGCGAACTGGCCATAGACCGCGCCGGCCTGGTGGTCGGCAAGGGCGGCCAGGATCTGGCGCTGGCCCCCTCGGAGATGAAGCTGCTGCTGTTCCTGTCCGCCACCCCGGGTCAGGTCTTCAGCCGCCAGCAGCTGCTGGAGCAGGTGTGGGAGCACAGCTACCACGGCGATGCGCGGCTGGTCGACGCCTGTGTCATGCGGCTGCGGACGAAGATAGAGGACACCCCGCGCAGCCCCCGTTACGTCCAGACCGTGCGTGGCTTCGGCTACCGCTTCGGGCCCCTGTGAAGCGCCCCCGCCGCTGGGCGGCCCTTCCCCGCCTCGGGCGCGGGAACCCCCAGCTGCTGCGTGGGCTGCGGGCCCGGCTCGTCGTGGGATTCCTGGTGGTGGCCGCCGTCAGTGCGCTGACCACCACACTGCTGACCTACCAGGAGGCCCGCAACGCGATCCTCCAGCGCTCCCAGGACATCGCCGTCAACGATTTGCGGGCGCAGGTCAATTCGCTGGCTCCGGAGCTCCCGGTGCCGCCGACCAAGGCCGACCTGGAGTCCTTCCGGAGCCAGCTGGAGCGCTCCGGGACGTCCCGCGCCTGGGACATCTCCGTGCACTACCGCGGCGTGGGGAACCGCTCCAGCGGGGGGCTGCCGCCCCACTTCGTCTTCCCGGCCGGCCTCAGGGAGTCGGTGGAGAAGCGCCATGTGCCGGTCTTCCAGCGCGTGGCCCGCGACGGCAGTCCCTCGCTGCTGATCGGGATGCCGGTGCGGCAGACCGACGGCACGGCTTCCGCGCTGTCCGTCTACGCCAGACTGCCGCTGGACGCCGAGGAGGGCAATGTCGAGGCGCTGGTGAGCGCCGCCCAGCGGGGCGCGCTGCCGGTGCTGGTGCTGACCGTGATCCCGGCGCTGCTCGCCGCGCGCGGGGTGCTCCGGCCCGTACGGGGGCTGCGGCAGGCCGCCGGGCGGATCGCCGAGGGCAAGCTGGACACCCGGCTGGAGGTCAAGGGCGCCGATGAACTCGCCGATCTCTCCCGGACGTTCAATGACATGGCGGCCCGGCTGGAGGAGAGCATGGCCGAGCTGCGCCGGCTGGAGTCCAATGCCCGGCGGTTCGCGGCCGATGTCTCACACGAGCTGCGGACGCCGCTCGCGGCGATGTCAGCGGTCACCGATGTGCTCGACGAGGACGCCGACTCCCTCGACCCCGACACCGCCTCCGCGGTCCGGCTGATCAGCCAGGAGACCGGGAAGCTGGCGCGGATGGTGGAGGATCTGATGGAGGTCTCGCGGTTCGACGCGGGGGCCGCGGCGCTCCATCTCGACGAGGTGGACGTCGCCGAGACCATCCGTAAGACCCTGCAGGCCAGGGCCTGGCAGAAGCGGGTGGCGACGGACCTGCCGGCCGACGTACGGGCCCGGCTCGATCCGCGGCGGCTCGATGTGGTGGTCGCCAACCTGGTCGGCAACGCCCTGCACCACGGCGGCGAGCCGGTCCGGGTGCGGCTGCACGCCCCGGAGCCGGGCGCGGACCGGCTGCTGATCGAGATCTCCGACAGCGGCCCCGGTATCGACCCCGAGGTCCTGCCGCATGTCTTCGAGCGCTTCTACAAGGCGGACTCCGCCCGCGCCCGTTCGGAGGGCAGCGGCCTGGGGCTGGCCATCGCGATGGAGAACGTACGGTTGCACGGCGGCGTCATGCGCGCCGCCAACTCCCCGGAGGGCGGTGCGGTGTTCACGGTGGATCTGCCGCTGCGCCAGGGCGAGACCCCCACGCGGGCGGCCGAGGGGGCGGCCGACCCGCCGGACGGCGACCGGGCGGCCGGGGAGACCGCGGACGGGGACCGGGACGGCGCAGGTCCCGAGGCCGGGAAGGAGAACCACGTATGAGCGCGACGAACGCCCCGAAGGCCCGGCGCACGGGGCGGGCCCGGCGGCTCGTCCTGGGCGGCGCCCTCACCGGGGCGCTGACCGTCACCCTCTCCGGGGTACTGGCCGGCTGCGGTATCGCCCCGACCGATGTCATCGACGCCGGTGAACCCGCCACCGGTGTGAAGTCGCCGGGCCGGCGCGAGGCCGGCATCCAGCTGTTCTTCTACGGTCCCTCGGGGCTGCGCTCCGCGACCCGGCCGACGAAGGGGACGGTGGATCCGCAGACGGCCCTCGACGTGCTCATGAAGGGTCCGAACCACGCGGAGCGGATGCGCGGCCTGACCAGTGTGCTGCCGAAGCTCCTCGCGCCGCCGACCGTTGAGACCTTCAAGGGTGCCGTGCTGATCACCCTTCCGGTGGCCATCGAACGGCTGGACTCCCCCTCGCTGAACCAGCTGGTGTGCACCGCGGCCAATGCCCGGGTGCCCGGGGACATGCCGGCGGAGAAGGTCACCGTGAAGCTGAAGCACGGGGACGACGAGATCGGCCCCATGGTGTGCGGCGGGGACAACGCCTTTCCCGTCATCAAACCGAGCCCGAACCGTCCCGAACCGTCCGGCCCGTCCGGCTCCGGCGAGACGGCCGGCCCGACGGGCTGACCCGCCCCGGTTCACGGCCCCGCGGGGCCCATCCGCAGCCGCAGGAAACGCGGCCGGTACAGGTCCACATCGCCGTTCAGGCGGGCGTCGGCCGGGACGCCGGGCGGGCCGAGCCAATTGATGTCGTAGCTGAGCAGCAGCCGGCCGCCGGTGGTGAATTCGGGGTGTGCCTGCGGGTTGTAGACGGCGACGTGCTGGGGGTCGGGGGCCGGTGGACGGGGCGGGGTGAGCCGGCCGTTCGGCCCGTGCCAGGGGCCGTGGGGTGAGCAGGACCAGTAGCTGGTGAGGGAGCGCATCCCGGCCGCCCCGCCGCCCCCGGTGTCCATGGTGATCAGCACCCAGACGGGGCCGTCGCGGACGACGGTGAAGGCGCTGCCGACACCGCGCCGGCCACCGTCCCGCAGCACCGGCCGGGCCCGGCCGGCCCGCCGCTGCCAGTGGGCGCCGTCCCAGAACCGCCAGCTTGCGCGGTCCCCGAGCCGCCCCGCCGGGACCCGCGCGGCATAGGCGCTGGAGGCGGGTGACGACGGCGGGTCGTCGCTGCCGAAGACGTATGTCCAGCCGCCGTCGCGGACCGCCGCCGCGCCGTAGAGGACCCGCCGTCCCGGGTCCGCCGAGGTCGGGCCGACGGTCCGGGTGATGCCTTCCAGGCGCAGGCCGGGGAGCGAGAGCGTGGCGACCTCGGTGCTGTGCGGCACGCCGAAGATCCACGGTCCGGTGCCGGGGGCGCGGTTCCACAGCAGGACCCGGACCACCTTCCGGCCCGATCCGGCTCTGCGGGGTTCCACGCTCGCGCGGACCGGCCAGCGCCAGCCGCCGCCGGGCGGGTCGGGGAAGAACGGTCCGGGAGCGGCCGCGGTGCCGCCGGTCAGGGTGCGCTCCAGGCGGCCCGAACGGGACATCACCACGGCGGAGTTGTGCCGCAGGAAGGGGGTGCCGCCACTGTCGGCGGTGCGCCAACGGCGGTGCTGTCCTTGCGGACCGGGCGGTGCCTGGATCCGGTCGAGGAAGGTGTCGGAGAAGAGCCAGAGCGTCCGGCCGTCGGGCAGTCGCACCGAGTGGGTGCCGTCGCCGCCGGTCCAGTCGTCCACCCGGGTGTTGTCATTGCCGTAACGGGCGAATTCCGCGGTATGCCGGGAATCGGCGGACCAGGAGGCGATCCGGCGCCCGGTGCAACCCGCGGCGCGCCCGGGGGTATCGGTCCACGGCAGCGCCCAGAGGAGTACGGCGACGGCCAGGAGCGACGTGGCGACGCTCACGGTCCGGGTCATCGGCGCCTTGGGCATTGCGCTCCTCGGTCGGGTGCCGCGCCCACCGTACTGAACCTGCGCCGACGGCCCCGGGCAGACACGTCCCGTGCGCCACCGGACGACGTCATGGTGAGACGGGCGAGACATCATGCGAGGCAGGCGAACCGCCCCACTCGCCCCACCTGACGCATGGATATCAATATCCCCGCATGGTCAACGAGTGCAACGTCACAGCTGGAGCCCCTGCTCCAGCTAACGGTCGTTCGCCTAGCCTGCTGTCATGACCGCCGAGTCCCCCGAACTCCCCCTGGCCGCAACCTTCCCGGATGCCGACCGTGCACAGTGGCAGCGCCTCGTCGAAGGCGTGCTGCGCAAATCGGGCGTCACCGAGGCGACGGGCCCCGCCACCGAGGACGTGCTCAGCACCGATCTGCAGGACGGCATCCGCGTCCGCCCGCTCTATACCGCCGAGGACGGTACGGCCGCCCTGGGCCACCCGGGCTTCCCGCCGTTCGTACGGGCCGGGCGGCCGGAGGGCACGACCGTCGCCGGGTGGGACGTACGCCAGCGCCAGGTCCACACCGATCCGCAGCGTGCCAATGAGGCGATCCTGGCCGACCTGGAGAACGGCGTCACCTCGCTCTGGCTGACCGTCGGCGACGGCGGGGTACCGGTGGCCGGTCTGGAGCAGGCGCTGCGGGGCGTCTATCTGGACCTGGCCGCGGTGGTGCTGGACGCGGGCGCGGATTTCGCGGCGGCCGCCGAGGAGTTGCTGCGGCTGTACACCGCGTCCGGTGCGCCGCTGCGCGAGGCGGCCGGCTGTCTGGGCGCCGACCCACTCGGCCTGCTGGCCCGTACGGGCGATGACGCCAAGCTGCGCCTCCAGTTGGAGTCGGCCGCCCGGATGGCCGAGCGCTGCGCCGCCGACGCACCCGGTGTGCGCGCGCTGGCGGTCGATGCGCTGCCGTACCACGAGGCGGGCGGTTCGGCCGCCGAGGAGCTGGGCACCTCGCTGGCCACCGGCGTCGCCTATCTGCGGCAGCTGACGGGCGCCGGGCTCGGCATCGACGACGCCTGCCGGCAGCTGGAGTTCCGCTATGCCGCCACCGCTGACCAGTTCCTGACGATCGCCAAGCTGCGGGCGGCCCGCCGGCTGTGGGCGCGGGTCGCCGAGGTGTGCGGGGCCTCCCCCGCCGCGTCCGCGCAGCGCCAGCACGCCGTCACCTCCACGGTGATGATGACCCGTCGGGACCCGTGGGTGAACATGCTGCGCACCACGGTCGCCGGGCTGTCCGCCGGGGTGGGCGGCGCCGACGCGGTGACGGTACTGCCGTTCGACGCCGCGCTGGGCCTGCCCGACGCGTTCGCCCGCCGGATCGCCCGGAACACCCAGTCCGTGCTGCTGGACGAGTCGCATCTGTCGAAGGTGATCGACCCGGCGGGCGGCTCCTGGTACGTGGAGAGCCTCACCGAGGAGCTGGCCGGCGCGGCCTGGGCATGGTTCCAGGAGATCGAGAGGGCCGGCGGACAGGCCGCGGCGCTGCGCTCCGGGATGATCGCCGACCGGCTGGCCGCCACCTGGGAGCGCCGGACCGAGGACCTCGCCCACCGGCGCGAACCGGTCACCGGCGTCAGCGAGTTCCCGCATCTCGCCGAGCCGCCGGTACACCGCGAACCGGCGCCCACGCCGATCGGCGGAGGGCTGCCGCGGGTGCGCAGGGACGACGCGTACGAGCGGCTGCGGTCGCGCTCCGATGCGCATCTGGCGGCGCACGACGCCCGCCCGAAGGTCTTTCTGGCCGCGCTGGGCCCGGTCGCGACACACACCGCGCGGGTGGCGTTCGCCGCCAATCTGTTCCAGGCGGGCGGGATCGAGACGGTCCAGGAGCCCGCCGCGGTGGACGCGGAGTCGGTGGCCGAGGCGTTCGCCCGCAGTGGGGCGCGGATCGCCTGTCTGTGTGCGAGTGACGCGGTGTACGGCGAGCAGGCGGTGGCCGTGGCGGCCGCGCTGAAGTCGGCGGGTGCGCTGCGGGTGCATCTGGCGGGCAAGCCGGGCGAGCGGCGGGACGAATTCGCAGCGGCCGGTGTGGACTCCTTCGTCTTCACGGGCTGCGACGCGGTCGAGGTGCTGTCCTCGGCCCTGGATGTCATGGAGGTGGCGTGATGAACGACACGACACAACAGGCGGGCGCCATCCCGGACTTCAGCACGGTCGAGCTGGGCGAGCCGGGCGCCGCAGCGGAAACCGGCCGGTGGGCGGAGGCCGTCCAGCAGGCCACCGGCAAGGGCGTGGCGGACCTGACCTGGGAGACGCCGGAGGGCATCGACGTCAAGCCGCTGTACACCGACGCAGACCTCGACGGCCTGGACTTCCTGGGCACGTACCCGGGCATCACGCCGTATCTGCGCGGCCCGTACCCGACGATGTACGTCAACCAGCCCTGGACGATCCGGCAGTACGCCGGCTTCTCCACCGCCGAGGAGTCCAACGCCTTCTACCGGCGCAACCTCGCGGCCGGCCAGAAGGGCCTGTCGGTCGCCTTCGACCTGCCCACGCACCGCGGCTACGACAGCGACCACCCGCGGGTGACCGGCGATGTCGGCATGGCGGGCGTCGCCATCGACTCCATCTATGACATGCGGCAGCTCTTCGAGGGCATCCCGCTGGACAAGATGACCGTGTCGATGACGATGAATGGCGCGGTGCTGCCCGTACTGGCGCTGTACATCGTGGCCGCGGAGGAACAGGGCGTACCGCCCGAGAAGCTGGCCGGGACCATCCAGAACGACATCCTCAAGGAGTTCATGGTCCGCAACACCTACATCTATCCGCCGCAGCCCTCGATGCGGATCATCTCCGACATCTTCGCGTACACCTCGCAGAAGATGCCGCGCTACAACTCCATCTCGATCTCCGGCTATCACATCCAGGAAGCGGGCGCGACGGCCGATCTGGAGCTGGCGTACACCCTGGCCGACGGCGTGGAGTATCTGCGCGCGGGCATCGCGGCGGGCATGGATGTGGACGCCTTCGCCCCGCGCCTGTCGTTCTTCTGGGCGATCGGCATGAACTTCTTCATGGAGATCGCCAAGCTGCGCGCGGCCCGGCTGCTGTGGGCGCGCCTGGTCCAGCGCTTCGAGCCGAAGAACCCCAAGTCCCTTTCTCTGCGCACCCATTCGCAGACCTCGGGCTGGTCGCTGACCGCGCAGGACGTGTTCAACAACGTCACGCGGACGTGTGTGGAGGCGATGGCCGCCACCCAGGGCCACACCCAGTCCCTGCACACCAACGCGCTGGACGAGGCGCTGGCCCTGCCCACGGACTTCTCCGCCCGTATCGCCCGTAACACCCAGCTGTTCCTCCAGCAGGAGTCGGGCACCTGCCGGGTCATCGACCCGTGGGGCGGCAGCGCGTACGTCGAGAAGCTCACCCACGATCTGGCGCACCGGGCCTGGCAGCACATCGAGGAGGTGGAGGCGGCCGGCGGGATGGCCAAGGCCATCGACGCGGGCATCCCCAAGCTGCGGGTGGAGGAGGCCGCGGCCCGGACCCAGGCGCGGATCGACTCGGGGCGGCAGGCGCTGATCGGCGTCAACAAGTACCGGGTGGAGACCGATGAGGAGATCGAGGTCCTCAAGGTCGACAACTCCTCGGTGCGTGCCCAGCAGATCGAGAAGCTCAAGCGGCTGCGCGCCGAGCGCGACGAGGAGACCTGCCGGAAGGCGCTGAGCGCGCTGACCGCGGCGGCCGAGTCCGGTCCCGGGGAGGGGCTGGAGGGCAATCTGCTGGCGCTGGCGGTGGACGCGGCCCGCGCGATGGCGACGGTCGGTGAGATCTCGGACGCACTGGAGACGGTCTACGGGCGGCACTCCGGCCAGATCCGTACGATCTCCGGTGTGTACCGAGACGAAGCGGGCCCCTCCTCCGGCGTGGAGCGCACCCGGGATCTGGTGGCCGAGTTCGAGCGCGCCGAGGGCCGCCGGCCGCGCATCCTGGTGGCCAAGATGGGCCAGGACGGCCATGACCGCGGCCAGAAGGTGATCGCCACGGCCTTCGCCGACCTGGGCTTCGATGTCGATGTCGGCCCGCTGTTCCAGACCCCGGCCGAGGTCGCCCGCCAGGCGGTGGAGGCGGACGTCCATATCGTCGGGGTGTCCTCGCTGGCGGCCGGCCACCTGACCCTGGTGCCCGCGCTGAAGGAGGCACTGGCCGCCGAGGACCGCGAGGACATCACGATCGTGGTGGGCGGGGTGATCCCGCCGCAGGATGTGCAGCCGCTGCGGGACATGGGCGCCGCCGCGGTCTTCCTGCCCGGCACGGTCATCCCGGAGGCCGCACACGACCTGGTGCGGGACCTGGCGTCGGTCCTCGGCCACGAGCTCTGATCGGGGGGTCATGCCTGCGACGATCGATGTCGAACGGTACGCCGAGGGGGTCCGGGCGGGGTCCCGGGCCTGGATCGCCCGCGCCGTCACCCTGGTCGAGTCCACCCGCCCGGATCACCGGGCGGCGGCCCAGCGGCTGCTGGTCGAACTGCTGCCGTACTCCGGCGCGGCCCGCAGAGTCGGCATCAGCGGGGTGCCGGGCGTCGGCAAGTCGACCTTCATCGACGCGCTCGGCACGCTGCTGACCGGGATGGGGCACCGGGTGGCGGTGCTGGCCGTCGACCCGTCCTCCAGCCGTACCGGCGGCTCCATCCTGGGCGACAAGACCCGGATGGAGCGGCTGTCGACGGACCCGGCGGCGTTCGTCCGGCCCTCCCCCACGTCCGGCACGCTGGGCGGGGTGGCGCGGGCCACCCGGGAGTCCATCGTGGTGATGGAGGCCGCGGGCTATGACGTGGTCCTGGTGGAGACGGTCGGCGTCGGCCAGTCCGAGACCACCGTGGCGGGCATGGTCGACACCTTTCTGCTGCTGACCCTGGCGCGCACCGGCGACCAGCTCCAGGGCATCAAGAAGGGTGTGCTGGAGCTGGCGGACCTGGTCTCCGTCAACAAGGCCGACGGCCCGCACGAGCGGGACGCGCGCTCCGCGGCCCGTGAACTGTCCGGCGCGCTACGGCTGTTGCGCCCCCAAGCTCTCGACAACGCTCGAGCAGGGGGGACCCCCACGCCGGACGCGGCCTGGACACCTCCCGTGCTGACCTGTAGCGCCCGCGAGGGCACCGGTCTGAAGGGCGTCTGGGAGCGGGTCGAGCAGCATCGCACCCTGCTGGAGTCCACCGGGGCGCTGGCCGAGCGGCGCCGTGTCCAGCAGGTCGACTGGACCTGGTCGATGGTGCGCGAGCGGCTGATCGACCGCCTCCAGGAACACCCCGAGGTACGCCGTCTGGGCCCGGAGGTCGAACGCGCGGTGCGCGACGGCGAACTCACCGCCACGCTGGCCGCCGAACGCCTGCTGACGGCCTTCGGCCTGGAGGACGCCGCGCCGAAGGACGGCTAGGCCCTGCCCGCTCCTCCCGCAGACGGCCGCAACTCGTCCTCCATGGAGGCGTGTTGCGGCCGTTCGGCGAAGTGGGCGGCGGCCATGTCGCGGAACCGGGCGGCGGCGGTGGACAGATAGCTGTCCTCGCGGCGGACCAGACTCAGGGTCCGTACGCAGTCGGGGCTGTCGACGTGCAGCCAGGCGAGCGGGACGTGCGGGAGTTCGGCGCGGGCGAGCGCGGGGATCAGGCCGATGCCGAGCCCGGCCGCGACGAGGAAGTGGGTGGCGCCCGGTTCATCGCCCTCGCAGGAGATGACCGGCCGGCGCCCGATCCCGGTGAACAGCCGGTCCAGTAGCGTGCGTTGCCAGTGGCCGGTCCCGGTGGTGATGAAGGGTTCCTCGGCGAGCTCGGCCACCGTGACCCGCTCCCGGACGGCCAGTGGATGACCCACGGGCACCACGAGCAGCACTTCTTCGTGCAGCAGCCGTACCGCGCCGAGGCCGGGCCCGGACAGCGGCTGGGAGGCGATGCAGAAGTCGACCTCCCGGGTGCGCAGCTGATCCCGCATCACCTCCGGGGTGGACAGCAGACACCGGACGGTGACCCCGGGGTGGGCGGCGCGGAAGCCCGCCAGCAGTTCGGTGAGGGGCAGCAGGGTCTCGGTGGCGACGGTGACCGCGCCGTCGTCGAGTCCGGCCGCATCGGCCATCTCCCTGCGGGCGTCGTCGAGTTCGTCCAGCGCCCGCTCGACCCGGGTCAGGAACGCGGCACCATAGCGGTTGAGCCGGATGGCCCGGCCGTGCCGGTCGAAGAGCTTCACGCCCAGTTCGGCCTCCAGCCGGGCGATCGTCCGGCTCACCGACGGCTGGGCCACCCGTAATTCCTCGGCGGCCCGGCTGATGTGCTCCCGGCGCGCGACCGCACGGAAGTAGCGCAGGGACAGCAGATCCATCGGCTTCGCCTTCGCCTACGGGCGGCTCTCAGCCGCGTACCGACATCGTCGCCCAGACCGTCTTCCCCGACCGGTCGGGGGTCGTCCAGCCCCAGGACTCGCTCAGCCGGTCGACGATGTACAGACCGCGGCCCGATTCCGCCAGGGCCTCCTGGGGCCTGATGACGGGAGCGCCGGGGCCGGCGTCCGAGACCGCGCACAGCACCGTGCTCTCCTGCCGGGTCAGCGCCAGCCATGCCGTACAGAAGGGCGCGGGTGCCGCACTGCCCTCGTCATCCGGCCCGGGGTCGCGGGGGCTGTGGCGCAGGGCGTTGCTGACGAGTTCGGAGACGACCAGGACCGCGTCGTCGGCGAGTCCGGCGCACACCTGCCAGCCTTCGAGGGTGAGCCGGGTGAACCGGCGGGCTTCCGGCACGGTACGTGCGGTGCCGCTGAGGGCGCAGGCGGCGAAGCCGTCGGGGGCGGGCAGCCACCAGGCGTCCTCACAGGGTTCCTCCCGAAGCGTGTCGTGCACGGTCTCTGCCGGATGTGTGGTCATCAACATCTCCGCGAAAGGGATTTCGGGACTGGGCCGGACTGCCTCGGAGGGTTAATATCCTCGGCAGTCGTCACCCGGTGCAAGTGCATCTGCAATTACATCGGCAAGTACGGCGGCCCAGGGGCTCGTTCACGCCAAGGTGATCGCGGGCCCGGCATCGGTCGGAGGAATGCCCTCCAGCAAGGGAGCAGTTGTGATGGAGTCGGTGAGCAACGGCATACAGGCCACCAGCATCGAAGGCGCCGTCTGGCGCAAGAGCCGCCGCAGCAACCCCAGTGGCAACTGCGTTGAGCTGGCGGTTCTTTCGGACGGCGGGGTGGCGGTGCGCAACTCCCGGTTCGCCTCCGGACCGGCACTGATCTACACCCGCGATGAGATGGTGGCCTTCGTCCAGGGCGCCAAGGACGGCGACTTCGACGATCTCATCGCCCGGGACTGACGCGGACGCCGCCAGGATTGGCGCATATGTCGCCTGGATAGTCACCCCGGCTATACGCAGACTTGGGGTGATGGGACACTGGGCGTTCGCCCGACCACTCTGGGGAGTCAGCATGAGCGAGCGCCGCGAGCGGACCGTGGGAAGGTGCGCGCCGCGCGACTGCGAGGCCGAGCGAAGAGAGGTTTCCGCATGAGTGCCGCGCAGCCGAGCAGCGGTCCGTCACTGCGCCGCTATCTCGACCATCCGCGGGGCGGCCCGACTGTCCTGCGGATCGTACTGGGCACCCAGCTCCGCCGGATGCGGGAAGCGGCGGGCATCACCCGGGAGGCCGCCGGGGACGCCATCCGCGGCTCGCACGCCAAGATCAGCCGGCTGGAACTCGGCCGGGTGAGCTGCAAGGAGCGGGATGTCGCCGATCTGCTGACGCTCTACAACGTCACGGACGAGTCGGTCCGCGCCGACTTCCTCAAGCTGGCCCGCCGGACCAGCAGCCCCGGTTGGTGGCATCAGTACGGCGATGTGCTGCCCGGCTGGTTCGAGACGCATATCGGCCTCGAAGAGGCCGCCTCGGTGATCCGCACATACGAAGTCCAGTTCGTCCCGGGCCTGTTGCAGACCGCGGACTATGCCCGCGCGGTGGCGGAGCTCGGCCATCCGCGGTCCTCGCCGGAGGAGATCGAGCGCCGGGTGCGGCTGCGGGTGCAGCGTCAGGAGCTGCTCACCCTCCCGGACGCACCGCGGGTGTGGGCGGTGGTCGACGAGGCGTCACTGCGCCGCCCGCTCGGCGGACCGGAGGTGATGACGGGTCAGCTCAGACATCTGCTGAAGATGACCGAGCTGCCGAACGTCACCCTGCAGATCGCGCCGTTCAGCCTCGGTGGACTGGCGGCGGCCGGTGGTCCGATCACCATCCTGCGGTTCCTGGAGCCGGATCTGCCGGACATCGTCTATCTGGAGCAGCTGACCAGCGCGCTCTATCTGGACAAGCGCGATGATGTGGATCATTACCTCGCGGTGATGGACCGGCTCAGCGCGCAGTCCGAGTCGCCGCGCGAATCCGTGGCGATCCTGGAGCGGCTGCTCAAGCAGGAGAGCTGAGCCGCACGGCGCCGGCGGAACAGGGCGAAGGGAGCGGGGCGGGGTACCCACCGGGGTGCCCCGCCCCGCTGCCATGTCGCGGGGCGGCCGCGCCCGGCCGACAGGGCCTACGGCTTGCGGGCGACGCCGCCGTACTCGATCCACTCCTGGGTGAGCTGCTTGGGGCCGATGTCCGCGTCCGGCTTCCAGGTGGAGACCTCCACCAGGCCCGGCTCCAGGATCTCCAACCCGTCCAGGAATCCGGCCAGTTCATGCGCCTGACGCACCCGGCCCCACTGGCCGTGCGTGGAGACCCGCATGAATTCGGTGACGAAATCGCGGGTCGCGGCATCCTCGCTGACCAGCTGGCACACCACCAGGAAGCTGCCGGGCGCGAGCCGGTCGGCGACCCGCTTGATCAGACCGGCCGGGTCGTCGGCGTCCGGTATGCAGTGGAGCACGGAGACGAACAGCGCGGCGACGGGCCGGTCGAAGTCGATCAGCCGCTCGACCTCGGAGCTGCCGAAGATGCCGTCGGTGTCCCGCATATCGGCCTGGATGACGGCGGTGTTGGCGTTCTCCTCCAGGAGCGCGCGGCCGTGTGCCAGCACGATGGGGTCGTTGTCGACGTACACCACACGGGACTCCGGGTCGACCTGCTGGGCGACCTGGTGGACGTTGTCCTGGGTCGGCAGGCCGGATCCGTGGTCGATGAACTGCCGGATGCCGTGTTCCCGCGCCAGCCAGCGGACCACCCGCTGCAGAAAGCGCCGGTTGTTGATCGCCAGCACCTGTGTGCTCGGCACGACCTTGCTCAGCTCGTCGCAGGCTTCTCGGTCGACGGCGTAGTTGTCCTTGCCGCCCAGGTAGTAGTCGTACATCCGCGCCACACTCGGGATGCTGACGTCGACGGCGCTGGACTGCGGTCGTGTCTCTTGGCTCATTCCACACTTTTCCCGTCGCTTCGACAGCCATTGGCCAGGGGGCAGCGGCCGGCCGCCGCGTGATGATACGACTACGCCCCGCAGTCCCCAACATACCCAGCGGATGGGGGTTGTTGCAGACGAGCGACAGTGTTGGTGGTGACCGTTTGGAAGATGACGGGGTGTCACGAGCGGGCGTTCGAGGCCACGGTAGGCAGACCGGACGGAGCCGGGGGTACGGGCCGCCACCAGCCACTCACAGGCAGCGGCCCGTTCCATGTCCGGCGACACCCGACGCCGGGCACGCCCCCCGCGCGGCCGGGGCCCGGCCCAGGAACACACCCGGGCCCTGCCGCGTCCGCCACGGCTGCCACCCGAGCAACAGCCGTTGCGGAATGGGGCGTTGCGTGAGGACGCCTACCACCGTCTCTCCGCTTTACACCTCTCGATGGCGGACGAGGAGTCGGCCGGGGCGGGGAGGCGCCGACATCGCCACACCGTCCCCCCTGGTGGCCACCCCGGCCCGACCGGTAGAAGGGACGGATGACCATGAACAAGAGTGAACTGACGGCCCGTCCGGGAATTCCGCCCACCGCCGAGGAGATGGTCCTGGCCAACCAGGCGAACTGGGACGCCCGCACCCCGATCCATGTGGCCAGCGAGTTCTACGGACTGGACGGCTCCCGCACCGCCGAGGACTGGTTCGCGCCCTTCGAGTGGACGGACCTCGGCGAGCTGACCGGACGGGACGTCCTGCATCTGCAGTGCCATCTGGGCACCGAGACGGCAGCGTTCGCCGAACGGGGCGCGGCGCGGACGGTGGGGCTCGACTTCTCCGCGGCGGCGGTCGCGGAGGCCCGGCGGCTCGCCGGGGAGGCCGGCCGGGCCATGGAATTCATCCAGGCGGATGTGCACCGGGCCCCGGAGGCGCTCGGGGCGCAGCGCTTCGATGTGATCTACACCGGCAAGGGCGCGCTGTGCTACCTGCCGGATCTGACCGCCTGGGCGGGGATCGTCAGCTCACTGCTCCGGCCCGGCGGAACGTTCTATCTGGTCGAGTTCCATCCGCTGCTGGACTCCCTGGGGCCGGCCGGGGGGCCGGACCAACAGGAACTGCGGCTCCGCAACGACTACTTAGGGGGTCGCGGTCCCCTCAGGAGCGACACCCCGTGCACCTATACCGATGGTCCGCCGGTACAGGGAGCCACGACGAGTTATGAGTGGCGGCACGGCCTCGGGGAGGTCATCTCCGCCGTGGTCGGCGCGGGGCTGACCGTCGAACTGGTGCGGGAGACCGAGCTGCTGCCCTGGAAGCGGTTCGACTCGATGGTGCCGGGCGAGAACGGCTGGTGGCGTCTTCCGCCGTCGGAGCCGATCGTTCCGCTGCTGTACGCGCTGCGGGCCGTGAAGAACTGAGCCGTTGGCGGGCGCCCCGCCCGGTCCCGGTCCCGTTGGGCGCCATGGGCATCCGGGACCGCCGGGCGGTCGGCGGGCGGCAGGCGGCGTCAGCTCGTCGGCCCGTGGAGGCGGCGGTGGGTCAGCGCCCACCAGACCTCGGCCAGATCGGCGGGGTCGCGGAGGTTGGTACCGGTGATCTCCTCGAAGCGCCGGAGGCGGTTGCGCAGGGTGTTGGGGTGGACGTAGAGGGTCCGGGCGGCGGCCTCCAGGCGCAGTCCCTGTCGTAGATAGGCGGCCGCGGCCTCCGCCAACTGGGCGCCGTCCTCGCCCCGTTCGTCCAGCGGGGCCAGCCGGAGCCGTGCCAGCTGTTCGCCGACGGCCGGCAGCGCCACGACCGCGGCCCGCAGCCCCAGCTCCTCGCGGGTGAACGCCCCGACCAGCCCGAATCCGGCGGCGGCCCGCAGGGCCTGGGTGGCCCGGGTGAATTCGGTGGCGACCCCGGCGGCGGGCACCGGGGCACCCAGGCCCAGGATCAGGCTGCGGCAGAGCCCGGCCGGGCGCCCGACCAGCAGTCCCGCCACATCCCCGTCCACGGCCGTGACCAGGGGGCGCCCCGCCTCGTCCAGGGCGACCCAGGGACGCAGCAGATCGACGATCCGGCGGAAAGCACGGTCACCGGGGCCGGGATGGCCCGCGGCGGCGGGGGCGCCGCCCGGATCGCCGAGTGGGGCCTCGTAGTCGGGCAGCCGCGCGCGGAAGGGGAGACGGAGGGCGCTGTGCCCATACGCTCCGTCCAGGGCCTCCGCGTCGTCGGCATGGCCCTCGGGCCGGTGCCCGTCGGCGGGGCCGTCGCCGGCGCTCCCGGCGCCCCCCGCACCGAGGCCGCCGAGGGACATGTCCCACCGTGCCTCGCCGAGCAGCAGGGCGCGGACCATGGCCGCATGCCGGCGGTCCGCCGCCGGGTCGCCGCCCCGGAGGCCGACCCGGCACTCGCGGACGATCCGCAGGGTGTTGGCGTCGACCCAGGTCCGCAGCGTCTCCGCGACCGGCAGCAGATCCTCGGCGGTTCCACCCCGGGCGGTCATCTCCTCGCCGAACCGCCGCCAGACGATATCCGTGCCGATCCGGTAGGCCGAGATGATGTCCTCGACCGGCAGCGCCTGGGCCAGGTCCGTCACCTCGTCGAGATGGGTCTCCGGGATGCCGTACGCCGGGCCGTCGACGCGGCCGGCTCCCCGTGCGCTGCGCCGTTCCTCGGCCCAGCGCTCCACCAGCGAGAGGCCGTTGCGCAGGGACGCCAGCACCCTGGGCCGGAGGCGGTCCGCCGACACCGCCGCGTAGGAGGGGAGTTGAGCCCGCAAACCGTCGATGACCTCATCGGTCAGCGCGTCGATGCCGTCGTGCAGCGCGGCGGCTGACTCCGGCACCGTTGTGGAAGTCTCCACCCGTCCCCTCCCGACTCGGTGTCTTTCCCCATGGCGAATTCGATCATTCGTCGCCATGCTACGAGGAAGCCGCCCGAACCCCTACAGATGTTCGATCTTGGACGACTTTCCCCAGTAGTCCGGACTCTTACCGGAGTTCGGTGCGCGGCCCCGCTGTTCCACCCCCCATCACCCCGCACCACCAAGGAATCCCATGGCTGTTTCCTGGCGTCGCATCGCGGTGCCCGCCGCCGCGGTCGGCGTACTCGTCCCCGCCGCCCTCGGCACCCACGCGCTGCTCTCGGGCCCCGACGAGCCGCGCACGTCCTCGGCCGGCATACCGGCCAGTGGGCCGACCGCCCCCGGTGCCGTGCCGGACGATGCCCGTGCCTCCGGTCCGGAGGGCGGTGCCGCGGTCGCCAGGCCGTCCGACGCGCCGACCCGTTCCGGCAATTCGGTCTCCGTGCAGCTCTCGTCGTACGACGCGCAGCGCAAGCAGGCGGAGCTCAAGCCGTCCGCGGGCAAGACCGTGAAGACCGGTGATGTGATCGCCGCCGCGCCGAACCGGCACGCCCCCTCGGGTGCGCTGTTCAAGGTCGGCAAGGTCACCGGCACCCGCGACGGCAAGGTCCGGGTGACCACCGCCCCCGCCACGCTCTCGGAGCTGCTCGGCGATCAGAAGGTGGACCAGCGCACGGCGTTGCGGCCCGGCGAGGTCTCGGTCAAGCCGCTCTCCTCGGGCGTCACCGTGAAGAAGGAGGCCGCCGGCTCCGGTTCGGACAGCGGCGGCACGGCCACTCCGTCCGGTGAGCCGGGTACCCCGTCCGGCAGCTCGTCCGGCAGCCCCGACGCCACCGCTTCCCCGAGCCCCTCGGCGTCCGAATCCTCGGCGTCCGCCTCTCCGGGGAACCGCAGTCAGCTGGCCCCCTCCGCCACCCGCCCCGCGCCGTCCTCTTCCGGTGACACGCTGCCGCCCGAGGCGCGGAAGGCGCTCACCACCCTGCGGCTGGGCCTCAATGTGCCGCTGCCCAAGGGCGTGCAGGCGACCGCCAAGTCGCCCGCGCGGCTGTCCGGCGAGGTGTCGTTCCGGCCCGAGCTGATCTTCCAGTACGAGAAGCGCGGCGGGCTGAACCTGCTGCCGCAGCGGGCGGCCATCGGCCTCGGCGGCTCCTACGCCTATGGCTGGCAGGTGCACGGCAAGGTCCAGGGCACCGCGGACACCGGAGTGCGCTCGGTGCCGATCGCGGCGGTCACCGGACGGCATGTCTTCTGGGTGGGCCCGGTCCCCGTCGTGGTCAGCACCGAGGTCACCTTCACCTACCGCTTCACCGCGGACGGCCGCATCGTGCTCGACGCCGACCAGCGCACCTCCGGTGCGTTCGCCGTCGGCGCGAAGTACGAGCGCAGCCAGGGGTGGCAGCCGCTGCACGAGGCGCGGCAGCAGACGAAGGGCAGCACGCCGCGGGTCGAGGGCGCGGCCTCCGCGACCGCCCGTATCGGGGCGCATGCCCAGGTGTTCCTCTACGACACGGCGGGGGTCGGCGGCGATCTCTCCGTCCACCTGACCGGACGGGCCGCGGGCGCGACCGATGGCGGCGCCCCGGCGTGGGCGCTCAGCGCGGGCTATGACCTGAAGACCGAGCTGATGCTGCAACTGAAGATCTTCGGCATCCAGATCGCCGATCTGCGGACCACGCCGTTCGCCCTGCACGACGAGCGGAAGCTCTTCGGCCGGGGGAAGCTGCCCCCCGCCTGATCCCTCCTCCCACCGACGCCGGCACCCCCGGGGGCAACCTGTCCCCGGGGGTGCCGTGCGTGGTGTCCGTACGGTGGCCGGCGCGGCGTGCGCCCGTACCGGCCCGGCCCCGCCGTGGTCACCCCAGCCGCCGGTACTCCGAGCGCAGCAACTGATCCTTGGCCGGACCGCCGACCCGCCACTCCAGATGCCAGAGGTCCGGCCCGGCGGCGGTGAAGGTCCCCTCGTACCGGTCAGCGGCACAGGGGTGGACGGCGGTCCACCGGCCGGTCCTGAGGTCGAGGTCGTGGAAGGGCCGCCCGTCGGCGAAGTCGATCCCGGCGGTGCCGTCCGGGCGGGGCCGCAGACGCAGCGTCCGGCTCGCCGGCTGCACCCTTCCGCCCCAGGTCAGCTGCCCCTCCTCGATGTGCAGCAGCGCCTCGCCCGCCGGGTCGGGCCGGAACTCGGCGGTGCCGCGGAAGCTGCCCTCGGCACCGGTCCGCAGGTCGTGGACGGTGCGCTCGATGCGCCAGCGGCCGGAGAGATAGGCCGCGGCATCGGGGACGGGGTACGGCCGCACGGCCGCCCCTTCCGCGACGGGGTACGTCCCCGCGGCCGGCTCGTCCCGCTCCCGCTCCAGCTCACTGCCCATCCCTCCATTCTCGCGTCCGCCCGTACAGCTCACTCCGTCGGCCCCGCCCGCTGCCGCTCCCCTCTCCCCCGGCCCCTCGTGCCGTGCGGAGCCGCAGCGGCCGTCCTACTCTCGGTTCAGTGATCGTCACCGAGGTCCGCACGGCGGGCCGACCGGCGGCCTGACACCGCCGGCCGGGGCGGCGGCGCCCTGCCGCGGCCGCCCCGTACGAGCCCGGAGACCGGAGGCACCACCATGCCGGAGCTGTTCATCGGCGGTCAGTGGACCGCAGCGGCCGACGGGCAGGTGCGTGAGATCCGCTGCCCCGCCGACGGCACGCTGGTCGCGACCGTCGACGAGGGCGGGCCGAAGGACGCGGCGGCGGCGATCTCCGCCGCCCGCACGGCCTTCGACGACGGGTCCTGGCCCCGCACACCGGCGGCCGAGCGCGGCCGGCTGGTGCTGCGCGTCGCCGAGCTGCTGGAGCGCGACCGGGATGTGCTGGCCAAGGAGGAGTCGCTGGACACCGGCAAACGGCTGGTCGAGAGCGGCTACGACATGGACGACATCGCCAACTGCTTCCGCTACTTCGGCAACCTCGGCGCGGCCGGGGGCACCGACCGGGTGGTGGACGCCGGTGCCGGGGAGGTCGCCAGCGCGGTGCGTCACGAGCCGGTCGGGGTCTGCGCCCTGATCACCCCGTGGAACTACCCGCTGCTGCAGACCGCCTGGAAGGTCGCCCCCTGTCTGGTCACCGGCAACACCTTCGTCCTGAAGCCCAGCGAGCTGACCCCGCACACCGCCGTGCACCTCATGCGGCTGCTGGCCGAGGCCGGGCTGCCCGACGGGGCCGCGAATCTGGTGCTGGGCACCGGCCCGGTGGTGGGGGCGGTGCTGACCGAGGACCCGCGGGTGGACATGGTGTCGTTCACCGGCGGGCTGGTCACCGGCCGGCGCATCATGGCCGCGGCGGCCCCCACGGTGAAGAAGATCGCGCTGGAGCTGGGCGGCAAGAACCCCAACATCGTCTTCGCGGACGCCGATTTCGACACCGCCGTCGACTACGCCCTGATGGCCGTCTTCCTGCACTCCGGGCAGGTCTGCTCGGCGGGCGCCCGGCTGCTCGTCCAGGAGGAGCTGCATGATGCCTTCGTCGACGAACTGGTCTCCCGCGCCCAGCGGATCCGGCTCGGCGGGCCGTTCGACGAGCATGCCCGCACCGGCCCGCTGATCTCGGCCGCGCACCGGGCGAAGGTCGAGGCGTATGTGGCGGCCGGGCTCGAAGAGGGCGCGGTACTCCTCTGCGGCGGCTCCCCACCCGACGATCCCTCGCTGGCGAACGGCTTCTACTATCTGCCGACCGTGCTGGACGAGTGCACCCCGGACATGTCCGTCGTCCGCGACGAGAGCTTCGGCCCGGTGCTGACCGTCGAGCGGTTCCGCGACGAGGACGAGGCGGTCTCGCTCGCCAACGACACGGTGTACGGGCTGGCCGGGGCGGTGTGGACGCAGAGCAGCGAGCGGGCCCACCGGGTCGCCGCCCGGCTGCGCGCGGGAACGGTGTGGATCAATGACTTCCATCCCTATGTGCCGCAGGCCGAGTGGGGCGGGATGAAGCAGTCCGGCGTCGGCCGTGAGCTGGGGCCCGCGGGGCTGGCCGAGTACCAGGAGGCCAAGCATGTCTGGCGCAACACCGCGCCACGGCCACAGCGGTGGTTCGAGTGACCGGACCCGAGACGCCCCGCCCCGGACCCGAGACGCCCCGCCCCGGCACCCGGGCGGACGGTTCGCATGACGACGACTCGCTGGCCGAGCTCGGCTACAAGCCGGAACTCAAGCGCACCCTGGGCAACTTCCACACCTTCGCCGCCGGTATCAGCTATATCTCCATCCTCACCGGCACCTTCCAGCTGTTCTACTTCGGTATCGCGCATGGCGGCCCGGCGTACTGGTGGTCCTGGCCGATGGTCTTCTTCGGGCAGCTGATGGTGGCACTGTGCTTCTGTGAGCTGGCCGCCCGTTACCCGGTGGCCGGATCGGTCTACAACTGGGCCAAGAAGCTCGGCGGGCCGCACATCGGCTGGCTCGGCGGCTGGATGATGCTGACCGCGACCATGGTCTCGCTGTCCGCGGTGGCGCTGGCCTACCAGGTGACGCTGCCGCAGATCTCCTCGTGGTTCCAGTTCATCGGCGACGGCACCGGCAAGTCCGCGGCGGAGAACGCCGTCCTGCTGGGCACCGTGCTGATCGCCTTCACCACCCTGGTCAACGCCTTCGGCGTCAAGCTCATGGCCCGGATCAACTCCGCGGGCGTGGCGATCGAGCTGATCGCCGCCATCGTGCTGATCCTGCTGCTCGCCGCGCATGTCACCCGCGGCCCGGACGTCGTGACCGACACCTTCGGTCTGGGCAAGGGCGAGAACCTCGGCTACTTCGGGGCGTTCCTGACCGCGTCGCTGGCCTCGGCCTACGTCATGTACGGCTTCGACACCGCCTCCTCGCTCGGTGAGGAGTCCAAGGACCCCGGTCGCAACGCCCCCCGCGCGATCCTCCGGGCGCTGGTCGCGTCCTTCCTCATCGGCGGTCTGATCCTGCTGTTCGCCCTGATGTCCGTGCCGAACCTGCAGGCCGAACAGCTGAAGGTGGACGGGCTGCAGTACGTGGTGCTCTCCACACTCGGCTCCACCGTCGGCCAGATCGTCCTCTGGTGTGTGGTCATCGCGATCACCGTGTGCGAACTCGCCGTGCACACCGCCGGTATCCGCCTGGCCTTCGCGATGGCCCGGGACAACAACCTCCCGGCCGCGTCCCTGCTCGCCAAGGTCAGCCCGCGCTTCCAGACTCCGGTGCTGCCGGCCGTCATCATCGGTCTGGTGGCGGTCGGCATCCTCGTCATCAACGTCAACCAGCCGCAGATCTTCTCGGTGATCACCAGCATCGCGATCATCATGATCTATCTGGCGTATCTGTCGGTCACCCTGCCGATGCTGGTCCAGCGGCTGCGGGGCAACTGGACCCCGGCCAAGGGCAAGTTCTCCCTCGGCAAGTTCGGCATTCCGGTCAACGCCCTGGCGGTGCTCTGGGGCTTCGCTATGTCCCTCAATCTCGCCTGGCCGCGCGCCGCGGTCTACAACGCGACCGGCCCGCAGCACTGGTATCTGCGCTGGGGCGCCTTCTTGTTCATCGGCGTCGTGGCGCTCGGCGGCTTCGCCTACTACTGGTTCGTCCAGCGCAAGCGCACCGGCGTCCTCGCCATGCACGCCGCCGTCCAGCCGGGCGGCGGCACCCCGGGCGGCGCCGGCCACCCCACCCCCTGATCTGGAGACCGCACGATGTCCCAAGAGGCCCCTGTGGACGAGTTCGACTATGTCGTGGTCGGCGGCGGCACGGCCGGTGCCGTCGTGGCGGCCCGGTTGAGCGAGGATCCGTCGGTCACCGTCTGCCTGCTGGAGGCCGGCCCCTCCGACGTCGGCGACGAGAACGTGCTGCGCCTGGACCGCTGGATGGAGCTGCTGGAGTCCGGCTACGACTGGGACTATCCGGTCGAGCCACAGGAGAACGGCAACAGCTTCCTGCGGCACGCCCGCGCCAAGGTGCTGGGCGGCTGCTCCTCGCACAACTCCTGTATCGCCTTCTGGGCCCCGGCCGAGGACCTCGACGAGTGGGCGGCGATGGGCTGTTCGGGCTGGAGCGCGGAAGACTGCTTCCCGCTCTTCCAGCGGCTGGAGAACAACGACGCCCCCGGAGACCACCACGGCCATGACGGCCCGGTCGTGCTGCGCACCGTCCCGCCCCACGACCCGTGCGGCGTCGCGCTCCTGGAGGCCTGCGCGACGGCCGGCATCCCGACCGCTGCCTTCAACACCGGCAGCACCGTCATCCGGGGCGCGAACTGGTTCCAGATCAACTGCCGCCCCGACGGGACCCGTTCCTCCGCCTCGGTGTCCTATCTCCACCCCGTCATGGGCACCCGTAAGAACCTTGAGGTACGCACCGGACTACAGGCCAAGCGCCTGAACTTCGACTCCGCACGGCACTGCACCGGCGTCGACTACCTCGCCCCCGACCTGATCCACACCCGCACCGTCCACGCCCGCCGCGAGACCGTTGTCTCCTGCGGCTCCATCGACTCCCCCAAGCTCCTGATGCTCTCCGGCATCGGCCCGGCCACCCATCTGCGCGCCACCGGCATCGAGCCGCTCGTCGACTCCCCCGGCGTCGGCTCGAACCTCCAGGACCACCCGGAGGGCGTGATCATGTGGGATGCCAAGCAGCCCATGGTCCGCTCCTCCACCCAGTGGTGGGAGATCGGCATCTTCGCCGACACCGAGCCCGGTCTGGACCGCCCGGACCTGATGTTCCACTACGGCCAGGTGCCGTTCGACATGAACACCTACCGCCGCGGCTACCCCACCTCGGAGAACGCCTTCTGTCTCACCCCGAACGTCACCCGCGCCCGCTCCCTGGGCACCGTCCGGCTGCGCACCCGCGACTTCCGTGACAAGCCCAAGGTCGACCCGCGCTACTTCACCGACGAGCACGACATCCGCGTCATGACCCACGGTCTCCGGCTCGCCCGCGAGATCGTCTCCCAGCCCGCCATGGCCGACTGGGCAGGCACCGAACTCGCCCCGGGCCCCTCCGCCCACTCCGACGCCGAACTCCTCGACTACATCCGCACCACCCACAACACCGTCTACCACCCCGCCTGCACGGTCCGGATGGGCGCCCCCGACGACCAGGCCACCCCGCTGGACCCCCGCCTCCGCGTCAAGGGCGTCACGGGCCTGCGGGTGGCCGACGGTTCGGTGATGCCGTTCCTGCCCGCCGTGAATCCGTGCATCACGACAATGATGATCGGGGAGAAGTGCGCCGACATGATCCGGAGCGAATGACCGGGCGCCGCCGCGTCGCCGCACAGCGAAGACCTACGAGGTGGGCTCCCTTCGCCGGCATTGTCCGGATCAGGTGCTTGGGGGTCGCCGTCCGGTCTTACGACCTTTCAGCCTCTCAGCCCGACCTTTCCTCTTGTCCTCGGCGAGAGCCATAGCTCCCTTCCCCGAGGCCAGTCCGGTCGAACTCCCTCGCTCGCCCCGTAGGCCGGTCTTCAGGATACTCCCAAACAAAGGGTATGGAACAGGCATTTTGGACATCACTTGCCCCACCGCCCCAGAAATGCGAAAAACCCCTGCTGAGCAGGGGTTCCGCTGGTGTCCGAGGGGGGACTTGAACCCCCACGCCCGATAAAGGGCACTAGCACCTCAAGCTAGCGCGTCTGCCATTCCGCCACCCGGACTAGGTGTGATCTTCACGGGGCGTTCCCCGCGGCGACATGGATAACAATACCAAGGTTTCGGAGTGCCCTTCACCTGCGTATCCGCAGCCCACATAACCTCGATTTATGGGCAATGAGGGACATGTCGTTCATCTCAGTGGTCCACACAGGCCACGTGCGCTGTCGACGCTGCGGGAGCATCTGCGGGACGGGTGGGGCCGGTGGTCGACCGGATCACCCGGGAGACGCTGCGCATGATGTCCATGTGGCGCGGCTGGTGCGGGTGGCGCGGCGGCCCGGGGTGGTGCTGCTGCTGCCGCGGATCGGGGATTCCGCTGGTGCGGCACCGCACGCTGCTGTTGCAGGCGATGGAGCGTGCGGTGCCGGCGGGGGCGGACCGGCGGTTCGCCTCGTCCCCCGACCGGCAGGGGATCGGCTAGCGCCGGTTCCGTTCTCTGGCTACGGCATCAAGTGGTAGTCGGGGAAGTTGCCCGGCAGGCGTTCGGAGTCCGGGCCCTCGGTGACCGCGCGGACGAGAAGTTCGCCGCCGACGAAGGCACCGCTCCAGGAGTTGCCGAAGCCACCGAAGAGCTCATCGCGGTCGCCCCGCGAACGCGGCTTGCCGTAACCGACCTTGAAGGCGCGGATCTGCGGTGCGAGGCGGTCGTAGGTGTCCTTGTCGTCGCAGGAGAGGCTGGCGACCAGGGCGCCGTTGCTGGCGTTCATGGCGGCGAGGAGTTCCGCCTCGGTGTCCACGAGGACGAGGGTGTCGACGGGGCCGAAGGGCTCGGCGTGGTGGAGCGGGGAGGACGGGGGCGGGGCCAGGAGGGTGGTCGGCGGGAGGTAGGCCGAGGTGTCCTGGGAGGAGAGGAAGTGGCCGTCCGCCAGGCTGCCGCGGTGCAGGGGGACCGCGCCCCGGGAGATCGCCTCGGTGGTGAGTTCGGCGAGTTCCTTGGCCTTGGCGGCGTTGATCAGCGGGCCGAAGTCGAGTTCGGGGGGCGGATCGGCGGGGGCGGCGACGGCCAGGGGGTGGCCGAAGCGGACGCTGCGGACGGCCGGGAGGTAGGCGGCGAGGAAGTCGGCGAAGGCGTCACGCTGGACGACGAAGCGGGGGTAGGCGGTGCAGCGCTGCTTGGCGTAGTCGAAGGTCTTGCGGATCAGCGGCGTCAGCGTCTGCCAGTCGGTGAAGTTCCAGATGCCCCAGGTGTTGAGGCCCTCTTGTTCGAGGATATGGCGTTTGCCGAGGTCAGCGACGGCGGTGGCGACCCGGGCCCCGGTGTCCCGGCCGCCGACGAACGACACACAGCCGATCTCGGGTGACCGTACGAGGGACGGCGACAGCTCCTTGCCGCTGCCGCTGACGAGGGTGGCCGGGACGCCTTCCCGGGCGGCCAGGGCACAGGCGAGGGTCAGACACACCAGCCCGCCGTCGGTCGGCGTCTTGGCGATCACCGCGTTGCCGGCCAGCGCCTGCACCAGCATCGCGTGGATCAGGACCGACATCGGGTAGTTCCAGCTGGCGATATTGCTGACCGGGCCGGGCAGCGGCGCCCGGCCGTCGAGCATCCGGTCGATCTCGGCGACGTACCAGCGGACCCCGTCGATGGCCCGGTCCACGTCCGCCTGCGCGAGCTTCCAGGGCTTGCCGATCTCCCAGACGAGGAGGAGCGCGAGCAGTTCACGGTGCTCGGTCAGCGCGTCGAGGGTGGCGGAGATCCGTGCCTTGCGTTCGGCCAACGGGACCTGGCGCCAGGCCCGGTGCTGATCGAGGGAGGCGCGTACGGCATGCAGCGCGGTGTCCGCGTCGAGCCGGGGCGGGCCGGCGACGGGGCTGCCGTCGACGGGACTGGTGGCGGGCAGCGGGTGGCCGTCCGGATGCCAGACGGCGCCCCAGAGGTTGAGGGCCTGGTCGTCGCGGAACGCCTCGGGGGCCGCGGCCAGGCTGCGCTGCCAGGCGTCCTGCCAGGACGTACCGGGCTTCAGGACGAGCGTCGTGGCAGACGCGGGGCGGTCGCCACGCCGCGGGTCGGCGGGATGTGCGGGGGTGGTGGCCATCATGTGTCTCCGCTCTCGGTGCACGGCCGGAGGGGCAGGGTGGTGGCGCTCGTACGGCTCCCGGAGGAACCGCGTTACTGGACGGTAGTGGGCGCGGCGACACTGCGGGACGGTCCGGCTTCAGCTATGGCGAGTGTCACTCGCGGCGGGCAGCGGGGCCAGCCGGGTGAGGCGACGGTGGGGCCGGAAGGCAAGGGGGAGCCGCGCCATTCTTCGGCGCGCGGGCAGTGCCCGCACGCGTGGTGCCACGCCGTCCCTCGTGGATCGGTACGGGGCTCAGCCCGCGGTGGGCCCGGCCGCTTCCGCCGTTTCCTCATGCGTACGGTCGGCGATCGCCCGGTGGTGGCGGACGACCTCGCCGATAATGAAATTGAGGAACTTCTCGGCGAAGGCGGGATCCAGCTTGGCGTCCTCGGCGAGCCGGCGCAGCCGCTCGATCTGCGCGGCCTCCCGGGCCGGGTCGGCGGGCGGCAGGCTGTGCCGGGCCTTGAGCTCGCCGACCTGCTGGGTGCACTTGAAGCGCTCGGCGAGCAGATGCACAAGGGCGGCATCGAGGTTGTCGATGCTGCCGCGCAGGTAAAGCAGCCGCTCACGGGCCGCCTCGTCGGCAACGGAGGCCGCTTCGCCGGTCGCCGGTGCTGTCCCGTCGCTCATGTGCGTCTCGCCATTCGTGGTCGTTCGGGTGCCTGGTGCGCTGTGCTGCATCGGGTGGGCCATGCCTGATCAGCTGCACATTACCCGGGCGGAGGCCGGTGACCCGGCCTGGTCTCGCGGATCGAAACGAGTCGGCCGAATCCGGCCGGGCCGGATGGCGACATCAGTAAGCCCGGTGGCGGGATCCCCCACAGATCCCGTCACCGGGCCGTTCCACACGGGCCACGTCGATCGGCCGACCCCGGATACTCCGGGCGCCCAACCCGGCCCCGGCTCAAGCACCTACCCAGCCCACGGCCCACCCATCCCTCTGTCTCGTCTCCATTTCTCCCGCGAGCGCCCCGCCGCTCCGCGACACCGATCGCGTCCGGTCAGGAGCCGCCTCGCACTCCATGAAGCCCTACAACTGTAAAGATGACGCTTGGTAATAGAGGGTCAATTGGCATATTGCCAGTCATGGTTGCCAAGCTTTAGCTTCGTAACATGACTGATGTGACGAACGATCAGGTGCCGGAAGATCTGGTGCTGGCCGAGTCGCTGCGCTGGGCGGTGTCCCGGCTGGCTTCCCGGCTGCGCGCCGAGCAGCCGGGCGCTGGTCGACCGCTGACGCGGCTGGCCGCCTCGGTGCTCGGGAATCTGCGGCACAGCGGGCCCTTGAACCCGTCGGAACTGGCCGCCATCGAAGGGCTGCAGACTCAGTCTCTGACCCGCGTGCTCAACGAGTTGGAGGACCAGGGCCGTATTCACCGTGCGCGCAGTGAGGTGGATGCGCGCCGCCAGAACGTCCAGATCACCGAAGCGGGCCGGGAGGCTCTGCGGGAGCATGTACGCGACGGCAACGTCTGGTTGGCCGCGGCGCTGCGGCAGACGCTCTCGCCCGCCGAGCGCGGCATGCTGCGACTCGCCGCCGGGCTGCTGGAACAGGTGGCGGCGGCCGAAAGCACCGTGGAGCGGGACCGCGGACCGGCGAAGACGCCTGCTCCGGCTGAGGGGGCGGCCCCCGCGCTATGACTGCTCACTCCACCGGAAAGGCACCGCCCCGGACGCGCCGTCCTGACGCCCCTGCCCCCGAACAGGCCAAGCTGTTACTGGTGTTGGCCGGGCTGAGTGCCGCCAGCCCGCTGGCCACGGATATGTACGTGCCGGCACTTCCCGATCTGGCACGCTCCTTAGGCACCACCGCCTCCGGCGCGCAGGTGTCCCTGACCGTCTTCCTCGTGGGCATCATCGTCGGACAGCTCGTCCTGGGGCCGCTCAGTGACGCGGTCGGCCGCCGCCCCGTCCTCGTCTGCGGATCGCTGCTGTTCGCCGCGTTCTCCGCCGGGTGCGCCCTGGCACCCACGGTGGAAGTGCTCGACGCGGCTCGGGTCGGGCAGGGCATTACGGGAGCGGCTGGGCTCGTCGTCTCCCGAGCTGTCGTCACCGACCTCTTCGACGACCGAAAACTTCCCGCGGTCTTCGCCCGGCTGGGAGCCATCACCGCCGCGGCTCCCGTCCTGGCCCCGCTGGCCGGCGGCGCCCTGCTCCTGGCGGTCACCTGGCGCTACGTCTTCGCCCTGCTGGCCCTGGTCGGCCTGCTCCTGGCCCTGGGCGTGCTGCGCTGGATTCCTGAATCGCACCCGTCCGACGCACGGCCCACCGGCGGACTGGCGGCCAGTCTGCGCTCCATCGGGAGAGTCGCCGGGCAGCGCGCCGTGCTCACGCCGGTACTGGCGCTCGCCCTCGGCGGAGCAGCCGTCTTCGCCTATATCGCCGGGACCACCTTCGTCTTCCAGGACATCTACCGGCTCTCCCCGGCTCTCTCCAGCCTCATCTACGGCGTCAACGCCGTCGGCAACATGGCCGGCAGCCTGGCGTACGGATCGCTGGCCACCCGCCGGTCGCCTGAGGCTCTCCTCGTCCTCAGCGGTGCCCTGGCGACCGCAGGGCCGGCAGCACTGCTCGTCATCCAGACAACCGCGGGCAGCACCATGGGGCTGACCTGGCTCTGTCTGCTGATCTCCACCGCAGCATTCGGGATCTTCTTCCCCGCTGTGATCACCATCGCGCAAAGCCGGGGGCGCACGGCTCCCGGCGCCACCTCCGCCCTCCTGGGCGGGGGCCAGTTCCTGCTGGGCGCGGCCGTCTCCCCCTTGGTCGGGCTGTTCGGGACCCACAGCCCCGCACCGATGGCGGCAGTCATGACCAGTTGCCTCAGCCTGGCCACCGTTGCCGCCCTCGCGACCGCGTTGACGGGAAGAGGGCGGGGCTCTCGGCGCGACCCACAGCGTGCAGGAGAATGAGAATCTCAAGGCCGCCTCGCCTCCAGGGACACCGGGTGACCCGCGGCGATCCGTATCAGGGGCCGTTTGGGCCCTCGGCACATACAGCACCGGGCCATGCCGGCCCGGTGCGGACGGGATTGATCAGACATGGGACGGGTCACCGAGCGACGCCGCGTCATCCGCATCCGCGACGGTGCCGTGAGCAGCCGGCCGGACACCCTCGTCGCCGAGGAACCGCTGGAGATCCGGCTCGGCGGCAAGCCGCTGGCGATCACCATGCGCACGCCCGGCGATGACTTCGCGCTCGCGGCCGGCTTTCTCGTCAGCGAGGGCGTGCTGGCGAGCGCCGGCGAACTGGCGAACATCGTCTACTGTGCGGGCGCCACCGAGGACGGGGAGAACAGCTACAACGTGGTCGATGTCCGGCTCGCGGACGGGGTCGCGGTTCCGGACATCAGCCTGGAGCGCAACGTCTATACGACCTCGTCGTGCGGGCTGTGCGGCAAGGCGAGTCTGGACGCGGTGCGCACCAGCGCCCGCTGGTCCCTGGACACCTCCCCCGACACCCCGGTCCGTATCGCACCGGCGGTGCTCAGCGCGCTGCCCGACCGACTGCGGGCGGCCCAGCGGGTGTTCGAGCGGACGGGGGGCCTGCATGCCGCGGCGCTGTTCACGACGGACGGGGAGCTGCTGGACATCCGGGAGGACGTGGGGCGGCACAACGCCGTCGACAAGATCGTCGGGCGGGCGCTGCAAGAGGGGCAGCTGCCGCTGTCCTCCTGTGTGCTGATGGTCTCCGGCCGGGCGTCGTTCGAGCTGGCGCAGAAGGCGGTGATGGCGGGGATTCCCGTGCTGGCCGCGGTGTCGGCGCCGTCCTCGCTCGCCGTCGATCTGGCCGTCGAGACCGGGCTGACCCTGGTCGGGTTTCTGCGGGGCAGCTCGATGAACGTGTACGCGGGTGAACACCGGATCGCCCTCGACGCGGCGGCCGCTACGGGCTGAGGCACGGTTCCCGGCGCGTACCGGGGCACGACCAACGGCCGCGCGGCGCTCCCTCTGCCCCGCAGCACACCCGGCACTCACGGCGCACCCGGCTCAGTGTCTGCGGGCCGGGAGGGTGAATTCCGGCTGCGGCACGGAGAACTGACGCACGCTCCTTGTCGAGGTTCGCACGCGGCAGTAGCTTCCGTCGCGATGCACATAGGACGTGGGATGTCCTGATGACCCGACGCCGATGCCTCGAAGGGCAGGCCGGACCATGACGTCAGTTCTCCGCGCACACCCCAGCCCCCGCCGCAGACCCCGCCACCGCCCCGCGGCCCTGCTCGCCGCACTGACCGCGACAGCCCTCGCCGTCCTGCCGACCGCCCCGGCGCAGGCCGCGCCGGGCGCTCCCGCCGCCCCGGCCGCCCCCGTCGGCGGATTCGAGCAGCAGATCCTCTTCAAGGCGTCCCAGGACCCGGGCTACTACTGCTTCCGTATACCGGCCGTCGTGCAGTCCACACGCGGCACCCTGCTCGCCTTCGCCGAGGGCCGCCGCCACGACTGCGGCGACGCGGGCGATATCGACCTCGTCCTCAAGCGCTCCACCGACGGCGGCCGAACCTGGGGGCCGCTCCAGGTCATCAACCACGGCAACGGCGACACCCACGGCAACCCGGCTCCCATCGTGGACCGCCGCACCGGCCGGATCGTGCTCGCGGAGACATACAACAAGGGCCGTGCCGACGGCCTCAGTTGTGATGTCCCCTGTGATCGCACCCCGCACCTCCAGTACAGCGACGATGACGGCGCGAGCTGGTCCGCGCCCCGGGACCTGACCGCCGACATCCGCCCGCCGCAGTGGAATTCCTGGTATGCCACCGGGCCCGTACACGGCATCCAGCTCACCCGCGGACGGCACGCGGGCCGGCTGCTGTTCAGCATGAACGCCGAGAGCTACGCGGCGGGCCGGGTCACCGGCAACCACGCCGCCCTGATCCACAGCGACAACGGCGGCGCCACCTGGAAGGTCGGCGCGCTGGACAGCTGGCCCGTCGCGGCAGGCTCCGCTTCCGAAGGTCCGTCAAAGAGCGGAGGCGGAACGGAGTGGAGCGGCACATTCCGTCAGAAGCCCTCGGAGATGACCCTCCTGGAGCGCTCCGACGGCTCGGTCTACGTCAACGGCCGCGAACAGGACGGCACCGACCTGGGCCATCGCACCGCCGCGGTCAGCCGCGACGGCGGGAACTCCTTCGTCGCACCGTTCCGCGCCCTCCCCGACCTCTACACCCCGATGGTGCAGGGCTCGGCGCTGCGGCTGCCGGGCTCGCGCACCGGCCGCACCCTGTTCGCGGCGCCCGCCGACCCCGACCGGCGCCGGACCATGACCATCCGCTCCTCCTATGACGAGGGCCGCACCTGGGAGGGTGTCGACCGCGGCGCCCGGGTCACCACCGACTGGTCCGGCTACTCCGATCTGGTCGCCATCTCCCGCGAGGTCACCGGCCTGATGTACGAGGGCGGTGCGGTCGACGCCCGGGACGAGATCCGCTTCGCCCGCTTCACCGAGGACTGGCTGGGCCCACGGCGCGCCCCGGACCCCACCACCCCCGACACCGCCCCGGGCGCCCGGCCTGCGCTCGTCCTGGGCGGCGCCCGCGGCACCGACGGCCGCTTCGGGCAGGCGCTGTCCTTCGACGGCACCGATGACGCGGTACGCCTCCCCTTCCGCCGCTCCCTCCCGCTGGGCACCAACGACTTCACCTGCAGCCTGTGGTTCCGCTATGCCGCCACCACCGGCGAACAGCCGCTGCTGTGGATGGGCGGTGTGGGCGCCAAGGCCCCCCAGGTCGCCGTCTCGGGCGACCCCGCTCACCACCGGATCGTCGCCCGTCTCACCGCCGTCGACGGCGCCCAGCCGGCCGCCGTCGCCCAGGCGGTGACCAACGACGCCTACAACGACGGCAGTTGGCACCATCTGGCACTGCGCCGTAGTGGCGGACGGCTGCTGCTCACGGTGGACGGGGGCGAGACCACCGTCACCCCCGATGTCCCGGGATCGGTCAGCCGTGGCTCGGTCTTCGGCGTACACCTCGGCCAGAAGCCGGACGGCCGCGTCCAGTTCACCGGCGCGCTGGACGAGGTACGCGTCTACCGGCGGGCGCTGACCGACACCGAACTGTCCCGCGTACGCGCCGACAATGCCCGGGTGGACGGCCCGCTGGTGCTGGGGCTGCCGCTGGACCGGGTGCGTGGGGGCAGCGCGAAGGGCTGACGGCACGGTGGATGAGGCCCTGGCCTGCCCGGACGTGCGGGGCGGGCCAGGGGGGTGGAAAAGGGTCTGGCGCCGCCCGACCGGTCGGCCTAACCCCGCGCCCCGCTCACCACCGCTTCCGCGTCCCCCGCGGCATCCCCCGCCGCCGCGCTCCCCGCAGCGGCGCCCGCCACCACTACCGTCGGCTCCGGCGCCGCGGAGGCGGCGAAGCGCTTCGCCAGGACCGCGCACACCATCAACTGCATCTGGTGGAACACCATCAGCGGCAGTGCCGCCAGCCCCGCCTGAGCGCCGAAGAGGACGCTGGCCATCGGCAGGCCGGCCGCCAGGCTCTTCTTGGAGCCGGCGAAGGTGATCGCGATCCGGTCCGCCCGGTGGAAGCCGAGCTTCTTCGAGCCGTACCAGGTGACGGACAGCATCACGGCGAGCAGTACGGCTTCCACCCCCAGCAGGCACAGCAGTCGCAGCGCGGAGACCTGGTGCCAGATGCCCTGGACCACACCGGCGCTGAAGGCGGTGTAGACGACGAGCAGTATCGATCCGCGGTCCACGTAGCCGAGGGCCTTCCGGTGCCGGGTGAGCCGGTTCCCGACCCAGCGGCGCAGCAACTGCCCGGCGAGGAAGGGCAGCAGCAGCTGGCAGACGATCGAGACCAGTGACCCGGTGGAGAAGCCGCCGCCCTTCCCGTGCAGGACCAGGCCCGCCAGCAGCGGTGTGATGACGATGCCGACGAGGCTGGAGAACGAGCCGGCGCAGATCGCCGCCGCGATATTGCCGCGGGCGAGGGAGGTGAAGGTGATCGAGGACTGGACCGTGGACGGCACCAGGCACAGGAACAGCAGGCCGGTGTAGAGGGTGGGCGGCAGGATCTGGGGGACCAGTGCGCGGGCGGCCAGGCCGAGCACCGGGAAGACGGCGAAGGTGCAGGCCAGAACGGTGAGATGGAGCCGCCAGTGGCGCAGGCCGTCCATCGCCTCACGGGTGGAGAGCCGGGCTCCGTAGAGGAAGAAGAGCAGCGCGACGGCTCCGGTGGCCGCGCCCTCCGAGACGGTGGCGGCCGGTCCGCGCGCGGGCAGCAGCGCGGCCAGGGCAACGGTGCCCACCAACGCCAGGATGTAGCCGTCCACGGGGAGCCGGGACGGGAGCTTGGGCAGAGGGGGGCGGCGCATGGTCTCTCTTTGGTCGTTCGGGGCTCGCGGCAGGCGCCAAGGGTACGGACGCAGGGCACGGAGCACGGGCCAGGGCCAAGGGGCCAGGTGGCCTGGAGGCCCCTCCAGAGTGCCGTGACCTGCAAGCATCGGGAACCCCTCTTACCGTGGTCACTGTGATGACAATTCGCGATGACGATGTCCGATGACGGTTCGCGGTGAGAGCGCGCGACGACAAAACGGAGACCCATGTTCGACCCCGCCCAGTTGCGCACCTTCCTGGCCGTGGCGCAGACACTGAGCTTCACGCAGGCCGCGCACCGGCTCGGGCTGCGGCAGTCGACGGTGAGCCAGCACGTAAGGAAGCTGGAGGAGGCCGCCGGGCGCCGGCTGTTCGTCCGTGACACCCATGGCGTGGAGCTGACCGAGGACGGCGAAGCGATGCTCGGGTTCGCCCGCACGATCCTGGAGGCGAACGAGCGCGCCGCGAGCTTCTTCGCCGGCACCCGGCTGCGCGGCAGACTCCGCTTCGGCGCCTCCGAGGACTTTGTGCTGACCCGGATGCCGGAGGTTCTCGAAGAGTTCCGGCGGGAGCACCCCGAGGTGGATCTGGAGCTGACCGTCGAGCTGTCGGGGACCCTGCACGAGCTGCTGGCGGCCGGGCGGCTGGATCTGGTGCTCGCCAAGCGGCGTCCGGAGGACTCGCACGGACGGCTGGTCTGGCGCGACCGGCTGGTGTGGGTGGGGGCCGAGCGGCTGCGCCTCGATCCGCAGCGCCCGGTCCCGCTGGTCGTCTACCCGCCGCCCGCGCTGACCCGCGCCCGTGCCATGGACGCGCTGGAGCGGGCGGGCCGGGAGTGGCGTATCGCCTGTACCAGCGGAAGCCTGAACGGACTGATTGCCGCAACCAGGGCAGGACTGGGCGTAATGGCACATACAAGGGGCATGATCCCGCCAGGTCTGGTCCGGATTCAGCCACGTGCCGGACTACCGGAACTGGGCGGCGTGGATTTCGTTCTTATGTACGGACAGCGCGATCGCGCGGCGCGGGGTCCGGCGGAGGCGCTGGCCGACGCGATCCTGGCGGGCGGCGACCGCCTGCAGCGCCCCTGATCTGCGGCAGGTTCCGCAGGGGCGGCTGACCCCCTGTCACGTGCAGAGATTTGGTGCAGATATGGTCCCGGCGTCGTGATCGTCCGGCGTTGAACCAGCTGCACCATGTCCGGGCTTCTCCGGAGTCATCCGTTTTCTCCAGTTGGCCAGTTCCTGTGCGGTCGAGTTCACGACGTGGTACGGCTCTGCCGGATGTCATCACGGTGGGGTACGGTCGCGGCCTTGTGAGCAACACCACGAGGAGCTGGGTCATTGCGCGAGTTCACCGTCCCGCCTTTGGCGACCGCGCCCCGGGTCGGCGGGCTGGCGGATGCCGTCTACGAGTACGCCGAATCCGATCCCGATCGCGTCGCCCTGGCGCGTAAGGACGAGGCCGGAAACTGGCAGAACGTCACCTCCCGGCAGTTCCGCGACGAGGTCATGGCCCTGGCCAAGGGCCTGCTGGCCCAGGGCGTCCGGTTCGGCGACCGCGTCGGCATCATGTCGCGTACGCGCTATGAGTGGACCCTGTTCGACTACGCGCTGTGGTCCGTCGGCGTCCAGTCCGTACCGCTGTATCCCACGTCGTCGGCGGAGCAGGTCTTCTGGATGCTGCACGACGCGGGCGTCTCGGCATGCCTGGTCGAGCACGAGGACCATGCGATGACCGTCGGCTCGGTCATCGACCGGCTTCCGCAGCTGCGCAAGCTGTGGCAGCTGGACGCCGACCCGGTGGCCGAACTGTCCGCGGCCGGTGCGCATATCGAGGACGATGTCGTCCACCGCCACCGGATGGCCGTCACCCCGGATGCCACGGCGACGATCATCTACACCTCCGGCACCACCGGCCGCCCCAAGGGCTGTGTGATCACCCACGCCAACTTCATGGCCGAGTCCGACAACATGGTGCTCCGCTACGAGAAGGTCTTCCACTCCAAGCCGGGCGACGAGGCATCCACCCTGCTCTTCCTGCCGCTGGCGCACGTTTTCGGCCGGATGGTGCAGGTCGCCGCGATCCGCGGCCAGGTCAAGCTGGGCCACCAGCCCGAGCTGTCGGCCCGTGCCCTCCTGCCCGATCTGCAGTCCCTCCAGCCGACGTTCATCCTGGCGGTGCCGTACATCTTCGAGAAGGTCTTCGCCGCGGCCCGGCGCAAGGCGGAGGCGGAAGGCAAGGTCGGCCCGTTCGACAAGGCCGTCGAGATCGCGGTCCGTTATGCCGAGGCGCAGGAGCACAAGGCCTTCGGGACCGGGTCCGGCCCCAGCGCCTCGCTGCGGATGCAGCATCAGTTCTTCGACAAGGTCGTCTACAGCAAGGTCCGGGCGGCGATGGGCGGCCAGGTGCGGCATGCGATGTCGGGCGGCTCGGCGATGGAGCGGCGCCTCGGGCTGTTCTTCGCGGGCGCCGGCGTACGGATCTTCGAGGGCTACGGCCTGACGGAGAGCACCGCGGCTGCCACCGCCAACCCGCCCGAGCGGACCCGCTTCGGCACCGTCGGCACCCCCATCCCGGGCACCACCGTGCACATCGCGGAGGACGGCGAGATCTGGCTGTACGGCGGGCAGATCTTCCACGGCTACCACAACGACCCCAAGGCGACCGATGCCGTGCTGCAAGATGGCTGGTTCGCCACGGGCGACCTGGGCGCGCTGGACGAGGACGGCTATCTGACGATCACCGGCCGCAAGAAGGAAATCCTGGTCACCTCCGGCGGCAAATCGGTCTCGCCGGTGGGCCTGGAGGAGCGGGTGCGGGCGCATCCGCTGGTCGCCCAGTGCATCGTCGTCGGCAACGACCGGCCGTTCATCGCCGCGCTGGTGACCCTGGACCCGGAGGCGGTCACCCACTGGCTGGCGATGCGCGACAAGCCGGAGATGACGCCCACCGAGCTGGTGCGCGACCCGGACCTGGAGACCGAGATCCGGCGCGCCGTCGTGGCCGCCAACACCCTGGTCTCCCAGGCCGAGTCGATCCGTACGTTCCGGATACTGGCCAACCAGTTCAGCGAGGAACACGGGCTGCTGACCCCGTCGTTGAAGCTCAAGCGCAAGGCGATCGAGACGGCGTACACGGTTGAGGTGGCGGCGCTGTATCAGTCGTGACGGGTAGGGCGCGGGCGCCGGACGGGACCGCGGTGACCGCGTCCGGCTGACGGTCCGGCTCCCCGGCCCGTCAGCCGCTCCCCCGTCAGGCGGAGCGGGATCGTCTGCCGGGCGGACGCCTGCCGCGCGCCGGCCGACGAGGCTCCTGCCATGGATAATCGCCGCCTCACTCTCCTCGGCCGGCTCGCGATCGTGGCCTGTTTCCCGTACCTCACGCTCAAGCTGCTGTGGGTGCTGGGCTGCGACATCGGCGTCCTGGATACCCACCGGATCGGCCGCGCCACCTGGGTCACGGCCAATGTCCTGACCTTCTTCCTGGACGCCGTCGCCGCCGTGGTGGCGCACACCCTCACCCGCCCGGCCGGCCTCCGCACCCCGGCCTGGCTGCTGGCCTTCCCGCTGTGGATGGCGTCCGGACTGCTCATCCCGCTGCTGACGGGGCTCGCCGGAGGCAGCGTCACCGCCCTGGTCACCGGCGCCCCCAACCCGCTGTCGACCGACGGCTTCCTCGCCCCGTGGGTCTACGGCGGCTTCACCGTCGAGGCGATCACCCTGCTCGGCGCCTTCGGGCTGTACGCACACCAGCGCTGGGGCGGCCTGCTGCGCCGCCCGCTGGACGCGCTGCCGGACACCGGCACCCGGGCGTTGCAGCGGATCTTCCTGCTGCCCGCCGCGCTGCTGTTGGCGGCGGCGGGCGCCGTCCACCTGTTGTGGGGCGCGGGCTCGACGCTGGGTGTCGGGGCGGCCGAGGTGGCCACCCGTACGGTCATCAGCTCCGCGTCGGAGTGGGCGGCGGGCCTGCTCTCGCTCACCGGCGGCGCCGGGCTGCTGCTCCTGGTCCTGCCGGGTCTGCTGCCCCGGCTCCGGGTGCGTACGGCGCTGTTCCTGGCCTGGTCCGGCAGTGCGGCGGCGTTCGCCTGTGGCGGCTGTCTGTGGCTGGGGCAGGCGGTGGCCGACGGCCTCTCCCCCGGCGTCTCCGCGGTCCGCGAGGGGCTCCCGGGCCTGCTCGGTGCGCTGGAGTTCTGCGCCGGGCTCGTGGTGCTGTGCGCCGGGTCGTTCGCACTCGGCGAACTCACCGCCGCGACCCGCTCCACACCCGCGTCCGAAGGCCGTCACCCGGCCCCGCCGACGGCGGGCACCCCGGAAGGGTCCGCATTTCGCGCATCCCGGCCGGCTACCCGGGAATGCGCGAACGCGGATGATCGTTGACATCCGTGAAGCAGAAAGCAACGTAAGGATCGACCCCCCGTGAGCAAGATTCCGTCCATCACGCTCAACAACGGCGTCGCGATGCCGCAGCTCGGCTACGGCGTCTGGCAGATCGAGGACGACCAGGCGTTCACCGCCGTCGGCCAGGCCCTGGACGCCGGGTACCGCAGCATCGACACCGCGATGATCTACGGCAACGAGGAGGGCACCGGCAAGGCGCTCGCCGCCTCCGGGATCGCCCGTGACGAACTGTTCGTCACGACCAAGCTCTGGAACGGCGACCAGGGCCATGACGCGGCGCTGCGCGCGTTCGACACCTCCCTCGCCAAGCTCGGCCTGGAGTATGTCGACCTCTATCTGATCCACTGGCCGCTCCCGGCCCAGGACACGTACATAGAGACGTACCAGGCCCTCGAAAAGATCTACAAGGACGGCCGCGCCAAGGCCATCGGCGTCTCCAACTTCCTGCCCGAGCATCTGGAGCGGCTGCTCGGCGAGACCTCCGTCGTCCCGGCCGTCAACCAGATCGAGCTGCACCCGCAGTTCCAGCAGGGCGCCTCCCGCGCCTTCCACGCCCGGCACAACATCGTCACCGAGGCCTGGTCGCCGCTCGGCCAGGGCAAGGGTCTGCTGACGGACCCGACGGTCACAGAGCTCGCCGCCAAGCACGGCAAGACCCCGGCCCAGGTAGTGCTGCGCTGGCACCTCCAGCTCGGCAATGTCGCCATCCCGAAGTCCGTCACCCCCTCGCGGATCGCCGAGAACATCGACGTCTTCGGCTTCGAGCTGGATGACGCGGACCTCACCGCGCTGGCCGGCCTGGACTCCGGCAACCGCCTCGGCCCGGACCCGGCCACCTTCGGCGGCTGATCCGCAGCCGTATCGGCGCCGTCCGGCTCATCCGGGCGGCGCCGACCCGTACCCGAGTGGCGGGTCCGGCGGACGGCGGTGACTGTGGAGGGTGAGTGTGGGGCGGCTCCCGAGGCGTGCCGAGCGGGGCCGCCGCCCCTCCGCGTTCCGCCCCTCCCCCATGTCCGACGGTCGGGAGGTGCCCCACCGAGGAGGACCTGATGCCTGACGTCACAGCTCCCTACCAGCCCGGGACGCCCTGCTGGATCGACCTCGCGGCCCCCGACCAGCAAGCGGCCATCGACTTCTACTCCCAGATCTTCGGGTGGACCGGAGAGATCGGGCCCCCGGAGAACGGCGGCTATGCGGTCTGTGAACTCAACGGCAAACCGGTCGCCGGAATCATGGCCGCGGTCCCGATGGGCGGGCAGCCCGCGCCGCCGACCGTGTGGACCACCTATCTGGCGGCCGCCGACGCGGAGGCGGCATCCGAGGCGGTGCGGGGCGCCGACGGCACGGTCCTGATGCCGGTCATGGACGTGATGACGCTCGGCCGGATGTGTATCGCGGCCGACCCCACGGGAGCGGTGTTCGGCATCTGGGAGCCCCGGGACTTCCCCGGCGCCGGCATCGTCAACGAACACGGCGCGCTGATCTGGAACGAGCTCAACACCACCGGCCCGTCCGCCGCCGCCGCGTTCTACAAGGCGGCCCTGGGCATCGACAGCGCCCCCATGGAAGGCGCCGACAACTACTACGCCCTCCAGGTGAACGACCGTCCGGTGGGCGGAATGCAGCCGATGTCCGAGCAGATGCCGGCCGACACCCCCTCACACTGGCTGGCGTACTTCTCGGTGGCGGACACCGATGAGACGGTCGCCAAGGTGACCGCGGCGGGCGGCGCGGCGCTGCAGCGGCCCTTCGACATGATCGCCGGCCGGATGGCCGTGGTGAGCGACCCGCAGGGCGCGACCTTCGCCGTGATCAATCCCAAGCCGATGGATCAGGGCTGACCCGAGCCGGTACGGGCATACGGGCGCGGTGGCCGCCGGGTAGGCGGAAAGGCGGCTACTGCGCCCGTGCCGTATGAACCGTCTGCGCCGACAGGAAGAAGGCGTCGGGGCGGCGGACGAGGCCGGCGGCGTCCTCGGGGTCGGTGAGGCGGGCGAGGGTGCTGCGGTCGTCCTCGTCGAGGCGGTCGCCGTACATCTCGCGCGCACGGGTCACGGTGGCCACGAGATGGGCGCGGGCGTCGGCGGACAGCGGGGCCGGCAGATCCAGCAGAAAGCTGCGGGTACACGGGGCGCGCAGTCCGGCGTCGGCGAGGAAGGCGGGCCAGTCCTCGGTCTCGTCGGCGGCGTCGGGCAGCGCCGCACGCATCTCCGTGAACCACTCCTCACCGGCCGCGTCGAGCCGGGACTGCAGCCCCGGGCGCCCGATGCCGGGGTCGCGCGGCAGAAAGCGCGGGGCCAAGCCGCCCTCGGCGATGGCGAGCAGTCCACCGGGCCGCAGATGACCGGCCAGGGCGGCGACCGCGGCACGCTGGTCACCGACGTGGTGCAGGGCCCGGCTCGACCAGATGAGGTCGGCGCCGCCAAGGGCGTCGAGCCCGGCCGGGACCTCGGCGAGCTGGGTGTGGACCCGGTCTCCGAGGGCGAGGCGGCCGGCCCGGTCACGGGCCCGCTCCAGAAGTGCTTCGGTGGCATCCACCGCCACCACCTCCGCGTCGGGGAAGGCGCGGGCCAGCAGACAGCTGACGACGCCCGGTCCGCTGCCGATGTCGAGCACTCTGCGCACTCCGCCGGTGCCGGGGCCGGCCGCACCGGTGGCGGCCGCACGCAGCCAGGCCGCGGCCTGTTCGTAGAGCGGCGTGTAGAGCTCGGCGCCCCGTTCGAGGTCCGGCCCGAGCACTTCCCAGTCGGGCTGGACGCTGTCGTGCCGGTGGTGGTGCCCGGGTCCGGGCCGGTCGTGGTTGCTCATACCTGGAGCCTCCGTGACGGGTGGTGCGCGTGCAATCTTCCCCGCGGGCCCCACATGCCGGGCGGGCCCCACATGCCGGTGGGAGAAGGGGTGATCGTAAGGTCTTGGCTTGTGGCTACTCCGGGATGGATACCGCCGACGGATACCGAGCGGCGGCTGTGCGAGGCAACGGCGCGTGGGGACCGGGACGGTCAGGTCGCGGCGATCGCCGGTGAGGATCTGTATCTGGCGGTACCGCAGCAGGGTCAGGACCCGCTGCCCGTCTACGACGACCCGACGGCGGGCGCCAGATGCATTCCCGTCCTGACCCGCGGCATGCTGCCGCCGTGGCAGGCGCAGCAGTTCTTCGACCGCGTGTCGGTGGAGGAGCTGGCGCAGGACTGGCCGAACGACAAGTGGCAGCTCGCGGTGAACCCCGGGACGCCGTGCGCCGCGTATCTGGCCGCTTCGCCCGCCCACCGCGCGGGCTGGCTGCAGCTCCGCGCCCAGGGCGGGGTACGTCCCGGCGGGCTGCTCGTCACGCATTACGGGGGTCCGCTGCACGGCCCCGTCGCACAGGGGCTGGCGTGCGGTGCGCCGATCGCGGTGCACCACAGCGTGCCGTGGAACGAACTCGGTACGGCCTTCCTCGACCACGCCGCGGACGCCCAGACCCTGCGCGACCAGTGGTCGGTGACCGACCCCGTCGGCTGGCAGCAGCGTCTGGACCAGCTGCTCGGCGGCCAGTTCGTCCCGGCGGAGACCGAGACGGCGCTGCGCGCACGGGCCCGCGCCCGGGGTGCCGGGGTCCCGGACGAGTCGGCGGAGAAGCAGCAGGAGACCGCGGACTCCGGCGACGCCCCGGCCGTCCCGGAACTCGTGACCCGCTACGAGGAGCGGTTCCGCGCGGACGGGCTGCTGCCGCCCGACGGCCGGGTGGTGTCCCTGGTCGCGCTGGACCATGCGCATGCCGTCAACCTCGTCCGCTGGGGCCTGGGCGCCCGGCTGTGCGCGCCGCACCAGGCCGAGCAGGCCGTGCAGCAGGTCGCCGCGCGGGCCCGAGAGGTGTACGGCTCATGGGCGGAGTTCGCTGCGGGCTATGCCCTGGGCCGGATGCTGGCGTTCGACAACGGCTGGTTCGGGCCGCAGTACGCGGAGGCGGTGCATCTCCACCGCGTCCTCACCCAGGACCCGTCCTCGCCGTGGCGCGGACTGCCCTTCGCCTGACGGGCGGGCGCCCCCGGCAGGCGTCCGGCCCGGCGCCGTTCGGTGTAGACGTAGGGCATGGATGTCGCCGTTTGCCTGTTCAGCTCCGATTTGCGGCTGCACGATCAGCCGGTGCTGCATGCCGCGCTGCGCGCCGCGCCCCAGGTGGTACCGCTGTTCGTCGTCGACACCGGGATCGCGGACGCCGGGTTCATGGTGCCCAATCGGGCGGCGTTCCTGGCCGGTGCGCTGGCGGATCTCGACGCGGGGCTGCGTGAACGGGGCGGTCGGCTGGTCATCCGTACGGGGGATGTGGTCGCCGAGACCGGCCGGGTGGCGGCGGAGACCGGGGCCGGGGAGGTGCATCTGGCCGCCGGGGTGAGCGGCTATGCGCTGGGCAGGGAGCGGCGGTTGCGGGCGGAGCTGGCGGCGGCGGGGCGGGAACTGGTGGTCCATGACGCGGTGATCACGGCACTGCCGCCCGGCGCGGTGCTGCCCTCCGGGCCGGACAAGGACCACTTCGCGGTCTTCACCCCGTATTTCCGGCGCTGGCAGGCCGCGGGGCTGCGATCGGTGCTGCCCGCGCCGCGGTCCGTACGGGTCCCCGCCGGGGTGCGGTCCGAGGACCTGCCGTCCGCGCGGGTCCTGTGCCCAGGGGGCGAGCCGTCCCCCGCGCTGCCGGAGGGCGGTGAACGGGCCGGGCGCCGCCGTTTCGGGGCCTGGCAGCGCTCCGGCATGGCCGACTACCAGGACCGGCAGGACGATCTGCCGGGCGACGCCACCTCGCGGCTGTCGCCGTATCTGCACTTCGGCTGCCTCTCACCGGTGGAGCTGGTGCACAAGGCATCGGCCCGCCCGGACGCCGGTGCCGAGGCGTTCGTACGGCAGCTGGCCTGGCGGGACTTCCACCATCAGGTGCTGGCGGCCCGTCCCGGCGCGGCCCGCGCCGACTACCGCGACCGGGGCGACCGCTGGCGCTTCGACCGGGCCGAGGTGACGGCGTGGCAGGAGGGCCGTACCGGCTATCCGGTGGTCGATGCGGGAATGCGGCAGCTGCGGCACGAGGGGTGGCTGCACAACCGCGCCAGGATGCTGGTGGCGAGCTTTCTGACCAAGACGCTGTATGTGGACTGGCGGGTGGGCGCGCGGCACTTCCTGGATCTGCTGGTGGACGGCGATATCGCGAACAACCAGCTCAACTGGCAGTGGATGGCCGGTACCGGCACCGACACCCGGCCCAACCGGGTGCTGAATCCCCTCGTCCAGGCCCGCCGGTTCGACCCCCGGGGCGACTACGTACGGCGCTGGGTACCCGAGCTGGCGGGTCTCGCGGGCGCGGCGGTGCACCAGCCCTGGAAGCTGTCCGGGCCCGAGCGGGAGGCGTATGACTACCCGGATCCGGTGGTGGACCTGGCGGACGCGCTGGTGCGGTTCCGGCGGGCGCGCGGGCAGGAGTGAGCGGGGCACCGGCCGGCCGTGTGGCGTGAGCGGCGTCCGGGCCGGGAGATGATGCAGGGCGGACCGATGGAGAGGACGGATACGACATGGGCGGGAGCGGTATGCGCCGCGGGCTGGACCGGACACAGCTGGACCGGGCACTCGGGGCGGTCGGGCCACGGCAGCCGGCCACGCTGCCGACCTGGGCCCAGTGCCGTACCGCGCTGCGCCGTACGCCACTGTCCGTGTGGCACGACGATGTGACGGACTGGGCGGCGAGCCTCACGTACTACTCGGTGCTGGCGCTGCTGCCGTCGCTGATCGTCACGGTGTCGCTGATCGGTCTCGCCGATCCGCCGGCCACCGGACAGCTCATCAACCAGATCAGTTCGATCGCCCCGGCCGACTCCGGCCCGACCGTCCACCGGGCGCTGGTCGGGATGGCGCACCAGCAGACCGCCGCCTGGGTGGTGCTGGGCGGCGCCCTGATCAGTGCGCTGTGGTCGTCCTGCAGCTATCTGGCGGTGTTCCGCCGGGCGCTGCACGCCATGCACCGTACGAAGGACGACCGGCCGCCGTGGCGCAAGGCGCCGCGCATCCTGTTCACGGCGCTGCTGCTGATGGCGCTGCTGATCAGCAGTGCGGTGGCGCTGCTGGTGAGCGGCCCGATCGCGACCGCGCTGGGCCGGGCCGTGGGGCTCGGGGAGGCGGGCGAGGCGACCTGGAACGTGCTGAAGTGGCCGCTGCTGCTGCTCCTGGCGACGGTGCTGGCGATGGTGCTGTTCCGTTCCGGGCCGCCCAGCTCGCGCGGGGTGCGCCGGGCGGCCCCCGGCGGTGTGGTCGCCGTGCTCCTCTGGCTGATCTCCTCCGCCGGATTCTCCCTCTACGCCTCGTACGTCGGCACCTTCAACCGGCTCTACGGCTCGCTCGCGGGGCCGGTGGTGTTCCTGATCTGGCTGTGGTTCTCCCATCTGTCGCTGCTGTCCGGCGCCCAGTTCAACGTGGAACTGGCCCGTGCGGGACGGGTAGTACGCCCCCGCAGCGGCAGCTGATCCGCCACAGGGGTCAGCGCACCCCGTGTCCCGCTGCGATGTCCTCGATACGGCGGGCGAGCCCGAAGTCGAGGTGGGTGATCCGGTCGCCGATGCTGTGGGTGTTCACCGCGATATCGATCCGGTTGTAGCCCAGGGTGAGATCGGCGTGGTGCCCCAACTCCTCCTGGATCTGCGCGATATGGAGAACCATGGCGGCGGCCGGGAAGTGCCCGTGGAAGAGGTAGTGCCGACGCAGCAGCTCGCCCTTGACGGACCACCCGGGCAGCTCCGCCAGCCGCTCCTCGATCTCTTTCCCACTGAGCGGTTCCACCTGAGCATTCATCACGCTGGCCTCTCGCTGTGTGCGGGCCGCCGATGGGGCGGCTTTCGATGTGTCGCGGTGTCCGGGGCGCCGACTGCTCTGCGTGCTCCTGGGTGGCGGCCGCGCCGCTTCCAGCGTGGCACGCGGAGGGCGCTTTCGCCCGTAAGAGAGGCAGGGCGGCCGTTACCGGCCGGGGCGGGCACCTCGGCCACCGGCGTTCCCGTACGGGCGGCGCCCGCTCGCGCCCACCGCCCTCGGCTACCGTCCCTCCCATGACAACTGCTGCGGCTTCTTCGCCGGAGACGGCCACGAGCGTGGGTGTCGGGGCGCTGTTGCGCGCATGGCGCGACCGGCGCCGGATCAGCCAGCTGGAACTGGCCCTGCGCGCCGACTCCTCCGCCCGCCACATCAGCTTCATCGAGACCGGCCGCTCCCGCCCCAGCCAGGAGATGGTGCTCCGGCTCGCCGAACATCTCGACGTCCCCGTACGGGAGCGCAACGCCCTGCTGATCGCGGCGGGCTACGCCCCGACCTTCCCGGAGACCCCGCTGGACGACCCGTCGATGGCCGCCCTGCGCTCCGGCGTGGAACGCCTGCTGGCCGCCTACGAACCATTTCCGGCGCTGGTGTTCGACGGGACCTACGACGTCCAGGCGGCGAACCGCGGCATCACCATGCTGCTGGAGGGCGTCGCCCCCTCGCTGCTCCAGCCGCCGCTGAACGCCATGCGGATCACCATGCACCCCGACGGTCTGGCCCCCCGCATCCGCAACTACCGGGAGTGGCGCGGCCACCTTCTCTCCCAGATGGAGCGCCAGTTGGCCCTGATGCGCTCCGCTCCCCTGCGCGCCCTCTACGACGAGGTGGCCGCCTACCCCCTGCCACCGGGCGGCCACACATCGGCAGCCCTCGGCGACCACAGCCCCTTCGCCCTCCCCATGATGATCGAACACCACCACACCGTGCTGTCCTTCGTCTCCACCATCGCCACCTTCAACACCCCCATGGACGTCACCGTCTCCGAACTGGCCGTGGAAACCTTCCTGCCGGCCGACGCGGAGACGGCGGACTTTCTCCGGAGGGTGGCGCTGTAGTGGGGCCACCGCCGGGGCCGCTCTGAGTGCTCGGAGACCGGCCGGCCCCGGCAGTGCCGCTCAGCCGACCACGAGTGCGGCCGACAGGCTCAAACAGCCGGCACCCGGTCGAGGAACCCGAGGACGGACCGTATCCGCCCGTCCTCCCCCAGCCGCACCACATCGAACCCGGCCACCGGCGCAGCCCCGTCCGCCACACTGACCAGCTCCCACCCGAACCGTGCAAGGTCGTGGTGGCCGTCCACCGCGCCCAGCTGCCGGAACTCATAACCGGGGAACTGCGCATGGGCCCCGGCAATCGCAGCCACCAGTCCGTCATGCCCCGCAACATCGGCCAGCGGATCGGTGTACGTCACGTCCGCACAGAACGCCGCCGCCACGGCCTTCCCCAGCGCCCCCTCCTCCGTCGCGTTCCATGCCTCGAAGTACCGCGCAACGGCCGCCACATACCGGTCCCCCGCGTGGCCAGACGACTGCTGAACGCCCTGCTCCTGATGCTGCGTCACGACGTACTCCCACTCCTCGAATCACATGCCGCGCGCTGCCTGCTGCCTGCTGCGTGAACAGCACCACGGCCTGACACCGGTTCACGGGCCGGAGTGCGCCGGCCCGTGAACCGATGCCTTCACCTTGCCGGGCGGCCGGGTGGGGGTCGATTACGCGGGAGGTAATGGCGGAGTGCTCCCGCGTAATCGCCCCCTCGCTCAGCTGTGGAAGCGGATGTAGCCGTCGCCGTCGGAGTCGGATCCACGCTTCGTGTAGGAGTGGACGTCCGAGCGGCTGCCGGAGGGCTTGTACAGGTAGATGGTGTCGCGGTCGTTGTTCCACAGGAAGTTGCAGTTGTCGCGGTAGACCACGTTGTACTTGTCGGAGTCGGTGCCGTGACCGCCGCGGAGCTTCACATAGTCCCCGAGCTGAAGGTAGTGACTGGCGGTGAAGGTGAAGCGATTGCCGGTGGCGTCCTTCACCACATAGCCCTTGAGGTTGACGGTCCCCGACGAGTAGTTCTTGATCGTCAGGTATTCCTGAGCGCTGTTGCCCGAGGAGCATCTGTTGGAGTCCGGACCGGGCGCGTCGTACTGGACACCCCGAATCTTCAACGCCGAGTGGTACTCCGCGGCTTGGGCCGGCGCGGCGGCAAGAACGGACAGCGCACCGGCTACGACGGCAGCGGCAGCAGCGACGACAGGACGCTTACGCAAGAGATCCTCCACAGTTTGACGAGCTTGTGTTGCATGTGCAGGACCTGCGAATGGTGGCGATGGTTGCACGATGAACAACAGTGATCGGACTCGACCGGAGGGGGGAGAACTTCGCCCACGAATGCACGTCCGGGGCCCCGGGGCACACGGCGCGGCAGCCGCGGTGCGGGACCGTGGCCAGTCACTCTTTTGGCCTATGCGCCGCGATGTGAGCCCGGATGTGCCATTCGGGTGGCCGCGGGGCCCCAAGGGATCCGTTCGCCGTCACCGCCGCGTCGCTGATCGTGGGCGTTGCGCAGAACGTGGGGCGGCATAGCCTGGGGGGTATTGCCACGCTTGTCCCGGCCCCGTGCCGCTGGGCGGCATCCGGCGGCGACTGCGGCAAGCCCGGGTCCGCCCGTGCCGAGCGGGTGGTCGGTGAGCAACGCCGACGAGAGGACACGCCATGAGCAACCCGACACCCGACGAAAACGCGCCCCCGAGCCAGGCCACGTCCCCCGAGGGAGCGCCGTCCGCGGCGGAGGAGGCGAATACCCAGGCCGCGCTGGTGGATCTTGCGAACAGCATGGCCCTGCTGCCGCAGGCGCCGCCGGCCGAGGGCGAGGAGGCGCAGCCGGAGGGCGCTATCTCGCTGCCGGTCATCGAGCAGGACGGCAACCGGTACGTCCCCGTCTTCACCACCGAGGACGCGCTGGTGGCGGCCGGGGGAGATCCTGGCGCCGCGCTCAGCATCCCCGTCGTCGAACTGGCCGCTAACTGGCCGGCGGACGATCTGTGGCTGGCGGTCAATCCGTCCACGGAGGAGGGGCTCGCCCTTCCGCCCGACTTGGTGCGGGCGCTGCCGGTCTTCAGCCAAGCCGGTGCGCAGGGTGGTGGGCCTGGGGAGCCGGGCCAGGGCTCTATGGGATAGCGGGGCCGAACGGATAGCACGGCGGCCCTGGTCCCGCCAGGAGCAGCCTCGGCCGGCCAGCGCGCGGACGGGGCCGGGGTCGTCCCGGACTCCCCCGTGACCAACGCGCCACAGTTCCCCGTGACCGAGCCGGTGACGGGCGCGCCGGAAGGCAAGCCCACCCCCACAGGTACCGCTAACCCCCGGCCCGGTGCGGGGGCGGACCGGCTGTCCTGGTGGGTGCCGGGGCAGAAGACTCGGCGGTATGACGACGACGAGTGTTGAGTTCTCCCGTTCGGCTGCCGTTCCGGAAGCGGCCTCAGGCAGCGACTTCGCGGGGCTGTCGCGCCGGATCGTGGCGGCGGGGCTGTTGCGGCGGCGGCCCGGGTATTACGCGGTGCGGATCGCGCTGGTGACGATGGCGTTCGCGGGTGGGTGGGTGGCGTTCTTCACGCTGGGTGACAGCTGGTGGCAGCTGGCCGTGGCGGCGTTTCTGGCGTTGGTGTTCGCGCAGGTCGCGCTGGTCACTCATGATGTGGCGCACCGACAGGTGTTCCGCGGGCGCCGGCCGAGCGAGATCGGCGGTCTGCTGTTCGGCAACCTGGGGGTGGGGATGTCGTACGGCTGGTGGATGAACAAGCACACCCGGCATCACGCCAACCCGAACCACGAGGAGCTGGACCCGGACGTGGCGCCGGACATTCTGGTGTGGTCACGGGACCAGGCGCGGGCCGCTACGGGGCTGCCTCGCTTCATCGGCCGTTATCAGGCGCAGTTGTTCTTCCCGTTGCTGACGCTGGAAGGGTTCAACCTGCGGGTGGCGAGCATCCGGGCGCTGCGGTCGCCCACCATGAAGCATTGGGGAAGCGAGGCCGCGCTGCTGCTGACACATATCGTCCTGTATCTCAGCGCGCTGTTCCTGGTGCTGTCGCCCGGTAAGGCGGTCACCTTTCTCCTCGTCCACCAGGCGGTCTTCGGTGTCTACTTGGGGTGCACCTTCGCGCCGAATCACAAGGGGATGCCGACGCTGACGGGCGGCGCCCGGCCGGACTTTCTGCGCCGTCAGGTGCTGACGTCACGGAATGTCCGGGGCGGGGTGCTGACCGACCTCCTGCTCGGTGGGCTCAACTATCAGATCGAGCACCACCTGTTCCCCAGCATGCCGACACCGCATCTGCGGCGTGCGCAGGTGATCGTGCGGGCGTACTGCGCCGAGATCGGTGTCCCGTACCACGAGACGGGGCTGGTCAGGTCGTATGCGGAGGCGCTGCGGCACTTGCGGCGAGTGGGGGAACCTCTTCGTGGTCCGCGGGCGTAGCCGGCGTCGCCGTGGCCGCCGACTCCTCCTGGCGTGCCGTACGACGGGCCGCCATCCAGGCGTAGACGAGGATCCCCGCGAACAGGAAGAGCACGCCCTGGTAGATCGCGGCGTAACCGGCGCCGGCTACGAGCCAGAAGGTGAAGCCGAAGGCGGTCAGGGCGAGGGTCAGATCGCGGGCGAAGCGGGCCGGGCGGACCTTGTCGCGGCGGCCGGTGAGCAGGAAGTAGACCTGGGCGCCGGCGGCGAGGAGGTAGGGCACGGTCGCCGAGAAGGTGGTGATCAGCACCAGTATCTCGAAGACCCCGCCGGAGCCGATCAGGTAGTTGATCACCGTGAGGGCGCTGGCCAGTACGACGGCGGCGAGGACGCCGAAGGTCGGGACACCGCGCCGCTTGGTCAGGAACGCGGCGGGGAACAGCTCGTCCTTCGCCGCGGCGTACGGGGACTGCGCGCTCATCAGGGTCCAGCCGTTGAGCGCGCCGATGATCGAGACGACGGCGGCGAGGGCGACGACCGTGCCGCCCCAGTGCCCGCCGAACATCGCGTTCACCGCGTCGGAGAACGGTGCCTGGGACTTCACCAGCTTGTCGTGGGCGACGGTGCCGAAGACGGCGACGGTGCCCAACAGGTAGACCACGGCGGAGCCGATGGTGCCGAGGACGGTGGCCCGGCCGACGTTCCGCTCCGGGTCGCGGACCTCGCCCGCGCTCATCGCGGCGGACTCCACGCCGACGTAGGAGTAGAGCAGGATCGCCGCGGCCGCGGACATCCCGCCGAGCGCGCTGCCGCTGCCCTCGTGGAACGAGCCGAGGTTGGCCGGGTCGAAGAAGAACAGGCCGACGACGGCGATGAAGAGCAGCGGGATGAACTTCAGGACGGTGGAGATCGTCTGGACCAGGCCGACGTAGCGGGTGCCCGCGAAGTTGGCGAGGGCCGGGAGCCAGAGCGCGCCGAGGGCGATCGCGAGGTCGGTGGCGTCATCGGGGCGGCCCGGGAGGAGGACATGGACGTAGCCGACGATGGCGACCGCGAGCGCCGCGTTGCTGACCCAGGTCATGGTCCAGTACGACCAGGCGGACAGGAATCCGGCGAAGTCGCCGAACGCCTCGCGCGCGTAGACGTAGGGGCCGCCGGTGTCCGGGTGGCGCTCGGCGAGCCGTCCGAAGACCAGGGCGAGGGCGACGGCGCCGACGGTCAGTACGCCGAAGGCGACGAGGCTGACGGTGCCGAAGGGGGCCACCGATGCCGGCAGCAGAAAGATGCCGCCACCGATGATGTTGCCCATCACTAGGCAGGTGGCGGTTCCCAGACCGAAGCGGCGCGTGTGCCGGTCGTTCATGGCGTGGTGGGCCTCTCGTCGTGCGCTGTGCACCCGGCGTTACCGAGCGGGGTTCATCGTCGGCGATCGTCGGCGCCCGCCAAAATCAGCGGGGATCGTCCTGTGCGCTGGGGTCCGGGGAGGGAAAACCTGCGGGCCTGCCCGCCCCGCGCCGTATTTCGTCCGCGGCCGGTCCGAGGGGCAGTTGTGGCCCCTCGGCCTCCGCCAGCCAGCGGCGCAGCACCCGGTGCACCTGTTCGGCGCCGGTCAGCGGCTCGCCGTCCGGGGTGGGCGGGGTCAGCTCGACGGGCCACAGCAGGAAGGGGTGGCTCTGGGCGCCGCCCAGCCCACCGTGCGAGCCGATCTGCTCCTCGAAGGCGTGTACCGCACCGGTCGCCGGGTCGCAGGCGGAGTTGACCATCAGGTCGGCGGTGTGCGGGAAGCGGTCGGTGCGTCGTACGGCCTCGGCCGCGCCGTCGCCGAACGGGGCCAGAGGGTCGGCGCCGATGAGGCGGCCGGTGGCGAGATGGTGCTCGCTGCCGGCCGGGCCGAGCACCACGGGGCCGTGGACCGCCGAGCGGACCAGCAGGAAGCCGATGCCGGGGTGGTTGGCGAGGGTGGCGAGCAGGGCGGGGTGTCTGCGGTCCAGCTCCTCGCGGGTGATCCGGCCGGGCACATCGGGGAACGACACCAGGCCGAGGTTTCCGGAGGCGAGCACGAGCGGCTGGGAGGCACCCGCGCCCGCCGTACGCTCCGGGCCCTGCCCCGCCGCCTCCTCGGGGCGGTGCAGCGCGGCCCGCGCCGCCTCCCTGGCCTCGGCTCCGCTCGGGGTACGGCCCGCGCGGCGGGGCACCGGCAGCCCGCAGCCGGCGCGGACGAGATCGCCCAGGCTCAGCCCGTAGCGCTCCAGGAACGTCGGGCCGTGGCTCTGGCCGTGGTCGGAGAGCAGCACCAGGCGGTACGGACGCGGTGCGTGCCGTGCGGCTCCGGCGATCAGCGCGATGGCCCGGTCGAGGCTGCGCAGGACCTGGAGCGCATCGCGGTGGGCGGGTCCGGAGTGGTGGGCCACCTCGTCGTAGGCGACGAGGTCGGCGTAGATGGCGGTGCGGCCGGCGAGCAGGTCGCCGATGACGGCCGCGACCACCACATCGCGCTCGACGACCGTGGCGAAGGCCCGGATGACGGGGTAGAGGCCGCCTCGTTTGACCCGCGGAAGTTCGCGGCGGAAGCGGGAGCGCAGCGACTGGGCGATCTCACGGAGGACCTCGGCGGCGAAGGAGACGGCAGTACGGGTCGCGTTGGCCGGGTCGGAGAAGTAGGCGAAGTAGCCGGCGCGGGAGCGGTTGTGCTTGCCGCGCCGGGCGGCCACCGACATGACCAGGGCGACCTGGTCGGCGCCGCCGCTGAAGAGGTTGCCGCGGCTGGCCCCGTCGTAGGCGAGCAGTCCGCCGTCGCCGGTGCGCTCGATGGCGCGGCGCTGGAGTGCGGCGGCGCCGCTGGGCCGGTTGCTGACGACGATGCTGCGGGTGTCCTTCTCGTACCAGCGGAAGGCCGGCAGATCCTCGTTGCTGCCGTGCAGGAGGGCGAGCTGGCTGGCGCCGGTCTGGCTGGACCAGTCGGTGCGCCAGGGGGTGAGGCGGTGGCTGTCGCCGGCCCAGCGGGCGACGGTCGGCATCAGCGGCCGCTCGCCCCGGAGAGCCTCACACAGCAGGTCGTGGCCGACGCCGTCGAGCTGGAGGAAGAGCGTGCCGGGCGTGGCCGGAGCGGAAGAACGGCTGCCCCGGCGGCCGCGGCGGCGTCCGGCGAGCCGGACCAGTCTGCGGTGGTACGCCTCGTCATTGCGCACCGCGAGGAAGGCGGAGGTGGCCGAGGAGGCGGCGGACATCGCGGCCGCGACGATCACCGCGGTCTCCGGTGCGGCCTGGCCGCGCCCCTCGGGGATCAGATCGAGGGCGAGCAGCAGCAGGGAGCCATTGAGGAAGAAGACCAGCAGGCCGAGGACGAGCGCCGGCACCAGCAGCAGGGCACGCACGAGAACGGGCCACACCAGCGCGCTGAGCAGGCCGAACGCTCCGGCACCCAGGGCGGCGGTCAGGGCGGTACGGGTGAGGCTGTCACCGCCCGCCGACTGCAGCCGGAAGTCGGGCAGCAGCCCGGCGAGCACCAGCAGCGTGAGGCTGGACACCAGCCAGACCGCGAGCACCCGGAACAGGGCGCCGCTGAGGACCTTCCACCCCGGCATCCGCACGCCGCTCACCTCACCCTCCGGCCCGCTCGGGCTACGGGCCTGCCGCCAGCATCGCACCAGGCGTCGGAGCGCGAGAGGGCCTGTGGATAACCGCGTCGGTCGCTCCCCGTCGGCCGTTTTCCGGGCCGGATGGTGGAGGATCGAGGGGACCGCACACGGGAAGCGAGCCGGCCGCCCGCGGCACGGGGGCGGCACGTCGGGACGGGAGGTGCTCGGTGTCGGTGGAGGTCACTTGGTGGGGGCATGCCACGGTGACGGTCGAGGACTCCGGGGTGCGGGTGCTGACGGATCCGCTGTTCGTGCCCCGGCTGGCCCATCTGCGGCGTCGGCGGGGCGCGCTGCCGCCGCCCGAGGCCGCGCGGGCCGATGTCGTCCTGGTCTCGCATCTGCACGCCGACCATCTGCACCCCGCCTCGCTGGCCCGGCTCGCGCCGGGGACCCGGCTGGTGGTGCCGCGCGGCGCGACGGCCGCGGTGCCGGGGCTGCGGCGGGTGGCGGTGGCCCGTGCGCTGCGGATCACCGAGCTGCGGGCGGGCGAGGAGTGCACGGCGGGCGCGCTGACGGTCCGCGCGGTGTCCGCGGCGCACGACGGGCGGCGGCTGCCCTACGGGCCGCGCCGGGTGCCGGCCCTCGGCTATGTCGTACGGGGCGCGGCCCGGACGTACTTCGCGGGCGACACCGGGCTGTTCGAGGCGATGGCGGCGGAGGTCGGGCCGTGCGAGGTGGCGCTGCTGCCGGTGGGCGGCTGGGGGCCGTTCCTGGGGCCCGGCCACCTCGATGCGCGGCGGGCGGCGCGGGCGGCGGCCCGTCTGGCGCCCGGCTGCGCGGTCCCGGTGCACTACGGCACGTACTGGCCGATCGGGATGGATGCCATCCGGCCGCATGAATTCCATGCGCCGGGCCAGGAGTTCGAGCGGCAGATGGCGCTGCTGGCGCCGGAGGTGACGGTGCACCGGCTCGGGCACGGCGAGTCGGTCCGGCCGAAGGTCGTGTGATGACGCTCGTCGGTGAGATCGGTGAACTGGCGCGGAACGTACCGCCGGAGTCGACACAGCAGGTGGTCGGCTATCCGTCGCTGTTCCTGCTGGTGGTGCTGGGGTCACTGGTGCCCGTGGTGCCGACGGGGGCGCTGGTCAGCTCGGCGGCGGTGGTCGCCTTCCATCACACCGCGCCGTTCTCGCTGCTGATGGTCTTCGCGGTGGCATCATGCGCCGCGTTCCTCGGCGATGTGGGGCTGTACTCCCTCGGGCGGCGCGGCAGCCACTCCCCCCATGGGTCGCGCTGGCTGGCACGGCTGCGGGCCCGCGCCGCACCGGAGCGGCTGGCACGGGCGCAGCACAAGCTGCGGGAGCACGGGGTCCTGGTGCTGGTGCTGTCCCGTCTGGTGCCCGCCGGGCGGATCCCGGTCATGCTGGCGTGTCTGCTCGCGGCGATGCCACTGCGGAGGTTCGTCCGTGGCGACATCCCGGCCTGTCTGGCATGGGCGGCGACGTATCAGCTCATCGGGCTGCTGAGCGGTTCGCTGTTCCCCCGCGCATGGCAGGGCGTGGCCATGGCCGTCGCACTGACCGTGGTGATCGGTGTGGCACCGGCCGCCTGGCGGCGCCTCGGACCGGCCCGCGGCAAAGACGGGTCGTAGTGCCACGCCCGGGTCGTAGGACCCACGCCCGGGTCGTAGGGGCACGCCTCCCCAAGTGCCTTCCGCGGACCGCCCGTTCGGGATACACAGACGCGCGGGCACGCGGACACGCGGACACGCTCAGCGCTCCGCCAGCACCCGGGAAGCGCCGACCGGCAGATCCCAGAGATCCTCGCGGGGGCGTCCGGTGGTGGCCCAGGCGGCGCGGACCCGGTGCAGCGGTTCCAGGGGCGGTTCGCCGGAGAGCAGAAAGGTCGACCAGTGCATCGGGGCCAGGGCGCGTGCGCCCAGGTCCTGGCATGCCTTGACCGCCTCCTCCGGGTCGGTGTGCACCGGCCGCAGCATCCAGCGCGGGTCGTAGGCACCGATGGGCAGCAGCGCCAGGTCGATGCCGGGGTGGCGGCGGCCGATCTCCTCGAACCAGTGGCCGTAGCCGGTGTCCCCCGCGAAGTGGATCCGCCGCCCGTCGGGCGCGGTCAGCAGCCAGCCGCCCCACAGAGTGCGGCAGGTGTCGGTCAGCGTCCGCTTGCTCCAGTGGTGGGCGGGGACGAACTCGAAGCGTACGGGGCCGCCGGGGGCAGGCAGTTCGACCGCCTCCCACCAGTCGAGATCGGTGACCTGGGTGAAACCGCGCCGGCGGGCCCAGGGCGCCAGTCCGGCGGGGAGCAGCAGCGGGGTGTGCCGCGGCAGCCGCTTGAGGGTCGGGGCGTCCAGGTGGTCGTAGTGGTTGTGGCTGATGACGACGGCGTCGACCGGTGGCAGGTCCTCCCAGCGGACGCCCACGGGGGTGACCCGTGCGGGCGTGCCGAGGATCTTGCGGGACCAGACCGGGTCGGTCAGTACGGTCAGCCCGCCGATCCGGATGATCCAGCTGGCGTGCCCGGCCCAGGTGAGCGCGAGGGTGGTGGGTCCTGCGGACGGCATCGGGCCCGGTGCGAAGGGGAGTTGCTGGATCTCCGGGAGAGTCTCGGGCGGCGGGCGCAGTTTGCCTTCCCGGGCGATCCGGGCCAGGGCGCGGACCCCGGGCAGCGGTGCGGTCAGCCGGTGGGTGAAGTCCCGCGGCCAGGTGCGGGGTTCGCCCAGCGGGCGCGGTGCGGCGAGCGGGGGCGGGGTGGCCGGTGGGGGCGGGGTGGCGTGAGGGAGGACGGGTGCGTCCGCGCTGGCCTGCCCGGTGGCCAGGGCCGGGGTGGGGCCCGAACCAGGGCCCGGACTGGGGCCCGAGGTGGGGCCCGGCGTGGCCCCCGTTCCCCCGCCCTGTTCGGCGCCGACGCCGGGTCCGGCAGTGGGCGGGAGTCGCTCGGTGTCGGGGGGCTGCTCGGCGAGGGAGCGCTCGGTCTGTTCGGTCATCGAGGGGCTCCTTACGGTGGACGGAACCGGGGCGGGTTCGGGGTGAGTGGCGGCGCGCGGGCGGCCGCCTAGGCGGCGGCGGTCAGCCGTCCGCGGACGTGGTGAGCCCGGCCAGGGCCCGGGACAGGGCGGTCAACGCCTCGGTGATGTGCGGGAGTTCCAGCGGATCGGCGGCCGCCAGGGCGTGCCGCCGCTGCTCCTGGCCGGCGCCCAGCAGCGCCTCGGCACCGAGCCGTACCCGCAGGGCACCCGGCTCGTCACCGAAGCGGTGCCCGCCGCGCGCCGCCCAGGGTGCCAACTTCCTTTCCAGCGCGTGCGATTCCACGACCCCCCGGGCGCCGAGGGGCCGGCGCAGCGGCTCGAAGTCGGCGTACAGATGGCTGCCGGAGCTGGGCGGACGGCAGACGGCGCCGGCCTCGGTGACGGTGTGGTGCAGCGCCGCGGCGAGCGCCCCGTATACCCGGGCGACGGTGGCTGTCCTGGCGCGCACCTCCTCGGGCTCGCCGAGCGCATGGGTGACGGCGCAGCCCAGCGGCCCCGGAAGCGGTGCGGGGACCGCGGCGAGCGCGTCCAGCACGGCGTCCCGGAAGACGGCGCCCCGGTCCGTGCCGGGGAACCGGGCCAGCGCGGCGGGCCAGGAGGCGGGCACCAGCGTGTCCCGCAAGTCGGTGAGCACCACGACACCGTCGGGCAGCATCTCGGCGGGGCTGAGCAGCACGGTGTCATGCGGATCGTGCAGCAGATCGCGGCGGGTCTCGTCGCTGATGACCCACAGCCCTTCGTCCGCCGCCGCCTCACAGACCTCGTACAGCTGCTCCGGCGCGGGGCAGGTGCCGGTGGGGTCGTCGGCGACGGACAGGACCAGTACGCGCGGGGTGTCGCCGTGGATACGGGCCCGGCGGACGGTCTCCAGCAGCGCGAACGGGTCGGGCACGCCGCCCGATTCCGCCGGTACGGGGGCGAGGTGCACCGGCCGGCCGAGCAGCCGGGCGGGGGGTGCGTACGACGCGGAGCAGGGCCGCGGCAGCACCACAGCCCCGCCGGCCGCGGCGTACAGCGCGAGCAGCAGGACCGGCGCCCCGGGGGCGGCGAGCACCCGGTCGGGGGCGGTGGCCAGACCACGGCGTTCCCAGTAGCCGCAAGCGGCGGAGCGCAGCGCCGCGGCGCCGCCCAGGGGCTCGGCTTCGGCACGGTCGGCGGCCGCGGCGAGGTGCGCGGCGAGCGCCGGGAGGACCGGCAGACCCACCGGCGGATCCGGGTCCGGCTCACGCTGCGGATCCCGGGCGGTCCGCTGCATCCGTACCTCCACTCCACGACGGCGGGTCGATCGTGGGCCCATCACATGAAGGACGGCCCCGTCCACCTTGGCAGATCAGGGGGGTGGCGACCGGGGCGACACGTCAGCGGAGTCGTCCCTGGGCCGGGTGCACCGGCTGCGGCTCACCCCGGGGACCGGCTGCGGCTCAGCCGGGCGTACCGACCGCGGCTCGTCCCGACGTACGGGCTACGGCTCATCCAGGTGGACCGGCTACAGATCAACCCGGCATACGGGCTACGCCCCTCCCGGCTCACCGGCTACAGCGTCAGCCGGCCGTCCCGCCCCCGCCTCGTAGCGATGCACCATGACCCACTCGCCGCTGCCCCAGTCCTGCCGCTCGGTGCCGCGACGCCGCCAGCCCAGCCGCTCGTACAGGGCGATGGCCGAGGCGTCGGTGGTCTTCACCTCCAGTACGGGCCGCAGGCCGCGGGCGGTCGCCTCCGTCTCGACGGCGCGCAGCAGCCGTCCGCCGAGGCCCGCACCGCGCGCGGCGGGTGCGACATAGAGCCGGCTGACCTCGGGGCCGCACAGCGCCGCATGACCGGCGATCCTGCCGTCCGTCTCGGCGACCCAGGCGGCGGTCAGCCCGTCGGGGGTCAGCCAGCGCGCCGGATCGTCCGGCCAGTGGTGCGGATAGCCGCTGTGGGTGTGCACCTCGGCCAGTACGGCCACACAGGCATCGAGGTCCCCGTTATGGCGTCTCCTGATCATCCGGGTCATCCGGGCATGGAAGCACAGCCGGCGGGTGGTACCCACCGGGCCCCCGGGGGACGCGCTCCGCGGCGCCGCGCCTGCCGCCTCCGCGGCGGGATCCTGCCTGTTCCAGGCCATCTGGGGTACAAGGTGGCGCATGCGATCGCTACTGACCCATCTCGACCGGCGGACCTTCGACCTGATTGCCGCGCGCGAATGGCCGGGCGCGCAGCGGGTGCTGCCCCGGCTGACCCGGAGCGCCAACCACGGGCTGCTGTGGTTCGGTCTCGCGGCCGGTGCGGCGGCGCTGGGCGGCCGGCCGATGCGCCGGGCCGCGCTGCGCGGAGTGGCCTCGCTGGCGGTGGCGTCGGCGACGGTGAACACCCTCGGCAAGCGCTCCGTCCGGCGGCAGCGCCCGCTGCTGGACACGGTGCCCGTGATACGGCAGCTGCACCGTCAGCCCATCACCTCGTCCTTCCCGTCCGGGCACGCGGCCTCGGCGGTGGCGTTCGCGACCGGTGTGGCCATGGAGAACAAGTGGTGGGGCCTGGCGCTGGCGCCGGTCGCCGCGTCGGTGGCGTTCTCCCGCGTCTATACGGGCGTGCACTATCCGGGTGATGTGCTGGCGGGTGCCGCGCTGGGGGCGGGCGCGGCGTTCGCGGTGCGCGGTTTCGCACCGACCCGCGCCCAGCTGGCGCCGCCCGCCCGGCCGCGCGCCGAGGCGCCCGCGCTGCCCGGCGGCCGCGGTCTGGTCGTGGTGGCGAACCAGGGGTCCGGGCAGCGCTCCGGCCCCCGCCCGGACCGGGCCGAGGAGGTGCACGGGGTGCTGCCGCAGGCCGAGGTGACGGTGTGCGGGGATCCGGACGGGCCGTCCCTGGACAAGGCCCTCGAAGACGCGGCGGAGCGGGCCAGAACGCTGGGTGGCGCACTGGGGGTGCTCGGCGGGGACGGCACCGTCAATGCCGCGGCGGCGGTCGCGGTACGGCACGGGCTGCCACTCGCGGTGCTGCCCGGCGGCACGCTGAACCACTTCGCGTACGACCTGGGGATCGAGACCCATGCGGCGGCGGCCCGCGCCGTGGAGACCGGTGAGGCCGTCGCGGTCGATGTGGCGCGCTTCCGGGCCGGGCCGCATCTGGAGGGGCGGCAGTTCGTCAACACCTTCTCGATCGGCGCGTATCCGGAGCTGGTGCGGATCCGTGAGCGGTGGGCGGGCAAGATCGGTGCCTGGCCGGCCGGGGTGCTGGCGGCGTGGGAGGTGCTGCGCACCGCCGAGCCGCTGACCGTGCGGATCAATGGCGAGCAGCGCGCCGTATGGCTGCTGTTCGTCGGCAACTGCCAATACCGGGGGCTGGGGTTCGCGCCGGTGCGGCGGCACGATCTGGCGGACGGGGTGCTCGATGTGCGGGTGGTGCACGGCGGCCGGCTGGCCCGCACCCGGCTGCTCCTCGCGGCCCTGACGGGCACCCCGCGCAGCTCTCCGGTGCTCGGTGAGGCGCGGCTGTCCCGGCTGCGGGTCAGCGACCTCCCGGCGGACACCGGGCTGGCATTCGACGGCGAAGTCGCTGCCGCGCCAAGCGAGTTGACGCTGGAGAAGCAGAACGAGGCACTGACGGTGTATCGCCTCCTGCCGGAATGAGGCCCGCCCGGATAAGGGCGGCCGAGTGGGCGGCGAGCACCAAGGACTGCCGCACTGCTCGAATAGCGAGACGCCACTCTCATCATTCGGGAAGCGGCGTACGGTGTGAGCACCACGCCGAGGGGCGGCCGCAGCGCGGTGCGGGCGGCCGTCCGGGCGGCGACCGGGGTGCCGCCGCGCGCCGCCCGGTCGCCCTCCGACGACGCATGCGAAGGAGCCGACCATGCCGCAGGAATCCGCCGTCTACACCCATGGACACCACGAGTCCGTACTGCGCTCCCACACCTGGCGGACCGCCGCCAACTCGGCCGGATACCTGCTCGATGCGCTCCGTCCGCACATGCGGATCCTGGACATCGGCTGCGGCCCCGGCACCATCACCGCCGATCTCGCCGCGCTGGTGCCGGGCGGACAGGTCACCGGCCTGGAGTACGCACCGGAAGTCCTGGAGCAGGCGCGCGCCACGGCCACCGACCGCGGGGTGACGAACGTCCGCTTCGCGGTCGGCGATGTCCACGCACTGGACTACCCCGATGACACCTTCTGCGTGGTGCACGCCCATCAAGTCCTCCAGCACGTGGGGGATCCCGTCCAGGCGCTGCGCGAGATGCGCCGGGTCACCAAGCCCGGCGGGATCGTCGCCGTCCGCGATTCGGACTACGCGGCGATGACGTGGTACCCGGAGTCCGACGGGATGACCGACTGGCTGCGGCTGTACCGGCGGGTGGCCCGCGCCAACGGAGGCGAACCGGACGCCGGACGCCGACTGCACGCCTGGGCACGGCAGGCCGGATTCACCCCCGACGCGATCACCGCCACGGCCGCCACCTGGCTCTACCGCACCCCCGAGGAGCGCTCCTGGTGGAGCGAACTCTGGGCGGACCGCACGGTCAGCTCCTCGTATGCGCGCATCGCGGTGGACGGCGGGCACGCCACGGCGGCGGAGCTGCACCGGATCGCACGGGCCTGGCGCTCCTGGGGCGCCGAGGAGGACGGCTGGTTCGGCATCCTGCACGGCGAGATCCTCTGCCGCGCCTGACGGCGGCGCGGGGTGCCGGGAGCAGGTCAACCGCTCCGCCCCGCCCCGCCCCGTCCCTCCGACGGCCCAGCCGCACCCCCTCCCCGGCAGATAAATCCTATTAATCCCGATATGCATGGGGCGTGACCCCACAACGACGCCTGGCCGCGATAGCGGCGCTGACCCTCCTGACGGCGGGCTGCGGAACCCAGCAGTCCGCCGGCCCCGCACGCTCCACACCTTCCGCCCAGCCGGGCGGCGCACGAGCCGTCGCCGCGGCCCACTTCACCCTCCTGGCCACCGGCGATGTGCTCCCGCACAACGAGATAATCCGGCGGTCCGGCGACGACGCGCACGGCCACGGCCATGACTTCCGCGCCATGTTCGCCGGGGTGAAGCCGGTGGTCTCCGGCGCCGACCTGGCGATCTGCCATATGGAGACGATCTACGGCAGGGACGGCGGCCCGTTCACCGGCTACCCCAGCTTCAAGTCCCCGCCCCAGGTCGCCGCCGCCCTCAAGGACACCGGCTACGACTCCTGCTCCACCGCCTCCAACCACACCCTCGACGACGGCGCCGACGGGGTACACCGCACCCTCGGCGCCATGGACGCGGTCGGCCTGCGCCATGCCGGTTCGGCCCGCTCCGCCGCCGAGTCCTCCCGGGTCACCCTGCTACGGGCCGGCCCCGCGAAGGTCGCCCAGCTCTCGTACACCTACGGCACCAACGGCATCCCGCTGCCCGGCAAGGCACCCTGGGCGGTCAATCTGATCGACCGGAAGAAGATCACCGCCGACGCCCGCGCGGCCCGCCGGGCCGGTGCGGACGTGGTGGTCGTCAGCATCCACTGGGGCACCGAGTGGCAGCCGCAGCCGGACGAGCAACAGCGCACCCTGGCCCGCGCGCTGACCGCCGCACGCACCGCCGGCCGCCCCGACATCGATCTGATCCTGGGCACCCATGCCCATGTCCCGCAGGCCTACGAGAAGGTCAACGGCACCTGGGTGGTGTACGGGATGGGCGACCAGCTCGCGGGCCATATGTTCAACCACAGCGACCAGCCGGACGGCCGCGGCAACCAGAGCTCGATGGCCCGCTTCACCTTCGCCGGCCCGTCCACACCCGGCGGGCGCTGGACGGTCCGCAAGGCGGAGTTCCTCCCCCAACTCACCGACGTCAACGACGGTTTCCGGGTCGTGAACCTCAACGCGGCGCTGGCCGGACAGCCCGGCCGCAGCGACTACGCACAGGCCCGGGACAGCATCCGGGAGATCGTGCTGTCCCGGGGCGCGGCGAAGAGCGGTCTGATCATGGCCAAGTGATCGCGTCCGGGCAGGTCCTCCAACTAGGGTGGCCCGCATGGACATTCTGGGGACCTCATTGCGGGTGTGCGTCGCTGATCTCGATTCCGCGATCGGCGTCTACGAACGGCTGACCGGCGCCGAGGCGATCCGCTTCCAGCGCGGCGGGGTGGCGGTCGCAGCCGTCGGATGCTTCTTCCTGATGAGCGGCCCCGAGGCGGAGTTGTCGGTGCTGCGGAAGATCACGGCGACCCTCGCCGTCAAGGACGTGGACGAGGCGGTGACCGACCTGAAGGCCGTCGGCGCGGACATCATCGCCGGCCCGCTCCCCACCCCCATCGGCCGCAACCTGGTGGCCCGCCACCCGGACGGCTCGGTCTTCGAGTACGTCGACCGGAGGCAGGACGGCGAGTCCTAGGTCGGGGACGCCCAGGCCAGGGAGGCCCATGGCGAGGAGCCCCGGGGCGTGCCCTACCGATCACTCCGATCCGCACGGCACGCCTCCGCTCCCTGCACGCGCCGCCGATGGGTTCGACACACCTGGCTTCGAGTCCGGCCCCGAGGCGGATCTCATCGGTCGCGTCCTTGTCGACACGTTCGGATCGGAAAACCCGCCCCCTTCTTCCTGGATCGGCGTACAGGCTTTGGCGCAGCCCGAGTACCTGGTCGAGGTCGAAGCCATGGCAGTTGTCCCGGACATTGCAGCTGTTGCCCCGGGCAAGTAGAAGCGCCCGCAATTCCTAACCGAGTTCCAACTCGGCATCGGAGAAGTCGTACACGGCGAAGTCGGTGACCGGGACGTATCCGATGCGTTGGTAAAGGGCGTTACTGGTGGGGTTGGCAGGGTCCGCGAAGAGCACAATGTCCGACGCGCCCGCGGCCAGCGCGGCCCTGCACACCTCGACCGTCACGGCGCCCCCGTAGCCTTGCGCGGCCCGAACGGGCCAGGTGCAGGGCGGAGTTCCCAGACACACAGCTGGGCGCCCTGATGTCCGGGCGAAGGCGGTGCCCCGGAGGATGCTGGGGGATGCCCGGGGACGCCGGGGAATGCCGGTGGACACGCCGACCAAGCGTCATCGCGCCCACTGGGAAAATGCCTCCTGCACCTCGTGGGGTGAGGCAGCGAGCGCGGCGCCATCTGGTTCGGCCGCAGTGACCTGTGGGAGGTGGACGATGATGTCGTAGGCGTCCAGGGGGCTCACGTCGCTGTAGAGAGTGCCGAAACGCTGCTGGGAGACGGTCCGAACGGCCTCGGTGTCGGTCGGTGACAGCCGCCGCAGGTCGGTGGCGAAGGGCCGGTCGGAGCTGGCGGACATGAGTGCGTCGAGGCTGCCGGGCCGGGGCGGCTCCAGGTCGGTGAAGAGCTTGCCGGCGTAGAAGTCGGCTGATGTGTTGAGGGTCTGGCCTGTGCCGTTGGTGACGCCGATGACCAGGTAGTTCTCCCCTATCCGGTCGGCCAGGTGCATGCCCAACGTCGCCGTCGGCCGCATGCCGGGCCACTGGGCCGGCCAGCGTTGGATGTGGCCGTTGTGCGCGGCCAGCATGATCCGGTCCTCTCGGCGCAGAATCCATTCGACGGTGTCCGCCATCGCGGCGTCGCGGTTGACGAACAGGCTCTCCTGGTCGCCACGGGCCAGCGCGCGCACATTGGCGTCGATGACGACGATCAGACGCAGTACGCGCAGCGCGCGCTCGTACGCATCGGCAGGGGTGCGCCGGCGGTAGTCCAGGCGCCGTCCTTCCATGCGCGCGGCAATCTCGGCCAGCCCTGCCGTCAGCGCATCCCGGCGCTCGCCAGGGAGCTGCCCGTAGGCAGTGACGGCCTGGGAGAGGGAGAACGCCGACGGCACGGCGAGGACGGAGGCGATCTCCCGGACGCTCGGATCCACCTCGAATTCAGGATCCGCCTCTGCGAGGTAGGCAATGACGGCATCCAAGCCGGGCAGCAGAGAGACATTCGAACCGGACAGGTCGATGCCGTAGAAGCCGACCGGCCGGGTTGCACCACGATTGCGCTGCCGCATCCACTCCAGATGAGAGCCCATCTCGGTCCACAGCCCCATCAACGAGGTCATGCCGTTCGCCAGGACGTGGCCGGGCCGGCCCTGGCCGCCGCGGACCCGGTCGTCGACCAGCCATCCCTCGGCGAATCCGGACTCCATCGCGTAGGCGCCGAACCCGTGGTGCTCGACCAGATACCGCATCAGGCGGTGGCGCAGCTGGTACGACTCACGGTTGTAGTGCGCGTTCTCACCGATCGCCACCACCTTCGCGTCGCCGATCGCCTCATCCAGCCATGCCAGATCGTCCAGCGGCTCGTCCGGGTCGAGAGTACGCAGCGGCTGCACCGCCTCGATGCTTAATCGGGCCGACGTCGGCGAGGTTTCCGTGGTCATTCTCGTTCCCCTTCATCCGTTCCCAACTTTGGGAACAGTACCAGATATGGGACCATTCAGAGATGGACATCCTCGACCTGCTGTTGCACCCGGTGCGGCTGCGCATTACCCACGCCATGTCCGGTGAACGGACCTGCTCCGCCGCCGAGTTGTGCGCCGTACTGCCCGACGTCCCCAAGACGACCGTCTACCGCCACGTCGGACTGCTGGCCGAGGGCGGAGTGCTGGAGGTAGCGGACGAGCAGCGGGTACGCGGCGCGGTGGAGCGGCGTTACCGGCTGCGCCGGGACCGGATGACGGTCGAGCCTGAGGCAGGCGCGTCGATGTCTCTGGATGACCATCGCCGAGGCTTCGCCTCCGCCATGGCCGCACTGCTCGCCGAGTTCAATACCTACCTCGACCGGCCGGGAGCCGACCCGTTCGCCGACTCCGTGGGCTACCGGCAAGGCACCCTCTGGCTCAGCCCCGAGGAACTCGCCGAGATGATCAGCGAGTGGCGTCATTCCTTCGCGTCACGCGCGACCAACGGGCCCGCCCCGGGGCGCAGCCCCCACCTGGTGAGCGCGATCTTCTTCCCGACTCAGAAACACGGCGATACGGCCACCAATGGTGAGTCGGACGGGAAATGAAGCCACCGTGCCCACCTCCGCGTCCGCGACCTCAGCTGCCTCGTGACAACAGCTCGACTGTCACTGGACACCGTCAGCCACGCCAATGCCGTGCACGACAAGCCGCCGGTGTGGTGGAGGACCAGCGGCCGGTGTCGCAGGCCGGCTACACCGGCCGCATCCGGTACTCGTACCGCTCCGGCAGCGGATGCACAGCGCGGGCCGCTGCACGGACCTCCTTCGTGACCGGGCCGCCGCCTGCGACGAGTTGTTCGGCGATGGCGTACCAGGTGGTGGCGAGGGACTCGTCGCCCTCTCGTAGGGCGGCGATGTCGAAGCCGGTTTCGAAGATGTCCCGGGCCGCGGCGGGCCGGCCCTGGGCGAGCAGTACCTGGGCGGTCAGCAAGCGGAAGCGGCCGTCGGTGGGGTCGGGCGGTCGTAGGGACGTCAGTAGTTGGGCGGCCTCATCGGTTCGGTGGGCCGCGAGGAGTGCCGGGACCGCCTCTCGGGCGAGGGCCGGGAGCACCACCTGCCAGGCCCGTGCGGCCGGGTCCGGTGCGGAGGCCGCCTGGGCCGCTGCGGCGCAGGCCTGCGCATAGCGGTCGGCGGCGCGGGCCGGCTCGCCCGCTTCGGACTCGGCGACGGCCAGGCAGTACAGCGGCAGGCAGAGTTGAGACGACGGACAGTCGGCGGCGTGTCCGAGGGCTCGTTCCCAGCTGCGGACGGCCTGGGCGCGGTCGCCGGCCTGCCACTGGGCGAGGCCCAGGTGGTAGTCGGTGGACGGGCCGGGCGGTGCGGACTCCAGCAGATCGCGCCAGGCCGGTGCGGTGACCACCGGGCCGGGAACGGGGCCGCCGGGCGGCAGGTCGCCGGTTCTCAGCAAGGTCAGCCATGGCTCCTGTTCGGCGCCCAGCGTGGCCGGGCCGAAGGGCGTACCGGGCAGGTCCAGGCCCGTGCGGGCCGCCTCCAGCGCGCCCCAGCCCGAGCCGGTGGCCAGCAGCTCCTTCGGTTCCTGGTCGGCGTACGGCAGCCAGGCGGCGTAGGCGGTCTCGACCTCCGACCGGGGCAGGGCGGACTGCAGCCGGGCCTCGACCTCCGCGCGGGCCGCGCCCCAGTCCGCGCCGTGCACCGTCGCGGGGTCGGCGTCCAGCGGCCCGTACGCCTCCAGCCAGCTGAACTCGGCGCCGGCGTCCAGCGGCACATGCTCCAGCTGGGTACGGGCCAGTCCGGCCTGGATCTCCGCATAGCCGCCGCTGCCCGGCTCGGTGAGCCACCGCTGCCAGCGCCGCCCGGCCCGCCCCGCGCCCCACAGGAAGAGCTTGCGGCCGCGCAGGGTGTCGGTGGAGGTCTGCACCAGACCGCGGCCGTCGGCGTCCAGGGAGGTGACCCAGCGGCGGGCGCCGTCGGGTACGTCGTAGAAGTAGTCGGCGGGGTAGGTGCTGCGCAGCGGGTAACTGCGGTCGGTGCCGTCGGCCTCGGGGACCGGGACGCGGCGCAGGGTCCGTTCGTAACCGAAGTGCCAGGCCGCGTCGGCGGGGGCCAGGACGCGAGTGCGTTCCCCTTCGGGCACGGCGGTGTTGGACCACCAGTACACCGGCACGGTGTGGTGGTGCGGATTACGGATGCGTACGCCCACGTGGAGGAAGTCGGAGCCCTCGGGCAGCCACAGGTCCACCTGGAAGGGGAGGTCGCGCAGCCGCTCCCACTCCCACAGGCGCAGCATCTCCCCACCGTCCGGGGCCGGGACGCGGGCGGCGTGCAGCGGGGCGCAGGAGAGCGTGGTGTGTCCGGTGGCGCCGATGTTCCACTCGATACCGCCGGAGAACCAGGCCCCGTTGAGGGCGAAGGCCGCGGGCTGCAACACCGGGTTGCGGTAGAGGAGTTCACGGTCGGTGGGCTTGTGGTGCAGGGAGTACACCCGGCCGCCGAGGCCGGGCAGGACGGTGGCCCGCAGCCGGTCGTTCTCGATGACCAGGGCGTCGAGGTCGGTGCTGCGGCGGGCCCGGCCGTAGCCGTCACGCAGCGGGGCGGGCAGGACCGAGCGCAGCGGTGCACAGCCGATCTGCCGCGCCATGTCGGCGGGCAGTCCGGCGTCCTGGGGGACCTCGATGCGGTGCAGGTCATGGCCGGCCCGCAGCGCGGGGAGGGGGTTGTCCGGGCCGAGGTGGGCGGCGGGGAGGGTCAGGGTGGTGCGTCGCACACTCGTGGCCACGGCTGCCTCGCAATGCTGAACCGGGCCACCTCGGCTACGGCGGCCTCCTGTTGACCATGGAACCGCGTGACCGCCGGTCTGCACAGGGCGGCTCGGTCCCGGGCCGGGTCAGGGTTGCGCAAAGACACTCTCAAGGAGATCGGCGAGCAGCGCCGCGCCCATCCCTTCGGGGTCGCGGTCCGGGTCGTAGATGGTGACGTTGATGCCCGCACAGCGCGGCGAGGCGGCCAACGGGCCGAGCAGCGCCCGGAGTTCGCCGGTCAGCAGACCGCCGGGGTCGGGGCTGTCGACGGCCGGCATGACGGACGGGTCGAGGACATCGGCGTCGAGATGGATCCAGAAGCCGTCGAGCGGGGAGCGCTGGAAGTGGGTGAGGACGTCGCGGGCCACCGTCTCCGGGCCACGCCGCCGGATCTCGCCGACGGAGGCGTGGCTGATGCCGAGGGCGGTCAGCTCCTCCTGGTCCTCGTCCACATCGCGGAGCCCGAGGGCGCACACGTCCTCGTCGCGGACGTACGGCCGCAGCCCGTCGAGGTCCGTGAGATCCGCCTGCCCCCGCCCGGTGATCTGCGCCAGGCCCTCTCCGGCCGCGGCACCGACCGGGCCGGATACCGCCACGTTGCCCGGGTGCCGGAAGTCGCCGTGCCCGTCCAGGTAGGCGACGCCGTAGCGCCCCAGCCGTCGCAGCGCGAGCACCGCGCCGAGCAGGATGCTGCAGTCACCGCCCAGCACCACCGGGAAGTCGCCGCTGCCCACATGCCCCTCTATACGGGTCGCGAGCCGGCCCGTGTAGGCGGCGAGGGCGGCGGCGTTGAAGTCACCGTCCCCCTCCTTCCACTCCCCCAGGTCGTAGCGCGGCGGCACCACCACACCGCCCTCCAGCGCACCGAGCCGGCGCAGCAGTCCCTGTTCGCGCAGCGCGCCCGCGAGCTTGTAGCAGCCGGGCACGGTTCCGGGCGCGGGCGGACGCAGTCCCAGGTTGGAGGGGGCATCGATCAGTACGGTACGGCGCATACGGTGATCGTCACACAACCGCACGGAAAATGGGGAGGGCCGGCAAGATGCGGCGAAATGGCCGGGCACGTCGGCTCATTGGCGCGTCGGCTCATTGGCGCGTCGGCTACTCGGCCGCGCCCGGCTCGTTGAAGCGCAGCCGGTTCCCGAAGGGGTCGGTCAGGGTGAGCGAGGTCCCGATCTCGTCCTGTTCCAGACCGGGGCGCAGATACGGGTAATTCTTGGCGGCGAGCTCGGCGTGCAGTGCGCGCACCCCGCTCAGCTCCGCGTAGACCGTGGAGCCGGGGGTCGCGTCGCCGTGGTGCTCCGACAGGTGCAGCACGAGATCACCGCGCGACACCTGGGTGTAGAGCGGCATACCGGGCTCGAAACGGTGCTCCCAGTCGACCGTGCAGCCGAGGTAGCCGACGTAGAACTCATGGGCCTTGGCCACGTCGAAGATCCGGAAGACCGGTACGGTGCGGTGGAATTCGATGGTCATGAGGGATATCCCATCACTCCCCTGCCCGGACCGAAGCGCCCGGCCCGGAGATCAATTCCCCCGCCCCGGGACCATCTCGGCGGTGATCGCCCAGCGTTCGTGGTCGCGCCAGGCGCCGTCGAGGAAGAGGAAGTCCGGGGAGAAGCCCTCCCGCCGGAATCCGGCCCGTTTGACCAGGGCGATCGACAGGTCGTTGGCCGGCTGGATGTTGACCTCCAGCCGGTGCAGGCCCAGGGCGGTGAAGGCGTGGTGCAGTACGAGCCGCAGGCCCTCGCTCATCAGGCCGCGGCCGGCGGCGTGCGCGAAGGCGCCGTAGCCGATCGCGCCGCAGCGGAACGCGCCGTGCACGATGTTGTTGATCGTGAGGTACCCGGCGATCCGGCCGTCCGCGAGTTCACAGATCAAGAAGCCCTCGCGCCGCGGTTCCTGGAGCCGCAGCAGATAGCCGTCGTACGCGGTGTCCGTGGCGGGCGGGAAGAGCCAGGGGCGGTGCAGCTGGGCGCTCTCCCGCGCCAGTGCGGTGAACTCCGCCCGGTCGGCGGCGGTGAAGTGCCGGATGCCCACCCGCGGGCCGCGCGCGAGGTAGCGGTCGTTGCTCGTCATCGGCAGATCGTACGAAGGGCGCAGGGGGCAGGCCAGCCGACCGGCCACCTGGACGACGCCGCCCGGCCGTCAGGGGCCCTCCCGCCACACCGGCGCGTCCGTTCCGCACCGGCCGGGCGGGGTTGCCCAGGTGGCCGGTGCACCGGCGAAGGAGACGGGCGGGAGGGCGTGGCGGAGCCGGCCCACGGGGCTGTCGGTCTCGCGGAGGTGGTCCGCGGGGTCGTGGGCGGCGCCGGAGGGCCTGGGGCCGTCGTCGTCGCGCGCCGGCAGCTCGTGGGTCAGCCATCGCGCGGTGCGGGCCAGGGACAGGGTGGCGAGGGTGGCGCGCCCCGTGCGGCGCTGTTCGGTCAGCGCGCGGAGCACCGCCGCGGCCAGGAGGTAGCCCGTGCCGTGATCCAGGGCCTGGGCGGGCAGTGCGCCGGGGGTGCCGTCCGCGCCGGATTCGATGGCGGCGATTCCGGTGGCCACCTGCACCAGGCTGTCGAAGCCGCGCCGGGCGCCCCACGGCCCGTCGTCGCCCCAGGCGGAGAGCCGGGCGACGACCAGGCCGGGGCGGCGGGCGGCCAGCGCCTCCGGGGTGAGGCCGAAGCGGTCGAGTGCGCCCGGCCGGTAGCCGGTGACCACGACATCCGCGCGGGCCAGCAGCTCCTCGAAGTCCGCCCGGCCGCCGGGCGAGCCGAGGTCGAGCAGCGCGGACCGCTTGCCGAAGCCGGTATCGCTGTGGGCGTCCTGACTCTCCGGCAGCTGTGGGGCGTCGATACGCAGCACGTCCGCGCCGAGCAGCGCCAGCGTGCGGGTGGCGACCGGCCCGGCGATCACCCGGGTCAGGTCCAGCACCCGCAGTCCGGCGGCCGGGAGTACCGGGTCGCCGGTCCGCGGCGGCAGTACACGGGGCGGGGCGGCGGCGCCGAGCGGCCGGAGGGTGAGCAGCGGAGCGGCGGCCACGGTGGCGCCCTGGGGGTGGGCGGCCCACTGGTCGGGTGTACGGGCGGCGACGGCCAGCCCGCCCGCGGCGTAGACGGTCTCCTCGACCTCCGTCGCGCGGCGGCCGGCCAGTGCGGCCTCGGCCTCCGGCACCCCGGCGCTCTCGGGGAGGTCCAGGGCGCGGAGCAACCGGGCGCGGTGGTGCGGGTAGTTGGCGTGGGTGCGGACCCAGCCGTCGGTGGTGCGCCAGAAGCGGGAGAGCGGGGCGAAGTTCGACGGGGCCCGGCCGTCGATCCGCAGGTGGCGTTCGCTGACGAAGGCGGTGGCCACCGCGCCGTCGTCGACGCGTACGACGGGCAGCGGACGGCCGTCGCGCCGGGCGGCGAGTTCGGCTGCCGCGAGCGCACAGACCGCGACCGTGGAGCGGGCCAGCGGCAGCACCGGGAGCCTGGCCGGCAGCAGACCGGGCGGACCGCCGTAGGTGATCCGTTCCGTCAGGGCCGGGTCTCCCCCGAGCGCCGACCACGCCTGCGCCGTACCCCTAATGGCCCCACCGTCGTGTCGTTGCCCCATACAGGCAGTGTCGCACCCGTCGGCTTGTCCCCCCTGGGCCGCCGCCCGCTCTCACTCCCCGCAGCCGGTGCCGCGAACACCCGCCAACGGCGGATACGGCGCGGCATCCGACCGAACACGTCCCAAGTTGAACTAAATTGGCCGAACTGCGCGTAGACATGCCCGGCATCCGAGGCATGAAGTGAGATCGACCCGGCGCGAACGGCGCGTCACCCCACAGCCATCTCGCACACGAGCAACACGAGCCACTCAGACCGCTCAAGCCACCCCATGCCCCTCAAGCCCTCAAGCCCCCTGAGCCTCGTACGGGAGGATTCCGTGCCCGAAGCCATCCCCTACTTTCAGGACCGCACCTGTCCCTACCACCCGCCCGCCAGTTATCAGCCACTGCGCGAGGACGGCCCGCTGACCCAGGTCACGTTCTACGACGGCCGCAAGGTATGGGCGGTCACCGGCCACACCGCGGCACGGGCGCTGCTGAGCGACCAGCGGATCTCCGCCGACCGGCAGAACCCGGCCTTCCCGATCCCGTCCGAGCGCTTCGCGGCGATCCGCCGGGTCCGGACACCGCTGATCGGGGTCGACGACCCGGAGCACAACACCCAGCGCCGGATGCTGATCCCCAGCTTCAGCGTCAAGCGGGTCGCCGCGCTGCGCCCGGAGATCCACCGGATCGTCGACGGGCTGCTCGACCGGATGCTGGCCCAGGGCCCGCCCGCCGAGCTGGTCTCCGCGTTCGCCCTGCCGGTCCCCTCGATGGTGATCTGCGCACTCCTCGGTGTCCCGTACGCCGACCATGAGTTCTTCGAGGAGGAGTCCCGCCGTATCCTGCGCGGCCGGACGTCCGAGGAGGCGGAGGACGCCCGGGTGAAGCTGGAGGAGTACTTCGCGGGGCTGATCACCGCCAAGCAGAAGAAGCCGGGCGACGGGCTGCTGGACGAGCTGATCGAGGACCGGCTGCGGACCGGCTCCCTCACCCACGAGGAGCTGGTCCGGCTCGCCATGATCCTGCTGGTGGCCGGTCATGAGACCACCGCCAACATGATCTCGCTGGGCACCTTCACCCTGCTGGAGCACCCCGGGCAGCTGGCGCAGCTCAGGGCCGAAGAGGGCCTGATGCCGGCCGCCGTCGAGGAGCTGCTGCGGTTCCTGTCCATCGCGGACGGGGTGCTGCGGGTGGCGAAGGAGGACATCGAGACCGGCGGGCAGGTCATCCGCGCCGGCGACGGGGTGGTGTTCCCCACCTCGCTGATCAACCGGGACGACACCGCCTATCCGTCCCCGGACGAACTGGACCTCAGCCGTTCGGCCCGCCATCACGTGGCGTTCGGCTTCGGGATCCACCAGTGTCTGGGGCAGAACCTCGCCCGCGCTGAGCTGGAGATCGCGCTGCGCTCGCTGTTCACCAGGCTCCCGGAGCTGCGGCTCGCGGCGCCGGCCGCCGAGATCCCGTTCAAGCCCGGAGACACCCTGCAAGGCATGATCGAACTACCGCTGACCTGGTAGCAGCCGGGTCGGCAGACCAACGAAAGGGGTCCGGAATGCGGATCGCCATCGACACCGACCGCTGTATCGGCGCCGGCCAGTGTGCCCTGACCGCGCCGGGGGTCTTCACACAGGACGACGACGGTTTCAGCGCGCTGCTGCCCGGCAGGGAGGACGGCGCGGGCGACCCGCTGGTCCGGGAAGCAGCCCGCGCCTGCCCCGTACAGGCAATCACGGTCACGGAGGACTGAGCCGCCCCCTCGGTGGACGACCGGGCCGGTCCGGACCCCGCTACCTCAACACTCCTTGGGTGACGGGCAGTTCGAGCACCCCTGCGTCCTTGGGCGTACTCGTGACCGTCACCGGCTTCACACCGCGATTGCCCCGATAAGCGGCGTCGCTCGCGGCGATCACGAAGCGCAGCCGGTGCCCCGGCGCGTACCGGTGGACGATGGCCGGCAGTCGCACGGTGAACCGCCGGGTCACATCGGGCACCCGGGCCGGGGCCACCAGCCGGTGCACCAGCGTCTTCTTACCGTCCGGCGCGACATCGTAGAGCTTGGCGAACAGCACGAGCTTGTCGGCCGCGTCCGCGGAGCGCTGGGCCCGCTCGGCCTGCGGTGAGGAGACCTTCAGCGTCACCTGTGGCGCGCCCACCACGTCGACCGGACCGCCCGCCACCGGCTGTGATGTCCAGTCGAGGTAGGTGCCCCTGGCGTCGTACGACGGCACGTCCGGCAGCCCCAGGATCCCGGCCAGCGAACTCTCCGAGTGGCTGGTGGCCATCCGCAGATTGCGGTACGTCCGGCTGCCGGGCGTCACCTCGGCGCGCCGGCCGACGAGCTTGCCGTCCCCGGAGAGATACAGCCGCCGGGTGCCGCCCGCCGGGAAGGCGGGCGCGGTGGCGTAGGCGGAACCGTCGGTCACCCAGTCCCGGTAGTAGGCGAAGGCCGGGCCGGTTCCGGTTGCCGTCCGGTGCCGGAGATAGCGGGTGAACCACGCCAGGATCCGCTGTCCGACATAGCTGCTGTCCAGGTTGCCCTGCGCCAGGTTGAGTTCGCCCTTCAGCGGCTTCTTCATCCCGCCGCTGTGGCCCCATGACTGCCAGATCATCTTGACCGGGGTGCCCTGCGCGGCGAGGGTCCGGTAGGTGGCGGTGGCCTCGTTGAGGTTGAACAGGGTGTCGTTCTGGCCCTGTACGAGCAGCGTCGGGGCCTTCACCGAGGGCAGATACGAGACCGGGGAGACGCTGCGCGTATAGCGGAGCACGGCGTCGGTCCGCTCCGCCGGGTACTTTCCGGAGTCCAGCAGCCGCTTGGTCTCGCAGGCGCGCGCGACGAAGTGCAGACAGCCGGGACCACCGGTACGCGAGGGGTCGAGCTCAGGATGCAGCAGCCCCTGCGCCTCGCCGATCAGGAAGAACCCGTTCGTCCACTGCCACTTGTAGGCACCGGGCAGCGGACCGGTGACGCCGTGGGTACGGCCGGCGTTGTTCGGGTCCAGGGAGTACGAGAGGTCGTTCCAGGTGATCAGCGGGACCAGTGCGTCGACCCGGTGGTCGACGGCGGCGGTGGCCAGCTGGATCGCACCGCCGTAGGAGCCGCCGATCATACCGACCCGCGGATCGCGCGCTCCGTCCTTGGCGACGTAGTCGAGCCGTGTCCCGTTGTCGGCCGTACGGGCGCCGGCCAGCAGGTCGATCAGTCCGCTCGCCGCCCGGCCGTCGGTCCCGGGGTCGTCGAGCGAGATCGGGCAGCCGGTCTTGCCGAAGCCGAGCCCGGAGTAGGCCAGCGCCACATAGCCGCGGGCGGCGAACGCCTTGGCGAGGGCGTCGGTCGAACCGTCCTTCTTGCTGCCGCCGAAGCCGTTGGTGGTCAGTACGGCGGGCGCGGGGTGGGCGGCGTCGGCGCCGGCCGGGCGGTAGACATCCGCGTCCAGCGTGCAGTTGCGCTCCCCGGTCCGGACGGTGACCTTCAGCGCGGTGACGGTGTACGGGTCGGCGGCCGCCTCCGCGGGGGCGGTCAGCGCGAGCGGAGCGGCGAGGGCGGAGCCGGCCAGCAGGGCGAGGGACCTGCGGAGCACGGGGCGGGACACGGCTCGGGACACGCTGGGCACGAGGACCTCCACACAGGTCGTACCAACCAGTCGGTAGCGGCGCGCTCATGCTGTGACACGGGTATCGGCAAGTCAACGTTCCGGACCCGCGTCGTGGTTAGGACGTGCGTTCAGGGGCGTCTTCCGGCGGGCGGAGCCAGGGACGCCCCATGAGGGCCGAGGCGACGGGACGGTGACAGGACGGCAATCGGTGACTGGACGGCAATCCGGTGGTGTGGTCAGCAGGTTGCCGGTGTGTCGAAGGTCAGCGTGCCGGCCGTGGCGTCCAGCTCGGCGGGGATGCCCAGCGGCAGGGTCAGCGCGGAGTCACCGTGTCCGAAGCCGAACTCCTCGGCCACCGGCACCCCGAGCCCGGCCAGCCGGTCCACCAGCACCTCCCGCACCCGGTCGTAGGGCCCGCAGCGGGCCCAGGAGCCGAGGACGATCCCGGCGACACCGTCCAGCCAGCCGGCGCGCAGGAGTTGGGTGAGCGACCGGTCGATGCGGTACGGCGGTTCCCCGACGTCCTCCAACAGGAGCAGCCCGCCCGCCGCGCCCGGCCGGGCCCGTGGGGTGCCCAGCTCGGTGGCGAGCATGGTCAGACAGCCGCCGAGGGTGAGCCCGCGGGCCCGGCCCGGCACCAGCGGCCGGGCGGACGGCGACACCAGGGTGCGGACGGTCTCCGGCGCGAACAGGGTGCGCCGCAGATGGTCACGGGTGGCGTCGTCCTTGAGGAAGACCTCCCCCGCGACGGCCGGGCCGTGCAGCGTGGACACCCCGGCACGCACCGCGAACGCCTCGTGCAGCACCGTGACATCGCTGAAGCCGATCAGCGGTTTGGGGGCCGCGGCACGGAGCGCGTCCCAGTCCAGGAGGTCGACCATCCGCTGGGCGCCGTAGCCACCGCGCGCCGCGAACACCGCCTTGACGGACGGATCGCACCACGCCTCCTGGAGGTCGCGGGCCCGCTCCTCGTCGGAGGCGGCGAGATGGCCCAGCGAGGGGTGGCCGCCGCGGACATGGGGCGCGGCGACCGGGTCGAGATCCCAGCCGCGGAGCACATCCAGCCCGCGGTCCAGCCGCTCCGCCACGATCGGGCCGCTGGGCGCCACCACCGCCACCCGGTCGCCGGGCCGCAGCCGTGGCGGCCGGACCGGCCGGGCGTCCGTCATCCGCGCAGCTCCAGTGCCGGGACATCGTCGCGGGCGATGCCGAACGTGTGGGTGTAGAGGGCGAGTTCGGCCTCCACGGCGCGCACGATGGTCTTCGCGCGGCGGAAGCCGTGGCCCTCGCCGGGGAACGACAGATAGGCGTGCGGTATACCGCGCCCGGCGACCTCGGCGAGGAAGCGTTCGCACTGCGAGGGCGGGCAGATCACATCGTCCAGGCCCTGGAGCAGCAGGAATGGCGCGGTGATCCGGTCTGCGCGGTGCAGCGGGGAACGCTCGCGGTAGCGGTCGGGCACCTCGTCGAGCGGCCCGATCAGCGAGTCCAGATAGCGCGACTCGAAGTCGTGGGTCTCGCCGGTGGCCCAGCCGGTGAGGTCCAGGATGGGGTAGCTGATGGTGCCGCAGGCGTAGAGGTCGGTGGCGGCCAGGGAGGCGGCGGCGGTCCAGCCGCCGGCGCTGCCGCCGCGGATGGCCAGCCGGGCGCGGTCGGCGGTGCCCTCGTCGGCCAGAGCGCGGGCGACGGCGGCACAGTCCTCGACGTCCACCACTCCCCACTGGCCGCGCAGCCGTTCCCGGTACTCGCGGCCATAGCCCGTCGAACCGCCGTAGTTGACCTCGGCGACACCGATGCCCCGGGTGGTGAAGTAGGCGATCTCCAGGTCGAGCACGAGCGGGGCCCGCCCGGTGGGGCCGCCGTGCGCCCACAGCACGAAGGGCGGCAGCTCTCCCTCGGGGGCCCGGTGGTCGGGGTTGTGCGGCGGGCAGATGTGGGCGTGGATGTCCCGCCCGTCGGGCCCGGTGAAGGTCCGGTGCAGCGGCCGCGGATAGTAGGCCGGGTCCAGGACGTCGGTGTGCCGGCAGGCCAGTACGCGGGCGCGTCCGGTGCAGGTGTCCAGCTCGACGATCTCGTACGAGCTGTGCGGACCGGCGGCGATGCCGATGACGCGGCTGCCGTGCACGGCGAGGCTGGGCGCCCACTCGGTCCACGGGCCCGCCGCGTCGACCAGTTCGCCGCTCACCGGGTCGAGGATGCCCAGGGAGGTGGCGCCCAGGCCGTGGATCACTGCGAGGGTGCCGTTGTCCAGGGGCAGGAACCAGCGCTGGCCGACGGTCCACAGCGGTCCGCCGAACTCCTCCTGCCGGGCCGGGCACAGTGCGCGGCCCGACGCGGAGCCGTCGCCCGTCGCCTCCGGGTCGATGCGCCGCAGCTGCCACCAGCCGCCGGCGTCCGAGACGAACAGCAGGGAGCCGTCGGCCGCCCACTCGATCTGGGCGACGGACTCACCGGCCGCGCCACCGTGCGGTTCGCCGGGGCCGAGGTCGCCGACGAGCGGCCGGATGTCCGCGAACCCGCCCTCTCCGGTGATCCGGGCGACCATCGCCAGCGTACCCTCCCAGGGCATACGGGGGTGGTCCCAGGCGAGCCAGGCGGCCCGCCGTCCGTCCGGGGAGATCCGCGGACCGGTCACGAAGCGATGCCGGTCGTCGCTCAACTCCCGTACGGACGCGCGGTGTTCGGCGGCGGAGCCGTCGAGCGGCACGGCCGCGATCACCCGGCGCACATCGGTCGGCCGGTCGCCCGTGAACTCCTCCAGGACACACCAGACCTCACCGAGCTCCGGGCGCAGCACCGGGTCGGCCCAGCGCAGCCCGTCGCCGACGGCGGAGTGCGGGGTGAGCGGGCGCGGCGCCTCGTCGCTGTCCGGCGCGTAGGCGTACAGCCGCTGGTCGGCGAAGTTGCTGAAGACGACCAGCGGTCCGCGCTCGGTGACCGCACCGGCCCAGGGCTGGCCGCCGTACTCCAGCACCCGGCTGCGGACGTTCCAGGGCGCGGGCAGTACCGACTCCTCGGTGCCGTCCGGGCGCAGGCGGACCAGCGCCCGCCGGCCGCCCTCGCCGGGCCGCGGCTCCGTCCACCACACCTCGTCGCCGACGACACCGGCGAAGGCCGGCCGGCCGTCGTGCGCGGCAACCGTCCGGGCATCGATCGGGGACGTCCAGCCGCCATACGGAGCCGTGGTCACCATGCTGCAGTTCCTCTCCACCACCGGGTCGGACAACGCGTCGGCCGGTCAGGCCGCGCGCAGGAAATGATCGAGCACCCGGACACCGAAGTGCAGCCCCTCGACCGGCACACATTCGTCCACGCCGTGGAAGAGCGCCTGGTAGTCGAAGCCCTCGGGCAGCTTCAGCGGGGAGAAGCCGTAGCCGGTGATGCCCAGCCGGGAGAACTGTTTGGCGTCGGTTCCGCCGGACATGCAGTACGGCACGACATGGCCGTCCGGGTCGAAGCGCTCGATCGCGGCGCGCATCGCGGCGAACGCCGGGGCGTCGACCGGGGCCTCCAGCGCGACCTCGCGATGGTGGTACTCCCAGCTCACATCCGGTCCGGTGAGCTCGTCCAGGGTCGTGCGGAACTCCGCCTCGCCGCCGGGGAGCACCCGGCCGTCGATATGGGCGACGGCGGTCCCGGGGATCACATTGATCTTGTAACCGGCCGCCAGCATCGTCGGGTTGGCGCTGTTGCGGACCGTGGGCTCGACCAGTTTGGCGGCCGGGCCGAGCCTGCCGAGCAGTGCGTCGACATCGAAGCGCGGCGCGTCGGCGTCCACCTCGATGCCCTGCAGCGCGGCGAGTTCACGGAGCGCGGCCCGCACGGTCGGGGTGAGCCGGACCGGCCAGTCGTGCGCGCCGATCCGGGCCACGGCAGCGGCGAGCCGGCTGACCGCGTTGTCGCGGTTGACCTTCGAGCCGTGTCCGGCCCGCCCCCGCGCGGTCAGCTTCAGCCAGGCCGTCCCGCGCTCCCCCGCCGCGACCGGGTACAGCCGCATCCCGTCGCCGCCATGGAAGGTGAAGGCGCCGGACTCGCTGATGCCTTCGGTGCAGCCCTCGAAGAGGCCGGGGTGCTGATCGGCCAGGAAGCCCGAGCCGTCCTCGGCGCTGGCCTCTTCGTCGGCGGTGAAGGCGAGCACGATGTCCCGGCGCGGCCGCACCCCGCTGCGGGCCCACTGGCGGACGACGGCGAGCACCATCGCGTCCATGTTCTTCATGTCGATGGCGCCGCGGCCCCAGACCACACCGTCGCGGACCTCCCCGGAGAAGGGGTGCACACTCCAGTCGGCGGGCTCGGCGGGCACCACATCGAGATGGCCGTGCACCAGCAGGGCATCGGCCGCGGGGTCGGTGCCCTCGATGCGGGCGACCACGTTCGTACGGCCCTTGCTGCGCTCCAGCAGCGTCGGCGTCAGTCCGGCCCCGGCCAGCCGCTCGGCGACGTACTCGGCGGCCGGGCGCTCCTGGCAGGCGCCGTCACCGGCGTTGCTGGTGTCGATCCGGATCAGCTCGGAGGTGAACCGCACCACCTCGTCGAGCGCCTGCTGGTCCACGCCGGTCACCTGCCCGGTCCCGGGCTCCCCGGCGCTCTCCACCTCAGCCATATTGTTCCTCCACGGCGGACGACACGACGGTGGTGACCGCCTTGAAGCACCGGATGGCTTCGTACATGTTCTGACCCGTATACGCGATACGGCGTTCCCCGCATCGTTCCACGCCCGGCACACAGGTGGCCGCGCCCACCAGATGTTCGGCGTCGAATTCCAGCTCGAACCGGAACGGGCCGCGCCGGGAGGGTTCATGACGGACCGCCAGTGCCGCGCCCTTGCGGGCGGCGGCCCGGATCTCGGCGGCGGTACGGGCCGGCGGTCGGCAGACCGCCGCATAGCGCGACACATAGTCCTTGACCGCCACACCGGGCGCCTGCGGGGCGTACCCCAGGGCGTCCTGGCAGGTGCGGTCGTCGCCGGTCACCAGCACCACGGGGACGCCGTACTCGGCGACCACCAGGGAGTTCAGATAGCCCTCGCTCGCACGGGTGCCGTCGACCCAGACGCCGGTGAGGGTGTTGGCGAGGTAGGTGTGCGCGAGGACGCCTTCGGTGCCCGCCCCGGTGTGGTAGCCGACGAAGGCGATCCCGTCGACGTCGCCGTGCTGCACGCCTTCGACCATGCTCAGCGATTTGTGCCGCCCGGTGAGCATCTGCGCCCGCTCATCGAGCTGTTCCAGCAGCAGATTGCGCATCGTCCAGTGCGCCTCGTTGACCAGCACCTCATCGGCCCCGCCATCGAAGAATCCGGCGATCGCCGCATTGACGTCAGAGGTGAACATATGGCGGCAGCGCTCCCATTGGGGCGTCCCCGGCAGCACATCGGCCGGCCAGGTCACGCCCGTGGCGCCCTCCATGTCCGCGGAGATGAGGATCTTCACATGCACCAGTCCCGTCGCAGCTAGGCGGTACGCACGACACCCGATGCCGCCCGGTCACCACAGTCTCGGCGATACGGCACGGCTTGCCCAGCCTAACCAGGGCCTTCCGTCTGACGCCCCGTCCGGCGCCTTCCAGGACCGCCCCGTTGTCGGCAACAGCAGTCGGCGACGGGGCGGCAACGGCTGTCGGCAACAGCACAACTTCTTCATCTCAGCACCACGATTCCTTCCCGGCGGAACCTGGGGGTACGCTCGTCCCCCACCGCATCTCGCACAGTTTCTGTCGCAAAGCGGAAGGACTTCCGACGGATTCCGTAAGGACTTCTAGACGAGTTCTGTCAGCTGCCGACGGCACATGCCAGGTGAGGTACAACAGGCCGGACCAGCTTCCCACGCAAGGAAACAGAGGCAGAATGGTGAGCGAGGCATTCCATGGCGTCCGGTTACCGCAATGCGGTGACACGCGAACCGACAGCGAAGGCCAACTCGCGATCTTGACCGAACTGATCGCGCAGTCTCTTTGCGATCGCAATCCGAGCTTCAAGGAAGTCATCGAACGGGGCGGCCGCCAGCAGGTGGCGAGACTGATCGAGGACGTGCTGCGGTCCGGTGATCCCCTGCCCGAGAAGGTGCGCGCGGTCATGCTGCGCACCGACACCGACATCCATCTGGTGGCGTCCGCGCTGGGCGACTGTCTCGTCAGCGCACCGGACGAACCGCCGGGCCTGCTGATCCCCGCCGCGCTGGCCGACGGCAAGAACGGACGGGCGAGGCTGAAGGGCGTGCTGCGTCATCGCGCGGCGGTGGTCGGCCATGCGGTGCCGCCGGCGGAGGCCGCCGCTTCAGTCCGCGCCGCGTCCCGGCTGCTGGACCTGGCATCCACGCACGACGGCCCCGAGGCCGGAGTGGTGTTCGTCGACGACCACCTCTCCTCCCTCCTGCTCCTCCAGGACGAGACGCTGGCCCACACCCTGATCGCGCGCCGCCTGAGCCCGCTCGCCGGGCTGACGCCGGAGCGGTGCGAGCGCCTGGAGGCCACCCTGCTCGCCTGGCTCGGCGGCATGGGCGCTCCGGAGGTGGCGAAGGCGCTCAGCATCCACCCGCAGACCGTCCGCTACCGGATGCGCCAGCTGGAGAAGCTGTTCGGCGCCCGCCTCCGGGACCCACGGACCCGCTTCGAGATCGAGATGGCACTCCGCAGCCGCCAGCTGATGGCCGCCACCCGCCGACGCCGGAAAGCCGCCACCCGCCGCCCCCGCGCCGCCACCAAGCCCCAGAGAGCCCTGCCACGGCGCTAGCGACCCTGCCCGCATTCGCCCCCGAATTTGGCGAATCTCACACCACAACCCACCCCCGCAAATACGGACAAACCACCCACATCGCCCGGGGTGCCCGCACCCCCGCCACGTATCGTCGCCGTGACCCATGAACCGGGACACCGGCCGGCCGCACGGCCGCGGTGACCCGACGACCAGCCGGTCGCATGAGGCCGGCCGCCCGAGGGCGCAGCCTCCGATACACAGCGGGACAGGACACCACCTCCATGCACGACGCCTCACGCATATCGACCTGCGCGCGCCGCGGGCTGGCCGCGGTCGTGGCTGCCGGATCGCTGCTCACGGTGCTCACCACGGCGACCCCGGCCGCGGCCGGCTCCGCCAGCACGCCGGTGGGCGGCTCCAAGGTCGTCTGCACCTCGCAGCAGCCGGGCCTGGCGCCCGCCCTGTCCCAGGACATCGCCGACGCCCTCCAGGGGCGGGAGGGCGCCTCGGCGCTGGCGATCTACGACCGGCGCACCAAGACGCACTGCGAGTTCAAGGCCGGTGCCCACTTCGACTCGGCGAGCGTGGTGAAGGTCACGGTGCTCGGGGCCCTGCTGCGGCAGGCCGAGGAGGCGCACCGCAAGCTGACCCCGCACGAGGTGCGGCTGACCACCGCCATGATCACCAAGTCGGACAACGACTCCACCACCAAGCTCTGGCGCCAGGTCCGCCCGGCCGGCATCCAGCGCTTCCTGTCCCTGGCCGGTATGCGGCACACCGTCCCGGGCCCGCACGGCGCCTGGGGCCTCACCCAGATCACCGCCGCCGACCAGCTCAGGCTGATGCGGCTGCTCACCGCGGACAACGCGGTGCTCACCGCCGCCTCGCGCGGATACGCCCTCGATCTGATGCACCGGGTCATCCCCGACCAGCGCTGGGGCGTCCCCGCCGGTGCCCCCGACGCCGACGCCGTCCACGTCAAGAACGGCTGGCTGCCCCGCAAGACCGACGGCTGGCGGGTCAACAGCGTCGGCACCTTCAACGGCAGCGGCACCGACTACGGCATGGCCGTCCTCTCCACCGGAAACCACACCATGGACGACGGCGTGACCACGGTCGAACGCGCCGCCAAGGTCATCCACCGCGATCTGACCCACTGACCTCCGGGGCCCCGGCGCCATCGCAGCGGGCGGCGGTGCCCAAATTCTCACCGCCGCTGCGCTTCCGGGACCCGCTTCCCCCGTACCGCATGGCGGTACGACTTTGCACTCCCCCGGGTGACCTGGCCCCCCGAACGGCCCCGTAGGGGGCGGGGCCGGGATATCAACGCCGCATGGGTGAGACCGTGCATCCGGTGGTCCGCCGGGCATGCTCACCGCCCCACACCGCACTCTGGGAGGAACCCGGTGCCAGGCCGCGTCACGGCAGACCTCGACGGAGTGCCCGAAACGGCGTTGTGGACGCTTTATCACCGCGCCGCCGAGGCCGTCCGTCCGGACACGGTGCTGGCCGATCCACGCGCCGTACAGCTCGTCAGCGAGATCGCGTTTCCCTTCCGGGAGCGGATGGGCGCCGCCCGGCCCTGGCTGGCGCAGGCCCTCGCGCTGCGCGCCCTCGGGTTCGACGGTGTGGTGCGCGCGTTTCTCGACGACTGTCCGGACGGCACCGTGGTCGCGCTCGGCGAGGGGCTGGAGACCCAGTTCTGGCGGGTGGACAACGGCCGGGCCCAGTGGGTCACCGTCGATCTGCACGGCCCGTTGGCGCTGCGGAGGCGACTGCTGCCCCACGGGGAACGGCAGCGCGTGGTGGTCTGCGACGCCCGGGACAGCCAATGGATGGCGGGCATCGATCCCTCGCGCGGTGTCCTGGTCACCGCCCAGGGCCTGCTGATGTATCTGGAGGCCGCGCAGGTGACCCGTCTGATCGCCGCCTGCGCCGGTGCGTTCCCCGGCGGCACGATGGTGTTCGACACCGTCTCGCGGCGGTTCAGCGCCCGCACCCGCGCCCACGCGAAGGGGCCGGGCGGCCACCGGCTGCCCCCGATGCCCTGGGGTATGGACGCGGCCGACCGGGACCACCTACGGGACGCCCATCCGGCCATCAGCGAGGTGTCCGAGGTGCCGCTCCCGGCGGGCCGCGGCGTCCTCGGCTATCTCGCGCCACGCGCCGCGGTCGTCCCCCTGCTCCGCACGGACCGCCCGCTCATCACCCGGCTGCGCTTCGGCGCGGCACCCGTATCCCTTACGGGTCAGCCCTGACGGCCGTGCTCCGGCAGCCCGTCGAGAAAGGCGTGCACCCGTTCCGCGAGCCGCTCCGGGTACTCCCCGTTGAGCGCATGGGAGGCCTCCGGCCAGACCTCCACGGCGCTGTCGCGCAGGGTGCGGGCGCGGGCCGCGGCCTTCTCGGCGTCATGCACGATGCTCTTCCCGGCGATCAGCGCGAGGACAGGTACCCGGAGGGAGCGCAGCTCGTCCGCGCCGGGCAGCGCCGGGGACGGGAAGCGGACCTTGAAGTCCCGCATACCGGAGGCGATCAGCCGGCCCTCGATGTGCTCCGAGGCGTCATCGATCCCGCCCGAGATCCAGCCCAGCAGCCGGTTGCGCAGCCCCTCCGGCATCCCGGGAAGCACGCTGCCCAGCGAGACCACGATCATCTTCCAGCTCAGCGGCGCGAAGGTGTTGGCCGGATCCAGCGCGATCACCGAGGCGATCCGCTCCGGACGGTGCACAGCGACCTGCACCGCCAGCCAGCCCCCGATCGACACCCCCAGCACATGCGCCCGGGGCAGTTCGAGCCGGGCGAGCATCTCGTCGATCCAGGCCGCCTGATCGGCACCGGAGGTCATCGGCGCCGACTGCACGCTGCAGCCCGGCTCCCCGAGCCCGTCGACGGCGTACACGGGGCGTCCGCCGCGCACCAGCCCCGGCAGATTCGTCCGCCACAGCGGGGTGCAGGACTGTCGTCCCGGCATCAGGACGAGCGGCACTCCGTCCCCCGTGCCGAACCTGTACACCCGCACCGTCCCGTACGAGGTGTCCACGGTTCGCTGCTCCTCGGGCTCGGGCAGCCCGTCCATCGCCTCCCGGTACACCGCGGCGAACCGCTCGAACGCCACCGCGTCACGGAACGCCCCGATGCGCCGCCGCGCCCATTCCGGTCCGATCCGCGGCTCCGGAAAGCTGATCTCCGCCATACCGTCATCCAACCACGGCGACGCCTGCCGCCGGGGTGGCAGGGGGCCGGTGGTGCACCCCATCCACCGTGGCAGCAGGCATTTATGACGTAGCGTCAGATTCCGCGAGTTCGGGCCGCCGTCGCCGTCTGTTCAGTCCTCGTGCCCCAGCTGGAGGTCGCGTTCGGTGCGGCCGCCGCCGGCCACCTGGAGGACGGTGGCCACCGGCGGGTATCCGGCGGCGATGACGGTGTACTCGCCGGCCGACACATCCACGAAGCGGAACAGCCCGTCGGGCCCGGTGGTCGCGGTGTCGACGACGTTGCCGGCCGCGTCCAGCAGGGTGACCCGGGCGTCCTCGACGGGGCGCCCGCCGCCGGCCCGTACGGTCCCGCGCAGCACCGCGCCACCGGCGAGCTCGATGTCCTGGCGGGTCTCCCGGGAGGCCTGGACGGTCACCGGCAGCGCGGCGGGGCGGAACGCCGGGGCGCTGGAGGCCAGGGTGTACTCACCGGCCACCAACTCCCCGATGACATAGCCGCCTTCGCGCCCGCTGCGGGTGGTGGCGACGACCTCGCCGCGGACATCGGTGAGGGTGACCATGGCATCGCGTACGGGCGTGCCGTCGGCGGTGGTGACGGTGCCCGCGAGCCGCCCCGCCCCGCCGAGCACGACATCCAGCTCGACCGGCCGCTCGCCGACGGTGACGGTGACCGCCTGCGGCTGGTGGCCGGCCGCCGCCGCGATCAGCACATAGGAGCCGGCGCCCGGTGTGCTCAGCGCATACCGTCCGTCCTCTCCGGTGGCACCGCGGCCGATCTGCCGCCCGGCCACATCGATGAGGGTGAGCGCGGCACGCGGCACGATGCTGCCGTCGTGATGCTGGACGGTGCCGCATACGGGGAGGCCGGCCATGGCGGCGCGTCCGGGGGCGGGGTAGCTGTGCGCACGGGCATAAGGGGAGCCGGGGTCACGGGAGTTGTCGGCGGCCGGGTCCGCTGCGGTACGGGCCTGCGGTACGGCGGCGGGGTCGGCCGGCTCGCCGTACGACATCTGCGGAGACGGGGTGACCTGCGGAGCATGAGGGGCGTGGGACACCAGGGGTTTCGCTTTCAGGAAGAGGGCGAGCACAAGGCCCAGGACGAGCACCGGCACGAGATAGCAGAAGATCCTTGGCATGGCGTCCGCGTACGCGGCGACAGAGCTGTCGCGCAGCGAGGCGGGCAGCGCACGTAGCAGTTGCGGGGTGATCGACTCCGGATCGGGCAGCCGCACCGGCAGCCGGTCGTCGAGCCGGCGGGCCAGCCGGTCGGCGAGCAGGGTGCCGAAGAGGGCCGCGCCTACGCTGCCGCCGAGCTGCCGGAAGTAGTGGGTGGCACCGGTCGCGGAGCCGCGGTCGGCGGGGCGTACGGAGTTCCGTACGGCGAGCACCAGCACCGGCAGGACGAGGCCGATCCCGAGGCCGAGGAGGCCGGTCCAGAGGCTGTAGACCTCCCGCGCGGTGTCCTGCTGCATCCGCGACAGCAGCCACATCCCCACCGCGGCCATCGCACACCCCACGACGGGGAGGGCCTTGTAGCGGCCGGTGCGGCTGATGAGCTGTCCGGAGGCGAGGGAGGCGAGCACGATGCCGCCGGTCAGGGGCAGCATCAGCAGCCCGGACTCGGTGGCCGTGGCGCCGTCGGCCCGCTGCAGGAAGGTCGGCAGGTAGCTGACGGCGCCGAAGAGCGCGAGGCCGACGGCGGCGCCGATGAGACCGGTGATGTTGAAGACCGCATCGCGGAACAGCCGCAGCGGGATCAGCGGTTCGCTGGCGAAGTACTCGACCGCGAGGAACAGCAGGGCGGTGCCGAGCGCACCGGCGCCGAGGCCGAGGACGACCCGCGAGTTCCAGGCGTAGGTGGTGCCGCCCCAACTGGTCAGCAGCACCAGGCAGATGGAGAACGCCGCGAGCAGCAGCGCCCCGGCGAGATCCGGCCTGCCGCGCCGCGCGGGCCGGGGCAGCTTCAGTGCCCAGGCGGTGACCAGGAACGTCAGCACACCGAACGGGACATTGAGGGAGAAGCACCAGCGCCAGGAGGCATGGTCGGTGCAGAAGCCGCCGATCAGCGGTCCGGCGACGGTGGCGAGACCGAAGGCGGCGCCGGTCAGGCCCATGCAGCGGCGGCGGGCACGGGGCGGTACGACATCGGCGACGATCGACTGGACGCCGATGATCAACCCGCCGCCGCCGACGCCCTGGACGGCCCGGAAGGCGACCAGTTCGTCCATGGTCCGTGACCAGCCGGCCAGCGCCGAACCGGCGGTGAAGACGAGGAGGGCGAAGAGGAAGACGGGCTTCCGGCCGAAGAGGTCGCCGAGCTTGCCGTGGAGGGGCAGTGCGAGGGCCGAGGCGAGCAGGTAGGAGGTCACCGCCCAGGGCATCGCGCCCAGACCGTGCAGCTCACCGACGATCTTCGGGAGCGCGGTGGCGACGATGGTCTGGCCGAGGGCCGCGAGCAGCAGCGCCGGGATCAGACCGGCGAGGACCAGACGGCGGCGGGGGCCGAGCGGCGCCGACGCAGCGGGTACGGGCTCCACGGGCCCGCCGCTCGTGCCCGGAGCCGTGCTCGCACCGAGCACGGGCGGACCGGTGCGCCCGCCCCACTCGCTCAGGGTGGTCCCGCCCACGTACTGCTCCCCTCGTCACGCCTGCTGCCGCCCACGTTCTCGTACGGGGCGACCACACCGTTTCAGCGCGGCAAGGGGATGCGGGCGGGGCGGGACCGGGCACCAAGTACGGTGCCCCGAGCGCCTATTGGGCTCCTATCAGGGCTTTCCGCACCGAACTGCCCCGGCGGATTGCACACTTCGGCTCACCGGAAACCACCCGAACCGGTGAGTGTGACGGCATGCATGCCGGGTGACGGGAGTGACGGCCGCTCACTTCTCCACGTGGGTGGCGAGGTTGGCCAGCAGGGCGTCGTAGATCCGGCCGAGGCCCTTGGGGGCGAAGGTCCGCTCGAAGAAGCCGCCGATACCGCCCGCGCCCTGCCAGGTCGTGGTGACGACGACCTTGGCGCGCCGTTCACCGGCCGGGGTGACGACCCAGGTCGTCACCATCGAGGAGTTGCGGTCCTTCTCCACGAGCTGGCCGTCGGTCGGCTCGTCGACCTCCAGCAGGCAGTCGCGCACCCGCTTGCTGGTGGCCTGAAGCTTCCAGTGGACGAGGGTGCCCTTGCCGTCACCGCCCTCGCGGACCTCGTACTCGCTGAAGTGCTCGGGCAGCAGCTGCCGGCGGGTGCCGCTGTAGTCGGCGAGCGCGTCGAACACGTCCTCCGGGTCCGCCGCGATCTCGCGCTGCGTGATGGCCTCGACCTGCCCCATGTGCGTCTTCCTCCAGTAGTCGACCTGCCGGTCCTGCTCTGCGCCGCCCAGCCAACCACCCCTCGGCGACGCGCCCAAATTCAGGGCCACCCGACCCCAAGGGAACATCTGTTCTATTATGGCGAACGGGGGCTCGGCAGGATCCAGAAGGAGGCCCGATGCGCTGGGACAATCTCGGCGACAGCCCGTCCGCGCTGTTCGGCACGGAGGTAGTCAGCCGGACGATCAACACCCCCGAGTTCCAGGGAATAACCTTCCACGAGGTGCGCGCCCGCTCGATCGTGAACCGTGTCCCGGGCGCCTCCCGGATGCCGTTCGAATGGACCGTGAACCCCTACCGCGGGTGCAGCCACGCCTGCGTCTACTGCTTCGCCCGTAAGACGCACAGCTACCTCGATCTGGACACCGGGCAGGGCTTCGACTCGCAGATCGTGGTGAAGGTCAACGCCCCCGAGCTGCTGCGCCGCGAGCTGGCCGGGCGGCGCTGGCGCGGTGACCACATAGCCATGGGCACCAACGTCGACTGCTATCAGCGCGCGGAGGGCCGCTACGGACTGATGCCCGGCATCATCGAGGCCCTGCGCGATCACGCCAACCCGTTCTCGATCCTCACCAAGGGCACGCTCATCCTGCGCGATCTGCCGCTGCTGCAGCAGGCCGCCGCGGTCACCGACATCGGCATCTCGGTCTCCGTCGGCTTCCTGGACCATGAGCTGTGGCGCACGATCGAGCCGGGCACACCCGCCCCCGACCGGCGGCTGGACGTGGTGCGGACCCTCACCGCGCACGGCATCCCGTGCGGTGTCCTGATGGCGCCGGTGATCCCGTTCCTCGGGGACGCCCCGGACCAGCTGCGGGCCACGGTCCGGGCCATCGCGGAGGCCGGCGCCGGATCCGTCACCCCGCTGGTGCTGCATCTGCGGCCCGGCGCCCGCGAATGGTTCATGGCATGGCTGGAACAGCACCACCCGCACCTGGTCCGGCGCTACACCACGATGTACGCGGACGGTGCCTACGCCCCCAAGTGGTACCAGCGCCGCATCACCCGCCAGGTCCATGAACTCGCCACCGAGTACGGCATCGGCCCCACCCACCCCGGCGAGCCCCGCCGGCTCCCACCACCGGACCCCACCCCCGTCCCGGCCGGAGACCACAACGGCCAGGCCCCCCAGCACCCTCCGGAACCGACCCAGTTGACCCTGATCTGACCCCTGATCTGACCCTGAATCCCCTGTGTGAGAGCCCCTGAAATCCTTGAGGGTCCCGGGGAGACATCCCCTACCCTCTCCCGCATGGATGGGACTGCTGAGCGCGCCCCGGCGCAGCCGCCGGGCCCCGTACGGATACGGGAGATGACCGAAGCCGATATCGAAGCGGTCTCCGCGGTGCGGGTGCACGGCTGGCAGACGGCCTACCGCGGGCTGATGCCGCAGGCGTATCTGGACGCGATGAGCGTGGCAGAGGATGCCGAGCAGCGGCGGTCGTGGTTCGGGCGCCGGTCGCCCGAGGTGTCGGATCTGGTCGCCGAGCGGGACGGCGCGGTCGTCGGCTGGGTGTGCGTCGGTCCGGCCCGTGACCCCGATATCGCCCCGGGGGCCGAGGAGTTGCCCGCGCCCCGGCCGACCGCGGGCGAGCTGCTCGCCCTCTATGTGGCGCCCGCCCTGATCGGCACCGGCGTCGGACGCGCCCTGATGGCCGCCGCCACCGCCCGCGCGCGGGCGCACGGCTTCCACACGCTGTACCTGTGGGTGGTACGCGGCAACACCCGCGCCGAGCGGTTCTACGAACGGGCCGGTTTCGCACCGGACGGCGCCGAGGAGGCGTACGACGTCGGCGGGAGCAGCGTCCCGGAACTGCGCTACCGGCGGGCGCTGGCCCCCACGGCCGGTTAACCCCTGTCCGGTGGATCAGGGCCCTAATGCACGCAGAACTCGTTCCCCTCCGGGTCCGTCATCACCACCCACTCGCCGCCCTGTTCCCTGACCTGGCGCTCCACCCGGGCGCCGAGCGCGTGGAGGCGCTCGACCTCGCTGTCCCGCTCGCCCGCGGGGCCGTGCAGGTCGATGTGCAGGCGATTCTTTGCCGTCTTCTCCTCTGCGCGGGGGATCCGGTTGAAGAGCAGGCGGCGTCCCCGTCCCGCGCCGCTCTCCGGGTCGTACGGGTCGTCGGGGTGGCGCACGGCCGCCGCGTCCCGCCAGGCGCGCCGGTCGTGGTGGTCCAGGAGGATCCCGGGCGGGATGGCGTCGAGGTCGAGGAGCTTGGCGATCAGGACGCTGTGGTCCTCGACCTCGTAGTGGAGCGCGGCCGCCCAGAAGTCGGCCTGGGCGTGCGGATCGTGGGCGTCGATGACGAGCTTCCAGTGCACGGGAGTTGCGGTCATGGTCACCACTTATAGCCCCCGGCACTGACATCCGGGGGCCACCGGCCGCCGCCGGCGGAGTGGTTCAGGCGTCCGGCCCGTCCGGCGGCCCGGCCCCGTTCCCCGCCCTCGCGTCCGCGGGCGCCCCGTCCCCCGCCGTCACGTCCTCATGCACCCCCAGCCGCGCCAGTGACGCCGCCGCGGCGGCCGCCAGACGGGGGTGGGCGGCGGCCGCGGTGAGCGCGGGGACGGCGCGCCGGTCGCCCAGCGCGCCCAGGCCCTCGACGCAGGCGAGCGCCACCCGCCAGTAGGGGTTGTGCGGGGTCAGCAGCCGCTCCAGGGTCGCGATCAGCGCGGGTACGGACTGCGGTGCGCGGAGTTCGGCGAGCAGCCGGACGGGGTGCAGGGCGTACGCGGTGCGCAGCGGGTTGGTGGCGAGCGCGGCCGCGGCGCGGGCGGTACGGGGGTCGCCGAGCCGGCCCAGCGCATGGGCAGCGGTGGCGCAGCGCACCGGTTCGCGGTAGTTCAGTAACAGGACGAGCGTTTCGAAGGCCCGCTTGTCGCCGGCGCAGCCGAGGACGAAGGCGGCGATCTCCCTGGCCCACAGCGGACGCTCGACGGCGACCAGCATCCGGGCCAGTTCCTCCCGGCCGGCCGGGGTGTTCTTGCGGGCCAGCCCGAGCAGCCGCTCATAGGCGACCAGATCCTGTGGGGAGCGGAGTTCACCGCGCACCCGGTCGGTCAACTCGTGGAATTCCTCTTCCATTTGCCGTTCCCCTCCCGCCGGGCCGCCCCGGTTCCCGCGACGTGGCCTGCGCCACAGCCTAGTGATGTCTGCTACCCCTGGCGCTCTGGTTACTCACCGGTTAACCTGCTGGAACGAGCAGCACCACTGCTCGGGCGGCCTGGTGACGCAGCCGCCACAGAGTGAAGTCGGTTCGGCACAGCACGACACAGTACGGAGCACACGGCAAGGCCCCGGGACAGGGCACTCGCCGGGTCTCCCACCCCGCCGGCGCTGCCATGGCGCTGCGGCTCCCCGCGGCTCTCCGCCGCTGTTCTGCCGCTGCGATCGCTGGCCTCGCGTCCGCGCGGATACCCCTCAGTCGTCACTTCTCCCCTGCCCTCAGGGGAACACCCTCAGGAGTCTCGCGATGGGCCCTCAGTCCACCCCTGATCTCTCAACTCAAGCCTCTTCGCTGTCCCTTTCCACCGTCGCCGTCGTCGGCCTGGGCACCATGGGCACCGGTATCGCCGAGGTGCTGACCCGGGCCGGCCGTGAGGTCATCGGTATCGACACGGACGAAGCCGCGGCCCGCCGTGCCGTCTCCGCCCTCGAAGCCGCCACCGCCCGCGCCGTGCAGCGCGAGCGGCTCACGGAGCGGGAGCGCCAGGACGCCCTGGCCCGGTTCCGTACCTTCACCGATCTGCAGGCCGCCGCGGACGCCGATCTCGTCATCGAGGTGGTGCCCGAGGACTACGAGCTCAAGCGGCAGGTCTTCGCCGAGCTGGACGCGGTGGTCCGGCCGGACACCATCCTGGCCACCGGCACCAACGCGCTGTCCGTGACCCGGCTGGCCGCCGATTCGCAGCGCCCCGAGCGGGTGCTCGGGGTGCACTTCTTCAACCCCGCGCCGGCCATGAAGCTGGTCGAGGTGGTCTCCTCGGTGCTCACCGCGCCGACCGCGGTCGCGGCCGTCACGGAGCTCGCCCACGACCTGGGCAAGGACCCGATCGCGGTGGGTGACCGCCCCGGCTTCGTCGCGGACGGCCTGCTGTTCGGCTATCTGAACCAGGCCGCGGCGATGTACGAGTCCAAGTACGCCACCCGCGAGGACATCGACGCCGCGATGCGGCTCGGCTGCGGCCTGCCCATGGGCCCGCTGGCGCTGCTGGACCTGATCGGCGTGGACACCGCCCGTACTGTCCTGGAGGCGATGTACGCCGAGTCGCAGGACCGGCTGCACGCCCCCGCGCCGGTCCTGGGCCAGCTCGCCGAGGCGGGGCTGACCGGCCGCAAGGCGGGCCGCGGCTTCTACACGTACGAGGCTCCGGGCAGTGCCACGGTCGTGCCGGACGCGGAGAGCCCGGCGTCCGCCGACGAGCAGTCCGCCGGGCGCACGGTCAGCAGCGTCGGCGTGGCCGGTTCCGGGACGATGGCGAGCGGTATCGCCGAGGTCTTCGCCAAGGCGGGCTACAAGGTCGTGCTGGCCGCCCGCAGCCTGGAGAAGGCCGAGAAGGCGAAGGCCAGGATCGCCAAGTCCCTGGGCCGCTCGGTGGACAAGGGCCGGATGGCCGCCGAGGCCCGGGATGCCGCGCTGGCGGCGATCACCCCGGCCGGGTCGCTGGACGCGTTCGCCGATGTGGACCTCGCGGTGGAGGCGGTGGCCGAGGATCTGGCGGTCAAGCAGGAGCTGTTCAAGACGCTGGACAAGGTCTGCAAGCCGGGCGCCGTCCTGGCCACCACCACCTCGTCGCTGCCGGTCGTGGCCTGCGCCCGCGCCACCTCGCGCCCGCAGGACGTCATCGGGATGCACTTCTTCAACCCGGCGCCCGCGATGAAGCTGGTCGAGGTGGTCCGTACGGTCCTGACGGACGACGAGGTGCACGCCACGGTGCGGGCGGTCTGCGCCAAGGTCCGCAAGCACCCCGTGGACTGCGGCGACCGGGCCGGATTCATCGTGAACGCGCTGCTGTTCCCGTACTTGAACAACGCGATCAAGATGGTCGAGGAGCACTACGCGACGCTGGACGACATCGACGCCGCCATGAAGCTCGGCGGCGGCTACCCGATGGGTCCGTTCGAACTCCTCGATGTGGTCGGCCTGGACGTGTCCCTGGCGATCGAGAAGGTGCTGCACGCCGAGTTCCGCGACCCGGGGCTGGCCCCGTCGCCGCTGCTGGAGCACCTCGTCGCCGCGGGCTGCCTCGGCCGCAAGACGGGCCGCGGCTTCCGTGAGTACGCCCGGCGCTGACGCGTGGCGGCACCCCGGCCCGGCCGGGGGAGGGTGGGGTGGACTGCTGGAACCCGACGGCGGTCCACCCCCGCGCACCGGTGCGGAGGTGGCACCTCATGCCGCAGGTCGCGTAAATATGCAGTACCGTCCCCACATGTCCCAGCCCGCTCGTACGCAGCCCACCGACCCCTCCGACGCCGTCACTCCCGGCACCCGCCGGGCGGCCGCGCAACGGCTCAAAATGCGCCGTGAATTGTCGGCGGCGGCGATGGAGCTGTTCGCGACCAAGGGCTACGAGGCGACGACGGTCGATGAGATCGCGGCCGCCGCGGGCGTCGCCCGGCGCACCTTCTTCCGCCACTTCCGCTCCAAGGAAGAGGCGATCTTCCCCGACCACGACGACACCCTCGTGCGCGCGGAGGCCGTCCTGGACGCCGCTCCGCCGCACGAGAATCCGCTCGACACGGTCTGCCGCGGCATCAAGGAGGTCATGCGGATGTACGCGGCCTCCCCGGCCGTGTCGGTGGCCCGTTACCGGCTGACCCGTGAGGTCCCCACCCTGCGCGAGGCCGAGATCGCCTCGGTGGCCCGCTATGAGCGGCTGTTCACCCGCTATCTCCTGGGCCATTTCGACGAGGGCGCCCACCGCGAGGGCGATGACGATCCGCTGCTCGCCGAGGTCGCGGCCTCCGCCGTGGTCACCGCGCACAACCATGTACTGCGCCGCTGGCTGCGGGCCGACGCCCAGGGCGATGTCGAGGCCCAGCTGGACCATGCCTTCGCGATCGTCCGGGAGACCTTCGGCGCCGGTATCGGCGCGGGCCGCACCGGCAGCGAGGACGCCCCTCCGGCGTCCGTCTCCCGCGAGGGCGAGGTACTGGTCGCGGTGGCCCGTACGGACGCCCCGCTGGACGAGGTCATGCGCACCATCCGCAAGGCGATCACCGAGCGGAAGTAACGGCCCTCCGGCCGAGCGGGACACCAGCGCGGCCCGGCGCCCTTGAGCGGACCGGGCCGCGACCCGGATGGCGTAACGCCCCGACCGCGCACTCTCCGCACATTTTCCCTTTCTCTGCGCTACATCCACGCCTCCCATCGGCCGTCTTTTGCTCATGCGTGCCGAGCAGATGACATCTGAGAGAAATTCTTGGCACTCAGTGTCTTGTCGACTGGCACGCGGTGTCATACGTTGAGGGTGTCCGGGCGGCCGGCACGCCGATGAACCCACGCGTGCCGGCTGTCCCACCAGCCCTACGTGGCTGTACGCCCGGATGCCTGCGTCACAGGCACTTCCCAGCTGCCCGCTGGGCACCGCGCTCACCCAGCGCTGCCAGGCACCGCGGCCGACGGCTCTGCGACCCCCGCAGAGGCGACGGCAACGGCGCCACCCCGGCCGAACCGACGGCACCACCTCCCGCACCACCCCGACGTTCCCTCAAGCCGTTCCCCAACGCGCTTCGCCGGAGGCACCCCGTGAACGAAATCCTGGACGCAATCCTCGCGCCCGACACCACCAGCGCCGACTTCGCCGGCCTGGCCCTCCCCGAGTCCTACCGCGCGGTGACCGTGCACAAGGACGAGGTCGAGATGTTCGCCGGCCTGGAGACCAAGGAGAAGGACCCCCGCAAGTCGCTGCACGTCGACGACGTGCCGGTGCCCGAGCTGGGTCCGGGCGAGGCGCTGGTGGCCGTGATGGCCTCCTCCGTGAACTACAACTCCGTGTGGACCTCGATCTTCGAGCCGATGTCGACGTTCGGGTTCCTGGAGCGCTACGGCAAGCTGTCCGACCTGACCAAGCGGCACGACCTGCCGTACCACGTGATCGGCTCCGACCTGGCCGGCGTGGTCCTGCGCACCGGCCCCGGTGTCAACGCCTGGGGCCCCGGCGACGAGGTCGTCGCGCACTGCCTGTCCGTCGAGCTGGAGTCCTCCGACGGCCACAACGACACGATGCTCGACCCGGAGCAGCGGATCTGGGGCTTCGAGACCAACTTCGGTGGCCTGGCCGAGATCGCGCTGGTCAAGTCCAACCAGCTGATGCCCAAGCCGAAGCACCTGAGCTGGGAGGAGGCGGCGTCGCCCGGTCTGGTCAACTCCACCGCCTACCGCCAGCTCGTCTCGCAGAACGGTGCGGCGATGAAGCAGGGCGACAACGTCCTGATCTGGGGCGCCAGCGGCGGACTCGGCTCGTACGCCACCCAGTTCGCGCTGGCCGGCGGCGCCAACCCGATCTGTGTGGTCTCCTCGGACCAGAAGGCGGAGATCTGCCGGAAGATGGGCGCCGAGGCGATCATCGACCGCAACGCCGAGGGCTACAAGTTCTGGAAGGACGAGCACAACCAGGACCCCAAGGAGTGGAAGCGCTTCGGCAAGCGCATCCGCGAACTGACCGGCGGCGAGGACGTGGACATCGTCTTCGAGCACCCCGGCCGGGAGACCTTCGGCGCGTCCGTCTACGTCACGCGCAAGGGCGGCACCATCGTCACCTGCGCCTCCACCTCGGGCTACCACCACGAGTACGACAACCGCTACCTGTGGATGTCGCTGAAGCGGATCGTCGGCTCGCACTTCGCCAACTACCGCGAGGCGTGGGAGGCCAACCGCCTGATCGCCAAGGGCAAGATCCACCCCACGCTGTCGAAGACGTACACCCTCGAAGAGACCGGACAGGCGGCGTACGACGTGCACCGCAACCTCCACCAGGGCAAGGTCGGCGTGCTGGCACTGGCCCCCGAGGAGGGGATGGGCGTGCGCGACGAAGAAATGCGCGCCAAGCACCTCGACGCCATCAACCGGTTCCGGAACGTCTGAGGCAACTCGGACTCCGGACCACGAAGATACGGGCCTGATATGACTGAGCGTCAGAAGGATCGTCCGTGGCTGATGCGGACGTACGCCGGCCACTCCACCGCCGAGGCGTCCAACGAGCTGTACCGTCGCAACCTCGCCAAGGGCCAGACCGGCCTGTCGGTCGCGTTCGACCTCCCGACGCAGACCGGTTACGACCCGGACCACGTCCTCGCCCGCGGCGAGGTCGGCCGGGTCGGGGTCCCGGTGTCCCACCTCGGCGATATGCGACGGCTGTTCCAGGACATCCCGCTGGACCAGATGAACACCTCGATGACCATCAACGCCACGGCCATGTGGCTGCTGGCGCTGTACGAGGTGGTCGCCGAGGAGCAGGGCGCCGACATCTCCAAGCTGTCGGGGACGACCCAGAACGACATCGTCAAGGAGTACCTCTCGCGCGGGACGCATGTCTTCCCGCCGGGACCCTCGCTCCGGCTGACCACCGACATGATCACGTACACGGTGGCGCACATCCCGAAGTGGAACCCGATCAACATCTGCAGCTACCACCTGCAGGAGGCGGGCGCCACGCCGGTCCAGGAGATCGCCTATGCGATGTCCACCGCGATCGCGGTGCTGGACGCGGTGCGGGACTCCGGGCAGGTGCCGCCGGAGAAGTTCGGTGATGTCGTGGCCCGTATCTCGTTCTTCGTGAACGCCGGAGTCCGCTTCGTCGAGGAGATGTGCAAGATGCGCGCCTTCGGCCGCATCTGGGACAAGATCACCCGCGAGCGCTACGGCATCGAGAACGAGAAGCAGCGCCGGTTCCGCTACGGCGTCCAGGTCAACTCGCTCGGCCTGACCGAGGCGCAGCCGGAGAACAACGTCCAGCGGATCGTCCTGGAGATGCTGGCCGTCACGCTCTCCAAGGACGCCCGCGCCCGCGCGGTGCAACTCCCGGCCTGGAACGAGGCGTTGGGGCTGCCGCGCCCCTGGGACCAGCAGTGGTCGCTGCGTATCCAGCAGGTCCTGGCGCACGAGAGCGATCTGCTGGAGTACGAGGACATCTTCGCCGGCTCGCATGTCATCGAGGCCAAGGTGGACTCCCTGGTCACCGACTGCCTCGCGGAGATCGAGCGGATCCAGGAGATGGGCGGCGCGATGGCCGCGGTGGAGTCCGGCTATCTCAAGTCGCAGTTGGTCTCCGCGCACGCCGAGCGGCGGGCCCGGATCGAGGCCGGCGAGGAGAAGATCGTCGGTGTCAACTGCTTCGAGGGCACCGAGCCCAACCCGCTCACCGCGGATCTCGACACGGCCATCATGACCGTCGACCCGGCCAACGAGGCACGCGTCGTCCAGGCGCTGCACGACTGGCGGGACAACCGCGACGAGCCCCGCGCCCAGGACGCGCTGTCGGATCTGAAGAAGACCGCGGCGGGCGACGGCAACCTCTTCGCGGCCACCGTGGAGTGCGCTCGTGCCGGTGTGACGACCGGTGAGTGGGCCTGGGCGCTGCGGGACGTCTTCGGTGAGTTCCGGGCTCCTACGGGCGTCTCCAGCGCTCCGCTGGCGGTCGCCGCCGAGGAGGGCAGCCCGCTCGCCGAGGTCCGCGAGAAGGTCGCCAAGACCGCGGCCGAGCTCGGCAGCGGCAAGCTGCGGCTGCTGGTCGGCAAGCCCGGCCTGGACGGGCACAGCAACGGCGCCGAGCAGATCGCCGTACGGGCCAGGGACGCCGGCTTCGAGGTGATCTACCAGGGCATCCGGCTGACCCCGGAACAGATCGTCTCGGCCGCGGTCGCCGAGGACGTGCACTGTGTGGGGCTGTCGATCCTGTCCGGCTCGCACGCCGAACTGGTGCCGGACGTCCTGGACCGGCTGCGCCGCACCGGCGTCGACGACATGCCCGTCATCGTCGGCGGCATCATTCCCTCCGCCGATGCGGCAGCGCTCCGGGAAGCCGGAGTGGCGGCCGTCTTCACCCCCAAGGATTTCGGTATTACGGAGATCATCGGCCGTATCGTCGACGAGATCCGGAAAGCGAACCAGCTCGACCCCCTGGAGGTCCCCGCATGACCCAGGCTCACCCGCCGGTGCCACGCCTGCGCCCGCGCCGCTCCTGTCTCGCGGTCCCCGGCAGCAACCCGCGCTTTCTGGAGAAGGCCCAGGGCCTCCCGGCCGACCAGGTCTTCCTGGACCTGGAGGACGCCTGCGCACCGCTCGCCAAGGAGGGCGCCCGGCACCACATCGTCGAGGCGCTGAACGAGGGCGACTGGACCGGAAAGACCCGGGTCGTGCGGGTCAACGACTGGACGACCCAGTGGACGTACCGGGACGTCATCACGGTCGTCGAGGGCGCCGGACAGAACCTCGACTGCATCATGCTGCCGAAGGTCCAGGACGCCCAGCAGATCGTGGCGCTGGACCTGCTGCTGACGCAGATCGAGAAGACCATGGGCTTCGAGACCGGCCGGATCGGCATCGAGGCGCAGATCGAGAACGCCAAGGGCCTGGTGAACGTCGATGAGATCGCCGGCGCCTCGCCGCGCCTGGAGACCATCATCTTCGGCCCGGCCGACTTCATGGCGTCCATCAACATGAAGTCCCTGGTGGTCGGCGAGCAGCCGCCCGGCTATGGGGCGGATGCGTACCACTACATTCTGATGCGCATTCTGATGGCGGCACGTACCTACGATCTCCAGGCGATCGACGGCCCGTACCTTCAGATCAAGAATGTTGACGGTTACCGCGAGGTCGCCGGCCGCGCCGCCGCTCTCGGCTTCGACGGCAAGTGGGTACTGCACCCGGGTCAGGTCGAGGCCGCCAATGAGGTGTTCTCACCCTCCCAGGAGGATTACGACCACGCCGAGCTGATTCTGGACGCCTACGAGTGGCACACCTCGGAGGCGGGCGGAGCCAAGGGTTCCGCGATGCTCGGCGACGAGATGATCGATGAGGCGAGCCGGAAGATGGCGCTGGTCATCGCCGGTAAGGGCCGGGCCGCCGGCATGATCCGCACATCCAAGTTCGAGGCCCCGGAGGCTTAAGCGCGATGCAGTTCGGCCGTACCTATGAAGAGTTCACCGTCGGCGATGTGTACAAGCACTGGCCGGGGAAAACCGTCACCGAATACGACGACCACCTCTTCTGTCTGCTCACGATGAATCATCACCCGCTGCACATGGACAGCAACTACGCCGAGCAGACCACCGACTTCGGTAAGAACGTCGTCGTCGGTAACTACATCTACTCGCTGCTGCTGGGCATGTCGGTGCCCGATGTCTCCGGAAAGGCCATCGCCAATCTGGAGATCGAATCGCTGAGGCATGTGGCGCCGACCTTCCACGGCGACACGCTCTACGGCGAGACGACCGTGCTCGACAAGACCCCGTCCCGTTCGAAGTCGGACCGCGGCATCGTGCACGTCGAGACCAAGGGCTACAAGCAGGACGGCACCCTGGTCTGCGTCTTCCGTCGCAAGGTCATGGTCCCCACGGCGACCTACATCAAGGAGCGCGGCGGCGAGCAGCCCGGCCGCCCGGAGCTGCAGGCCCCGTCGGCCAAGAAGGAGAAGTAGCCATGACCCGTCTCGCGCAGACCGAGGGCCTGACCGACATTCAGCGGGAAATTCTCTCCACCGTCCGCGATTTCGTGGACAAGGAGATCCTGCCGGTCGCCACGGAGCTGGAGCACCGCGACGAATACCCGTCGCAGATCGTCGAGGGCCTCAAGGAACTCGGCGTGTTCGGCCTGATGATCCCCGAGGAGTACGGCGGTCTGGGTGAGTCCCTGCTCACCTATGCGCTGACCGTCGAGGAGATCGCCCGCGGCTGGATGAGCGTCTCGGGCATCATCAACACCCACTTCATCGTGGCGTACATGCTCAAGCAGCACGGCACCCAGGAGCAGAAGGACTATTTCCTTCCGAAGATGGCGGCCGGTGAGATCCGTGGCGCCTTCTCGATGTCGGAGCCCGCACTGGGCTCGGACGTTTCGGCCATTTCTTCCAAGGGTGTGCGGGACGGTGACGATTACGTCCTGAACGGCCAGAAGATGTGGCTCACCAACGGCGGCTCCTCGACGCTCGTCGCGGTGCTCTGCCGTACGGACGAGGGCCACCCGGAGGGCACCGCGCCGCACAAGTCGATGACGACCTTCCTCGTGGAGAAGGAGGCCGGCTTCGGTGAGGTGCGGCCCGGCCTGACGATTCCCGGCAAGATCGACAAGATGGGCTACAAGGGTGTCGACACCACCGAGCTGATCATGGACGGGCTGCGGATCCCGGCCGATCGGGTGCTCGGCGGCGAGACCGGACGTGGCTTCTATCACATGATGGACGGCGTCGAGGTCGGCCGGGTCAACGTGGCCGCGCGTGGCTGCGGCGTCGCCCAGCGCGCCTTCGAGCTGGGCGTTTCGTACGCACAGCAGCGCCACACCTTCGGCAAGCCGATCGCCCAGCATCAGGCCATCCAGTTCAAACTGGCAGAAATGGCGACAAAGGTCGAAGCGGCCCATGCCATGATGGTGAACGCCGCTCGCAAAAAGGACTCGGGACAGCGAAACGACCTCGAAGCGGGCATGGCGAAGTACCTGGCCTCCGAGTACTGCAAGGAGGTGGTGGAAGACGCGTTCCGTATCCACGGCGGCTACGGCTTCTCGAAGGAGTACGAGATCGAGCGCCTCTACCGCGAGGCCCCCATGCTCCTGATCGGTGAAGGTACCGCCGAGATCCAGAAAATGATCATTGGGCGACGGCTACTGGAGGAGTACCGGATCCAGGGGTGAACATCCCGTTTGCGCCGCTTTGGCCTAGACGAAGATCACACCCCGTCATCGTTCTTCGGCCACGGATTGGCTCTGGCTCTTGGCCAGTTGCCGCTCGTAACCGATAGCATCCATGGAAAGCCGCCGTCCCCCGTATCCATAAGCGGCATCCTCCGCTACGAAGGTCATCCATGCCCCACAGCCAATCCTCTGCACAACGCGGTCGCGTCCGCCTCGCGCGCGGAGCGTCGCCGTGGCTCCTGCCGACCGTTGCCACGGCAGCGGTCAGCCTCGCCCGGTCTCGCCGGTCGGGTCGCTGGGCCGCCGTTGCCGTGCCCACCACCGCACTGGCGGCGGGCATGCTGTGGTTCTTCCGCGACCCCGAGCGGGAGATCGCTCAGGGCCGGGTCATCTCTCCGGCCGACGGCGTGGTGCAGAGCATCATGCCGTGGAAGGACGGACGCACCCGCGTCGCGATCTTCATGAGCCCGCTGAACGTTCACGTCAACCGTGCGCCGCTGGCCGGCACGGTGACCTCCGTGGAGCACATCCCCGGCGGATTCGTTCCGGCGTTCAACAAGGAGAGCGAGAACAACGAGCGGGTGGTCTGGCACTTCGACACCGAGCTCGGTGACATCGAGATGGTGCAGATCGCCGGCGCGGTGGCCCGCCGTATCGTCCCCTACGTGCCGCAGGGCACCAAGGTCGAGCAGGGCGAGCGGATCGGCCTGATCCGCTTCGGCTCGCGGGTCGATGTCTACCTCCCGGAGGGCGTCGAGGCGGCGGTCGAGGTCGGCCAGGCCACTACCGCGGGGGTGACTCGCCTTGACCGTGATTGATCCTGAAACACAGGCGGGCTGGGCGCCCGAGACCGACGAGGACGAGGACGACATGCCGCTCTCCACGCGGCTGTCAATAGCGGACACCCTCACCCTCGGCAACGCGATCTGCGGCTTCATGGCGGTGTACTTCACCACCACCGGAGTCCTCATCCCGCATCTGACGGGCAACGAGGACGGCGGGATGGCCCGGCACAGCGCGGCGATGGCCGTGATCCTGATGCTGCTCGCCTCGGTCTTCGACCTCTTCGACGGGCTGGTGGCGCGCAAGCTGCGGGCCTCGGCGATGGGGGCCGAGCTCGACAACCTCTCCGACCTGATCAGCTTCGGGCTGGCGCCCGCGTACTTCGTCGTGACCTGGGGCATGGTCACCCAGGACGCGAACCAGCGGGTGTCGGTGGTCGCCGCCGTCGTGGTGCTGCTGGCGGTGGTGCTCCGGCTTGCGCGGTTCTCCTGCGTTCCGATGCGCGACGGGATGTTCCAGGGCATGCCCGGCCCGTTCGGCGCCCTGACCGTCGTCGCGATCGTGCTGCTGGAGCTGCCGTTCGTACCGACGCTGCTGGCGATCATCGGGGTGGCCTGGCTGATGGTGAGCCGGGTCGAGTACCCCAAGCCGCGCGGCCGCCTCGCGGTCGCGATGCTCAGCTGGATCGTGATCAGCATGGGCATGCTCACCGCCTGGGCGCTGGACGCCCCCGGCGGTCAGCGGCTGCTGCAGACCGGCTGCTCCCTGCAGGTGGTCCTGGGCGCGATGATCCCGCTGTTCGCGACGGCCCGGAGGGTCAACACCTTCCGCGACAACCGCCGCGAGTCGCGCGCGGAGTCCCGCGCCGCACAGCTTCCCTAGCAGGCACGCAGAGCAACGCCGCGGGCCCCGAGCGAATGACTCGCTCGGGGCCCGCGGCGTTGTGGTGGGTGCGGTCGGTGCGGGGCCGCACCGGGCCTCAGACCAGGAAGTCCCGCGCCAGCCGCTCCGCCGCGCGCTCCAGCAGGGGCCCCGCCTCCGCCATGCAGCGGGCCGGGTCGGGCTCCAGATCCGTCAGGGCGTAGGCACGCCGGATACCGGCCGCGGCGAGCGCCTCCGGGGGCAGCTGGAGCCGGCCGCAGACCGCGACCACGTCCAGGCCCGCCGCACGGGCCGCGGCGGCGACACCGGCCGGCGCCTTGCCGTGCAGGGTCTGTTCGTCGAGCGAGCCCTCGCCGGTGATCACGAAGGTGGCCTCCGCCAGCGCCGGGGCGAAGCCCAGGACGTCCAGCATCACGTCGATGCCCGGCCGGAAGGCCGCGTCCAGGCCGACCAGCGCGCCGTAGCCGATACCGCCCGCGGCGCCCGCGCCGGGTGCCAGAGCGGCTTCCGCGGCCTTCGGTCCCACCGCACGCCCCAGCACCTCGGCGTAGTGCGCCAGCGCGGCGTCCAGCGTGGCCACGTCCGCCTCGCTCGCGCCCTTCTGCGGGCCGTAGACCGCCGGGGCACCCTTCGGGCCCGTGAGCGGGTTGTCGACGTCGCTGGCGAGCACGATCTGTGTCGTCGCCAGCCGGGGGTCCAGCCCCGACAGATCGGCGGTGGCCAGGTCTCGCAGCGGGCCGCCGCCGGGGGCGACCGGCGCGCCGTCCGCGTCCAGGAACCGGGCGCCGAGTGCCGTGAGCATGCCCGCCCCGCCGTCGGTCGTGGCGCTGCCGCCGACGCCGAAGACGATCGAGGTCGCGCCCGCGTCGAGGGCGGCGAGCAGCAGTTCGCCGGTGCCGTACGTGGTGGCCGTCAGGGGCGCGAAGACGCCCCCGGGGAGGTGCTGGAGTCCGGATGCCTCCGCCATCTCCACCACCGCGGTGCCTCCGCCAGCTACCGCTGGGGGTGTCCCCACGCGCATGGCGAAGGTGGCCGTGACCGGCGCGCCCGTGGGGCCGGTGACCCGTGCCTCGTGGCGGGTGAAGCCGGCCGCGAGGGCCGCCGCCACCGTGCCGTCGCCGCCGTCCGCGACCGGGACGGCCGAGACCGTCAGTCCGGGGACCGCGCGCCGCAGACCGGCCGTGACATGCTCGGCGACCTCGACGGCCGTGAGCGAGCCCTTGAATTTGTCCGCGGCGATCAGCACATGTGCTGTGGGTGTCCTTGATGCGTCCGCCACCGTGTTACCCCTTGCTTTCGAACTGGCAGTCGCGCCGCTGTGACCTTATCCGGCGGGCGCCACGGCGAACAGGGCACCGGCCCGGCGACGCCCCGGGTCGGCGGCGCCCAGGTCCGCGAGAAGCAGCCGGCGCCCGGTCCGCGGTGCCGCCGAGCGCCCCCGGAGTGCGCCCCTCGAAGATTCGCGAGGTGGGCGCGGCCCCGGACCCGCCCGTCTAGGCTCACGCCGTGACGACCATGGACTACGCCACTTACCTCGCCGGGCTCCCCCGTGTGCTGGCCGGCGCGGGCACCCTCTTCCGCGACGCTGAGGGCCGCCTGCTGCTCGTGGAGCCCAACTACCGCGACACCTGGATCCTGCCCGGCGGCACCATCGAGTCGGACGACGGCGAATCGCCCCGCCAGGCCGCCCGCCGCGAGACCGCCGAGGAGATCGGCCTGGACATCGAGCCGGGCCCGCTGCTCCTCATCGACTGGGTCCGCCGCAAGGACCGGCCGCCGCTGGTGTTCTATCTCTACGACGGCGGGGTGCTGGACGCCGACCGGCTCGCCGCGATCCGGCTCCAGGAGGAGGAGCTGCTCTCCTGGCGGCTGGTGCACTGGGACGAGGCCCAGACCCTTGTGAACCGCGAGATGGCCCTGCGACTCGACGTCGCCCTCAAGGCCCTCGCGGCCGGCCGCGGCCCGGTAGAACTGGAAGACGGCGTTCCGCCGCATGGAGCTGATGGCCCGTCGTAAAAAGGTGGACACCGGGGCATCGGTACTCCCTAGGCTGACCGCCATGGACGCCATGGCAAAGGAACTCGCACAGGTACCGGGAATCATCGGGGTGATGCTCGGCGGAAGCCGCGCCCGGGGCACGCACCGCGCCGACTCCGACTGGGATCTGGGCGTCTACTACCGGGGGGCACCGGACCTGGTGGCGCTGGAGGCGCTGGCCACCGAGGTCACCGGCGGTCCCGTCGAGGTATACGGGCCGGGGTCCTGGGGCGCATGGGTCAACGGCGGCGCCTGGCTGGAGCTGCCTGACGGCCGTCATGTCGACTGGATCCTGCGGGACATCGACCGGGTGCGGCAGGTCTGGGAGGAGTGCCGCGCGGGCCGCTTCGAACTCGGCATCCAGGCCGGCCACCCCCTCGGCTTCTGGTCCCCCGCCTACCCGGGCGAGGCGGCTCTGGGCCGGGTACTCGCCGACCCCGAGGGCGAACTGACCCGCCTCCGGGCGGAGACCCAGCACTACCCCGAAGCCCTGCGCACGGCACTGACCAACGCCGCGCTCTGGGACGCCGGTTTCTCGGTGGCAATGGCCGGCAAGTCGTACGCGGCCCGGGACGTCCTGCACGCGGCCCTGTGCCTGTCCCGCGCCATCGGCGACCTCGTCCAGGCCCTGCACGCCCACCACCGCCTCTGGTGCCTCAACGAAAAGGGCGCCCTCGCTGCCGCCGCGACCCTGCCCGACACCCCACCCGACTTCGCCGCCCGCGCCACCGCCCTCCTCGGCGAACTCGGCCGGACGGAGGGCGAGTTGCAGCGCTCCATCAGGGAAGCGGAGGCGCTGGTGGCGGAGGTGGGGGCGGTGACGGGCGGGTAGAGGCGGGTAGGGGCGGCGCCCGTCGGCCTGGCATTCGCCGGTGTCGCCCCCTTGGCTTCGCCGGGATCGCCGCCATGGGGATCTGCCACCGCCGACCAGGAATGAACGGGGTCCCCTATGCTCTCGCTCATGGGCAATTTCTCCTGAGCGGACCGGGACGGTTCACCGGCATCCGCCCGGCAAGCGCCGGGCCCCGTCAGCGTGTCCGCACGCTCTCCCCAGGAGATACCACCCACCATGTCCGTTCGCTCTGCCTGCCCCGCCCTCGACGACCGCGTCGCGCGGCTGCGGCAACTCGCCCACGCGGATATCCGCCTGGAGGCGGTCCTGCTCTACGGGTCCTGGACCCTGGGCGAGGCCGACGCCCATTCCGACATCGAGGCGTACCTCTACATCCAGGACGACCACCTCGCCGACTTCGACGGCCCCGCCTTCCTGGAGCAGCTGGCGCCGCTCAAGCTGGCGTACACCAACATGTACGGCGTCCTCGCCGTCATCTTCGATGACCTGATGCGCGGCGAGTTCCACCTCACCGCGGCGGCCCCCGGCATCGACGAAGTTCCCACGTGGCAAGGGATGGTGCACCTTCCCCGCCCCGAGGAAGCCGTTTTGCTCGACCGCACCGGTCGCCTGACCCTGGCAGCCCGGCAGCTGACCGACTTCCGTCCGCCCGAACCGGCCACCACGGCCCGGCAACTCACCGACGAGCTGGCCAACTGGACGCTCATGCTCGCCCACGTACTGGCATGCGGCGAAGTCGCCCGTGCCCACGCCCTGCTGCACACCGTCATCGCACCCCAGCAACTCCAGCTCTGCCGCCTCCTTCGCGACAGCACTGCCCACTGGCTCACCCCCAGTCGCGCGCTGGAACAGGACCTGCCCACGAGCGACCGCGAGCGCTACCTCGCCACCACGGCCGCCGCCCGTGACCAGGACGTACGCACGGCAGCGCGGCACAACTGGCGCTGGAGCCGGGACCTGGCGGCCGAGGCAGCGGATCGCTGGGCCATCCGCCTGCCGCACGAACTCCATGAACTCCACGAGCTGCACGAACAGATCCTTGGCCTACTGAACGCCGATCGCTGATCTCTCCCCCCTACGGCAGGGGACCACCGGACCGCCGGACCGTTTGGTGGCCCCCTGTCAGATCTCTGCTCAGATCTCTGCCGGAAACAAGGTGTCCGCTGTCCGCTCGAAAGCGAGCAGGCGGCGTTTGCGGTCGAGGCCGCCGCCGTAGCCGGTGAGGCTGCCGTTGGCGCCGACTACGCGGTGGCAGGGGACGATGATGCCGATGGGGTTGCGTCCGTTGGCCAGGCCGACCGCGCGGGAGGCCGACGGGGTGCCGAGGCGGTCGGCTAGTTGGCCGTAGGAGACGGTCTCGCCGTACGGGATGGTGCACAGCGCCGCCCATACGCGGCGTTGGAAGGGTGTGCCGCGCAGGGCGAGCGGCAGGTCGAAGGTGGTCAACTCGCCGCGGAAATAGGCCCGGAGCTGGGCGATGGTCTCGGTGAAGGGCGGCTCGTCGGGGGCCGTAGGGGCGCCGAAGGTTTCCTGGGGCGGGCGGTGGCGCTGGTCGGTCATGTAGAGGCCGGTGAGGGCCACTCCGGTGGCGACGAGGGTGAGCGGGCCCACCGGGGTTTCGTCGAGGACGGTGTGGGTGACGGGGGCGGCGGGTTCGGGGGTGTGAACGGTCATGGCGGGGGGCTCAGTTCGTCGGGAGGTGGTTGATGGGGTGGTCGTCGGTCGCCCAGAGGTACTGGACAGCGTAGGCGCGCCAAGGGCGCCAGAGGGCGGAGTGCCGGATGAGGGCCGCCGGGGTGTGCGGCAGGCCGAGGCCGGCGGCCGCGCGGCGCAGACCGAGGTCGGTCGGGGTGAAGGCGTCCGGGTCGCCGAGCGCGCGCATCGCGATGCACTCGACGGTCCAGGGGCCGATGCCGGGCAGCGCCGCGAGCTGCGCCCGTGCGGCGTCCCGGTCGCTGCCGACGCCCAGTTGCAGCGCACCGGAGCCGAGGGCGGCGATCACGCCGGTGAGCGTGGTCCGGCGGGTGCGGGGCATCGCCAGCTGCTCCGGGTCCAGCCCGGCGAGCGCGGCGGTGGACGGGAAGAGGTGGCTGAGGCCGCCGTCCGGGTCGTCGACCGGTTCGCCGTGGGCACGGACCAGCCGCCCGGCGTGGGTACGGGCCGCCGCGGTGGAGACCTGCTGGCCGAGGACGGCGCGGACCGCGAATTCGTCGGCGTCGACCGTCCGCGGGACCCGTCGGCCGGGCGCCTTGTCGACGAGTGGGGTCAGCCGTGGGTCCTCGCGGAGGAGCCCGTCGACGGCTTCCGGGTCCGCGTCGAGGTCGAGCATCCGGCGGCAGCGGGCGATGGCACCGGCCAGATCGCGCAGATCGGTGAGGGAGAGGCGGCAGTCGATGTGGTCGGGGCGGGGCGAGAGGGCCACGATGCCGTGCCCGTAGGGGAGGTTCAGGGTCCGGCGGTAGGCGCCGTCCCGCCACTCCTCGACGCCAGGGACCGCGGTGGCGGCGAGATGTCCGAAGAGGTTGTCGGGGTTCAGCGGCTGCCGGAAGGGCAGCCGCAGCGCGAGCGCACCGGGCACTGTCGCCCGGGGGCCCGGCCGTGCGCGCTGCCGCAGCTCCGACGGGGAGAGCGCGAAGACCTCCCGTACCGTCTCGTTGAAGGTCCGGATGCTGGCGAAACCGGCGGCGAAGGCGACCTCGGCCATCGGCAGTGCGGTGGTCTCCACCAGGAGCCGGGCGGTCTGCGCACGCTGGGCGCGGGCCAGCGCGAGCGGCCCCGCCCCCAGCTCGGCCAGCAGCTGCCGCTCGATCTGCCGGGTGCTGTAGCCGAGCCGGTCCGCGAGTCCGGGGACGCCCTCGCGGTCGACGATGCCGTCGGCGATCAGCCGCATGGCGCGGGCGACGAGGTCGGCCCGCTCGTTCCACTCCGGGGACCCCGGGCTGGCGTCCGGGCGGCATCGCTTGCAGGCCCGGAAACCGGCCTGCTGGGCAGCGGCCGCGCTCGGGTAGAAGCGCATGTTCTCCGGCTTGGGAGGCACCACGGGGCAGCTGGGACGGCAGTAGATACGGGTCGTGAGGACGGCCGTATAGAACCAGCCGTCGAAGCGGGCGTCCTTGGACTGCACGGCGCGCAGACAGCGCTCGGTGTCGGTGTGCATGACTTCAGGATTGCTCAGCCGGGGCCGTTCGGCTGGCGAGAATCCGACATCAAGGTGGGGTGACCAGGGTGGGGCTGCGGGTGCGGCGCCGCCGGCTGCCCCTCAGGCATCAGCGGCAGGGCCTGTTCGGCCCAGACGGTCTTGCCCTGAATGCGGTAACGGGTGCCCCAATCCTGGGCGAGCTGGGCGACGATGAAGAGGCCGCGCCCGCCTTCGTCGACCGTCCGGGCGTGGCGCAGATGGGGCGCGGCGGGGCTGCCGTCCGTGACTTCGCAGGTCAGTGTGCGGTCCTTGACCAGTCGCAGTTCCAGGGGTGAGCCTCCGTAGTGGACGGCGTTGGTGAGCAGTTCGCTGACGATCACCTCGGTGCTGAACGCGGCCTCTTCACCGACGTTCCAGCGGGCGAGCTGGTCCCGTACGTGCCCGCGTGCACGGGCGACGGCTGCGGGATCGGCATCGATGTGCCAGACGGCGACGCTGTCGTCGGGAAAGGGCCGCGTCCGGACGAGGAGGAGCATCGTGTCGGCCGGAAGGCGGTAGCGGACGTCGTCGAACAGGTCCTGGAGCGGCCGGTCTACGCGGGCCAGCGCCTCCTCCAGGGGGCCTGCACCGCCTGGCGTCTCGGCGGTGAGCAGCGGGGCATTGGACAGTACGAGCACACTGCCGACCGGGACTTCGAAGGTGGTGGCCGCGAACGGCGTCCGGTCGGGGCTGCCGAGCTGAGGCCCCGCCGGAAGGTCGGGGACCTCCGCCGTCGTGCCGTCAGGCCAGACGATCAGGGGTGCTGGATGGCCGGCGTTGGCGATCGTGCAGGTGCGGGTCAGCGGGTCGTAGAGGGCGTACAGGCAGCTGGCGGTGAGCGTTTCGTGGTGCAGCGGGTCTCCAGGAGGCAGCGAGGCGCGTTCGACCGCCAGAAAGGACACCGTGTCGTTGAGACGGGCGAGGAGCTCATCGGGCCCGATGTCGAGTGCGGTCAGGGCGCGGATGGCGGTTCGCATCTGCCCCATGGTGGCCGTGACATGGATTCCTCGCCCGGATACCTGGCCGATGACCACGGCGACCCGTGCGCTGGACAGCGCGATGGTGTCGTACCACTCGCCTCCCCCGCTGCTGGTCATGGGTACGTAGGCGGTTTCGAGGGCCATCCGGGAAATGGGGCGGCGCGGGAGGAGGTAGCGCTGGACCGTGGCGGCGATGCTGTGTTCCCGTGTGTACCGGCGGGCGTTGTCGAGGTACAGGGCGATGTGGTCGGTCACCGCGAGCGCGAGGTCGATGTCTTCCTGGTCGAAGGGGTCCCTGCGGCGGGTGCGGTACAGGCTGATCGAACCGAGCACCGCGCCACGTACGGCCAGCGGAGCCGTGAGGAGCGACCGGGCGGAGTACGCGCGGATCGTCTCGCTGTGCGCGGGGTCCGCCGCCAGCCATGGCGGGGCGGGATCCAGCAGCGCCGTACGGGGGCGCAGATCCGCCAGGGCCTGCGTATACGGGGTGGGGGCCGGAAAGTCGCGGACATCGCCCCCGGAAGGGGTCGGCAGCGGACTCTCGCCCCGGCTTCCCCCGAACGCGACGCAGCGCAGTGGTGTGCCGGGCGGCACGGGCGCGAACTGCGGCTCGTCTCCGCGTATCACCGCGTCCACGACGTCGACCACGGCGATATCGGCGAACTCGGGCACCACCGCGTCCACCAGCGCCTGGCACGTCTCCGAGATGTCGAGCGTCCGTCCCGCGCGCTCACGCACCGAGTCCAGCACCCGCGTGCGGGCACGCGCCCGCTGCCGTTCGGTGACATCGACCACGGACACCGCCAGGCCGAGGACCTGCCGCTGCGGACTGCGCAGCCGGAAGACCGATACCTCGACATCACGCAGGCGGCTCGGGTCACCCCCTCTGCGGCCGCGCACGATGTGCTCCCGCACCGGCACGCCGCTGTCCAGCACGCCGCGGGCCATGGCCTCGACCTCGTCGGGTTCCGCGAGATCGTACGCGTCGCGCACATGGCGCCCCAGAATGGTCTCGGCGCGCACACCTGCCATGTTGGCGGTGCCGGTATTGAAACCCACCACGCGCAGCTCGGGATCCAGAAGGATCAAGCCGACGGGTGACTGGGTAAACAGCACCTCAAGCATGGCCGACGCAACATCGCCCACGAAACTGGGCGCGTCACCTTCCGGCATTCGCTTGTCACCCCCTCCGGCCTGCCCGTCGGCAGTGGGGGAATTCGGGCCGCCACTACTTCCTGTATAGGTCACGCCGTCGTGGGCAGCGACTCGGACGGTACTCAGGGGTACGGATGGCCGCTGTGGGTGACCGCGTCTGCGGCCGGCTGTCGGCACTCCGCTGGGCGGCGCGATCAGTGCGGGGACCATACGGCTCCAGCCATGTGGCGGCTCGACCGGCGCCGGTGGCCGTCAACCGGCCCGCTGCTCCGCCTCGTTGGCGATCCACCGAACCAACTAGAGGCCGGTCCAGCCGCTTTGCCATACAGTGCCCAGATTTCCGAGCGTCCACATATTGGACATGTCGGCATAAAGGCTCTGACGATCACCTCATGCCCTTTACGTGCCGTTCAACTCCCGTATGCCCTGGGCCGAGAGTGTTCCCTCCATAGATCGGGGGACAGATCCAGCCATTCAGGAGAATTAAGTGGCGCTCACTCGTAGAGACTTCGCGAAGCGTTCGGCCTGCACCGGAGCCGGGGTCGCCCTGGCCGGCAGCGTCGGCGCGCTGGGCACCGCCCCCGGCGCACTCGCGATGGAGAACGCCCAGGGCGGTGCGGACCGCTTCGACCCGGCGGCCGGATACGGCCCGCTGCTCAGTGACCCGGCAGGCATCCTTGCGCTCCCGCAGGGATTCTCGTACCGGGTCATCACCCGCAGCGGTGTCACCAAGCTGGAGTCGGGGGAGACCACTCCCTCCCACCACGACGGGACGGCCACCTTTGAAGGCCCCCGCGGCACGACCCTGCTGGTCAACAACCACGAGCTCAAGGGGCCGCGGTCCGACTGGGAGCACCCGGTCCCACTCACCGAGGGGCTCGTGTACGACCCGGCAGCGGCGGGTGGCTGCACCGTCGTTGAGGTGCACCGGCACGGCGGGCACGTCGCCGAGTGGGTCGGCATCGCCGGTACGTCGCAGAACTGCGCGGGTGGCCGCACCCCCTGGGGCACCTGGCTCACCTGCGAGGAGACCGCCGACAAGGCCGGTCAGCACGGTATGACGAAGGACCACGGCTATGTCTTCGAGGTCGACCCGTACGACCGCCGGGCGAACCTGGACCCCAAGCCCATCAAGGCGCTGGGCCGTTACGAGCACGAGGCCGTGGTCGTCGACACCCACCGCGGTGACCTGTACCTGACCGAAGACGCCTCCGACCCGAACGGGCTGTTCTACCGCTGGGTGCCGCCGCATGGTTTCCGCCACGGCCGCGGTCAGCTCCGGAAGTTGGCCGATGATGCCGGTGTGCTTCTGGCACCCAAGTGCTACGACTCGGACGGTCGGTTCGTCGACGATCTCTCACGGGCCACCAGGACCGGCACGGTCTACCGCGTCGACTGGGCCGAGGTGCCGGACCGGGACGCGCAGTCGAAGCCGGTGCGTGAGCAGTTCGCCGACGATGAGGTCACCCGGGCCCGCAAGCTCGAAGGCATGTGGTGGGCGGACGGCGGCGCCTACATCGTGGCGTCCTACGCCCGTGAGGAGAGCCCGGTCCAGCATGACGGCCAGGTGTGGTTCTACTGCCCGCGCCGCCGGACCCTGACCCTCAAGGTGCTGCTGGGCGTCAACAAGAACCCGGCCGCCGACGGGGCCCTCGACGGCCCCGACAACATCACGGTCTCTCCGTACGGTGGGCTGATCATCGCCGAGGACGGGGAGGGCATCCAGCACCTCTTCGGGGCCACCGAGAGCGGCAGTACGTATCCCATCGCACGCAATGAGCTGAACGTCGGGACCGCGGCCGAGCCGGAGTTCAGCGAGTTCACCGGTGTGGTGTTCTCGCCGGACGGGCGGACTCTGTTCGCCAACATCCAGACCCCCGGCATCATGCTCGCGATCACCGGTCCCTGGCGGCGTCAGCCGTGACCGGGAGTCAGCCCGGTCTCTGACTGAGGGCCACCAGCGGCTGGGAGCCACCAGCCCCACCACCACAGAACCGAACGGCAATAAAGACCAACCGGCAAACCTGCCGGGGACGAAGAGGAGATCGCAGTGCATAACAGCTCGTCATCCCAGCTCTTCCGGAACCGCAAGATATCCGGAACCCACCGGAAGGGCGCCTCTTCCGCCCAGCGCGGAGGCCGGCGATTCCGCAAGGCTTCGCTCGCCGCGGGCGGCCTTCTCGGCGCCGCCGCACTGCTCACCGTTTTCCCGACCACGGCGCTGGCGGACCCGCCCTCGGCCCTCCCCGCCAACGCCAGTGACGCCGAGCGGAACTTCCAGCCCGCCTTCGATTACGACAAGGACGGCTGCTACCCCACTCCCGCCATCGGGGCCGATGGCACGGTAGCTCCCGGCCTGAGCCTCGGCGGGGACACGAACGGGAGCTGCCGTGACGAGTCGGATCTCGACAACACCAATTCCTACTCGCGCCAGAAGTGCAACAACGGCTGGTGCGCGATCATGTACACCCTCTACTTCGAGAAGGACCAAGCCTCACTCGGTCCCGGAAGTGCCGGACACCGGCACGACTGGGAACACATCGTGGTGTGGGTGAAGGACGATCAGGTCCAATACGTTTCGACGTCGGCGCACGGCAAATTCACCACCCACGACCGCTCGCAGATCCTCTTTGACGGAAAGCACCCCAAGGTCGTCTACCACAAGGACGGCGGCAGCACGCACGCCTTCCGCGCGGCCAACTCCTCGGATGACCCGGTGGAGAACCACAAGGGGACATGGCAGTACCCGACGCTCGTCGGCTGGGACGGTTACCCCGACGGCCTCCGCGACAAGCTGAGCCAGGCCGACTTCGGCCAGGCCACGTTCGGCATCAAGGACAGCGAGTTCAACACCAACCTGGAAAAGGCCAAGCCGGCCGATATCCCGTTCGACCCCCATGCCTGAACTCGCTCCCGGATAACGGTCCGCCGCTTCGATCCGGCGGGCCGTTTCGCCTTTCCGCGTTTCCGTCTGTCGGCGAGCGGACCCCGTCCCGTGCCGTGCCGTGGCGTGGCGTCCCGTCCCAGGTACCCCTCCGGACGGACCGCGCCCGCCGTCAGCGGACGAGCGCGGTGTAGACGGCGAACGCCGGCTCGTCGAAGAGGACGAAGCGCACCTCGCCGACGGCCGTCTCCGTCTCCCGTACGGTCTCCACCGCGATCCGCGCCGCATCGTCCATCGGCCAGCGGTACACACCGGTGGAGATGGCCGGGAAGGCGACGGTGCGGGCGCCGAGGGCGTCGGCGACCCGCAGCGACTCGCGGTAGCAGGAGGCGAGCAGCTCGCTGCGGTCCTCGGAGGCGGAGTACACCGGGCCGACGGTGTGGATGACCCCGTGGGCCGGCAGCCGCCCTGCGGTGGTGGCGACGGCCTGGCCGGTGGGCAGGCCCCGGCCGTACTGCGCGGCGCGCAGATCGCGGCATGCGTCGAGGATCTCCGGGCCGCCGCGCCGGTGGATCGCGCCGTCCACTCCCCCGCCGCCGAGGAGCGACGAGTTGGCTGCGTTGACCACGGCGTCCACGGCTTGTTCGGTGATATCGCCCTGGATGAGGGTGAGGGAGGTGCTCATGGTGGCCGAGCCTAGAGGGTGTCCGGCGGGTTCTCCGGGCACGACGAGCGGGGCATACGGGCGTCGCAGACCTGGAGTATCGGCGCGCCGAGCCGGCCGTTGGTCAGTGGTGATCGGGGCGCCGAACAGGCCGCCAATCAGCGGCGGTTGGCGCGCAGTCGGCGCCAGACCGCCTTGGCGGCGTAGTGGCCGGACATGCCGTGGACGCCGGGGCCGGGCGGGGTGGCCTGGGAGCAGAGGTAGACGGCGGGGTGGGCGGTTTCGTAGGGGACGCGGGCGAGCTTGGGGCGGATGAGCAGGCGCAGACCGGCCGCGGAGCCGGTGTTGGTGTCGCCGCCGACGTAATTGGCGTTGCGGGCGGCGATCTGCGGCGGTCCGGCGATCGCACGGGCCAGCACGAGGTCACGGAAGCCGGGGGCGAAGCGCTCGATCTGCCGCTCGACGGCGTCGGTGGCGTCGCCCTCCCAGCCGTGCGGGACATGGCCGTACGCCCAGAAGGTGTGCTTGCCCTCGGGGGCGCGGGTGGGGTCGATCAGGCTGGGCTGCGCGGTGATCAGGAAGGGGACGGAGGGGTCCTCGCCGTGGGTGGCGGCGTTGAGGGCGGCGCCGATCTCGCCGCTGGTGGGGCCGATGTGGACGGTACCGGCGCGGTGGGCCTCCTGGGCCGTCCACGGGACCGGGGCCGAGAGCGCGTAGTCGATTTTGAAGACGCTGGGGCCGTACTTCACGTCGCGGTAGGCGTTGCCCAGTCCGGCGATCCGGGCGAGCGCGGTCGGCGAGGTGTCGAAGACATACGCGCGGGCCGGGGGCAGGTCGTCCAGGCGCTTGACCTCGAAGTCGGTGTGCACCACGCCGCCATGGGCGCGCAGCAGACCGGCGAGCGCGTCGGAGATGGCCTGGGAGCCGCCGCGCGGTACCGGCCAGCCCTTGTGGTGCGCGCCGAGCGCGAACATCAGGGCCATCCCGGAGGTTCCGATGCCGCTGAGCGGGGCATTGGCGTGCGCCCCGAGTCCGGCCAGCAGGCCGCGGGCCTTCGCGCCCTGGAAACGGCGGTTGAGGAGGCTGACCGGCTGCATCCCGACCAGGCCGAAGCGGGCGTAGGTCACCGGGTCCTGCGGCAGACCGAGCCACTGGGTGCGCAGGAAGTCGTGGGCCATGGTGTCCCACTTGCCGATGAAGGGGGCCACGAGCCTGCGGTAGGTGCCGGCGTCCCGCGCTCCGAAGGACATGGCGGTCTCGCCGACGGAGTGCGCGAGCACGGCGGCCGTACCGTCCGGGAACGGGTGCGCCATCGGGAGGTCCGGGTGCAGCCATTCCAGGCCGTAGCGGTCCAGCGGCATGGCGGAGAAGGCGGGCGAGCCGACGCCGGTGGGGTGCACCGCCGAGCAGGGGTCGTGGCGGAAACCGGGGAGGGTCAGCTCCTCGGTACGGGCGCCGCCACCGATGGTGTCGCGGGCCTCGAAGACCTCCACCGACATACCGCGGCGGGCCAGTTCGACGGCCGCCGTCAGGCCGTTGGGTCCCGCTCCGATGACCACGGCATCGAGCATCCTCGGCACCTGCGCCACTCCCCTCGCGTACGACCCTCGCCGTCGAGGGTCAGTTGGCGGCTGCCAGCAGTCCGAGGATACGCCGCGCCGTTTCGGCGTCCCGGGCCGCGGTGAAGGGCAGCGCATTACCGCCTTCGATACGGAACGGCTGCCCGGCGACCGTGCCGCTGGCGCCGCCCGCCTCATGGACCAGCAGCAGCCCGGCCGCGTGGTCCCAGGAGTTCTCCCAGCTGAAGGCCGTGGCGTCGATCTCGCCGCGGGCTATGTACAGATACTCCAGGCCCGCCGAGCCACAGGGGCGCGGGGCGATACCGCCGGTCTCCAGGGTGGCCAGCACCCGCTTCTGCTCGTCGTTGGTGAAGTCGTAGTGAGAGGTGGCGACATCGAGGACCGCCCCGGAGGAGGGGCTGCCGGCCTGCAGCGGAACGCCGTTCAGCCAGGCGCCGGCGCCGCGGCGGGCGACGGCCATCAGGCCGAGCGCGGGGGCGTACGTCCAGGAGGCCAGCACCTCACCGCGGTGGGCGAGCGCGACCAGGGTGCAGAAACCGGGGTCACCGTGCACGAACTGGCGGGTGCCGTCGACCGGGTCGACGATCCAGACGGGGGCGTCCCCGTGCAGCGCGTCGAGCACCCGCGGGTCGGCGTGCACCGCCTCCTCGCCGACCACCCGGGAGCCGGGCAGCAGGGCCGTGAGCGAGGCGGTGAGGTGCTCCTCGGCGAGCCGGTCGGCGACCGTGACGAGGTCGTGCGGCCCGTTCTTCTCGACGATGTCCTCGGCGGCGAGCTGCCGGAAGCGGGGCACGATCTCGTCGGCCGCGGCGCGGCGGATGGCGGTCTCGACGGCGGCCAGATCCAGCGACGAGAGGTCGAGCGACGGGCCGTCCTGAGTGGTGGCCGGGGTCGCGACGGGCGGGGTGGCGGCAATCGGAGTAATCGCGATCTCTCCCGAATCTTCGGTACGAAGTGCTTCGATCATGTGTCCATCGAAACACGAGCCACTGACACCACGACTGGACTCCAGGTGAATTCCGGATGCCGCGGCGGGCACGGCCGGGGGCCGGTCCCCCCGGCGCACAGCGGACGCGCGCCCGCCCCGGCCCGTTGGCGCGCCTCAGCGCCCCACCGCGTACCCCTGCATCCCCCGCGGATTCGCCGCCGCGGACAGCACACCGGACTCCGGGTCCCGCGCCACCGCGCACAGCCGCCCCTCGGACCAGGCATCACCCACCGTGACGCGATGACCACGCCGACGCAGCTCATCAATGACCCCGTCGCCGATACGGGACTCCACGGTCACACTCCCCGGCCGCATCCCGCGCGGGAAGAAGGACCCGGGGAAGGACTCGTGGTGCCAGTTGGGAGCGTCCACGGCACCCTGCAGATCCAGGCCGCCACGAACCGCCCCGCGCAGCGCCACGGCCAGGAAGAAGTGCACCTGCCACTGATCCTGCTGATCGCCGCCCGGCGTCCCGAAGGCCATCACCGGAACGCCGTCGCGCAGCGCGAGGGACGGCGTGAGGGTGGTCCGGGGCCGGCGCCCCGGGGTGAGCGAGTTGGGCAGCCCCTCCTCCAGCCAGGCCATCTGCAGCCGGGTACCGAGCGGGAAACCGAGCGCCGGGACCACGGGGTTGGACTGCAACCAGCCGCCGGACGGGGTGGCGGAGACCAGATTGCCCCAGCGGTCGACGACATCGATGTGGCAGGTGTCGCCTCGGGTGGCGCCGTTGGGGTCGGTCTCGGGGGCGGCAGCCGCCGGTACGCCGCCCGCGACGGTCGGCTCGCCCGCCCCGCGCCCGGAGACGCCCCGCGCGTCGAATCCGTCCGTCCCCGCCCCCGCCGCTGCCGCCACCGCGTACCGGCTCAGCCACGGCGTACGGCCGTCCGGACTGCCGGGGCGCAGCTCGTACGAGGCCCGCTCGCCGATGAGGGCCCGCCGGTCAGCGTTGTAGTCCTCGCTCAGCAGGGCGCCGAGCGGCACCTCCGCCGCGTCGCCGTACCAGGCCTCGCGGTCGGCCATCGCCAGCTTGGAGCCCTCGATGAGCAGATGCACGTACTCCGGACTGCCGTATGCGGGCAACTCCGGCGGCAGCAGCGCGAGTTGCTGGAGGAAAACGGGCCCCTGGGACCAGCCGCCGACCTTGGCGACGGTCCAGCCGTTCCAGTCATGCGTAACGGGCGCCTCGTAGGTGGCGGAGAAGGCGGCCAGGTCATCGCCCGTGAGGGTGCCCGCATGGCGTTCACCGGAGGTGTCCATGGCGGGACGGGCCGCGAAGGCGGCGAGCGCTTCACCGATGAAGCCTTCGCGCCAGACACGGCGGGCGGCCTCGATCTGCGCCTCCCGGCCGCTCGCGGCCGCCTCCGCCTCAGCGATCAGCCGACGCCATGTGGCGGCCAGCGGCCGGTTCCTGAGCAGCCCACCGGGGGCGACCGGCCGGCCGTCGGAGAGATAGATCTCGGCGGACGAGATCCACTCCGTCTCGAAGAGTTCACGCACCGTGGCGACGGTCTCCCCGATCCGCTCGACGGCGGGATGACCGTGCTCGGCGTAGCCGATGGCGTACCGCAGCACCTCGGCCAGGGACTTGCTGCCGTAGTCGCGCAGCAACAGCATCCAGGCATCGAAGGCGCCGGGAACCGCAGCGGCCAGCGGCCCCGTGCCGGGCACCAAGTCCAGCCCCAGCGAGACGTAGTGCGCCACACTCGCACCGGCCGGTGCCGGCCCCTGTCCACACAGCACCCGCACGGGCCCGTCCACGGGCGCCAGAATGATCGGCACCTCACCCGCCGGACCGTTCAGATGCGGCTCCACGACATGCAACACGAACCCGGCGGCCACCGCTGCGTCATAGGCGTTCCCGCCCTCCTCCAGGACAGCCATCGCGGACTGCGACGCCAACCAGTGCGTGGTGGAGGCCATACCGAAGGTGCCTTGGAGGGTGGGGCGGGTGGTGAACACGGGGGCTCCTCTGTGGTGCGGTGAACACGCTGCGGCACGGGCCGGCCGTAACGGTCAGCGGCCGGGCCCCTCGCGATCGTACGTACGGGCGTGGAGAGGGCGGGCGGGGCGATAGAGGCAGGTATGGGCGACGGCCGTGGCCCCTACCCAGCGGCCCCGCCACCTGGGAAGGGCTCGCACGCCGCTACGCCCCCGCTGGCACCCCGACACCGATAACTGACAAGACGGCCGCCCCCGGACTGCATACGCTCGCCCCATGACCGGTTTCCACTCCTCCCCCGACCAGCCACCCCGCCGCCCCCTCATCGCGATCCTCACCGGAGCGGGCATCTCCACCGACTCCGGGATTCCCGACTACCGCGGGCCGAACGGGCTGTGGCGGCGGGACCCGGAGGCGGAGAAGCTTGTCGCGTACGACACGTACATGGGAGATCCGGAGATCCGGCGGCGGTCGTGGCGGATGCGGCAGGAGAGCCCGGCGTTCCGGGCCGAGCCGAACGCCGCGCACGAGGCGGTGACCCGGCTGGAACGCTCCGGGACGCCGGTACGTGTGATCACTCAGAACGTGGACGGGTTGCATCAGCGCGCGGGCATGCCCGACCGCAAGGTGCTCGAACTGCACGGCACCGTGCGGACCGTGACCTGCACCCGCTGTCATGCCCGGTCGTCGATGCAGGAGGCCCTGGCGCGGGTGGCCTCGGGCGAGCCCGATCCGCCGTGTCTGGTGTGCGGCGGGATCCTGAAGTCGGCGACGGTGATGTTCGGTGAGCGGCTGGACCCGCAGGTACTCGGTACGGCGCTGGGCGTGGCGAAGGCGGCGGAGATCTTCCTCGCGGTCGGGACGACGCTCCAGGTGCAGCCGGCGGCCTCGCTCGCCGGGGTGGCCGCCGAGCACGGCGCGCGTCTGATCATCATCAACGCCGAGCCGACGCCGTACGACGCACTCGCCACCGAGGTGATCCGCGAACCGATCGGCAGCGCACTGCCGAGGCTCCTGGCGGGGCTGGAGGAGAGCGTCTGAGTCTCGTGCTCGGCCGCCGTTCCCACCCCGCTCGACGCTCGGCCACGACCACGGCCGGATCCGGTAGAACGGCGACGCCCGGGTCTCGGTCATGCCGCTGGCCGGGACCGAGCTGTTCGTCGTCGCGGCGCGCCCACCGGCCGACCAGGACGAGTCGATCCCCGACTACCTGCAGCGACAGATCACCGAGTCGTCCGGCAGGGACGACCTCCTGGTGCGTGGGGTCACCTGGCACACCACCTGGCGGGCGAACACCCGGCTGGCCGAGCGGTTCCGCGAGGCGGGTTTTCCTCGCCGGGGACGCGGGGCATGTGCATCCCCCGACCGGCGGCCAGGGTATGAACACCGGCATCCAGGACGGCTACAACCTCGCCTGGAAGCTCGCCGCCGCACTGAACGGCGCCCCGGCCCCCCTGCTCGACAGCTACGAACCGGAGCGGACGGCGACGGCCCGCACCGCACTGGACATCTCCACCACGCTGTTGGACAAACACCGGCGCGGCGACGACGCCCACGTACGCGGCCCCGAGGTGCACACCGCACCCCGGGTCCCGGGCTCGCCGTTCCTCTGCCTGGCGGCCGGGGCCATACCCGCTCCGAGGGCCGTTCAGGACCCCGGCATCACCCCGCCAAGTTCAGTAGCGTGAACGAGGCCGCACAAAGCGGCCGCTGACGAAGCGTCTGCCGGCCCGGAGGTAGCACAGTGCACGGTGAGTACAAGGTCCCCGGGGGCAAGCTCGTGGTCGTGGACCTCTGCGTCGAGGAAGGGCGGCTCAAGAACGTACGGGTCGCGGGTGACTTCTTCCTCGAACCGGACGAGGCCATCCTGCAGATCGACGACGCGCTGGAAGGTGCCCCGGCCGACACGGACACCGCCGGCCTCACCGCCCGGATCAACGCCGCGCTGCCCCCGTCGGCCGTGCTGTTCGGCTTCACCGGCGAAAGCGTCGCCATCGCGGTACGCCGTGCCCTGGCCCAGGCCACGGACTGGAGCGACTACGACTGGCAGCTCATCCACGAAGCCCCCCAGCCACCGGCCCTCCACATGGCGCTCGACGAGGTCATCACGACCGAGGTGGCCGCCGGGCGGCGCCCGCCCACCCTCCGGGTCTGGGAGTGGGATGCGCCCGCCGTCATCATCGGCAGCTTCCAGTCGCTGCGCAATGAGGTCGATCCCGACGGCGTCGCCCGCCACGGCGTCACGGTCGTCCGCCGGATCTCCGGTGGCGGCGCGATGTTCGCGGAGCCGCAGAGCACCATCACCTACTCCCTCGCCGTCCCCGAGGCGCTGGTGTCCGGCCTGTCCTTCGCCGACAGCTACGCCTACCTCGACGACTGGGTCCTCACCGCACTCGGCGATATGGGCATCAAGGCGTGGTACCAGCCGCTCAACGACATCGCCACCGAGATCGGCAAGGTCGCGGGCGCCGCGCAGAAACGCATGGTCGGGCCGGGCGGCGGGCCCGGTGCGGTCCTGCACCACGTGACCATGTCCTACGACATCGACGCCGACAAGATGCTCGATGTGCTGCGCATCGGTAAGGAGAAGCTGTCCGACAAGGGCACCAGGAGCGCCGGGAAACGCGTCGACCCGCTGCGCCGGCAGACCGGCCTGCCCCGCGAAGCCGTCATCGAGAAGATGATCGACTCCTTCCGCTCCCGCTACGGCCTCACCCGCGGGCAGGTCACCGAGGGGGAGATGGCCCGCGCCCGGGACCTCGTCCGCACCAAGTTCGAGAATGCCGCGTGGACCGCACGCATCCCCTGACCGGCCGTCACGGCAAGGGCCCCGTTCGTGCGTGCCCCCGCGCGCATGGGCGGGGCGGGTGTCTCAGAGCGCCCAGGCCGGCGGGTGGACCGCGTCGGCCGCTGGGGTGCTCGCCCGGGACGTCCGGTGGCGCCTCGGCGACGGCGGGGTGCACCGCCCCGTGCAAGCGCCCGTTCAGTCGGCGAACGCAGGAAGGACCTCGGCCCCGTAAGCGTCGATGGTGGATTCCTTGGCGTCGTGCATGGCGTAGAGCGCGAACTGGTCCACGCCCAGCGTCTGGAGCTGCCGCAGCTTGTCGATATGCGCGGCGGGCGGTCCGAGCAGGCAGAAGCGGTCGATGACCGAATCCGACACGAAGCCGGTGTCGGGGTGGCCCGACCGGCCGTGCTGGGCGTAGTCGTAGCCCTCCCGGGAGGCGATGTACGAGGTCAGCTCGTCCGGCACCATGTCAGAGTGTTCGCCGTAGCGTGCGACGAGGTCGGCGACGTGGTTGCCGACCATGCCGCCGAACCAGCGGCACTGCTCGCGGGCGTGGGCGAGGTCGTCGCCCACGTAGGCGGGTGCGGCGACACAGATCGTCACGTCGGCGGGATCGCGGCCGGCGTCCCTCGCGGCGTTCCGTACGGCCTTGATCATCCACTCCGTGAGGAAGGGATCGGCCAGCTGGAGGATGAAGCCGTCGGCCAGCTCGCCCGCCATGGCAAGGGCCTTGGGCCCGTAGGCGGCCATCCACACCGGGAGTTTGCTGTCCTCGATCCAGGGGATCTTGACCCGGTGATCGCCGATGTACGCCTCCCGCCCCTCGGCAAGATCACGGATGACGCCGATCGACTCGCCCAGCCGGGCCAGGGTGTTGGGCGCCCGCCCGGCCACCCGCATCGAGGAGTCGCCGCGCCCGATGCCGCAGATGGTGCGGTTGCCGTACATCTCGTTGAGGGTGGCGAAGGTGGAGGCGGTGACCTCGGGGGCGCGGGTGTAGGGGTTGGTGACCATCGGGCCGACGATCAGCCGCTCGGTGTATTCCAGCACGCGGCTGTAGATGACGAACGGTTCCTGCCACAGAACGGCCGAGTCGAAGGTCCAGCCGTAGCGGAAGCCGTTGCGCTCGGCGCGGCGCATCAGGGACACGACGGCGGAAGCGGGCGGGTCGGCCTGCAGGACAACTCCGAAGTCCACGGCGGCGCTCCTTAGGTGGGGTAATGGCGGGTGCCACGGGGGATGCGCCGGCCGTACCCGCGCGTTCGGTGAACTCCCGCCTTTCGAGCATGAGTTCCACCCATTCCCATTGCCCATCGCTAAAGCGGAGGTATCCAGATATCCGCGGCCACCGAACCATACTTCAACTGGACAGCCGGCACTCCACAACATGCCGTGGGCTGCATTGTTGGCTTGGCCCGCAATATCCATGAGGGACGGCCAGTAGATCCGCCTTCTGACCGAACTTCAGATTGCTGAAGCAGATGCAGTAGTTCTTGGACAGCCGGGGGTCGCGCCGGTAAGTCTAATCCGCGGTGATGGGTTCGCTCACCGGCCATTCCTGGACGGTGGAGTTGGCGTTCGTGATGGTCGAGTCGCAGCGCCAGGTTCCCGCATGGAATGTCACCGTGGAGTAGGCCGACGTGTACCCGCCTTTCCGCCCGTCGACGAAGCGGATGCTGTGCGTCCCGTAACCGAGCCTGTCCACGACGCCCTGGTCGCTCGCGGGAACTGTGCCCCACAGGTGGCCGTTGCTGGTGACTTCGGCCTTCAGATCGGAGGGGGCATTCCGAGGGAGGTCCCAGCGCACAGTTCCGTGCTTCGCGTTCCAGATGGTGCAGTCCGCATCACGCAAACCCGGACCGCCGCTGAGCTTGTGACTGCCGGCGGGATCATCGCCCGCCTTGATGAAGGTCAGAGCATCCTGGAGGACCTGCTTCTTCCTGGTGATCGACGTGTGCACTTCGGAGCCCCCCTTCGCTTCGGCGGCGTCTTTGTCGATGCGCCGGTTGTCCGCTCCCCTCAGCCTCACCGAGGAACCGTCAACCATCTCGTCATCAGTGATGGAGTAAGTGAGGGTGTTGTCCGGTGCATAGGCGCCTTGGGATTCGGTCTCCAAGTTGAGCTTGTTGAGGAATTTCGAGCCGGTCCTCATCTGCCGCACTGCTGTGTTGCACAACCCCATCAGGCCACCGCTTACGGCGTGCCTCGGCTCAGGCTCCGGTCCGGGGCAGAGGTCAGCGAAGTACGACCCGTGGTTCGGGGTGGCCAGCGTGACCAGGGACCCAAGAGTGAAGTCACCCGCATGATTCAGTGCCATCTTGCGTGCGACGAGTCCGCCCATGGAATGGCCGACGACGTTTACCCGCTTGGATTCGAGGCCCTTGCTCTTCATCCAGGACCACAGCCTGTCAGCATTGTCTTCCACCCGCTCTTGAGTGGTGTCCCTGTAGTCGAATGCGAAGACCTGTCCGGAATAGCCGTGGTTCGTGAAGTAGTCCTCCGCGGTTTTCCATACGCCGGAGTTGTTGTTCAGTCCGTGGACGAAGACGACGGGATCCTTGACTGCGGCCGCAGCCGACGGGGCAGTTGACAGGGCCATCCCGGAGGCCAGGGTGACGGTTACGATCACCGCCGCCAGGGGTCGGTGAACAGCTAAGCGGATCTTGAGCGGGGTCACGGGGTTCATGGCCATCCTTGATCTAGGAAATGCTTCTGGGGTGCGCGTCATACGAATGCGTGACGCCGCCACGGAGGATGCCACCCCACCACTCAAGGCCGGGACCAATGGCTATAAATCGACGCCGGTGAGCACGTGAATCCGACGACTTCAGCCCCAGAGGCATGCGCCTCCGTGGCCGAGAAGGGGCGCCAACCCGGGCGACCACGCGACGGTCGAAGTTAGGTGAGGCTAACCTTACTTAGCCACTGCGGGAGAACTCCGCGGGCCACGATCAAGGAGTCAGGTCAGCATGGGAAGCCTCAGCGGAAAGGTCGCACTGATCACCGGCAGCAGCCGGGGCATCGGGCGAGGGATCGCCGAACGCCTGGCCCGGGACGGCGCTCTGGTCGCCGTGCACTACGGCAGCAATGAGGCGGCGGCCGAGGAGACCGCCGCCACCATCACCGAGGCCGGTGGCCGGGCCTTCACCGTGGGCGCCGAACTGGGCGTTCCGGACGACGTGGACACGCTCATGGCCGGACTGGAGGCCGGCCTGCGCGCGCACGGGGAATCGACGCTCGACATCCTGGTGCACAATGCGGGGCTCAACCTCATGGGGCGGCCGATCGAGGTTCTCACCCCCGAGGAGTTCGACCAGATGGTCGCGGTCAACATCAAGGCACCGTTCTTCCTCACCCAGCGACTGCTGCCACGACTGCGCGACGGTGGCCGGATCATCAACATCTCATCCGTCTCCACCCGTATCGCCTCCGCGCACGGCATCGGATATCCACTCACCAAGGGAGCACTCGAAGTCTTCAGCCACACCCTGGCCAAGCACCTCGGCCCGCGCGGAATCACCGTGAATTCCGTCGTCGTCGGATTCACCCACACCGACATGACCGCGGGAGTACTGGCCGACCCGGAGAACCTGGAGCGCAATATCAGCCTGACCGCCCTCGGCCGGATCGGCCAGGTCCCGGACATCGCCGACGCGGTCGCCTTCCTGGCCTCCGACGACGCCCGCTGGATCACCGGCACCAAGGTCGACGTCACCGGCGGTGTCAATCTGTAGCGGCGTCAATCTGTAGCGACCTCAACGCGAAGGCCGTACCCCCCACCGGAACAACCCGGTGGGGGTACGGCGCTCAACGACAGGCGGGCACGCGACTCAGTGGGCGAAGCCCCAGTCGAGCATCTTCGTCGCGTCGTCGAAGCGGGTCTTGCTGTCGCTGCCCTGGAGGATTGCGCCGACCAGGGTGCGGTTGTCGCGCTTGGCGGCGAAGACGAGGGCGTAGCCGGATTCCGGGCCGCTGCCCGTCTTGAGGCCCAGGGCGCCGTCGTAGCTGGTCAGCAGTTTGTTGGTGTTTTCCCAGGTGTAGTACCGGGTGTGGCCGTTGGCCGCCGTGGCCTCGGTCTTGAACAGCTTGTTCTTGACGATGTCGGCGAACGCCGGCTGCAGCATGGCGCGCTGGCCGAGCTTGGCCAGGTCGCGGGCGGTGCTGAGGTTCTTGCCGTGTGAGATGCCGTCGAAGCTGTCGAAGTTCGTGCCGGTCAGGCCCAGTTGTTCGGCCTCGGCGTTCATCTGGCTCACGAAGTCGGCGATCCGCGCGTCCGAGGTGCCCCCGACGCCGAAATGGTCGGCCAGGGCCATCGCGGCGTCGTCGCCGGACGGGATCAGCATGGCGTGCAGCAGCTGATTGACGGTCAGCGTGTCGCCGGTCTGGAGGTCGGAGGTGCTGCCGCCGACCTTCTGGACGTAGTCCCGGTACTCCTGCTTCACCGTGATCTGGTGGTTCAGCCACTCCGGGTGCTTGAGCACCACGATGGCCGTCATGATCTTGGTGGTGCTGGCCATCGAGACGCTCGCGTCCGCCTTGGCCCCGCGCCACAGCTCCCGCTCCTGGCTGCCGTCGCGGGCGTCCAGCAGGAAGGCGTGGTCGGCGTGGATCTGGGGAGCGGCCTGGTTCCGGCCGGCCGCTGTGGTGGCCTCGCCGCGCTGCTGGGCGTTCTGCTCCGCGGAGTGCGTGGGGCCGGGGGTGGCCGCCTGGGCGAGGCCACTGGCGGTGATCGGCAGGGCGGCACCGACGAGTGCGACCATCGCGACCCGGACTCCGGTGCGGTGTATTCGGTTGGGGCGGGCGTGGGAACCCATGGGGCGCGTCCATCCTTCCGGCGACGGTATGCCGGTGTGGGGGGGTAGTAGAACTCGGTTCGCAGCGAACGTACTTGGGCGGCCACCAGCGACTCAAGCCAGATGTTTCATAGCTGTGTGACGTTCGCCTCTGTGGAGGTGTGGTGTCCGGTCAAGCCAGCGTAGCGGCCTGTCCCTGCCGTGGCCCGGCTGGGTGGGGGGCACCCGCCGGCCGGGCGTTCATCACCGGAATGACGGCACTCGCGTACGCGTCGACCACCGCTTCCTTCGCGTCGTGCATGGCATAGAGCGCGAACTGGTCGACGCCCAGCTTCCGCAACGCGCGGAGCTTTTCGATGTGTGCGGACGGTGGGCCGATGAGGCAGAAGCGGTCCACGATCTCGTCGGGGACGAAGTGGGTGTCGGGGTTGCCGGTGCGGCCGTGGTGGGCGTAGTCGTAGCCCTCGCGGGCCTTGATGTAGTCCGTCAGTTCCTGCGGGACCATGGCGGAGTCCGTGCCGTATTTGGACACCAGGTCGGCCACATGGTTGCCGACCATGCCGCCGAACCAGCGGCACTGTTCGCGGGCGTGCGCGAGGGCCTCGGGTGAGTCGTCCTCGGTGACGTAGGCGGGGGCCGCGACGCAGATCTTGACGTCGGACGGGGCGCGGCCGGCCGCCACCGCGGCCGCGCGTACCGCCTTCACCATCCACTCCGTGAGGAACGGGTCGGCAAGCTGAAGGATGAAACCGTCGGCCTCCTCGCCCGTCATCTTGAGTGCCTTCGGGCCGTATGCGGCCATCCAGACGGGGAGTTGGGCGCCTTCCCGCACCCAGGGGAAGCTCACCATCGTGCCGCCGCCGAGGTCTGCTTCGTCGCCGCGGCCGAGTGCCCGGATGGCCTTCATGGCCTCGCTGATCCGGGCGAGCGTGTTGGGCTTGCGGCCCGCCACCCGCATCGCGGAGTCGCCTCGGCCGATTCCGCAGACGGTGCGGTTGCCGTACATGTCGTTGAGGGTGGCGAAGGTGGAGGCGGTGACCTCCCAGGTGCGGGTGCTCGGGTTGGTGACCATCGGGCCGACGACGAGGCGGCTCGTCTCGGCCAGGATGCGGCTGTAGATGACGAACGGCTCCTGCCACAGCACACACGAGTCGAAGGTCCAGCCGTACGTGAAGCCCCCCTCCTCGGCGCGCTGCATGAGGCTGACGACATCGGAGGCCGGCGGGTCGGTCTGCAGGACGAGTCCGAAGTCCATGGTGATCCCCTCCTACGGTTCTTCAGTGCAGGTACTGGCAGGTGCCGCGCGGGGTGTACGCGCCGTGCCCGGCGTGGCCGGTGAACTCGCGGTCGGTGATGACGAGTTCGCCGCGCGACAGGACCGTCTCCACCCGTCCGGTCACCTGCGTGCCCTCGTATGCCGAGTAGTCGACGTTCATGTGGTGGGTGGCCGCCGAAATGGTCTGCTCGGCGTGCGGGTCGTAGATCACGATGTCGGCGTCGCAGCCCGGCGCGATGGTGCCCTTCTTCGGGTACAGGCCGAACATCCGGGCCGGGGTGGCGCAGGCGATCTCGATCCAGCGGCGGCGTGAGATATGACCGTCGATGACCGCCTGGTGGAGCAGGTCCATACGGTTCTCGACGCCGGGCATGCCGTTGGGGATCTTGGAGAAGTCACCGCGGCCGAGCTCCTTCTGCCCGGAGAAGCAGAAGGGGCAGTGGTCCGTCGACACCACCTGGAGGTCGTTGGTGCGCAGGCCGCGCCAGAGCGCCGCCTGGTGTTCGCGCGGCCTAAGTGGCGTACTGCAGACGTACTTCGCGCCCCCGAAGTCCGGCTCGGCGAGGTTGTCCGTCGACAGGAACAGGTACTGGGGGCAGGTCTCGCCGAACACCGGGAGGCCGTCGTGGCGAGCGCGCGCCAATTCGGTGAGCGCTTCCTGCGCCGACACATGCACGACGTACAGCGGCGCCCCGGCGACCTGAGCCAGCTTGATCGCGCGATGCGTCGCCTCGGCCTCCAGGAGCGCTTTCCTGACCTCGCCGTGGTACCGCGGGTCGGTCTCGCCTCGTGCCAGCGCCTGCTGCACGAGCACATCGATCGCGATGCCGTTCTCGGCGTGCATCATGATGAGGCCGCCGTTGTCGCCGGCCCGCTGCATGGCGCGCAGGATCTGCCCGTCGTCGGAGTAGAAGACTCCGGGGTACGCCATGAACAGTTTGAACGAGGTCACGCCTTCGGCGACCAGGCCGTCCATTTCCTTGAGCGTCGAGTCATTGACGTCCGACACAATCATGTGGAAGGCGTAATCGATCGCGCAGTTGCCGTCGGCCTTCGCATGCCAGGCGTCCAGTCCCGACCGCAGTGCCGCGCCCTTGGACTGCACCGCGAAGTCGATGATGGTCGTCGTCCCGCCCCACGCCGCCGCCTTCGTACCGGTCTCGAAGGTGTCCGACGCGAAGGTGCCGCCGAACGGCAACTCCATATGCGTGTGCGCGTCGACGCCGCCCGGGATCACATACTTCTGCGAGGCGTCGATCACGCGATCGGCAGTCCACTGCTGGCTGCCCGGTGTCGCCACCGCCTCGACGCGGCCGTTCTCGACCAGCACATCGGCATGCATCTCCTCAGCGGCAGTGATGACAAGGCCGCCGGTAATGAGAGTTCGAGTCATTCCCGGAAAGTCCCTTCACATCGCATTCGGGGGAAAACGGGTCGGTCGGACAGCCCACTGTCGTCCGGCCGTCCGGGCGGTGCGGCTGCCGTCCTCCGCTGACGCCAGGCCCCAACCGGTCTACACCCGTAGATCACGGTTGAGAAGGAGACCGTAGAAGCATGTCACCCACGGTGGCAATACCGTGACCGTTCCTCAGCGGAGAGGTTCGTGTTGCGGCGACGATCAGCTGGACGGTTCAAGGCGGGGCACGGACGCGGTGGGCGCGGTACCCGCGGGAGGGGTGCGGGAGTGACGCGATGGGCAGATATCCGCCGACACCGGCGGGCGAACCTCGCGGGCGGCCCGGCACTCTGACGGACGAAGCGGAAAGGCGGCGGGTTCATGGAGCGGAGCACACCGTGGGAGTTCTCCGACGACCGGGGGCGCCTGGCGGTGGCCGGCGACCGGCCGTTACGGATCGTGGCGTACATACAGGCGGGGGCGACGCTGTGGGACCTCGGCATACGCCCCGTCGGGCTCTTCGGGTCCCAGCACGACGGCGCCGCCCCCGACCCCGCCAAGGGCGGTGAGCTGCCGCTCGCGGAGATTCCCTATCTCGGTTCGGGCGGTGCGCTGCATCCGGACGCCCTGCTGGAGGCGGAGCCGGACCTCGTGGTGGCGGTGACGTATGACGGCGAGCAGGTTTACGGGCTGGAGCCGAAGACCGCCCTGGAGCTAGAGACGCATGTCCCGGTCGCCACCGTCGCGGTGGGCCCCGGCCGGAGCCTGGCCGAGGTGCGCGAGCGGTTCGCCGCGCTCGCCGGATCGCTCGGGCACGGTGAACCCCTCGGCCGGGCACGGGAGTTGGACGCCGCGGAGGACGCCCTGCGGCAGGCGACCGGCGGATCCGTACGGCCTCGGGTGCTGGCGCTGTCGCCCGCGGGCCCGGAGCGGGTGCATCTGGCCCGGCCCGGCTCCTGGCCGGATCTGCGGGCGCTGACCGAGCACGGGGTGGGACTGCTCCAGCCGGCCGCGGGCGCCGGGGTGAACTGGTCCACCGTCGGCTGGGCGGAGGCCGCGGCGCTGGCCCCGGACATCGTGCTGATGGATGTACGGGTCAATGCGGCCCGGCCCGAACAGCTCCGGTCCGACGCCCACTGGCGGGCGATCGAGGCCCGGTCCCGGCTGCTGCCGTGGAACCCGGAGGCCCCGTGCAGCCGCCGCGCCCACACGCGCTTCTTCACCCTGGTGGCGGAGACGGTGCGGGAGGCCGCCGGGACCGTATGAGGCGTACGGGGGACGCTCCCGGTCCGGCATCCGGCGCGGCGGCGGGCGGGAGCCACGGGCCAGGAGGATGGCGGGGGCGGGGGCCCCGCGCCCGGCGACGCCCCGCCATCGCCGTGCCTCCTACGCCGGTGCCAGCCGCCCCTGCGCCGTCCGCAGGGCGTCCGCCAGCAGGTCCGCGCCCTCTTCCGCCTCGGCGACGGTCAGCGTCATCGGGGGCGCGATGCGGAGCGAGGCGCCGCCCTGGCCGCCCTTGCCGATCAGCAGACCGCGTTCGCGGGCGGCCTCCAGGACCAGTGAGGCGGCCTCCGGCGAGTGCTCGTCGGTGCCGGGGTGGACCAGTTCGATGCCGATCATCAGGCCGCGGCCGCGCACTTCGCGGACGAGACCGAGGCCGGCCGCGACCGCCCGCAGCCGCTCGATGAGCAGACCGCCGACCCGGCGGGCGTTGCCCTGGAGATCGTGTTCGAGGAGGTAGTTGAGGTTGGCCAGGCCCGCGGCCATGGTGGCCGGGCTGCCGCCGAAGGTGGAGATGGAGTTCGCGGTGAGCGAGTTCATCACCTCGGCGCGGGCCACCACCCCGCCGATGGACATCCCGTTGCCGATGCCCTTGGCGAAGGTCAGCAGGTCGGGCGGGCCGCTGGCGTCATGCGCCTGCCAGCCCCAGAAGTGGTCGCCGGTGCGGCCCCAGCCGGTCTGCACCTCGTCGCTGATCCAGAGGATGCCGTGCCGGGCGAGCACCTCGCGGAACGCGGCGTATAGGCCGTCCGGCGGCATGGTGAAGCCGCCGACGCCCTGGACCGGTTCGGCGATCAGTGCGGCGACCCCGCCCGCGGTCTGCTGGAGCATGTCCTCCAGGTCGGCGACGCAGGCGGCGGTGTAGGCGGCGTCGCTCAGGTCCGCGTACGGGCCGCGGCTGCGCACCCCGCCGTGGACGTACAGCGTCTGGAGGGGCGAGAGGCTGGTGGGCGACCAGCTCTGGTTGCCCGTGATGCCGATGGTGGAGAAGGAACGGCCGTGGTAGCTGTTGCGCATCGCCAGGATCTGGTTGGAGCGGCGGTACGTGGTGGCCAGGAGGAGCGCGGCGTCGTTGGCCTCCGTACCGGAGGTGGTGAAGAAGACCCGGGCGTCGGGGATGCCGGACAGCGCGGCGATCCGCTCCGCCAGCTCGACCATGGGCCGGGAGAGGTAGAGCGTCGAGGTGTGGATGATCCGGCCGGCCTGTTCGGCGACGGCCTTGGTGACCTCGGGCAGGGCGTGCGCCGTCATGGTGGTGAGGATGCCGCCGAAGAAGTCGAGGTAGCGGTTGCCCTCGGCGTCCCAGACGTGGCGGCCCTCGCCGTGGGTGAGTTCGAGCGGCCGCTCGTAGTAGAGGCTCAGCCAGGAGGGCAGGACGGACTGGTGGCGGGCGTGCAGGCTCGGGGGTTCATGGGTCATGGCTGCACCAGCCCGTCGTAGGCGTCGGGGCGGCGGTCGCGGTAGAAGGCCCACTGCTGGCGGACCTCGTCGATCAGGGCGAAGTCGAGGTCGCGGATGACCAGTTCCTCCTTGGAGTCGCTGGCGACGTCGCCGACGAACTGGCCCCGGGGGTCGACGAAGTAGCTGGTGCCGTAGAAGTCGTTGTCGCCGTACTCCTCGACGCCGACCCGGTTGATCGCCGCGATGAAGTACTCATTGGCGACCGCGGCCGCGGGCTGCTCCAGTTGCCAGAGGTAGGCGGACAGGCCGCGGGAGGTGGCGGAGGGGTTGTAGACGAGCTGGGCGCCGTTGAGGCCCAACTGCCGCCAGCCTTCCGGGAAGTGGCGGTCGTAGCAGATATAGACGCCGATCTTGCCGACGGCGGTGTCGAAGACCGGCCAGCCGACGTTCCCCGGCTTGAAGTAGTACTTCTCCCAGAAGCCCTTGACCTGCGGGATGTGGTGCTTGCGGTAGGTGCCCAGGACCGTGCCGTCGGCGTCGATGACGGCCGCGGTGTTGTAGTAGAAGCCGGACTGTTCGACCTCGAAGACGGGGACGACGATGACCATGCCGGTCTCGCGGGCCAGGGCCTGCATCCGCCGGACGGTCGGCCCGTCGGGCACCGGCTCGGCCCAGCGGTAGTGCTCGGGCTCCTGGACCTGGCAGAAGTACGGGGCGTTGAAGACTTCCTGGAAGCCGATCACCTTCGCGCCCTGCGCGGCGGCCGCTCGGGCGTACTCCTCATGCTTCGCGATCATCGATTCGGTGTCGCCGGTCCAGGTCGCCTGGACCAGTGCGGCACGCACAACATCGGCCATGAGCTGCTCCTTTGTCGATGCGTCAGCCTGCAGCCCGCGCATGATCTACGCCGCGATCTACGCGTGTGGAGGTGACCGTAAGCCCCGTCACGGACCGTGGCAAGACCATCTCCACCGTGGCGCGTCCGGCGGCACACCGCCGCGCGGGCTGCCCGTCGTGCCGGTGCACGTCACGGGCCGATGCGGCCGTCCGCCCCGCGGCTCAGGGGCGGACGCCGTCGTACGGCACCGGGTGGGCGGGCGGCCGCCGCTCGTGCCAGCGCAGGTCGTCCTGGAGCTGGGCGGCCAGCGAGATCAGCTGTGGCTCGCCGTGGGCGGGGCCGAGCAGCTGGGCGCCCAGGGGCAGGCCGTCGGTGCTGAACCCGGCGGGGACGCTCACCCCCGGCCAGCCGAGGACGTTCCACGGCCAGGCATACGGGCAGGCCGCGATCATGGCCTGATCCGTACGCCAGCCGCTGAGCTTGGCGAGGGTGCCGATGCGCGGCGGCGGGGTGGCCGTGGTCGGCGTCAGCAGGACGTCGTAGGGGCCGAACAGGGCGCCGATCCGCCGCTGTTGGCGCCGCTCGACGGCGCGCGCCCGGCGCAGTACGGGACCGCCGAGCAGCCGGCCCATCCGGACCGCCTCCCGCGTACGGCGGTCCAGCAGCGAGCGGTCGGGGACCCGGTCCGCCCACTCCCCCACCCCGGCCGTGGCGCGCGGTACGAAGGCCAGCCCGACCAGCCCGTAGTCCGGCTCCGCCTCCTCGACGAAGTGCCCGAGGCGGGCCAGCGTGCGGGCCACCCCGGTCACCGCGGCCCGGACGTCGGGGTGCAGCGGCTTGGGCGTGAAGGTGAAAGCGGCCTTCCAGGACAGTGCGATCCGCAGCCGTCCCGGGTCGCGGCGGGCGGCCTCGCGGGCCGCGATGGCGGGCGGCCGGTGCAGATCGCCGTCGTGGTTGCCGCTGGCCACGTCCAGCAGCAGCGCCGCGTCCTCGACCGTACGGGCCAGCGGTCCGATGCCGGTGATCCCCTGGAAGGACTCCGGGTCGGGCCAGGTGGAAATGCGGCCGCGCTGGGGTTTGATGCCGACGAGATGGGACCAGGCGGCGGGGATCCGGACCGAGCCGGCGCCGTCGGTGCCGAGGGCGGCGGGGACCATCCCGGCCGCGACCGCGGCGGCCGAACCGCCGGACGAGCCGCCCGGGGTGTGGGCGAGGTTCCACGGGTTGCAGGTGTTGCCGAAGGCCGGGCCCTCGGTGAACGGCCACTGGCCCAGTTCGCAGGCGTTGGTCTTGCCGACGATGACGGCACCGGCCGCGCGCAGACGGCGGACGACCTCGGCGTCGCGCTCCTTGGGCGGGAATTCCCCGGCGCAGCCGAACGCGGTCGGCTCGCCCGCCACATCGGTGTCGTCCTTGACCGCGACCGGCACCCCGAGCAGCGGCAGCCGCTCCCCGGCCGCCAGTCTGCGGTCGGCCTCCGCGGCCTCGGCCGGCGCCGCCTCGGCCCGTACCCGCCGGAAGGCGTTGACGGTGTCCTGGGTGGCCTCGATGCGCTCCAGCGACCGCCGTACCAGCGCGGTCGAGGTCACCCGGCCCTCGGCGAGCGCCCGCGCCTGCTCGGCGAGGCCCTCCAACTCGGCCGTCGTGGCACCGATGTGCCGGACCGGCACCTGCCCGGTCTCGCTGTCCTGGCTCTCGTCAACGCTCACGCTGCGTGCCCTCCCTGGGACCGCTCATTCGAACGAACGGTCCCAGGAGGCTAATCGCCACCGCCATGGCCATCAACGACGCCGCGCGGGGCGGTACATCGACGACACACGGACGGCACACAGCGGTCCGTCCGTGTCAGCGGTGTGACATCCGGCTCCCGCACCGCGGGCGTTAGGGGGTTTCTAGGACCGGTGCACGACCCGCGCCGAGCCGCCGCCGCGCCGTACCTTTTCGGCCGCGGCCAGCCAGCGGCCGTCCGGCAGCCGCTGGATCCCGGTCGCCGCGCCGATCTCCGGGTTCTCCTTGAAGGCATGTCCGATCGCTTCGAGTTGTCCGCGGACCGGGCTGTTCCACAGGCCGGGTTCGAGCTCGCTGCGGGCCGCGTTGCGCTGGCTGGCGCGCGGCGCGGCGATGGCGTCGACCAGCGGCATTCCGCGGTCGAGGTGGTTGACCAGGGTCTGCAGCACGGTGGTGATGATGGTCGCGCCACCGGGCGAGCCGAGCGCCACCACGGGGCGGCCGTGCCGCAGCACGATCGTCGGCGACATCGACGAGCGCGGCCGCTTGCCGGGGCCGGGCAGGTTCGGGTCACGGACGGAAGCGCTGGCGGGCGCGAAGGAGAAGTCGGTGAGCTCGTTGTTGAGCAGGAAGCCACGGTGCGGGACGACGATGCCGCTGCCGCCGGTCTGCTCGATGGTCAGGGTGTAGGCGACGACATTGCCCCACTTGTCGGCGACGGTCAGATGGGTGGTGTTCTCCCCCTCGTACGTCGTCGGCGCGGCCCGGCCGCCGGTGCCGCAGCGCTCGGGGTGGCGCGGGTCGCCGGGCGCGAGCGGGCTGGTCAGGGCCTTGTCGTCGCGGATGAGGCAGGCGCGGGCATCGGCGAACCGCTGTGAGGTGAGGCCCTTGGTCGGCACGTCCTCCTGTGCCGGGTCGCCGACCCAGCGGCCGCGGTCGGCGAAGGCGATCCGGGCGGCCTCGATATAGCGGTGCAGGTACTGCTTCTCGCTCAGCCGGGAGAGATCGCTCCGCTCCAGGATGTTGAGCGCCTCGGCGACGCTGGTGCCGCCGGAGGAGGAGGGCGCCATGCCGTAGACATCGAGGCCGCGGTAGCCCGTACGGGTCGGCGCCTGGCTCAGGACCCGGTAGGCGCGCAGATCGCCGGTGGTCAGGTCGCCGGGGCGTATGGTGCGCGGGGATCCGGCGCGTACCGGGGGCTTGCGGACGGTGCGGACGATGTCCCGGGCCAGCGCGCCGTCGTAGAGCGCACCGGCGCCCTTGGCCGCCAACTCCCGGTACGTACGCGCCAGATCGGGGTTCCTCATCGTCGAGCCGACCACCGGGAGCCGGCCGCCGGGCAGGTAGAGGCGGGCGGTCGCCGGGAAGTCGCGGAAGCGTGCCTCGTTGTCCGCGGTCTGCTGACGGAAGGTCTGGTCGACCGTGAAGCCGTCCGCGGCCAGCCGCTGGGCGGGGCGCAGGACCTGACGCAGGGACCGGCTGCCCCACTTGCGCAGGGCGGTGTCCCAGGTGGCGGCGGTGCCCGGGGTGCCGACGCTCAGCCCGCTGGTGACGGCGTCGTCGAACGGGATGGGGGTGCCGTGCTCCAGGAAGAGGTCCTTTCCTGCGGAGCGCGGGGCGGTCTCCCGGCCGTCGAGGGTGCGTACGGCCCGGGTCCTGGCGTCGTAGGAGACGAAGTAGCCGCCGCCTCCGATGCCCGCGGAGTAGGGCTCGGTGACGCCGAGGGCCGCGGCGGTGGCGACGGCCGCGTCGACGGCGTTGCCGCCCTTCCTGAGCACCGAGATACCGGCGGCGGAGGCATCCGGGTCGACGCTGGCGACGGCCCCGCCGTGGCCGACGGCGACCGGGGTCTTCTCCGGTGTGGTGGTGGCGCGGTCCCGGTCCGCGGCGGCGGGCCGCGCGGGCGCGGTGGATCCGGCGGCGGCCGGGGCCGCCACCAGGGAGCCGGCCAGCGCGGCGGCCGCTCCCAGGACGGTGAGGCGTCGGACTCTCGTCATACCGGCGTTTCCTCCAAAAGGTGCGCGAGGGGGGGCGGCGGGGGCCCGGAGCCTACTCGTGGCAACTGCCCGCCGACAGAGGGCATTTCGGGCCCGGAGGGGCTCGCGACGACGGGGATCAGTCACCCCATTCCGTACGGATCAGGTATGCCCATACGGAACGGGACAAGGCATCCCAGTCCCCCGCCCCGCCCTCGAACACCCCACCGGAAGGCGGCTACGCTCCCCGGCCATGGACGACTCCCTGCTGCTCCCCACCGTGGCAGCCGTGGCCCTGATCGTGGGCCTGGCGCTGGGCTGGGCCGTGTACTCCGCTTTTTCCCGCCGGAAGCTGACCCGGGAACAAGGCTTCTTCGGGCTGCCGGGCGGTTCGGAGTGCGTACTGGTCACCCACCGGGACAGCGCCGCGGCCCACTGGAGCATCCCGCGCCATGACGCGCTGGCGCTGCTGGGGCTGGCCGCGGTGATCGAGAACTGCGGTGCGCACCCGGAGGTCGCCCCGCACGACACCGGCCTCCAGGGCTTCGGGGCACGCACCGAATTCTGTGTCGGCGACCCGACCGCGCACCGCCGGCTGGCGGCCCATCTGGCCAATCTGCTGCCGGGCGTCGCGATACACCCCGGTGACGAGACCGGCGCGGGCCGCGGCACCTTCACCATCGGCGGCTCGACGTACCGGCTGGAGCCCGGCGCCGTCGAATACGTCCTGCTGGCCCGGCTGACCGCCGGTGAGAGCGGCGACCGCCCGGTGTTCCTGGCGGCCGGTCAGCGCCCGGTGACCCACCGGGCCGCGGTCCGCCATCTGGTCCGCAACCGGGCCCGGCTGGCCCGTAAGTACGGCACCGACGGCCAGTTCTGCCTGCTGCTGAAGGTGGTCAACTCGCAGGCGTACGGGCCCGATGTCGTCGAGCTGGTCGGGGATGTCACCAAGGCCGCGCTCACGGTGGCGGAGCCGAAGGGGCACCGGGCGGCGGCCTGAGCCCCCGGAAACCGCTACGACTCCGCCGGATACCGCTACGACTCCCCCGGCTCCTTACCGGACGGAAGCCGGTAAGGCACATTGACCACCGTCACGCCCGGTGTGAACAGCAGCCGGGCCTTCAGCCGCAGCGCGCTCTGGTTGTGCAGCGGCTGCTCCCACCAGTGGCCGACGAGGTACTCCGGGATGACGACCGTGACGGCACCGCGCGGATGGCGCGCACAGACGTCCAGGAGGGTGTCGATCACCGGCTGGGTGAAGTCCCGGTAGGGCGAGCTGAGCACCTGGAGCGGTACGTCGATGGCATGGGCGTCCCACTGTTCGCGCAGCTCCCGCACATCGTCGGGGTCGACCGCGACGGTCAGCGCCTCCAGCGTGGTGGGGCGCATCGCGCGGGCGTAGCCGAGGGCCTTGAGGGCGGGCGCGTGCAGGGAGTTGACCAGTACCCGCACATGGTTGCCGGCCGGCTCCCAGGGCCGGGCACCGGGCGCGATGGCCAACTCCCGTTCGAGGCGCCGGTAGTGCTGGTGGATCCCGCGCATGCCCAGGAACAGCAGCGGCATGGCGATCACCACGATCCAGGCGCCGTGCAGGAATTTGGTGATCAGGACGATGATCAGGACCAGCCCGGTGAGCACCGCGCCGACCGCGTTGATCGCCTGGGAGCGCCGGTGCCGGGCCCGTTCCCGTGACGGCAGCCCCGGTGCGGCGAGTACGGTCCGCCAGTGCCGGACCATGCCCGCCTGGGAGAGCGTGAAGGAGACGAAGACGCCGATGATGTAGAGCTGGATGAGGCGGGTCAGCTCCGCGTCGAACAGGATGATCAGCCCGATCGCGGCCAGCGCGAGCAGAATGATGCCGTTGGAGAAGACCAGCCGGTCCCCGCGGTTGTGCAGCTGGCGGGGCACGAACCTGTCCTCGGCGAGGATCGACGCCAGCATCGGGAAGCCGTTGAAGGCGGTGTTGGCGGCGAGGATCAGCACCCCGGCCGTGAACGCCTGGAGCAGATAGAAGAGGGTGTCGAGGTCGCCGAAGGTGGCGCGGGCGATCTGGGCGAGCGCGGTGGAGGTCGGGGTGTCCGGCGGCAGCCCGAGTTCGGTGGGCTCCACCGCGACATGCACGTCGTAGAGCATGGCCAGGATCGTGATCCCGCCGAACATGGTCACCGAGAAGAAGCCCATGACCAGCAGCGTGGTGGCGGCATTGCGGCTCTTCGGCCGGCGGAAGGCGGGCACGCCGTTGCTGATCGCCTCGACACCGGTCAGCGCGGTGCAGCCGGACGCGAAGGCACGCATCCCCAGCAGCACCAGCGCCAGACCCGTGTAGGGCGAGACGGCGTGCAGCGGCAGGTCCGCGGACTCGGCGCGGATGCTCGCGCCGGTGGCCATCCGTACGGCCGCGACCGCGAACATCAGGTAGATGAAGAAGACGAAGCCATAGGTGGGCACGGCGAAGACCCGGCCCGATTCCCGTACCCCGCGCAGATTCATCAGGGTCAGCAGCACCACGAACCCGACGGACAGCGCGACATCCTGGCCGCCGAGGAACGGGATCGCCGAGGTGATCGCGGCGACGCCGGAGACGACGGACACCGCGACGGTCAGCACATAGTCCACCAGCAGCGCGCTGGCCGCGGTGAGCGCCGCGTTCCGCCCGAGGTTCTGCGCGCTGACGCGGTACGCCCCGCCGCCGCTGGGATACGCGTAACAGGTCTGCCGGTAGGACGCCACGACCACGACCAGTACGAGCACGATGGCGGCCGCGGCGTACCAGGTGAGGTGCAGCAGCGCGAGCCCGCCCAGGCCGACGACCAGCAGGATTTCCTCGGTGGCATAGGCGACCGAGGACAGCGGGTCGCTGCAGAAGATCGGTAGCGCCAGTCGCTTCGGCAGCAGCGTCTCACCGAGCCGCGCACTGTCCAGCGGACGGCCCACCATCATCCGCTTCGGCCTGAAGAATTGACTCATAGGCGGACAAACTATGGGCCGCCCGGTGGAGCGGGAGGGAGGCTCGCGGGCCCTGCGGAGCGGCGGGGCCGGTCGCGGGCGGGCCGGCGGTGCCGGTCGCTGGTGAGGGCGGTCACCCGATGCGCCGGAAACCGACCCAATGGTTTATCGTTCAATTTGGGAACGCGTGCCGTCACGACGGCACCCCAGGGCCCGCCGTGGGCACCGCCCCCGCCGCACGGCAGCAGGCCCGGAGGCCGTCGCCGCCCGCGCCCCCACAGACCGCCCCGGCCGAATTCCCCCGTTCGGCCGGGGCTTCCCCTTTCCCGGCTTCGCCCGCCTTCCCGGCTTCCTCAGCTCGTCGCGGCTGCCTCAGCGCAGATGCGACGCCCCGTTGACGTCCAGTACCGCCCCGGAGGACCAGAGCGCCCCGGGCGAGGCGAGGTAGTGGACGGCGGACGCCACATCCCCGGGCGCGGCGACCCGGCCGAACGGACTCTGCTGCCGCACATCCTCCGTGAGCCGGTCCGCGACCCGCTCGGTCTCCACAAAGCCCGGAGCCACGGATGCCACACCGATGCCGTACGGCGCCAGATGGACCGCCAGCGACTGCCCCATCGCGTGCAGCGCCGCCTTGGCCGCGCCGTACGCCGGGTGATCCGGTTCGCCGCGGAACGCGCCCCGCGACCCGATGTTGACGATCCGCCCCGCCACCTCCCGTTCGATCATGTTGCGCGCCGCGCAGTAGCTGACATGCGCCGCCCCCAGCAGATTCACGTCCACGACCTGCCGCCAGGCGTTCTGCCAGTCCTCGAACGAGGTGCGGTCCAGGGGGTGGGCCACATTCGCGGCGGCGTTGTTGACGAGCACATCGACACCGCCCAGCCCGTCCACGGCCGCGTCGACCAGCGCCGCCGCCCCCTCGGGCGTACTCACATCCCCGTGCACCAGCACATGCCCGCTGCCCGCCAGCCCCGCGTACGCCTCCTCCGCGGCCGCCCGCCGCGATGCGTAATGCAGCGCGACCCGGTCCCCGTGCGCGGCGAACATCTCGGCCACCGCCCGCCCGATCCCCCGCGACGCCCCGGTCACCAGCACCGCCCGGCTCATCGGCCGCACCCCGCCCCGGCACCCATACGACGGCGACAGCCGGTACGCCCAAGGGACGCACCGGGCTCAACAAGCGCCCAGGAATGGTTCATCAACGGATCCGTCCTCACCTCGTGCCGTGCCACAAACGGTCGCAAGGAATCGTAGGGAGCGGGAGGGAAGGGAGGGGCGAGAGGGGCGGACGGTGTGAGCGCGGGGTCCCGTTGGGCGGCGGGCCCTAGAGTCGGCGGATGCCTTTCGACCACAACGATCACTACCACCGGCTGCTGTTACGGCGGCTGCCGCGGGACTGCCGTACCGCCCTTGACGTCGGATGCGGAACGGGCCGGTTCGCGCGGCGGCTGGCCGGGCTGGGGCTCGATGTGCATGCCGTCGACCGGTCGGGCGAAGCCCTCGCCCAGGCCCGTGCCACAGCCGGGGAGTCCGGGGACGGTGGCGGTCGGGTGCGTTATGAGCACGCGGACCTCACCGAACTGGAACTGCCCGACCGGCACTACGGGTTCATCTCCTGCCTGGCGAGCATCCATCACATGCCCTTCGGCACGGTCACCGCACTGCGCGACGCCCTCGCGCCGGGCGGCGTGCTGGTCATCCTGGGCTGCTATCGCGAGAAGGCGCCGGCCGACTTCGGCTGGGGTCTGGTTGCCTCGCCGGTGAACGCGGTGACCAGGCTCGCCGTCGCCGTCTCGGAGCGCTGCCGGCCCTCCGGTACCGCTCCGATGAAGCCGCCCACCGCAGCGCCGGGCATGCCGCTGGCCCGTATCCGCCGGGAGGCCGCCGCGCTGCTGCCCGGGTGCCGGATCCGTCGGCTGCTCTTCTGGCGCTATCTGCTGGTGTTCCGCAAGGAAGCGTCCCCGACAGGCGCTTGACGCCGGGGGCGCACCCGTTCGGCCGACGCCCGGATTCCCCGGTGGGCATGCCGCGGCGGCGGAACGGGCGTTGACTGCTGGGTGTTCGCCTGTGCCAGGAGCGCCGCCCGGATCGGGAGCACCTATGTCGTTGCCGAGAAATCCGAGCGGGCCGGCTGCGTCGGGTAGGCCGGGCGCGTCTGGTGCCTCGGGGGCGTCCGGGGTCTCCGGCACACCCGCCACTCCCGGCGCCCCCGGCCCGCCCGGCGGCAAAGGAGCCCTCCGCCGGATCGGCGAATGGTGTGCCCGGCACTTCGTCGTGGTCCTCGTGCTGTGGCTGGTCGCGCTGGTCGGGCTGCAGTTTCTGCAGCGTGCCTACGGCGGGGAGTACTCCGATGACTTCGCGCTGCCCGGTGTCCAGTCGGCGCAGGGCCGCGAGGTGCTCCAGGAGCACGAGCCGAAGGCCGGGGGCTACAGCAGCCAGGTCGTGCTGCACGACACGGCCAAGCCGCTGACGGACTTCCGCGGCGAGGTCGACAGCGCCGTCACCGCGCTCGGCAAGCTGCCGGAGGTGCTGTCCGCCCAGAACCCGCTGCCGCCGCCCGGCGCACCGCCCGCCAAGCCCCCGCCGGGGACGCCGAACATCGGCCCGCTGTCCACCGACGGCCGGACCGCGTACATCACGGTGCGGTTCAGCGTGCAGCCGTCCACCCTGGAGCCGGACTATCTGCACGGGGTCGACGCGGCGGTGCGGCCGCTGCGTTCGGCGGGCGTGGAGGTGGAGTACGGCGGGCCGCTGGGCGAGCTGGCCCGGCCGGAGCCCGACGACCGGACCAGCGAGGGGATCGGCTTCGGGGTGGCGATCCTGGTGCTGCTGGTCGGCTTCGGCAGTGTGCTGGCGGCCGGGGTGCCGCTGCTGACCGCGCTGGCCGGTGCCGTCTGCGGGCTGGCCTGCCTGGGGCTGATCGCCGCCGTCTTCGTCTTCGCCACCGTCTCCCCCACCCTGGCCACGATGATCGGCCTCGGCGTCGGTATCGACTACGCGCTGTTTCTGATCACCCGGCACCGGCAGAACCTGATGGACGGCGCTGACCCGGTCACCGGGGCCGGGCGGGCCGTGGCCACCAGCGGACGGGCGGTGCTGGTGTCCGGCTGCACGGTCATCATCGCGCTGATGGGGCTGTGGGTCTCGGGCGTCTCCTTCATCGGCAAACTGGGCGTGGCGGCCGCCATCACCGTGATCTCGGCGGTGCTCGGCGCGCTCACCCTCGTACCGGCGCTGCTCGGCCTGCTCGGCCGCCGGATCGACCGGCTCCGGGTCCGCCGCCCGATCGCCGAGACGGACGCCGGACCGGGCGAGGAGGCACACGGCAGCTGGCACCGGTACGCGCAGCGGGTGGAGCGCCGCCCGTGGTGGTACCTGGCGGGCGGGGTGCTCATCGTGGTCGTGCTGGCCATCCCGGTCTTCTCGATCCAGCTGGGGCACATCGGCGACGGCGCGGACCCGAAGTCGTTCACCGACCGGCGCGCCTTCGACCTGATGTCCTCGGCGTTCGGCCCCGGCTCCAACGGCCCGCTGACCCTCGTCATCGACGAGTCCGCGGTTCCGCAGGCGGACCGCCCGATGCTGGCGACACAGGCTCAGAAGGCGCTCACGGATGTCCCGGGCGCGGCCTTCATCACGCCGCTGAAGGCCACCCCGGACGGTGCGGTGCTGACCGGGACCGCCTACTCCACCCAGGCCCCGCAGAGCGCGGACACCACGGATCTGGTCAACCGCCTCAAGCACGATCTGCTGCCGGAGGCGGTGAAGGGGACCGACGCGCACGGCTATGTGACGGGGACGACCGCCGGCCAGGTGGACTTCCTGGACATCGTCGCCAGCCGGCTACCGCTGATCATCGCCGTGGTGGTCGCGCTCGCCTTCCTCATCATCCTGGCCGTGTTCCGGGGTGTGCTGGTCGCGGTGAAGGCCGCGGTGCTCAACGTCCTGTCGATCGCCGCCTCGTACGGGGTGGTGGTGGCGGTCTTCCAGTGGGGCTGGGGCGGGCCGGCGCTCGGGGTCTCGGGCACGGTGCCGATCGAGAGCTATGTGCCGATGATGATGTTCGCGATCGTCTTCGGGCTGAGCATGGACTACGAGATCTTTCTGCTGTCGCGGGTGCACGAGGCGTGGCTGCGCACCGCCGACGCGAAGGCGAGTGTGGCGCACGCCCTGGAGATCACCGCCCGGGTGATCACCTGCGCCGCGCTGATCATGGTGAGCGTGTTCGCCGCGTTCATCATCAGCGACAACATCGTGGTGAAGATGCTGGGCCTCGGGCTGGCCGTGAGCGTACTGATCGACGCCACCGTGGTCCGACTGCTGCTGGTGCCCGCGGTGATGACGCTGCTGGGCCCGGCGGCCTGGTGGACGCCCCGCCGGCTGGACCGGATCCTGCCGCATGTCCGTACGGAGGGCGAGGAGCAGCTGCCCGCCAAGGCGCCGCCGCGCGGGGACGCGCCGCGGAGCGGGGCCCGGCCGGGCGGCGGCGCTTGAGCGGCGGTGGCACGACCGCCCGGCCCGGCCGCCCGCCGATCTGCGAACGCCCCCGTATCGCCCGATCATCGAACCATGGCCCCGTCCGCCGAGCGTGGCTCGGCCTCGTACCCGGTGATCCGGCCGATGCTGGCCACGATCGGCCCGCTGCCCGCCGAGCACGAGGAGGCGGGCTGGGCGTTCGAGGCCAAATGGGACGGTGCGCGCTGTGTCATCAACACCTCCGGCGACGGCACCGTCCGGCTGATCACCCGGGCGGGCAACGACGCGACCGCCACCTACCCGGAGCTGGCGCCCCTGGGCGAGCAGCTGCGGGGCCGGCCGGCGGTGCTCGACGGTGAGGTGGTGGTGCTGGACGCGCGCGGCCGGCCGGACTTCGGGCTGCTGCAGCGCCGGATGGGTGTGGTGAACCCGCGCCGCACGGCCCGGCTGGCCATGGAGCACCCCGTACACCTCGTGCTCTTCGACCTGATGTATCTGGGCGGCTCGCTGCTCGGCTCGCCGTATTACGAGCGCCGGTCCCTGCTGTCCGGGCTGCGGCTCCGCGGGCCGAACTGGTCGGCGCCCGAGTATGTGGAAGGCCATGCCCAGCAGGTGTGGGAGGGCTCGTTGCAGGCCGGGCTGGAAGGGGTGGTGGCCAAGCGGCTGACCTCGGCGTATCTGCCGGGTGTGCGGTCACCCGAGTGGCGCAAGACGAAGCATCTGCTGACCCTCGACGTGATCATCGGGGGCTGGACGGAAGGCCATGGCGGACTGGCCGGACTCCCCGGTTCCGTCCTGGCGGGCGTGGCGGAACCCGCGGGGCTGCGCTACGTCGGCTCGGTCGGCTCGGGGCTGTCCGACCGGGAGCGCCATGAGCTGGCGCGGTACCTGGAGGTGATCCCGCTCGACCGGTCGCCGTTCCTCAACGCGGTGGACGTGGCGGGGGCGCACTGGGCCGAGCCCCGGCTCGTCGCCGAGATCACGCTCACCGGCTGGACCTCGGCCGGCCGGCTGCGGCACCCGGTCTGGCACCGGCTGCGGCCCGATCTCACCCACCTCGGCTGACCCGGGCCGCCCGGTGGCACGGACGCGGCGGTGCGCCGGGCGGCTGACGCGGGGGAATACCCGGCCCCGGCCGGGAAGGCTCGCCTCATGCCCCGGGCAACCACAGACGGAAGGAGTCGGTGATGCCCCACCCCGACACCGGCAGCAACGGCGGCACCCCGGACGGCACGTCGGAGGGCGCCTCGGACGCCACCCCGGACGCCGCCACCGACGGCAATGTCGCGTACGGCAGAAAACCCTTCAAGCGCTCCAGGAGCCACTTCGCGGACCGCATCACGGCGGACGGCCGCGACGGCTGGCCGGTCGAGGCCGGCCGCTACCGGCTGGTGGCCAGCCGCGCCTGCCCCTGGGCGAGCCGCGCCGTGATCTCCCGGCGGCTGCTCGGCCTGGAGGAGGCGATCTCGCTCGCCATCACCGACCCGCTCCAGGACGACCGCAGCTGGCGCTTCACCCTGGACCCGGACGGCCGCGATCCCGTCCTCGGCATCCGCTTCCTCAGCGAGGCGTATGACGCCCGCGAGAGCGGCTACCCCGGCGGGGTCAGCGTCCCCGCCGTCGTCGACGTGCCCAGCGGGCAGCTCGTCACCAACGACTTCCAGCAGATCACCCTGGACTTCGCGACGGAGTGGACGGCGCTGCACCGGCCCGGCGCCCCCGATCTGTACCCGGAGCCGCTGCGCGAGGAGATCGACGTCGTGATGGCGGGCGTCTACCGGGACGTCAACAACGGCGTGTACCGAGCCGGTTTCGCCACCGGGCAGAGCGAGTACGAGGCCGCCTTCCGTGATCTGTTCCGGCGCCTGGATCTGCTGTCCGAGCGCCTGGTGGACCGCCGCTACCTGGTCGGCGACACCCTCACCGAGGCCGACATCCGGCTGTTCACCACGCTGGTCCGCTTCGACGCCGTCTACCACGGGCACTTCAAGTGCAACCGGTTCAAGCTGGCCGAGGACCCGGTGCTGTGGGCCTACGCCAAGGACCTCTTCCAGACACCCGGCTTCGGCGACACCGTCGACTTCCACCACATCAAGCAGCACTACTACCGGGTGCACACGGGCATCAACCCGACCGGCATCGTCCCGCTCGGACCGGACCTCTCCGGCTGGCTGACCCCGCACCACCGCGAGGAGTTGGGCGGCCGGCCGTTCGGCGACGGCACCCCGCCGGGCCCGGTGCCACCGGCCGAGGAGGTCCCGCCCACCGGACGCCCCGAGCAGCTGCTGACCGGCTCCTGACCCGCACCCCGGCTGTGGCAGACCGGCCCCGGATCCCGGACCGTGAGACCCTGAGAACACAGGGACGGACACCCACCGGCGGTGCGCCGGAGCTGCCCGCGAACGCGCCGGGCACCCGGGCTCCCGGTCCGCCGCCGCGCGCCACCCGCCCCACGCCCTCCAGGCGAGGAGTGAGCCCGATGAGGATGGTCCTGACGGCCCGGATACCGACCGAGACCGGCAACGAAGTCATCCAGAGCGGCAGTCTGCCGAAGATCATGGAGACCGCCCTCGCCGCCCTCCAGCCGGAGGCGGCCTACTTCACCCTCGACGGCGGTGACCGCACCGCCTACTTCTTCTTCGACATGAAGGAGTCGTCGCAGATGCCGACGCTCCTGGAATCGTTCTTCATGGATCTGCACGCGAAGGTCTCGCTGCAGCCGGTGATGAACACGGCGGAGCTGCGCACCGGTCTCGGACACCTGATGAGCGGCACCTGAGGCGCCGCCCGCCCGGCCCCGGCGCTCCTCTCACTCCGCCCCGGCGCTGCCTCACTCCGCCGCGGTGTCCTCCGGTGCCCCCTGCGCGAGCCCGGCCAGCGCATCGAGCGCCTCGGCCAGCACCTCGACGGGCGGTGAGGCGAGCGCCAGACGTACGGCGTTGGGGGCGTGGCCGGAGCCGATGGCGAAGGCTCCGGACGGGGTGACGGCGATCCCGCGGCGCGCTGCGGCGGCGACGAAGGTGTCGGCCCGCCACGGCTCCGGCAGCTCCCACCAGCAGTGATACGCGTGCGGATCGGCCCCGACCCGGAATCCGGCGAGCCGTTCGGCGACCAGCCGCTGTCGTGCGGCGGCGTCGGCGCGCTTCTCCTCCTCGGCTGCCGCGGCGGTGCCGTCGGACATCCAGCGGGTGGCCGCGTCGAGCGCGAAGCGGGACGCGGTCCAGGTGCCCGTCCTGAGGGCGGTGGCGAAGTCCTGTGCGGTGCCCTCGGGCACGGTGAGGAATCCCAGCGACAGTCCGGGCGCGAGCCGTTTGGACAGGCTGTCGATGACCACGGTGCGCTCCGGCGCGAGGGCGGCGAGCGGGGAGAGGTCGTTGCGGAGGAAGCCGTAGATCGCGTCCTCGATGGCGAACAGGTCCAACTCCCGCAGGGCCGCGGCGAGTTCCGTGCGCCGGTGGGCGGGCATGGTGACGCCCAGCGGATTGTGGAGAGCGGGCTGGAGGTAGACGGCGCGCAGCGGGGGTGCGGCACGCAGGGCCTCGGGGGTCAGACCGTGCTCGTCCATGGAGAGGGGGACGAGGGTGATGCCGAGGCGGGCCGCGATGCCCTTCACCACGGGGTAGGTGAGTGATTCGACGCCGAGCCGCTCACCGGCCGGGACCAGCGCGGCGATCGCCGCGGCGATCGCCTGCCGGCCGTTGCCCGCGAAGAGCAGCTGCCGGGGATCCGGCGCCCAGTCGCCACGGGCGAGATGGGCGGCGGCGGCCTGACGGGCGGCGGCCGTGCCGACCGCCCCCACCGGGCGGAGCGCGGCGGCCAGGGCGTCAGGCCGCAGCAGCTGCCCCAGGCTCTGGGCGAGCAGCGCGGGGTGGCCGGGCAGCACGGGGAAGTTCAGCTCCAGGTCGACCCGGGCCTCACCCGGCTCGGCCAGTGCGGGCTCGGCGGCCGGCGCGGTGCTGCGGACGAAGGTGCCGCGGCCGACCTCTCCCACCGTCAGCCCGCGTCGGCTCAATTCCCCGTACACCCGGGCCGCGGTCGAGCTCGCGATACGCCGGTCCCGGGCGAACCGGCGCAGCGGCGGCAGCCGGTCCCCCGGCCGGAGCCGCCCGGCGGCGATGTCGGCCGCGAGGTCATCGGCGATCGCGCGATAGTCGTCCATCGGTCACTCCCCTGAGGCGCGAGGCGGCGCACTCACAACATTGCACCGAGTACATTTCTATCATTGCACCGAGAGATTGCCCTCTATAGCATCGAGGCGTCAAGCCACAGCAGAGGGGGACGATCCATGAGTTCGGTCAATTGCCGCGAGATCACGATGGGTTACGAGGACGAGGGCAGCGGCGATCCGCTGGTGCTCGTACACGGCCACCCCTTCGACCGCTCGATGTGGCGCCCGCAGATCGAGCACTTCAGCCAGGCCGGATGGCGGGTGATCGCGCCGGACCTCCGGGGCTACGGGCAGAGCACGGTCGTCCCCGGCACCACCCCGCTGGAGACCTTCGCACGCGACCTGCTCGCCCTGCTGGACCGGCTCGGAATCGAGCGCTTCGTGCTCGGCGGCCTGTCCATGGGAGGCCAGATCGTCATGGAGTGCTACCGGCTCTTCCCGGAGCGGATCCAGGGCCTGGTGTTGGCCGACACCTTCGCCGCCGCGGAGACCGAGGAGGGCAGGACTGCGCGCCACAACATGGCGGCCCGGCTGCTCCGCGAGGGCATGACCGGCTACGCACAGGAGGTGCTGGCCAAGATGGTCTCCGCGCACACCCTCACCCACCGGCCGGAGGCCGCCGCCCACGTCCTGGCGATGATGACGGCCACACCCCCCGAGGGCGCGGCCGCCGCACTCCGCGGACGCGCCGAACGCCCCGACTACGGGGACCTGTTGACGCGGGTCTCGGTACCGGCACTGGTGGTGGTCGGCACGGAGGACACCTACACCCCCGTGAGCGATGCCCGCGACATCCACGCACGGGTCCCGGACGCCACCCTGACCCTCATCGAGCGGACGGGTCATCTCCCGAACCTGGAGCGGCCGGACGCATTCAACACCGCACTGGCGGAGTTTCTCCACGCCCTGCCCGACGACTCCCGGCCGAACAACCCCCTGCCGGGGCCGACTTCCGGGGCACACCCCCTCCTCCCCTCCCCGACTCCCCCTGGACCCAGGGACGTTACCCAGCCGTAACCTACCGACGGGTTACCACAGGTAAGGAGCGGACCTTACTCTCCAGTCACATTCGGGTGCACCGTACGCCCCACCTGTCCCCGGACAGCGTGCGGTCGCCCGCATCAAGATCTGGAGCAGAAGATGACGCCCTCCCGTACGACGCAGCGCGTCGCGATCGGCACCGCCTCCGCGGCCCTCCTGGCCGCCACGGTTCTTACCGGCACCCCGGCCACCGCCGCGGCGGCGACACCGCAATCCGCCCCCGCCACAGCGACTTCGGGCGGTGCCCCCTCCCTCCGCTTCGTCGACATCGAGGGCGACGGCGGTATCACCCTCAAGGCGAATGTCTTCACCCCGGCCGGCTCCGACGGCACCCGGCGCCACCCCGTCATCGTGCTGCCGACGAGCTGGTCGATGCCGCAGGTCGAGTACCTGGCGCAGGCCAGGAAGCTGGCCGAGGCGGGCTATGTGGTGGTCGGATACAACTCCCGCGGGTTCTGGCAGTCCGGCGGGGAGATCGAGACGGCCGGGCCGAAGGACATCGCGGATGCCTCGAAGGTCATCGACTGGGCGCTGGCCCACACCCCGGCCGATCCGCACCGGGTCGGCATGGCCGGGGTCTCCTACGGCGCCGGGATCAGCCTGCTGGCGTCGGCGTCCGACAAGCGGATCAAGGCAGTTGCGGCGCTCAGCGGCTGGGGCGACCTGATCAGCTCCATCTACAGCGGCCGGACCCAGCACAAGCAGGCGGCGGCGATGCTCGGCGGCACCGGCGCCCTGACCGGCCGCCCCAGCGCCGAACTCCGCACGATCCTCCGGGACTTCCTCGCCTCCGATCTCAGCAAGGAAAAGGACATGATCGAGTGGGGGAAGAAGCGCTCCCCCAGCACCTATCTCGACAAGATCAACGCCAATGGCGCCGCGATCATGCTGGGCAACGCCTGGGGCGACTCCCTCTTCCCGCCCAATGAATACGCCGACTTCTACGAGAAGCTGAAGGGCCCCAAGCGGCTGGAGTTCCGCCCGGGCGACCACGCCACCCCCGAGGCGCTCGGACTGTTCGGACTGCCCAACGACACCTGGACCAACACCAAGCGGTGGTTCGACCACTACCTCCAGGGCGCGGACAACGGCATCGACCGCGAGTCGCCGGTACTGCTCAAGTCCCGTTCCACCGGCGCGTACGAGGGCTACAAGAGCTGGCGGGACGTACCGTCCGCACACCGGAAGATCGAGCTGGCCGACAGCCGGCGGATCCACACCAACCTGGACTCCGGCGCCAACGGCGGCCTGATCTTCCTCTCCAGCATGATGGACCAGTTCTTCCGGCTGCCGCCGATGGCCTCCATCCCGCTGCTGCCCCGCCCCCTCGCCGCCGTCTGGCAGTCCGAACGCTACGAGACCGGACAGCGGGTCAGGGGAACCACCCGGCTGCACACCACCCTGACCAGCACCGCCGAGAGCGGCACCGCCATCGCCTACCTCTACGACGTCGGCCCGCTCGGCCTCGGCAAGCTGGTCACCCACGCGCCGTACACCTTCCACGGCAAGACCCCGAACCAGCCCTTCGGCGTGGACCTGGACCTGTTCTCCACGGCCTACGACGTCCCGGCCGGCCACCGCCTCGCCGTGGTCATCGACACCGTCGACCCCCTCTACATCGAACACAACCCGTCCGGCGCCCGCCTGACGTTCTCCTCCCCGGCGGACGATCCGTCGTATGTGTCGGTGCCGGTGCGCGATTAGGACGGCGGGGCGGGGTCTGGGCCGGGCGCGGGATCAGGGCGGGGGCGGAAGCCGGTCGTAGGCCCCTGGACGTACCTCTCGGGGCCGAGGTGGCGCGGGCGCATGATCGGTAGCCTCCCGCCATGACGGATTACCCGCCGGCGCGCGACGCCGGACAGCGGAAGCGGGATGCGCTCACACGGCTGGAGAAGGACGAGGACGCCTGGGTGTCGTCGGCGTCCGGCGACGGCCCGCCCCGGCTCGTGCCGCTGTCCTTCGTCTGGCATGACGAGCGGCTGTGGATGGCGACCAAGGCGAAGAATCCGACGGTCCGCAACATCCGGGCGCAGGAGGCGTGCTGGGTCGCCCTGGGGCCCACCCGCGATGTGGTGCTCATCGAGAGCACGGCGGAGGTGATCGCCTCGGACAGTCTGCCGGACGACACCGGGGACGCCTTCGCACGGAAGCTGGGCTGGGACCCCCGGGGTCGCGACACCTGGGTGTTTCTGGCGTTCCGGCCGCAGCGGATGCTGGTCTGGCGCGAGGTGAACGAGCTGCCGGAGCGGGAGGTGATGCGGGACGGGGTCTGGCGGGTGTGACGAGGACCGGCGGACGGACCGCCGGTCCCGGCCGGTTCCGTCCTCAGCCCGGCGGCCGGTGGCCCCCCGGCAGCAACGTGCCCGGCTCCGGCGGTGCCACCTCGACCGCCTCCACCTTCGGGTTGCGTCGCTGACGCTTGGAAACCCAGTTGGCCAGCCAGGACAGCAGCATGCACATCCCGATGTAGATCGGCGAGATGATCATGACGACGGGGATGAACGGCAGGTCGTAGTCGAGGTTGGACGCGATGAGCTTGCCCGCGTGCAGGAACTCCTCATAGGTGATGAGGAAGCCGAGGGAGGTGTCCTTCAGGGCGACCACCAGCTGGCTGATGATCGCCGGGAGCATCGCCCGGACCGCCTGCGGCACCAGGACATGCGTCATGACCTGGGTCTTGCGCATGCCCAGTGCGTAGGCGGCCTCCCGCTGGCCGCGGTCGACGGAGTGGACGCCGGTACGGAAGACCTCGGCGAGCACCGAGCCGTTGTAGAGGGTCAGCCCGGCGACCAGGGCGGGCAGCGGCGCCACCTTCAGGGCCACATAGATGAAGAAGATCATGACCAGCACGGGCATCGCCCGGAAGAACTCCACCAACAGGGTGCACACCCAGCGGGCGATCCGGTGCTCGGAGAGCCGGCCGGTCGCGAGCACCGCGCCGAGCGCCAGCGACAGCACCGCGGCGAGGCCGAAGGCCTTGAGGGTGTTGCCCAGGCCCCGGAGCAGCAGGTCCTGAATTCCCGTGTAGGTGAAGGGAGTCCACTTCGCCGCGACGAACTGGCCGGTGGCGAAGAGGAGGTAGATGATCCAGGCGATCAGCGCGAGGATCACCACCGTCCCGCCGAGGCCGTAGAGCCGGTGCCGCTGACGGGCCCGCGGGCCGGGGACGTCGTAGAGAGCGGTGGTCATCGGGCGACTCCGAAGCGCTTCTCCAGCACGTTGAAGATCGCGCTGATGGTCAGGGTCACGAGCAGATAGCCGACGGCGATCCAGACGAAGGTCCAGACGATGCTGTAGCCCATCTCGCTGAGCGGTTTGTAGACCCCGAGGAGTTCGACGACGCTGAAGGCGCCGGCGATCGCGGAGTTCTTGGCGAGCGCGATCAGCGTGGAGCCGATGGGCGGGATGACGGACCGGAAGGCCTGCGGAAGGACGATGTCACCGAGGGTCTGCGGAAACGTCATGCCCAGGCTGCGGGCCGCCTCGCCCTGCCCGACCGGCACGGTGTTGATGCCGGAGCGCACCGCCTCGCAGATGAAGGCGGAGGTGTAGCAGCCCAGCGCGAGGATCGCGAACAGCTTGAAGGGAAGGACGAGCCCGAACCGCGGCAGCCCCAGCACCACGGCGAAGAACAGCAGCGTCAGCGGCGTATTGCGCAGCACCGTGACCCATGCCGTGCCGAAGGCCCGCAGCGAGCCGACCGGTGCGACCCGGAACGCGGCCATCAGGAAGCCGAGGGCGAGGGCGAGCAGGGAGGCGTAGACGGTGAGTTCGACGGTGCCCAGCAGGCCCTCCCCGTAGAGGGAGAGGTTGTCCAGGAGAACGTTCATCGGTCAGTTCCTTGCCGGCTCAGGCCGCCGGGTAGCGGTCGATCGGGGGCGGCTTGGGGGCGGGCACGCCGGACAGGCCGAGGGTCGCGTCGTACGCCTTGCGCCAGAGGCCGTTCTTCTCGGCCGCGGCGAGGGCGTCGTCGAGCGCGAACCGCAGCGCGTTGTCGCCGCGGGGGACGCCGATCCCGTACGGCTCCTCGGAGAACGGCTTGCCGACCACCTTCAGCTCGTCGGGCACCTTGGCGGCGTAGCCCAGCAGGATCGCGTCATCGGTGGTGACCGCGTCGACCTGGTAGGTGAGCAGGTTGTCGACGCACACCGAGTAGGTGTCGTAGGCGATCAGGACCGCCTTGGGGTACTCGGCCTGGATGCGCTGGTACGGGGTCGAACCGGCCGCCGAGCAGACCCGTTTGCCGGCCAGGTCCTGCGGTCCCCTGATGTCCTTCTCGTCGGCGCGCACCAGCAGCGACTGGCCGGCCATGTAGTAGGGGCCGGCGAAACCCACCAGCTTCTTGCGCTTGTCGTTGATGGTGTAGGTGCCGACGTAGAGGTCGATCTGGCCGTTCTGCAGCGCGGTCTCGCGGTTGGCGGAGGCGATGGTCTTGAACTCGATGGTGCGGGGCGGGAAGCCGAGGGCCGCGGACATCATCTTGGCGATCTCGATATCGAAGCCGGTGTAGCGGCCGGTGGCCGGGTCCTTCTCGCCGAGGTAGGGCTGGTCCTCCTTGACGCCGATGATGAGGTGGCCGCGGCGCTTGGCCCGTACCCAGGTCGGGGACTCGGGCAGCGAGAAGTTCTTGGCGACCGGGTACCGGGGCAGTTCGCTGCCCTTGGGGCCCTTGACGGGTGGGCTGCCTTCCCGGCCGCAGGCCGCGAGGGCCAGGGCGAGCACGGTGAGCGCGAGCGCCATCAGGGCGCGGCGCAGGGGCGAGGAGTGACGGTGCGGCATCGCGGCGCCCCCGTTCAGTGCTTGAGGATCTTGGAGAGGAAGTCCTTCGCCCGTTCGCTGCGCGGTGCGGTGAAGAACTCCTCGGGGGTGCGGTCCTCGACGATGCGGCCGTCGTCCATGAACACCACACGGTTGGCGGCGGAGCGGGCGAAGCCCATCTCATGGGTGACCACGACCATCGTCATGCCGTCCTGGGCGAGGCGGCGCATGACTTCCAGCACCTCATTGATCATCTCCGGGTCGAGGGCGGAGGTCGGCTCGTCGAAGAGCAGGGCCTTGGGGTCCATGGCGAGGGCGCGGGCGATGGCGACGCGCTGCTGCTGGCCGCCGGAGAGCTGTGCGGGATATTTGTCGGCCTGGGAGGCGAGCCCGACCCGGTCCAGGAGTTCCCGGGCCTGCCGGGCGGCCTCGTCCTTCTTTTTCTTCCGGACCTTGACCGGCGCCAGCATCACATTGGCCAGCACGGTCTTGTGGGCGAAGAGGTTGAAGGACTGGAAGACCATGCCGACTTCGGCACGCAACTGGGCGAGCGCCCGGCCCTCTTCGGGCAGCGGTCTGCCGTCCAGCGTGATGCTGCCCGACTCGACGGTTTCCAGGCGGTTGATGGCCCGGCACAGAGTGGACTTCCCGGACCCGGAGGGCCCGATGACCACGACCACCTCCCCGCGGCCGACGGTGAGGTCGATGTCCCGCAGGACATGAAGTTTTCCGTAGTGCTTGTTGACCCCGCGCAGTTCAATCAGCGCATCACCGGCCATATGCAGACCTGCCCACTCTCATCCGTACAGCGGAGAGCCCGCAACCTACCCGGGCGAATGGGGCACTTCTCCACTGACACGCACATATGCGCGGAGATGGGCGGATAAATCAGGGTTACCGATGAACGTGCCGCGGGCCGGGAAAAGGACCGGCACGGGGGTCAGCTCTCGGCGACCTCGGCGTAGACCTGGGACAGTTCGGGCGCGCCGGTGTCGGCCCAGTCATGGCCCGCCGTCACCACGTCGATCTCCCGCCCGGACGCCAGCCGGACCACCGGCTGCCCGTCCGGCCAGACGTGCCACACCGCGCCGCGCACCGTGCGGACCAGCACCGTACCGAGGTAGAGACCGGCGTCGTTGCCGAGCCAGGGCAGCACCTCCGGATCGTCCCGCCATACGGGCTGGAGCTGATCCAGCAACTCCAACGACCGTGCGGAGTCGTCCAGTTCCACGCCCGCCGTGGCCGCCTGGGCCCGCAGCAGCTCGCACTCGGACAGCAGCTCGACGACGCTCTCGGGGTCGGCGCGCACCGACTCCGCGAGCGGCACGGACCGGTGCGTCTGATGACGCTTGCGCCACTTGTCCAGAAAAGACATGTTCATGGTGTGCAGGGTCCCACCCGACCTGCGCACGGGGCCACAGGCGCGCGGCGCCATCGTGCCCCGTTCGTCACCTTGACGCTCCCCCTTCGTCTCCCTAACTTCATGGCGCTCGGATCGGATCTGGTGGATCCGGAGGAGCCCCTGCCCCTCGCGGGACCGGCCCGGATCGCAGTGCACCACCCGCCCGTTGGCGCCACCCGGAGGGACACGGACCGATGCGTGTACGACGACGATGGGGCACCGCCCTGACCCTGCTGCTCACCGCGGCCGCACTGCCGGCCACCGGCCCCGGCACGGCCACCGCCGCCCCGGCCGGCGCGGCCCGGCCATCACCCCACCCGCTGCCCCTGGCCAGGCATTTCGACAACCGGGCGGTCAGTGACAACTCCGCCCCAGGCGCCGCCGACTTCGACGGTGCGGGCCATTCGCTCTCCGCCCAGGACCTGGCGGCGGCGGGCTGGTCGCCGGGGAGCGTACTGACGCTGGACGGCACCCGGCTGGGCCTGCCGCGTACGGCGCCCGGGGCACCGGACAATGTGGTGGCCGACGGCCAGACCGTGGCGGTCAGCGGCCGGGGCGAGGCGCTCACCTTCCTGGTCGCCGGGACGGGCGGCACGGCCGCCGGCACCGGGACCGTGCGCTACCGAAACGGCTCGCGCAGCAGCTATGAACTCACCGCGCCCGACTGGCGGTCGGGGCCGCTGAGCACCAAGGCGGTGGCGCTGCCGCACCTCAACGGTCCTGGCGGGCCGTCGGCCGGACCGGCGCGGCTGTACGCGGTGACCGTACCGCTACGGACCGGGCGGGAGGTGGCCTCGGTGGTGCTGCCCGCGGCGGACGGGGCGGCGGGCGCGCTCCATGTGTTCGCGGTGGCGGTACGCGACACCGGGCACCGCACCGGGAGTTGGGCGTCGAGCACCGCGGGCTACCGGGCGGTCGGGCCCTGGACGGACCGTACGCTGCGGCTGGTCGTGCACAGCGGCGCGGGCGGCCCCCGGGCCCGAATACGGCTCGCCAACACCTTCGCGGGCACCCCGGTGGACATCGGGGCGGCCAGTATCGCGGTACGCGGCGATGGGGCGGCGGCGGACCGCGGGCCGACACCGCTGACCTTCGGGCGGGGGAAGACCGGGACCCGTATCCCGGCCGGTGCCGAGGCGTTCAGCGATCCCGTGGACTTCACCGTGCCGGCCGGCACGGATCTGCTGGTGAGCATCCATCTGCCGGGGACGGTGACGGCCGCGCCAGTGCACCAGGAGGCCGCCCAGCTGTCGTATCTGAGCGCGGCGGGCAGCGGGAACCGCACCGCGGACGCCGGGGGCACGGCCTTCCCGGAGACGATGACCGTCTGGCCGTTCCTGACGGGCATCGACGTCCAGGGCGGCCCCGGCTCGATCGTGGCGCTGGGCGATTCGATCACCGACGGGGTGAAGTCCACCAGCGGCACCAACCGGCGCTGGCCCGACGTACTGGCCCGCCGCTTCCAGGCCCAGCAGGCGCTGCCCCGCTACGGCGTGCTCAACCACGGCATCTCAGCGAACCGCATCGTCACCGACCGCTACCCGGGCGACGGGGTCAGCACCGACACCGGCGGGGTCAGCGCCCAGCACCGGCTGGAGCGGGATGTGCTGGCGCAGCCCTCGGCGCGGACGGTGGTGGTGTTCGAGGGCATCAACGACGTGCGCTGGGGAACCTCGTCCGACGAGGTCATCGCCGGTCTGCGGGCGCTCGCACGGCGGGCGCACGAGCGGGGGCTGCGGGTCGTGGCGGCGACCATCGCGCCCTGTGAGGGCTACCACGACTGCACCCCGGCCGTCGACGCCCGCCGCCAGGCCGTCAACGCCTTCCTGCGCGCCGACCACGGCGCCGTCTTCGACGCGACCCTGGACTTCGACGCCGTGGTCCGCGATCCGCAGCGGCCCCAGCGGATGCTGCCCGCCTACGACAGCGGCGACCATCTCCACCCCGGCGACGCGGGTCTGCGGGCACTGGGCGAGTCGGTGGACCTCCGGGCGCTGATGCCGGGGCGGCGCTGACGGCCCGGCGCACGACGGCCCCGGGGCGATGCCCCCGGGGCCGTTCGCGTCGGCTCAGCCCTGGACGTCGAGATCCACCACGACCGGGGCGTGGTCCGAGGCGCCCTTGCCCTTGCGCTCCTCGCGGTCCACATAGGCGTCCGAGACGGCCTTGGCGAACGGCGCGTTGCCGTAGACCAGGTCGATGCGCATACCGCGGTTCTTGGGGAAGGCGAGCTGGCGGTAGTCCCAGTAGGTGTACGGATGGTCGTACTTGAGGGGGCGGGGGACCACATCCGACAGGCCCGCCTCACGCAGGGCGGTCAGCGCGGCGCGCTCGGCGGGCGTGACATGGGTGGCGCCCTCGAACACGGCCGGGTCCCAGACGTCCTCGTCGGTCGGTGCGACGTTGTAGTCACCGAGGACGGCGAACGGGCGGGCGCCCGCCGCGTCCCCGGCGACCGCGGTCCGCAGCGCCTCGAACCAGCCGAGCTTGTAGGCGTAATGCGCATGGCCGACCTCACGGCCATTGGGCACGTACACCGACCACACCCGGGCCGCGCCGCAGGTCGCCGAGACGGCCCGCGGCTCCTGCACGCCGTCGTAGTCCGGGCCCCCGGGGAGGCCCATGACGACATCCTCCAGCCCCACCTTGGACAGCAGGGCGACACCGTTCCACCGGCCGTTGGCGTTGACGGCCGCCTCGTAGCCGAGCTCGCGCAGCTCGTCGCGCGGGAACTGCTCGGCGGTGCACTTGGTCTCCTGAAGGCACAGCACGTCCGTGCCGGAGCTCTCCAGCCAGGCCAGCAGCCTCGGGAGGCGGGCGGTGATCGAATTGACGTTCCAGGTCGCGATGCGCATGTCTGCAAACCTACAGCGAGGGACTGACAGCCAGGCCGTCAGCCGAGTGCGGTGCCGGCGCCGGGGGCGAGCCGGCTGTGATCGGTGCCGCCCAGCTTGTCGATCATCGAGTCGTAGACCGGGCGGGCAAGGTCCTTGAGCAGGACGTCATGGATGTCGATGGCCCGTCGGGGCGCGACCTCGCGGACGTAGTCGATGACCTCGGCGATCTTGTTCCAGGGGGCGTGGACGGGCAGCAGCAGGGTGTCGACCGTACGGCCCTCCGGGACGGTGAGGGCGTCGCCCGGGTGGAAGACCGTGCCGCCGTCGATGAGGTAGCCGACGTTGGTGATGCGCGGGATGTCGGGGTGGATGACGGCGTGCAGCTGGCCGTGCACCTCCACCTCGAACCCGGCGGCGGTGAAGGTGTCCCCCTCGCCGACCGTGTGCACCCGGCCGGGGAACGCGGCCGACAGCTGCTCGGCGACGCTGGCCAGCGTCCAGATCTCGGCCGCCGGATTGGCCTCCATGCCTGCCCGCAGCCGCTCCTCATTGAAGTGGTCCATGTGCTCATGGGTAACCAGGATCGCGTCCGCGCCGAGGGCCGCGTCCTCCTCGCTGAAGACGCCGGGGTCGATGACGAGCGCCCGCCCGTCCTTCTCCAGCCGGACACAGGCGTGGGTCTTCTTGGTGAGTTCCATGGGGCCATCTTGCCCCGGGTCTCAGGTCTCCGGCGTGGTCTCCTCGCGGATCACGCGCTGTGCGACGCGGAACGCGGAATTGGCGGCCGGGACACCGCAGTAGACGGCGGTGTGCAGCAGCACTTCCTTGATCTCCGTCGGCGTGAGGCCGTTGCGCAGCGCCGCGCGGGTGTGCAGGACCAGTTCGTCGTGGTGGCCGCGGGCGACCAGCGCGGTGAGCGTGACGATGCTGCGGGTGCGGCGGTCCAGGCCCGGCCGGGTCCAGGTCTCGCCCCAGGCGTAGCGGGTGAGGAAGTCGTGGAAGTCGCCGGTGAAGTCGTCGGCGGCGGCCTCGACCCGGTCGACATGGGCGTCCCCGAGCACCTCGCGGCGGACCTTGATGCCCGCTTCGTAGGTGGCCCCGCGGACCTGCTCCGGCTGAGCGGGGCCGGACTCTATGGCGGCGGGGGGCGCCTGCGGGGGCGGCGGGGGCGCGAGCTGCGGCTTGGGGGTGGCGGCACCGATGGCGGTCTGGCCGCCGGGGCCCGGCTTGTCGTGCCAGGCGGTGCTGAAGTGCCGGATGAGAAGTTCCGTGACGGCCGAGGGCTGTTCGACGGGCGCCAGGTGGGAGGTGCCGGGCACCAGCGCCAGGCTCGCGTCGGGGATACCGGCGACCAGGGTGCGGGCGTCGGTGGTCGGCGTGACCTGGTCCTCGGAGCCCACGACGACGAGCGTGGGCACGCCCACCCGGCCGAGCGAGGACCGTACGTCGTAGGAGGCCAGCGCCTCACAGGCGGCGATGTAGCAGCCGGGGTCGGTGGTCCGCACCATCTGCACGGCCCATTCGACGATCGCGGGCTGGGCACCGGCGAAGCCCTGGGTGAACCAGTGCTCGGGCGCGGTGCGGGCGATCGGTTCGAGCCCGTTCGTGCGGATGACCACACCACGCTGGCGCCAGGCGTCAGCGGTGCCGTAGCGCGGCGAGGTGGACACCAGGGCAAGCGAGGTGACCTGGTGCGGGCGGGTGAGCGCCAGCTGGGTACCGATGGCTCCGCCGATGCTGCAGCCGGCGTAGCCGAAGCGGTCCACCCCCAGCGCGTCGAGGGTGGCGAGCAGCCGGTCGGCCAGCTCGGCGACAGAGGCCGCCGCATGCGCGGGCGAGCCGCCATGACCGGGCAGGTCGAAGCGGATGACCCGCCAGTGACGCGTCAGCTCGGGAATCTGCCGATCCCACATATGCCAGGTGGTCCCCAGCGCGGCCCCCAGGACGAGCACAGGGGCATCGTCGGGACCGTCGATCCGGTGTTGCAGGGTCTTCTCACTCACCCGGCCACGCTACCGACTCTCTGACGCGGTTCTGACGCCCGGGTCAGGAAGAGCCGCCGGAGTGCGGCCGCCGACCGCACCCGAGGCGGGGTACGTGCAGGTCAGGGCCCCGCCGTGGAGACGAACATGGACGACGCAGACGATCACGTGACCTGGATCGCGGTAGCTCACGGTGATCCGCTGGTGCGGATGCGGTGCCTCGCTCGTGCTCAGGACCGGAGTCTTCTGGGCAGGAGAAGCGGCGTTGCAGGGTGCGCGCCGACATCGCACTCACGCCCTGCACGCTCTCAAATCTCACCAACCTCGCCTGGCTCGGCGGCCTCGGTGCCGCCTGGCTGACGGACTCCGGCACTCCGACTCCCTACCAGCCGTTCGGAGCCCTCCTCCACCCTGAACAACTGTGGCCCGCCCTCGACCACACCTCGCTGCTGGTCGGCACGCATCGCCCCCATCACCGTCCTGCTCGCCCTCGCCGCCGTGGCCGCCTGGTGGTGGTCGCGGCGCAAGAGCGCCTCCGGCGCCATGAGCGCACCATGTGGTGGAACCCCCTCGCCGACGCGAAGACCCTCGACGGCGCCAACCGGCTCGCCGGCCACTTCCTCGCCGCCTCCGTAGACGCGAGCCAGCAGGGCGACTTCCCAGTTGCTCCTTGCCGCTGCCCTGGACGGGCGGCCGATTACCGACATCATGCAGTGGCTGGCCTTCCCGGCCAACCGTACGCCGCTGGACATCCTGCGCGACCACGGCCACACCGCGGTCGCCGCTCAGCTCAAGGGCACGGTGGAGGGCCCGCCGGAGACCCGCGACGGGATTTTCGAAACGGCCCGCCAGTACGCAGCCGCCCTGCTGAACACGGAAATCGCCGCGTGGGTCACCCCGCAGGAAGCCATCGCTGAGTTCAAGCCGTCGGAGTTCGTCGACAGCACGGACACGCTCTACCTGCTGTCGAAGGACGGCGGCGGCGGTGCCTCCGCGCTCATCGCAGCGTGCGCGGACTCGGTCATGCGGGCCGCAACCGCCCGCGCCGAACGCACCAGCGGACGGCTCGACCCACCGATGCTGGCGATCTTGGACGAGGCCGGGAACGTGTGCAAGATCAGTGACCTCCCGCAGCTGTACTCACACCTGGGCAGCCGCGGCATCATCCCGATCACCATCCTGCAGTCCTACCGGCAGGGCCAGCAGGTATGGGGCGATGCCGGCATGGACTCGATGTGGTCGGCCGCCACCGTCAAGGTCGTCGGCCCCGGCATCGACGACCCCGACTTCGCCGACAAGCTCAGCCGGATGGTCGGCGACCACGACGTGGAGAGCACGTCCGTTTCGCACTCCGAGTCCGGCAAGTCCACCAGCGTCTCGATGCGGCAGGAGCGGATCCTGGCGGCCGACGCCATCCGCGCCCTGCCCAAGGGCACCGCGCTGTGCTTCGCCACCGGCATGCGCGTTGCCGGTCTCGACATGAAGCCCTGGTACCTGCAGCCGGGCGCGAACGAGATCTCCACCGACTCCGAGCGCGCCTCGAAGGCCATCACCCAGCGTGCCGTTGCCAAGACCGCTTCGGCGCAGGGCGACTTCGAGGTGGCGGCGTAGGCATGCCGCCGCACGAGTAGGAAGCCATGTCCTCGACCAGACCGCTTGCCGTCGACACCGACACGCACTCGCAGATCGCCCTTCTGGCCCTGGGCCTGGGGTGTCAGCCATGACGAAGTGCTGCGACGGCTCCTTGAACTCGGAGACGGTCCCGGTCAAGGCCACTACAAAACGCCCAGTGGCGCCTCGCCTGCTGTTCTGCGAACCTCGGACGCACGCTGTACCTGCTCCCACCGGGCACGGCCCAGGACGCCTACGAGCGCTCCGGGATCGCGGTGTACGGACTCCTGTCCCACACCCGCGACCTTGTCGATCTCTCCTGGACGACACGCTGGAACCCCGACGAGCCCATCGCCGACCCGGATCTCCGCTTCCAGATTGGTGACGGCGCCGTGATACTCACAGCCGGGACCACCGCAGCCCGCTCCCTCCTGGAGCAGCTCGACTTCACCCTGGCAGCAGACGGCTCGTCCTACCGCCCGCCGAACGGGCTGGACAAGCGCGGCCTGCTCCGCGCCGTCGCGACTGCCGAGGCGCACGCCTACACCCAAGGGCTCAGTGTCCACGTCGCCCTCGGTATCCCGACACCTGCCGACATCCCTCCCGCACCTCGCCACCCATCAGCTGTCGTCACCGGCTCACCGACTGCGCCCGCAGCCCGTCGCCGCACGTGGTGGCTCACCTGGTCGTCGCAGCCGTCGGCGCGAGTCTTGGCGATGGCCGTCATGTCGGTGGTGACCTCCGGTCGTGGTGGCGTTCGGGATCGTGCCCGGGTGTCGGTGGTCATGGTGATGCCTGTTCTGGTGATCTGGTCGGGCCCGCCCCCCTGCGCATACCGCAGGGGGCGGGCAGGGTGTTACGCGGCGGGAGTCCTGGAGGTGCTGGGTCATCTCTTCGGCGCTCATCCGACCGGTCACCTCGTCGTAGGGCACGGTGTAGGTCCAGTCGAGGCGGCTGCCCTCCGCATGGACGACCTTCTGACCAATGCCGTTTTGGATGTGCGGAACCGTCACCGACTTGGAGTTGACGCGAAGAACGGCGAACCAACGGCCGCCGCGCCTTTGTACGTAGTCCCCGCGCTGGAAGTCGGTCCTCGACCAGACCTTGAAGCCGCGCGCTTCGCGGGTCAGACCCAGCACCTGCTCCACGAACGTCCGCCGACCGCAGGAAGAGATCGCGCAGGCGAACCGCCGGACCCGCAGACAGAGCACCACCCGCTGCCCCGCGCTGGGCACATCAGCGGGAAACCGCAGGTAGGAACTATGAACCCGACTCGACCAAGTCCCGCAAGCCGGGCACGCCGAGCCGGTCGCCGTACTGCATGCCTCGATTCGTATCGCCTCGTTGTTCACGTCCACCGACAGCACCAACACGTCCGCGATCGATGGGAACAGCAACTCCTCCAGCCGGAGCACTCTCTCTTCCAGAGCTCCGAACTGTCAGCCGTCCAAGATCGCCACTGATCATTTTCGGGCAACTTCTTGAAGGCGAACTCGACCGCCAACCATCACTCAGCGTGCGCGCGTCACGGAAGTTGAGCCAGAGCCGTCAGACGTGAACGAAGCCACACGCCGATCGCCGGCGGCGCGCCTCTCGACGGCTATGCCTGCCGGGCCGATCGCCAGCAGGCGCGTAGAGCCGTGGCCGTAGTGGCTGCCAGTCGACGGTCGAAGGTGGCCAGTAGTTAAGTGACGCTGGTGGCTTCCGTACCGATGGTGTTGGCGGTGGTGGTGATGCTCAGTCTCATGAGGCGGTGCAGGACGGCGGCGTCGGCTTCTGCGGCGGGGACGAAGGAGGTGCGCTCGGCAATCGCACCCGAGCTCAACCCGGTGGAACTGCTCTGGTCGTCGCTCAAGAAGCGCGAACTCGCCAACCTCGCCGGCGACCACCTCGCCGACGTTGCCGACGCCACCGAACAAGGCGCCCACCGGATCAACCACAACCAGCACCTGCCCTGGCCCTACCTCGCTCACACCGGCCTGACCATCCAGCCACAACACCCACCGAACTTACGAAAAGATCAGTAGTGGTCGGGGTCGTAAGTCCTTCGGGGGTTGACTTCGAAGCTGATTGGAGTGTGTCTGCGATCATGCGCCGAGGCGGAGGCGACCGGTGATGTCGAGGGCGCCTTCGGGAGGGCTACATGTCGTTCGGCAGCCTGGCGTCTTCGTATCTACCGTCGAAGCGGTCATCGCAGCGGCAACTCGGGCTCTGAGCCCCGGCTTGACCTCAACCGCTCTTGAGGTTCCATGCTGGACACACGACGACGACAGGAGGCTCGTGTGACAACGCTTCAGCTGCCGGATCTGGCCCGACCTGACGCCGGGACCACGCTGATCAGCGAGTGGATCGTGGACACGCCAGAACGTCAGGACCGGGCGGGCCGTGCACTGCTTGGGGAGTGGGACGAGCTGTCGGCCAGGTTTCGCCCTGAGGCTTTCCTTCGGCTCAGCTGCTTCGCAAGCGCGGACGGGCGTGTGCTGCTCAGTGTCGCGCAGTGGGCAAGCGACGAGGCTCACCTCGCCTTCGTCCGCGAACATCGTGCTGAGATGGTCGGCCGCATCGACCGCGAGATTCCGGGGATCCGGCGTCCCGGGCTGGTCCGCTACCGGTTGGCGCACACCGTCGTGCCGGACAGCGTCGGCGACGACACGACCGACGTTATCGTCGTCGCGCGCGCCGAGAGTGAGCCGGCGTCCCATGCCGCGCGATGGGCTGAGGCCACCGCCGACCGGTTACGGGCGGCTCCGCACCCCGGTATGGGCTCCGCGCACGTGTTCGTAAGCGAGAACGGTGCGCGCGGCCTGCTCTACGCGCCTGTGACACAGGCGAATGGCGTTGCCGGTGCGCGGCCCTACCGGCTACTCGGAACCGTCGCAGGGCCAGGCGCCGTTGCGGACGGCGCAAGACCGGCCGACGGGGGTTCAGCACGGCGCGCGTAGGCTTTCGCCCACCTGCCTTGCGTCTCCTGCCAGGCGATTTCGACCCTTTCTTCCCGCTCCTCGCGGAGCCGTTCTTCCTCCTCGGCACGCCGGACCCGCTCCTGCTCCTGCAGTTCCTTTGCAGGGCAGCCCGCATGCCTGGGCTTCGAGGGCGACCAGGCCCATCGCCTCCAGCGTGGTCGAGGGCATGACGAGCGCGTCGTGCTCGGCGAAGGCCCTCCACAACTGCGGGCGGCTCAGCCAGCCCAGGTAGCGAGCCCCGATACCTGCCTTTCGCAACAGCGGGGCGAGAGCGTGGATCTGGGCCCTGGGCGCGGCGATGCTCAGCTCGATGCCCGGGGCGCCAGGGCAGGGCCTGGCCTCCATTCTCCGGGGTCAGGCGGCCCGCGTAGACCAGCCGCAGGTGGCTGCCGCAGGTGCGGGCGGGCCTGGGCAGCCGGGTGGTAGTTAGTCCGTGCGCGGGACTGCTGGTGATGAAACCGGACCGCGCGATGTCGAGTGTGTGAAGGTGCGGCGGTAGGCGGTAGGGGTGGTGTCCAGCGTGCGCCGGAAGTGCAGCCGTAGGTTGGCTGCCGTGCCCAGCCCGCAGTCCCGCGCCACCTGATCCACGGAGAGGTCCGTGGTTTCCAGCAGTTCCCGCGCCCTGCCGAGCCGGGCGTTGAGCACCCACTGCAACGGGGTTGTGCCCGTCTCCTCGGTGAACCGGCGCATGAAGGTGCGTTGCGAGAGGCCCGCGTGCCGGGCAAGCACGCGCAGCGTGAGCGGTTCGCCGAGCCGGTGCAGGGCCCATCCACGGGTACCGGACAGCGACGCCTCACCGGCCACCGCGACGGGAGCCGGCACGTACTGGGCCTGCCCGCCGTCGCGGTGCGGGGCAGCGACCAGACCGCGGGCGATCCGGTTGGCCACCTCCGCGCCCAGGTCGCGGCGCACGATATGCAGGCACAGGTCGATGCCGCAGCACACCCCGGCCGAGGTGAGCACGTCGCCCTCGTCGACGTAGAGCACGTCGCGGTCGACCGTGACGGCCGGGAAACTCCGCTCGAACTCGTCGATGTGCTTCCAGTGGGTCGTGGCGTGCAGCCCGTCCAGTACGCCCGCCGCGGCCAGCGCGAAGGCGCCCGTGCAGATCGACACCACACGCCGGCCTCGGTCGCGGGCTTCGGCCAGTGTGTCGAGCACGGCGTCCGGCAACGAGAGGACCGGTTCGAACCCCGGCACGATCACGGTGTCGGCGGTGCGCACCTGCTCCATGCCTCCCTCGGCGAGCAGTGCGAAACCCGCGGCGGTGGCTACCTTCGTGTCCAACGCGCACAGGGTCATCTCGTAGGGGGTTTCCGGCCGGGTGGTGAAGATCTGCGTCGGGATCGCCAGGTCGAGCGGGGTGACCCCGTCCAACGCCAGGACCGCGACTCGATGGGCTGCCATGGCAAGATTCTAACGAGGTTAGGAAATATTGCCTCTCGCCAGGTCAGGGTGGTCGCGGCCAGGCTGAGGACATGACCGGACCTACACGCGAGGCGACCGCCGACCCGATCGCGCTGCCCAGCACACCACTTGCCGACGCCGTCATGAACCTCATCCGACCGGTGGAAACGCCGTCCGTCTTCAACCACAGCATCCGCAGCTACCTATTCGCCCGGCTGGTCGCCGGCCGCCTCGGCCTGGCCGTCGGCCACGACTACCGGGACGACCTGTTGTTCGCCGCGTGCGCGATGCACGACCTCGGCCTGGCGTCGGACGGCCCGCACCGACAGCGGTTCGAGGTCGAAGGCGCCGACCGGGCCGCCGAATTCCTCATCCAACAGGGGATGTCCACGGCCGACGCCGACCAGGTCTGGCAGGCGATCGCCCTGCACACCTCTCCGGGCATCGCGGAACGCCGCGGCACGCTGTGCGTGCTCGTCCGCGAAGGCGTCGCCCTCGACTTCGGAGGCCCGGCGGGCGCCGACCACCTCGACGCGGTCACCGATGAGCAGGCCGACGCCATGCACGCCGCCTATCCACGGCTGGACATGATCCGCTCACTCACCGACGCGATCGTCGCGCAGGCCGCGAAAGACCCGAAGAACGCACCCCGGTACACGACCCCCGGCGAACTCCTGCGCGAACGCCAGACCTTCGGCCGGACCCGGCTGGAGCACACCGGCCGTTCGTCCCGCTGGGGCGACTGACTCGACGGGCTCCACGACCCGTCAACAAAGAAGTCAACAGAGGCTCAACAAAGGAGAGGAAGCACCGCAAATGACCATCCACACCGTCGAGGTCCCCGAGAACAACGCGGTTTTCGGGGAGACCACCAATGCCTTCGCAAGCTTCGGCTATTCCGCCGCGGTGCGTGCGCACGGCCTCTTGTTCATCGCCGGAACGATCGGTCGCCGCGCCGACGGAACCATCCCGGACACCATCGAGGAGCAGACCGAGATCGCCATCCGGAAGATCGAGGAGATCCTCCGGATGGAGAACCTCGACATGTCCGCCCTCGTCGACGTCACCAGTTACCACGTCGACATCCGCCGACACCTGCCCGGATTCATCAAGGCCAAGCAGCGCCTCGTCGAAGCGCCCTACCCGACCTGGACGATCATCGGGGTCAGCGGCCTCGCCAGCCCGGGGCTCCTCGTCGAGGTCCGCGCGACCGCCGCGTATCCCGACGCATCCCGGTAGACCGCCGCTCCTGGGCCCGCTCCCGGCCCAGGAGCCCGTCATGGCGGACGTGGAGCCCGTCATGAAGACCGCTCGACATCCCGGCCCGCCAGGCCGTCGCGACGTCGCAGAGAGCACTGTCACGACAGACCACGCGCGGGCCGTCCTCGCCCACGTGGCCGACCACACCCCGCTGCCCGGCCCGGAAGCACGACACCGCGCTGGGCTTGACCGACCCGGAGCGCCCCTCCAGCAGCTGACCGGCTGCGGCTGGTTGGGTCTGCCGGGCACCGCCGGCGATCTGTTTGCCTCCCGGCCGGAGAACCCCACCCCGGGGCGCGGTGATCAGAACAGCAGGCAGAGGGGGCTCCCGTGGCAGCACGGAAAAACGGTCCCTTCCCCGTACGGGGAAGGGACCGTTGTCAGAGCGCCCGGCAGGCCTTGCACCTGCATCTCCCACCGGCTGGTGGATGTCTTTCCTTGGACCACAGACGCGCGGTTCCGGCCCGAGGGCCGAAGTTGCGTCATGATCATACTGCATCGGTGCGCCGGCGGCGAGAATCCGTCGCGGTCCGCGCAGGCCAGGTCAGAGGCTTGCTGTTTATGGCGGATCGGCCATAAACGGCAGAGGAACCCGGAGTGCTCTCCGCCCAGGCGGAGGCAGCCGGCCAGGGCAACCGACTTACAACTGCCGGTTGCCCGTCGGTAGCGCAGGCGAGGTGCCGGTACGCCAACGCTGCACGTCTCGGGCTGGCTTACTTGAACCAGTACTTCACGCCGCGATGGTGGGAGCAGGTGCCGGAGAAGTGCTTCGAGTATGACCAGGTGCCGTCTTTGCACTTGGCCATAACGCCCTTGGGGTGCTTGATGTGGGTGCCGCAAGTGCCAGTGGTGTGGTGGGCGCAGTGGACTGTGGCGGCCTGAGCCGTGCCTGTGCCGATGGCTACGGGTGCGATGACGGCGGCGCTGAGCACAGCGGCGGCCAACGCGCTTCGGATGCGAGGCCGCCGCATGCGTTCTCGGCGTTCTCTCAGGCCGAGACCGAGAGGTAACGCCGCCTCAGATGGTCGGGGTTTCGTCAACAACCGGCCTGTGAATCTCAACGACCGGCTTCCACCCCGCGGAGAACTCGATGAAGTCCGCACGGGTGGGGTAGGTGTCGACCGCGCGACGGTCACGCTTGGGGCTGTCGCTCCCCTTGCGCCCCCGGGGAATCTGCTCCTCGAAGATGTCGACCTTCACGTCGGGAACCTCCTTGAGGCCCTGGCGCCAGATCTGCACGACGTCGGCGCCGAAGGCTTGCCGGGCTGCAGCGTAAAGGGCCGTGAGGGCCCCCTTGTCCCCACTAGGGACGAAAAGTGCCAGGTCCAGCACGACACCGGCGGACTGGAGGACCTCGATGGTCACCGAGCCATTCTCGTCGGCCAAGTAGATTCCGGCTTCATTCTCATCGTCGGGAAGGCAGGAGACCTCTTCCTGGAATACGGTTCTCGCCGTGACCGAGCCGCCCTCGAAATTCTCACCGGACTTGGTCAGAAAAGCAGGGACATAGCAGTCGGGAAGCTTGAGTTCTGCCGTGCCGGCGGAAACGAAGATCCTGTCTTTCACGCCGAGCTTCGCCACCTCTTCCAGCGAGAGGCGGCGAGCGGCGATCTTCTCCGTGTTCACGATTTCCCTTTCAGGTTGCATTGTCCCTCCGAACAAGGACGCTACCACGAAACCCTGAGGTCAACTGCCCAGCAATCTCTGGGTAAATGGCCTTCGATGACCTGCCCGGGAGGATACCGAAGCGAGTGCCACTCGGCCGGGAACACGCATCCGCCAGGTAGTGTCCCTCGCCGTGCTGTTGGGATCAACTGGCGGCTGCATTTCGGTGCGTTGGGTAGTGCGGAGGAACCAAAAGAGAGCTTACGGCAGATACCACCCATATCACCTTCGGGGAGGTGGCGGTGCGGTAAGGCGATCCATTCGTCGTGCATCTCGAAGAGCGCAGCGGAAACCAACCGGATGGTCCGACAACGCAACAACGGAGCCCCCCACCGGCAACATCTGGATGAAGCGCGAACCGGAAGTCGCGTACTACCGCGCCCTCTTCGTTCAGGACTCGGCGTAGTCGACTGACGCCCGCTTGCTGACGTCTCGTCATGTTGAGGGCGGTTCGGTACACAGCAGGCACGGACGTCCGCGATCACGGGCGCGCCGGTGGGGAAGCTGGTCCGTCCCCGTGCTCTCGCCGAAACACCCACAGAGGCCACGGAGCCCACAACGGGTCACCAGCACTCTGCATGGCGTCTTTTTGCTCTTGCCTCCGTGAGGGGTGGGCGGCGCTGTGTGTGGCTCGTATCGGAGGGAGCGAACGCATGAGCGATCAGCGAAGGCTCGAAGGACGCAGTGAACTGCTCGTGGCGGTCGAGGCGCTGTCCGGCGTCCACGATCGCAACGACGCGAGCATGTCCGACCCGCCACCGGACGCCACAGGCGACACCCAGCCCGACGGTGACGGCCTCAACCACCCCGCCGGTTAACCGCCCCGCCCCGGGCCTTGCGGCATTTGCCGCACCGTCCGCCGCTCGTGACCGGCACACATAGAGCAGCGCTGTGGAACACCGGCTCATCCGTGAGGTCGAGGAAGCCCTGGGGTGGAGCGGCCCCGAGCCCCTGGGCGAGCAGTTCGCCCGCGGGAGCATCGCTCACCCGGATGTGCTGGAGCGGTTGCTAACACCCAACCGGCTGCTCGACATGGTGATGCGCCGGAGCCTGACGAATCCGCAGTTCCGCTGCCGTGGCGGGTGTTCCTGCACGCTCTCAAATCTCACAGCTGCCCCTATGACGGAGATCATGATGGTCGGATGGAGACATTGCGGCCGAAGGGAACCGGACGGCTTCCGCTCAGCCGGCTGAGGCTCGGCCGAGCGGGTGCGCGCGGGCCGAGCCTCACCGGTGCTGGTCCGGCGGTGTCTTCGTGACGGCGCCGTCGGTTACGCGCCGAGCGAGTACCAGCAGATGTTCATCGCCACGTTCCCGTCCGCGCTCGCCACATCGTCGATGTCGGAGATCCATACGGACACGCTGGAGCCCTTCGCCACCGGGACCGACATGTTTCCGAAGATCCCTTGAGAGCTCTGCCGGGTCTTCTTGCCGTGCGCGACGAGGTCGAAGAAGTACGTGATCCCGGGAGTCTGGACATAGATCCGGTGCTTGCGCCCGTGCTTCTCGTCGTCAGTGAACCACTCGTAACTCGCGGCCTCGACCACGAGAAAGCCATCCTTGGTGGCGGTCATGGTCCATTTGCTGCCCTCACGCGGCTTCCTTGCCGATTTCGCGTAGTTCGCCCTCGTGGGGCTCGCGCTGAACAGGGCGGTCTCGAACTTCACAGGACCCTTGGCGATGAGGCTGTTCCCCAGGGTGACCTCCTGTTCTGCCGAGATCTTGCTCTTGAACGACACGGTGCCGGCCGATGTGCCGTCGAAGGCCCAGATCCGTGTCGTTCGCAGCCCGTAGTACCTACCGCTGGGGCCCGGGTCCACAATGACTTCCTGCATCGCCTTGATGGGGCCGTTGGCGGTGAGGGTCTTGCCGGCCGCGATGGTCACGGTGTCGTTGGCCTGGATGGGGCCATGGGCGGTGAGCGTCTTCCCGGCCTTTACCGTCACGGTGTCGTTGGCCTGGATCGGGCCATGGGCGGTGAGCGTCTTCCCGGCCTTTACCGTCACGGTGTCGTTGGCCTGGACCGGTCCGTTGGCGGTGAAGGTCTTGTTCGCCGCGACCGTCACCGTGTCGTTGGCCTGGATCGGGCCGTTCACTGTCAGGGTCTTGTTTGCCGCGACGGTCACCGTGTCCTTGGCGTCGACCGCGCCGTTGGCGGTGACCTTGTTGACCACGATGTCGGGGTTGTTGACCTTGACATTGGTGGTCAGATAGCGGGTCTCACTGCCCATCTTCGCTTCGAGGGTGAACGTCGTGTCATCGAGCAGCGTCACCGGTGACTCCCAGACGCCCTCTTTGGCTTCGGATGCTTGTTGGGACCCGTCCTGTGCCCGGTAGTACATCGTGTAGTCGGCGTTGGGGGTGCCTTCCCAGTGGAGAGTGGCCTTGGTGCCCCGGTTGATGGCGACGGTGGCCGGGCGGAAGCTGTGGAGGTAGAAGGAGTCGTCGCGCTTGCTGACTTCGCCCCGGCCGGTGCGCTCGATGTACGGGCCGGCTTCCCCGGTCGCCGAGGTCGATTCCTCCCAGTCGATGCTCACCGGGGACGGACTGCCGTTGACCTCGATGCCGGTCAGTTCCAGCTGAACCGACCAGCTGCCGTCGAACGCCGCAGGTTCGCCCGGCGGCGGCGAGCACGTGAAGATGACCTCGTTGGGGTCGCGGTCGTCGCGATCGACCGTCCACTGCCTCTTGCCAGGGGGAACCGTCAACTCGTGCCGGATCAGCCTTGGTTCACTGGTCAGTGCCGCCGCCTGACGGCCGGTCCGGAAACGGACTTGGAAATGCTTGCAGTGCACGGGCCAGGTGGCGGAGGGGTCCTTGACCTTGCCGTAGGTGAACGTCAGCTTGGCGTACTCCGGTTTGGCGAAGGTGGAGACCCGCAGCGGGCTGGGGTCCTCGACCATGGCGGGCGGGAGCAGCATGTCGCCGGGGGCGGGGCCGGGAGATGTCACGGTTCTGGTCCTCGCGTGATGAAGGGGCGTCACCTGGAGCAGGGTGTGGCGGTGAGGGTGGCGCTCCTTGTGCGGCGCTGGGGACTGTTGTCGTCGAGTGCGGTGTCCTCGGTGATGTGGATCTGGTCGCCGAGGGGGTTGCTGGTGTCGAGGGTGAGGGTGAGTGTCCAGGTGCCGTCGAAGCTGGCGGGTTCGGCGGGGAGGAGGGTGAGGAGGGTGGTGGCCGGATCGGTGGTGGCGGTTTCGACCAGCCATTGCCGGCCGTGGCCGGGGCCGCGTGGGAGGTCCAGCCGGGTGCGCAGGATGACGGGCTCGTCGGTGGGCACGTGTGCGTTGGGGGCGAGGGGGAGGCTGAGGGTGATCCGTTCGCAGCGCACCGGGCGGGCGAGGGGGCCGTCCTGGGGGTCCCCGATGGTGATGTGCATGCGGCTGAGGGCCACTGCGCCGGGTTGTGCCGCCGTCGCCGCGGTGTGCTCCGGGCGGTAGGGCAGGAGCAGGGCTTGGTCCGGGCTGGTCACGACGGGGGTCCTTCCAGAGCCGGTGAAGCGGCGGAGGCCGGGGTGGAGGGGGTCTGTCCGGGGTTGGCGGGCTGGAGTTGGAGGTAGCCGGAGCGGGCGATGGGCAGGGGGGCGTCCGGGTGGGAGAGCTGGTCGGCGTTGTAGATGAGGTGTTCGTCCCAGTCGGGCAGCGGCAGGCCGGTCGCGGTGCCGTCCACGGCGATCGGCTCTGCCCAGGTCCAGTTGCCGTGCCAGGCCGCGGGGCGGGGCATGACGAGGGATGAGTCCGGTGGCTCGGCCAGTGCCGTGAATTCCCGTACGGCGAAGGGCTCATCGGCGGGGGCGGTGTGTCGCAGCCGCAGGTAGCGGGCGGTGAGCGGTGCGTCGGGAACGTGGTGGATCTCGGTCACCTGCCCGCTGCTGACCAGAAGGGTCCACTGTTCGCCGTCGGTGGAGGCTTCCAGGTCGGTGGCTTGGGGAGTGTGGGTACCGTCCGGGCGGCCGAGGAGGAGGTCGATGGCTTCGACTTGGCGTTCGGTGTGCAGGTCGAGGCAGGCCCAGTCGCCTGCGGCCGGTGGTTCGCTGCTTTCGTAGGAGGTGGTCGGGTCGCCGTCGGTCATGGCGGAGGCCGGGTGGCCGGGCTTGGCCTTGGTGGAGGCGGTGGCTGCAGGGGGGCCGAAGCGGTCGGGGGCGAGGAGGGGGTTGAGGCGGAAGGAGGCGCGGATCCGGGTGAGGGCGCGGTGGGTGGTGTCGGCGTCCACGGCGACGTCGCTGACCGGCAGGATGTCGGTGGTGGCATGGACGGCGGTGTGGGGGCAGGCGAGCAGGGTGAGGTGGTGGGTGGCGGGGCGGTCGGCCGGGCGGACAGGCAGGGTGAGGTGTACGCCGGTGTCGGTGCTGATCGCGGTCACGTAGTTGTTGGACGGGCCGTCGGGGTCGACGGCGTGCAGGCGGTCGTAGCGGGTGGGCTGGTCGTGGTCGTCGGCGGCGAAGTAGCCGATCAGGCCGTCGGTGAGGCGGTCGGGGTCGCCGAGCCGGACGGTCCAGCGGTACTCGGAACAGTCCTCGTCCGGCTGGGTTTTGAGGGCGGACCTCCAGCTGGGGTCGGTGAGCGGTTCGCCCAGCAGGTCGAGGTTGAGGCGGGTGCGGATGAGGGCGACGGGGCGGCCGATGAGCCGGGCCGGGGAGCGGTCCTCGTCCGGTGCGGGTTCGAGGATGTGGTCGAGGGCGGTGTCGATGGTCTTGGACAGGGCTTCGAAGGCTTCGGGCCCGTGGCCGAGCGGACCGTTGGGGAGCAGTCCGCAGGCGAAAGCGGCGACGTGCGGATAAGCGGCGGCGAAGTCGTCATCGCGCGGGTGGCTGTAGGGGGCGTGGGGGAGAGCGTTCCAGGCGGTGGTGGGGGTGTTGTGGGTGTCGCGTACCACGCGTAGTTCGCCGAGCGGCTCCCCGTCGGGCCCGTAGACCAGCAGGGTCCGGTCGAGGTGGTTGACCAGCAGCCAGCCCGCCACCGGTGCGTCAGCGCCGGGCAGTTGCCCGGGGCCGGTGGCTTGGGGTGCCGGTGCTGGTGGCTGGTCGGAGCGCAGCGGTACGGTCTCCAGCCGGACGCGGGCGGGCTGGACCAGCCGGGGCGGTAGTTGCACGAAGCGCTGCGGCCCGGGTGGGTCGGGGAACAGGCCGGCGTCCGGTACGACGCTGTCCGCGCGCAGGAGTGGGAACTGGATGGGTTCGGTCTGGTTCGGTTTCACCAGTGACAGCGCTCGTCCGAAGCGGTCGATGATGACCAGCTCGATGAAGTAGAACTGGCTCGCCCGGACGGGTTGAAAGCGCTGTGCGCCGTGGCCTTCCGCGCCGTCGGGGACGTGGTTGGTCTCACCGGCCAGGGAAAGGACGGAGTGGTCGGTGACGGCCTGGGCGGCGCCGTCCTGCTGCACCAGCCAGTCGTGGAAGCCGTCGAGGGACTGGGAGAGCACGTCGAGGTCGTCCAGTTCCTGTCGCGCGGTGCGCAGTTGGCCGGCCAGCTCGGACGGAGCGTGTTCGGCGAGCCGGCGGGCCTGTTCGCGCAGCACGTAGCGCAGGGAGGGGGTGAGGAAGGCGCGTCCGCCGAAGGCCGTCCAGCGCCGTCCGCCCTCGCCGGCCCCGGAAGCCGCGCCTTCCCCGTTCCAGCGGTAGCGGTCGCCGTCGAACTCCCAGTGGGGAGCGTCCTCCTGGCTGCTCTGGTAGGGAGTGGCGCAGTGCTTGATCTCCCACTGCAGGTAGAGCGGGAGCCAGGGCTGATGCCAGACCCGGGTGTACTCGGGCCAGGGGCCTTCGGCGTGGGCGCACCGGTCGGCGACGATGGTGTGCAGCGCGGTGTCGGTGCCGTTGGTGGCCGGGGTGCGCACGGCCTGGTCCAGCAGGGCGAATTCGGCGACCACCGCATGGACGATGCCGGGGATTTCGGGGGTGTTGTCGGGTAGCAGGGGGCTGTCCGGGGCGGGCACCCAGGTGCCGTTGATGTTCGCCCGGTTGAGAAGTCGGGAGGGCAGCCGGCAGGGCAGCGGGTCGTCCTCGTCACGGGTGAGCGGCTGGGTGATGCCCCTACTGGCATTTGTACTGGTCAGGGCGAGGACGGGGTCGGCCGGCCGGTGGTAGCTCTGCCGGGGGGTGCGCTTCAGCTCCAGCTCGTGCGACAGGTCCCTGTCCTGGGCATAGCGGTCGATCTCGCGCTGGGTCTCTTCAGGGGTCAGACCGTGCGGGACCAGCCCGCTGAGCCGTTGGACTTCCGTTGCGAGTTCGGCGACCTTGCTGCCGGCTTCCCCGATCTCCTGGTCCCAGGCCCTCTCGTCGAACTCGAAATCGAGGGGGCGGCGGTTATCGGGCAGGTGGCGCAGCCACCACACCCGCCACAGCCGCCACCGGGCGGAGGCGAGCTGTGCTTTGGCCTGGTCGTAGGCGTCCTGTTCGCGGTTGAGGGTGGTGATCCAGGCCGGCTGTTCGGGAGGCGGGGCCTGGGCGTCGACCTGTTCGCTGGGCCGGTTGACGACCTGCCAGGTGGCGCCGCCGTCGTGACCGCTGAACCAGGACCGTCGGGTGATCTCGTCCAGAGTGCTCAGCCAGTCGGGGTCGTCGAGCTGGTCGGGGTTGCCGTGGAACAGGGCGCGGACTTGGTTGGCGAGACGGTCGCCGGGGGTCTGGCGGGCGACGAGCGCGGCGACGGCGTCGGCGGTGCTGTGGCCGATCGCTACCTTGACCTCCCGGCCGGCGGGCCGATCGGGGTCGTCGGGGTGGCCGCCCTCGCGGTTCCAGGGGATGCCGAGGGCGGTGCCGACGTACCTGGTCCGGGTGAGGGTGTCGGGCATGTCCTCGGGGGCAGCCCAGCCCAGGGCCCGGAGCACGTCGGCGGGGCTGTCCGGGCCGGCGTCGGGGGGCAGCAGGCCCTCGATGTTCCGGGCGGTGTGGAGGATGTCGGCGTCGTCGTCGCTGTACCAGCCGATCACGCAGTAGCTGACGGCGCACGGCGGCGGGTAGTTGTCGTTGCCTTTGAGGTCGGCGAGGGTGTCGTGGAAGAGGAAGACGTCCTCGTGGTAGGGCGCGAAGGCGGCGAAGGCGGGCAGGCCGCTGCCGATCGCGGTCAGGAACAGCGGCCGGGCGGGCGGTTCCTGCCAGGGGCCGTCGGCCAGGGGGTGGGCGCGGCCGATGTAGTCGGCACGGGGTGCCTCCTTGGGCGACCTGGGGTCGACGAACGGCGTGAACGCCGAATTCGCGGGCCCGCCGTCGGCCTTCTCCAGATAGTCGCTGTGGACCAGGAATCCGGCGGCCTTCAGCTCGCCGCGCACCTGCGCGTAGCGGATCACCAGCCAGCGGTTGGGTACCAGCGGGAAGGTGCTGACGCCGGTGGCGGGGTCGATCGCGCCGGTGGCCAGTGCCTCGGGCAGCTGCCACTGCACGTGGATGCCCTCACCGGGGTTGCCGTCGGAGTGCTGGATGGACGGCTCGGCGTTGTGGCGGTGCTCCTTGTCGAACGTCCAGGGGTACTTCGGGGCCCAGCGGCGGAAGTCGTCGTACTCGTTCACGGCGCGGGTGGCCAGCAGCGCGTGGACCTCGACGGGGACGATCAGGTCGGTGTCGGTCATCGGGCGGTCTCCTGGCCAGGTGCGGCATCGAGGGTCAGACGTTGTTCGATGGGGGCGTTGACGAGTTGCAGGGCGAACTCGCCCGGTGCCAGGTCGCGCAGGTCCGGATCGAGGGCGGCGGCCAGCGCGGGCACCAGCCCCCGATCGCCGCGCAGGGCCAGGACATCCGGGCCGTCCCCGTCGGGCGACCGCAGGTGGCGGGTGAGCAGCTTCTTGTCGGCCGGGTAGTCACGGCCCAGCGAGTAGCCGAGCCCCGGGTCCGCACCCGTTCGGTGCTGGCGCAGGCTGAGGAAGCTGATGTCCTCGTTGTCGTCGCGCTCTTCGCCGTCGTCGGTCTTGTTGCCGTCGATGCCGAAATGGATGCCCTGACCAGGCTCCCGGATGACGACCTCGTCGGGCAGGGCATCCAGGAGCAGCAGCAGGGTGTCGGGGGCGAGGTGGTCGCGGCGCAGCTCGCCGACGCTCTCGCCCGCGGCGGTGGCGAGGATGTCGAACACCGGCCACGCTGTGACGAGTTCGGAGCGGATCAGCAACCCGGCCTCCGGGCGGGACGAGTCGGCGCGGCGGCGGTCGATGCCGGCGGTGAGCGCGGTATCGACCTCGGCGTCCAGGGACGTGTGTACGCCGACGTCACGGGCCCCGGCGAGCAGCGCCTCGATCCAGTGCGGGTCGACGCGGAAGAACCGGATCGACTCCGGTGGCAGCATCGCGGGATGCGGCACCAGGTAGGTGAACGGCACCCGGCGCAGCAGGGCCAGCTCGTCCAGCCACGCCGGAAGGGTACGGGCGTGGCGTTCGGCAACCGCCTCCAGCGCTGCCACCCGCGACGGAGCGGCGAGCGCGGCGCGCGCGGCTGACTGCGTGAGGCGGGCGCGACGGGCCGGCGCAGCGGTCTGCTCGTGCGGGGTGAGCGGGCGGGCGAGCGCGTCGAGCAGCCGGGTGGCGAACCCGGGGGCGGCCAGCTCCCTCATGGTGCGCCCGTTCAGATCGCCCGGGTCGGCGGCGGCCAGCGCAGGATCGGCGGCCAGCGCCATCTGCGTCGCGGCGGTGTTGGCCAGTTCGCGCCGCGCCCGCGTCATCTCCTCGCTGTAGTCGGGGTCGCTCAGTGCCAGAGTGCGGCCCAGCGTCCAGGCGGCGGCGTAGGAGACGTCGAACAGACCGTGCTCCGGCTCGTAGATCAACGCGTGATCGGCCGTGGTCTTCGGGGTATCCCGGGCGAAGTCGCGGGTGGCGGGGGCGATGACGGGGACGAACGGGCCCCGGTACCAGCCGTAGGTGGTCTCCCCCGACAGCAGTCGGTAGGGCAGCGGGGCGTAGCCCAGCTCCAGACGGCGCCTGGTGTACTGCTCGGCGTCCGTCGTGGACCGGGCCGCCACCTGGTTGTCCGGGCGCAGGCGCAGGGCAAGGTTCTCCCGTGCCCCGGGCGGACGGCCGGGCGCCATGAGGTTGTCGAGCAGGGCTGCGGGGTCGCGTGTGCCCGCCGGGTCGTGGGTGAACGTCCAGGAATGCAGCACGCACAGCCGCACCGACCGCACATTTTCCGGTAGTTGGCCGGGGGCGAGCCTGCCGTGGAAGCCTTCCAGGGAGACCAGGTGCGCGGTGTGGGCGCCGGTCTGACTCGGCAGGCGGTTGGCGGCCAGGACGGCGTACTGTCCCTCGGTCAGGCGTTCGCCGTCATCACGTACCTGCGGCCGGGTAGCAACGTCCCGGACGTGGGCGAGGTAGTGCAGTTCCTCCTCACGCGGCACGAGGGCGGTGAACAGCTCGGCCGGGACGTCGATACTCTGGCAGCGGCTGGCCGCGACCCCGTCGTCGATGGGGCCGAGGTCGGGGCCGAGAATGCCGTCTCCGGAGTTGCGCAGCTCGGCGACGGTACGGGTGGTGGTCCGGCCCAGGCCCTCCGGGTCATCGGGAAGTTCGCCTGCGCGGAAGACCATCAGTGCCAGCCACGGCGCCTGTTGGGGCACCGCGGCCGCTGGTGCCTGTTCATGCAGCGCACGGGCCTTCAGCAGCCGTTCCCAGGGCAGGATCGACCGGTTGAGGGTGATGTGCGCGAGGGTCCGGCTGAAGTCACCGCTGGCGCCTTCGGCCGGGTAGTGGGCGTGCACCGAGGAGGGGTCGAGGACGAAGCGGACCGCGCGGATCTCGAACCGCTGTGTGGTGGCGGGGAGGGAAGCGTCCCGGAGGCGGTCGTGGCCGTCCAGCTGGTGCTGCACCGTGAGGGTGTAGACGCCGGCGGTGGCCATCGGTCGGCGGTAGTCGTGGAAGGCAACGCGGAGGTCTTCTGTGGCGCTCAACGTCGGTTCACCTCTCGGCTGCGGTGGTCATGGGCGGGTTGGTGAACGTGGTCTGCGCAAGCTCCGCGTAGCGGGTCAGTGGGTCGTCGGTGCCGGGGGCGAGTCCGAGACCGGCCAGAGCGGCGTGCACCGAGGAACGGGCCGCGGCCGTGGCCTCCGCAGCGATGCCGGTGCCCGGGGCGACGATGGCGGCGATGCTCCTCTCGTCCACCACGGACGCGGCCCCTTCCTCTTCCGAGCCCAGCAGCGGGATCGGCGCGTCCGGCCGCTTGTCGGCTTTCAGAGCCTCGGCATCGACCCGGCCGACAGACGGAGCCAGCTCGGGCCTCGGGATCTCGAAGGTGACCCCGGCCAAGCAGTTGCTGAGCAGGCCGTCGCCGTCCAGGACATCTGCCGGTTTGCGCAGTGGCGCGCCCCACATCGCCTTGGGCATGTCCTGCCGGTAAGCGGCGACCCTCCAATCGGCGAGGGAGGCTCCGATGTCGGATGTCAGGGTGACGTGGTGTTCGGAGACCACCTCCCGCAGGCCCATCGGCCGGATGTCGATGGGGCTGCCTTCGGCCCCGGGGAGGGGCTCGTCGTTGTAGATGATGCGGCTGGCGGGTACGGCGGCCTCGGTGCGCACGGCGAACCCCTCGCAGGAAACCAGCACAGGCTCGCCCGCGGCGGACCGGGCAGCGGTCTCCTCGGGGTCGACGTCGGCCAGCAGTCCCCACAGCGGGGTGAGGGACAGTGGGGCGGGCAGCTGGACCCGGAACTCCGGCCACTCGATCGCCGGTGCGCCGTCGCGGCTATTGCCGAAGTTGATGGTGAAGGTGATGAACCAGATCTTCACCTTGGCGCGGCCACCGATCGGCGGGCCCCACAGATCCAGTGACACCCCGACTTCCAGAGAGATCCGGACCCTGACGAACAGCACCTTGACGGTGGCCGCGACGCCGATGTTCAGGCCCATCGACAGGTCGAAGTAGAACGGCTTCCACTGCACCAGCGCGTCCAGCCACGCGGTGAACCACGCCTGTAGCTGGATGCCGTGCCCCTGGTCGTAGCTGGCCGACAGCTCGCCGCCGGCCATGAACGCGCCATCGGTGAGCGCCGCGTACACCTGGCCGCGGATGGTCACCGGGCCCCGCTGCCACCGCCAGCCCACCCGAGGCGGGTTGGGGTAGTAGGCGGGCCGCTTGAAGCGGGGGTGATAGCCGCCCAGGGTGAACACGAAGCCCTTGCCGCCCCCTTGCGCGGTGCGGTCCTTGCCCCAGATGTAGAGCGAGAGCCCGCCGGTGAGCTCGGCCGCCGGGTCGATGACGTACGAGCCGGGCGCAATGACCGCGTCCATCGAGAACAGGCCCTGGTCGTGGTGGTAGCCGATGGCCAGGTCGATCACGAGCCGGGCGATCGGCTGCTTGTCAGCGCTGCGGTTGCGCGGCAGATCGATGGTGGTGCGGCCGATCAGCAGCACCTTCCACGACTCACCGCCCTCGACCAGCAGCAGCGCACGGGAGCGGATGAACTCGAACGAGCTGAACTCGATCCCGCCGGCGCCCCAGTACTGGCCCTCACGCGGAGTGATCCAGCCGCCCGGTCCGGCGAGCTTCGCCAGCACCTGCTCCGGGGTCTCGCCACTGCCACTGCCGTCCAGCCGGTGCACCAGCGGAAACTGGCTCACCTGGGCGATGGTCGGGGTGCGCACGGTGCTGTTGACACCGAAACCCAGCGAGATGCCGACGACCCGGAACGGCGGCGGCCCGAACAACCCGCGCTCACCGCCGGAGATCTCACCGAACAGGAACATCGAAGACCAGCCGTCCTTGGCCTTCGCATACGAGCCGGCGGCGCGCAGCGCGAAGAACCCGGTCTCGACCGAAGCGAGCCCGACGAACTGCTCCTTGAGGCCAGGGGCGATCTCGGAGCCGGTGCGCCGTTCCACCATGCCGCTGATCCTCAGCGGCGGCTTGTCCAGCTGCACACCCGCGCCGCGCAGCCGGGGCTCGACGTTCAACTCCCCGTCGATCGCGAGCCCAAGTCCCAGCAGGACCAGCTGGACCGGCCCGAGTGTCATGACGGCATCGAAGGCCACGGTCAGCCAGCCGTTGGCGTAGCCGAGGCTGACCTGGCTGATGCGGACCGGTCCGGATGCCTGATCCAGCTGCTGGGCGGAGTCGCTGCGCTCCTGCCCCGCGGCGGCGCGTTCCCGTCCCAGCACCACCGCGTCCCCGGATGCGTCCGGCGACGCCGGGGCATCGGGGCGGCTCAGTGGCCGCGGAGGAGGGGGAGGAGGGGAAGCCCCGGTGCCGTTCGGCCGCACGACCAGCGGCGCCAGCGCTTTGCCGCCAATCGTCAGCGAGGCCCAGACAAGCAGGCCACGTACCAGCGGCTCCGCCGGCGGCACGGGGAGCAGGCCCTCGTTGGCCCCCGGCAGGCCCCTCAGCAACGCGTTCAGAGCCTGGACTCGGGCTGCCGGCCATGCGCTATCGGCGTAGAGGAACTGCACCCCCGTCACGACCACGTCGCCGGCTGGCGGAATGGCCTCTCCCACCAGGGGAAGGTCGGACATCCGGGCCCCCACTTCCCCCCGCACCGCCACCAGCCGAGCCGCCGTCGTCGGGCCTTGACCCTCCGTCGGCACCGACGCCACCACCACCCCCACCCGTCCCACTGCCACCGACACGACCAGCCAGCCCGGTGCGGAAGGAACAGTGGGGAAGCGATAGGTGCACGATGCCGAATGGAACGCGGGAACGAAGGGGGCAAGGTCGGAGGGCACCTCGACACCCACGGCGGCGGCCAAGTGAGACAGCGTCAGTTCCTCACCGCTGTTCTCCATGGCTGCGCTCAGTTCCCAGACTCCTTTGCTCGGGTTGCCGATAGCGCCCAGGAACCCGAGCCGGATACGTTCGCCTTCGTCACCGCCCTGCGCGGGCGCCTCCAGGACCAGGCGCGCCGTGTACTCCTGGGCATACCCCTGGCCGTCGGACCGCTTGGTCAGCGCCACCTTGACGTCGAGGTCGGCGGTGATGTCACCCAGCTGGAGCCGGGTGTCGACCTCCACTCGGAACCCGGAGCTTGCGGCGCCCCTGTCATACGCCAGCACAAGGCGCTCCACGATGACGTCTTTGAGGAAAGGTGGCAGGTCAGCGTCGAAAAGCCCGAAGAACTCCTCAAGGAGGTTCCCCTCCTTCCCGGAACCAGGCTCCACAATGAATTCAAAGCTCTTCTGCCACGCGTTGAAGCCGAGCACAGAGGTGATGAGGAGCGATTCCCCGCCCTGAGTGGGGAGCTCCGCCTGAGCATAGACCTCGCGAACGGCGGCGCCATCCAGCATGCCGATCTTGTAGACCAGCCGGAGGTCCTGAAGCCCGATGCCACTGAGGATCGACATCACGGGATGGTCCTTCAGCGACAGGGCGATCCGAACACCCACGATTTCGACGCCGTCGGCCACGGAATCCGAGTCATCGTCAGCGAAGAACCGCAGGGAGACCAATGGCGCGTTCGGAGCAACGGCCCCCCTGAGACACAGGTTCCCCGCGTCCGGGTCGACGTCAGTGAGGCTGTCTCCGATGGTGAACCAGTCTGTGAGAGCCTTGATATTCACCGCATTCTTGAGGTCCCCCAACTCGTCCGGGAGCCCATCAGGGAGACTCAGATCCCCATTCGATGAAATACTGCCCAGCCATTCCTTGAGCATGCCGACAGTCATCACCACAGCGCATTCCTCCCGAACATTTGACCAGGCCGGGCGCGGGCCGCGGCAAGCACTGAACGCGAAGTGCCAGCGAACACTATCAGCGCCGCAATAGACCCGCATCGGAGATAATTGAGCCAGATGGGAGGCGGCATTTTCTAACGCTTTTGTCAATGTTCACAACGGAGTTTGATCGCTTTATTGCCGTACTAGGCGATCTGTCGGCAATGTACCCATCAAGACGATCATAGATCTGTATCGAAATAGGCCGAAAAGTCGCTTCTGCGGAGCATCGAGGTGGCGCCTAAAGATCACCTAATGGCGTCCAAAAACAGCCTCTAGCCTTCGCGGCGAGACTAGGGCACGATGCATTTCCCCACTATTCACCTGCACCTTTGCTAATTTAAGAAGCAGCCGCACACCCCCCGAACAAAAAGCCCCGAAAGTCGGATCACGAACCGAATCCTCGACACAGTCACAAAGGATCCCGACCATGACGATGGCAGCGCCCGTAAACCTCTACCACGGCGGCACCAAGGACACCAGGTGCCCCAGATGCAACTACGGGAGAAACAAGGGAAATCCGCGACACAGCATTCCGGAGATCACCGACAGTCAAGGGCTGCGTAATGCTGTCGGCGAGCTACGCAACGCACTCCTGGCATCAGGCGAGTTCAAGACGCGATCCTTCATGCTGGGAGTTCTGGAGGCAAAGGTGCGCGGCCAAGAATACTACCTCGCAGCCTGCAGCAACAATCACATCGACATTGGGCCGCACCTCAAGGAAATCACGCAACACAAAGGAAAGTGGAAAGCCGCAAACCGAAGGACTCCCGAAGTCGACTTTGGAAGTACCCCGCTGAAGTGGAAGTCGGGGACAACGGGCAATCCGGAGCCTGAGTGGCGAACCATCAAATGGGAGAAAGTTGACATCCCCTTGCCGGAGAATACTCACAATGAGGTCAGCAGAAGAAGCGTCAATGACCTGAACAAGTCGTGTGCCGCAATGAAGCTCCTGCTCGAACTGGGCGATCTGCTGCGCCAGAATCAAGCCTGGGGACCGGTCGAGTATGTGCGGATGAGCGAGCAGGTCTACGCGGCCCCGGAGGATCCTGAAGGCCTTCGCACGTGGCACGGAAAGGGGGCAACCTGCTCCTGGACCGCCCACTCCTGCGACGGGTGCATGGAGCGTATCCCGTACCTGATTTGCGATGTCCCCGCCAACTGGATGCCCAACTGACGTCACCGCCTGCATCAGGACGACGAGAAGTCCTTCATCGTCCTGATGCAAGTGCAGGGTGCCGCGGCCCGGTTGCTGCGTTCCCTTGACGACGTCGCGCTCGGAGAGTTGAAGCAAGCGGGTCATGAGGGGGACGAGCCCAGAGGCGACGAGGCATGCGGCCCGCTGCCCTCGGCTGGAGCACTCGCCCCGCCGCCTGCGGGACGCCGGCAGCCAGGCCGTGGGCCAGGTGATCGACGCCCACCCCCTGGATCTCCTTCGGACACTGGTCGAGCCACGCAGGCAGACGAGGTGACCCGTCCTGACCGCCCCGCGCCTCGTCGAGGAGTTCTTCCACCGGGACTGGGAGAGCTGGGCTCGCCACAAGGTAGGCGTTCCGGTCTTCAAGCTCTACGCGCGCAACGACGAAGAGTGAGATGTTGGACGGCGGGCGAGCCACTAATGGCACGAAATGGAACATGGCGCCACAGTGCGTGGTTCGCCTCCCGCGTGTTCCGGGCGGGTTGGGATGGGCTCCCCTGTGCGTGGGTCGAAGCGCAGTCGGGTCTGCACGATCCGGCGCAGGGCGGCGTTGGCCTGCCGGTCGCCGCCGCGGTTGAGGCGACGGTACTGCCGAGTGCCCGAGGAGCGTTCTACGGGGCTGACCCCGCACAGCGCGGCGAAGGACGCCTCACTGTGCAGACGTTCCGGGTTGTCCCCCATCGTGATCAGCAAAGTGACGGCCGTATCCGGGCCGATGCCCATCACACCTCTGCCCGGCTCCAGGTTCTCGTCAACGACCTCGTCTGGGCCGGCGGTCAGACCGACGCCGGGCCCACAGTCGTCCCGGTCACCTGGTGAGAGGCTGAAGGGCCTGATTGCCGAACCGTCTGTGGGGGACGTGCAAGTACTCTCACCGCCGTGCTCAATGAACGTCCTGCCTGCCGCTGTGTGATCTGTCATGACTACGGCGATCGAGACGAGCTGATCGCATGGACCTGCGGACAGTCCGCTGGTACCGAGAGTTCTTCGGGCGCGCGATCTCCATCTACCGCGGCCCCCGTTCCCGGTCATGCGAGTGGTGTGGCCCGACGCCCAAGGCCGCTTCCTCTGGCAGCGGGAACCGCCGGGCATTACCAGCAGTCCCAGCCCCAGTTGTGGTTGAAGCCGGCTGAGCACCCGGAAGGGGTCTGAGCCTCACTTGCGACCAGTTGAGGGGCCGCAGGGTCTCCGCGGACGGCAGGTCAGGCGAGTAAGACCCGCTCCCGGAGCGAGCGGAGCCCGCCGGCCGAACATCTGGCGCTTGAACATCTTGATTCGGTTCACATTGCCTTCGATGGAACCCGGGTTCCCGGGCAGGGTCAGGCCAGCGATGACTTCGTCGCGGTCGCGGTCGATGCCAGCGGCAAGGGTGTGGAGGCTGGGCAGGTCGTCCTGCTGGACGGGCGCCCGGTCCCGGCAGACGACCTCAACGCCTGGCCTTTGGGCAAGCCACGGGGCAAGGGTTGACGCCTCCCGGTCAGGAAGCAGGTCGACGGCTCGGCGCCTCTCGATGTCCGCGAGGCCGGTCCCGTAGTGGCGCCCCTTGCGGGTCGCGTACTCGTCGACGCCGACCACCCGCGGCGCGAGCACGTCCGGCTCAGGAAGCGCGCCGACCAGGCGCAGGACCGTGCTGCGGCTGACGGACACACCGAAGCCGGAGGCCAGTCGGGCGCTGGCCCGGCCCGCCAGGGCGAGACCGAACCGCCGCCAAGGCGCAACCGTTCAGTCCGCTGGATCCTGCCGGTTGCTGAACGCTTTCATCGCCCAGGCGCTCACCTCCGCGCCCACAGCTCCCGCAACGCCGTATTGACGGCCTCCGGCTGCTGCGTGTGCGGGTAGTACCCGGGCACGACGAGATGGTCGGCGCCCAGCTCCTCGGCGAGGAACTCCGCGCAGGCGACCAGCGGTTCGCCCGCGTACTCCTTGTACAGCGCGGGCGCGCCTGCCCAGTCCCCCGAGATCAGCAGCTTCGGCCAGGGCGCGGCCGCCAGTGGTTCCAGCGCGATCTCGGCGTCCCAGCAGGGGCGTTCGGCCATCGACGAGGCGGCGGCGCGCAGCCGCTCCGGGGTTGGTTCCGGCGCGGCCATCCCCAGCGCCTCGGTGGAGGCCAGCAGAAAGTCCTCCGGCGAGAAGTCGGCGGGCAGTTCCGCCGTGCCTGCCCTGGCCCGTTCCAGGGCGGCCGCGACGACCGGGTGGCCGGCGGCGGGCCGCAGGGCGCCGGGCTGGATCAGAGTGAGCGATCGCACCAGATCGGGCCGGCGCGCGGCGGCGACCAGCGCGCTCACTCCGCCGTACGCATGTCCGACCAGATGGCCGCCGTCGCCCAGCAGCCGGATGATGTCATCGGCGTCGGTCTCGTAGTCGCTGTGCTCGATATCGGGGCTGCGCCCGTATCCGCGGCGGTCCATCAGCAGCAAGCGGTGGCGGTCGGCGAGCGGGCGCTGCGCCGCGAAGCCGTAGTGCTCGTCGTCGCCCCAGGTCAGGATCCCGTGCGCAAACACCGCCCGCGGGCCCCGGCCCTCGGTCTCGTCCCACACGGTCACATGTATGCCGTCGTCCACTGAGCCGTCATCCACTGAGGCTTTCGCCAAGTCGTTCCCTAAGCCGCCCATCGGGTCGTTCATCGAGTCGCCCATACGCCGTCCCCTACCCGTGTGCGATCACCGCAACAGCGCCCCTGGACCCATGTGACACATGCCACGCGAGGCAGTGAGCCGACACCCGCTCCGGGCGCCGACTACTTCTACCTGAAGCACTGGCTCACCGCCACCGAACCCGCCGAGAGCCACGGCCCCCGTGGACCGTGCCTCTCTCGCGTTCACGTCTCAGCTGCCCCTATGGCGGGGATCATGACTGTGTGGGCCTGACCAGGTGAAGCACCTCTCGGGCAACGTAGCGTTTGAGGCATCGGACGATCTCGCGCCGGGTCTTGCCCTCCTGGATGCGGCGCGCGTAGTAGTCCCGGTGCGCGGGTCGTAGGGCAGACAGGTCTGCACGATCCGGTGCAGGGCGGCATTGGCCTGCCGGTCGCCCCACGGTTGAGCCGACGGTGATGATGGCGTCCCGAGGAGCGCTCGATGGGGCTGACCCCGCACAGCGCGGCGAAGGACGCCTCACTGCCCAGACGTTCCGGATTGGCCCCGATCGTGATCAGCAAGGTGACGGCACTGTCCGGACCGATGCCCACCGAGGCGAGCAACTGCGGGAAATGGCACTTCACGTGCCGGGCCAGATGGTCTTCCAGCGCACGGATCTGCCCGGTCAGCTGCTCTGGTGGGGATCGGCGGTCCGGGGCGAGCGGGGTTTCTCGCATGTGGCGGCAACGTGTGGCGTGGGTGGGGACTCAGGGCTCGATGACGAGGCGTTCGATGAGGCCGTCGCGGAGTGTGAACTGGTAGCGCAGATCGATGGTCCCGCCGGGGAAGTTGCCCTCAAGGTGGTGGGTGGCGATGTAGCGGGTTGCGTCGATCTGCTGGGCGCCGGTGAGGTGGATGGTGTAGCTGAATTCGGTGGCGGATCGGTCGAGCCATTCCCCGATCGCCTCGGTGCCCTCGTAGGTGCTGCCGTCGTCGATCACTGTGGCTTCGCTGGTGAACGCCGTGATTGCGGTTGCGGTGTCGTGGGCGCGGTGCGCTTTCAGGTAGCGGGTGATCACCTCGGGCAGGGAGTCCGGGGTGCTGGTTCGGGGCTGGTTGTCGTGCATGACGCTCCCTGGGGTGGTGGCAGGTTCAGACGGTGGGGGTGGTGCCGCCGTCGATGACGTGTTCGGCACCGACGATGGCCGAGGCGCGGTCGGAGACGAGGAAGGCGACGAGCTCGGCGACTTCCTCAGGCCGGTTGGGACGGCCCAGCGGGATACCGCCCAGGGAGTCCATGAGCCGGCCCAGCGCCGCTTCCTGGGTGATGTCTGCGTCGTGGGCGATCCGGGCGACAAGGTTGTCGGCGGCCGAGGTCTGCACGAAGCCGGGCGAGACGGTGTTGACACGGACGCCGTGCGGGGCGACCTCGTTGGCCAGGCCCTTGCTGTAGGTGGTCAGGGCGGCCTTGGCGGCGGCGTAGGCCAGGGTTCCGTTCCACAGCGGCATGCGGCGCTGGATCGAGGTGACGTGCACGATCACGCCCTTGCCCGTGGCGATCATGTGCGGCAGGAGTGCGCGGTCCAGGCGGACAGCGGCCAGCAGGTTCGTGTTCAGCTCCCTGGCCCAGTCGTCCTCTCCGAGCGCTGCGAACCCTCCAGCCGGCGACTCGGACCCGCCGAGGGTGTTGACCAGGATGTCGACGCCTCCCACGCGGGCGTCCACCTCGGCGGCGACGTGGGCTGCGCCCTGGGCGGTGGACAGGTCGGCGGTGATGAACGCATTCTCCTCGACGTCGTCGGGGCGGCTGCGGGCGGTGACCAGTACGTTTGCGCCGGCCTGGGTGAGCCGTCGGGCGATGGCGGCTCCGGCGCCCTTGGTGCCGCCGGTGACCAGAGCGCATCGACCTTCGAGGGATTCGCTGATGGACGTGGTCACGGTGTGCTCCGTTCCCGGGAGCGGACACAGAAGGCACCGCTCCCGTCGTTACTGCTAAAATAGCACCCACTAACTTCGAATTTAGCAGCAACTGAGGGGATGGTCGCCGTGGCAAGCCGGATCAGGCTGTCGGACCGAGAGTGCCCACTGTCTACGACGGTGGAACACGTAGGCGAGTGGTGGACGCTGCTGATCCTCCACGACGCCTTTGACGGCTACACCCGCTTCGACCAGTTCCAGGAGAGCCTGGGCATCTCCTCCAGCATGCTCACCACCCGGCTGAAAACCCTCGTCGCGGACGGGCTACTGGAGCGCCGGCCCTACCAGTCCAACCCCGTACGCCACGAGTACGTCCTCACCGAACTCGGACACTCCCTGCGACCGGTGATCGTCGCCCTGGCCGCATGGGGCAACTCCCGCCTCACATCGGCCGAACGCAGCATGATCCTCATCGACGCGCACAGCGGCGAGGAAGTCGAGCCCGTCGTCGTCGACGCCAAGACCGGCCACCGACTCGACGACAGCGCCACCTACGTCTTCACCGCAGGCCCCGCGGCCAGCGACGCCATGCGCCACCGCTACGCGACACGACCGGCCACCTCCGCGGAGGCGTAAGGCTGGTCCGGACATGCACCGAACGACCTTGCCCAGGGCCGGGACGCACAGGTCGTAACTGATCGACCAGGCAACACCGGCTCGCCGGCAGCCCGACCACACCTCGACCGGTGCGACCGGCGCGACCGGTGCCGCCCGGCATCCGCGATGGCGCACGCTCCCGGGACGCACTCCTCCTGCTGTGGGCGCGGAGTCGGGTTGTTCTGCCGCCCTTCCTGCGCCGTGGTCTGCTGGATCACCGTGGCGATGCTGGAGCCGCCCTCACGGCCGGACCCCGCCTCTGGAATCCACACGTGTCGCCAAACCCCTCGACTGGTCGGCCGGCTGGTCCAGTTGGGCCACGGTGTGTTCCTCCCGTCGCGGCAGACCAGGTGAGGTGGGGCTTTCGGAGCCAGTGAGATCAGCCCGGGAGGGGGATGAACAGCAGGATGCCGTGGGCGGTGGCGGGGGTGTAGCAGGCAGTGCCGGGGAAGGTCGCGGTGTAGAAGGGGGTGGCGATGGCGAAGACGGGGACGATGGCGTTGTGGATGGTGGCGGTGCCGTTGGCGTCGGTGACGGCGGTGCCGAGGTTGACCGGGCCGAAGAGCGTGGTGGCGGTGAAGGTCACCGGCTGACCGGCCACCGGCATCCCCGAGGTGGTCGTCAGGGTGGCGCTGAGAGTGGGGATGTAGAACTCGGGCAGCGGAGTCAGCCGGAGCCGGATCGTGCCTGGCTGCGCGGTCAGCGTCGTGGGGGTGCGGTTCACGGTGACGGGGGTGCTGGTGGTGAAGCCGGTGAAGCAGCTGTCACCGCTGTAGACGGCGGTGAGGGTGCCGGTGGTCAGGGCGGTGGTGGTGAAGCAGGCCTGCCCCGATGCGTTGACGGGGACCACCTGGGTTTGGCCGTTGGGGAGGGTGAAGGTGACCGTGCCGGTCGGCACTGTGGTGGTGGCTGGTGCCGGGGTGATGGTGGCGCAGACGGTCACGCTCTGCCCGCAGGTGGAGGGGTTCGGCGTCACCGACAGCGTCATCGTTGTGGGGTTGGGGCTCACGGTGACGGGGGTGGGGTTGCCGTTCACGGTCGCGGTGAACGAACCGGCGGTGTAGGTGTGGGTGGTCTGCCCGCTCCCGGTGGCGTCCAGGGGGACGGTGACCGTGGGGCTGGCGTCCCCGAAGTTCACCACCGCGGTCCCGTTCGGAGTCCCCCCGGAAATGTTGAACGTCACCGGTTGCCCGCACACCGGCGACGCCGGCGAGGTCGTCACCGTCAACGGCGAAATCTCCGTCACGTTGGCCGAATTGGCGTTGGTGACGTAGACGTTACTGTTCTGCGCCGCCGCCACCGAGAACGGGAACGCGCCGACGGGGACGGTGGCCACGACGGTGTTCGTGGTGCTGCTGATCACCGTCACGTTGTTGGAATTGCTGTTGCCGACGTAGACGTTGCCGGTCGGCGCCACCGCCACGCCGAACGGGCCCCCGCCGGTGGGGACGGTGGCCAGGACCGTGTTCGTGGCGCTGTCGATCACCGTCACGTTGTTCGAAACGGTGTTGGTGACGTAGACGTTGCCGTTCTGCGCCACCGCGATCACCCCCGGGACCGTGCCGGCGGGGACGGTGGCCACGACCGTGTTCGTGGCGCTGTCGATCACCGTCACGTTGTTCGAGGTCTGGTTGGCGATGTAGACGTTGCCGTTCTGCGCCACCGCCGCATAGCCCGGGAAACCACCGGTGGGGAGGGTGGTCAGGACGGTGTTCGTGGCGCTGCTGATCACCGTCACGGTGTTCGCGTTCCGGTTGGCGACGTAGACGTTGCCGTTCGCCGCCACCGCCACCGCGTCCGGGACCGCGCCGACGGGGACGGTGGCCAGGACGGTGTTCGTGGCGCTGCTGATCACCGTCACGTTGTTGGAAGTGCTGTTGGCGACGTAGACGTTGCCGTTCGGCGCCACCGCCAGCGCGAACGGGCCCCCGCCGACGGGGACGGTGGCCAGGACCGTGTTCGTGGCGCTGCTGATCACCGTCACGTTGTTCGAGCTCTGGTTGGTGACGTAGACGTTGCCGTTCGCCGCCACCGCGATCATGGCCGGGTCTGAGCCGGCGGGGACGGTGGCCAGGACGGTGTTCGTGGTGCTGTTGATCACCGTCACGTTGGCCGAATTGGCGTTGCCGACGTAGACGTTGCCGTTCTGCGCCACCGCCACCGCCAGCGGGGTCGTGCCCGCCGGGATCGTCACCGTGGAGAACGCCGCACTGAACGGCGCGGCCGCAAGCCCCCGTACAGCGGCCACCTCGGATCCACCGGCCGGTACAACCGGCCGAAACCCGCCGGCTACCGCCGGAGCTCCCAACCAACCCGTAGTCGGTTTCATGACAAACCTCTCTCAGCTGAGAGGGCCGCCCAAGAACTCCCACCGGGGCCCGCGTCGCACAGCGCCGGTATACGCGCACCGGATCACCGCTTGCACACCGGGACAGAGAGAGGACACACCGACACGTACCACGCACTGGCGCACCGGCGCACCGGCGCACCGGCGCACCGCAGGGGTTGCCCATCTCTCCCCGGAGAGATGGGCAACCCACCGGAAAACGGTCACCACCATTAACTCGAAATGGCCAATGGAACACCACCCTCTTGACTCGACTATCACCCGGACAGACCAATACACAGCCCCACTCGGGCACGTCGTTGGAGAGGACGAACTGGCGCGCAGTGTGGCCCGGAACGTGGAGCTGAGCAGGGGGACGAGGCGAGGCGCGTCCAGTACTCGGCCGGGAAGTCGAAGACCGCCCCAGCGGGAAGGTGCGCCTCCTTCCGGCAGGAGTGATCCACAGGCGTCGGCCTTCGCTCCGCTGGTACCAAGCGCCGCGTCCGGGGGCCGACAAGTCCCTGACCGCGGCTCCCGCCGAGGCGGGAGCCCTGGAGCGGGCCACCGGCCCACCGACAAGCCGACAGGGGTTCCTCACCTCTCACGCGGCATCACGCCGCCCCTATCGCAGGGGCTCGCAGGAAGGCGGACTACATCACGCCACGAGAGCCGGAACCTCCCAGGTCGCATCGCGTTTCAGGGCAGCCTTCAGTGGCCACATCGGCACGCCGTCGGCGAGCTTCACCGTACGGATTACTGACCACTCCGTCGGGATGGGCCACGGTTCCGGTGCCGGACGCCGCAGTGTGCGGCGCTCCGGTGGCCGCAACGGCTCCGGCGGCGGGGGCAGGCGCCGCGAGGGCGGCCACCGCGGCGGTCGCGGCTCAGCAGAAGCTATTACGGCGAGACGATATCTGCATCAACATGCAGAGTTCCAAGGTTCTTTGGTTAAACGGATGGTGCCCGTGACAACGCGGACTGCTCCGCTGGATATACACGGGGGCGGGGTGCGGCGGTGAGCAGCTGGTGGCGAGGGAGAGGCGGATGCGGCTCGGTGGCCGTCGCTACACCTCCGTTTCGCCGAGTTGACGGATGAGGTGGTCGGCGAACTCGCTCACCACTGCGGGGAGCTGGCGGCCGGCCATGGCCTGGATCTGGAGGGTGCGGAGGTGCATTTCCGGGTTGAGGATGGGGATGGATTTCAGGCCTTCGACGCGTAGGCGTTCATGGACGCTGATGTGGCCGATCAGGGAGACGGCGTTGGCCTCTTTGACGAAGGCAGACAGGGTGCTGGAGCTGGAGCTGACCAGCAGGGGTTCGAAGGCAATGCCCTCGATCGAGCAGCAGAGGTCGAAGAGGCGCCGGTTCGTCGTGCCTTCTTCGGTGAGTGCGACCGGATAGGGGAGGAGGTCGTGCAGGTGGATCTCGTTGCGCTGGGCGAGGGGGTGGTCGGATCGGACCAGGGCCTGGATCGGGGCCCGCTGGGCGTGTATGACGCGGACGTCGGGAACGGGCGCGAGGCTGAAGGTGACGGCCAGGTCGACCGAGCCGTCCTGGACCATTTGTGTGGCCAAGGAAGGGGTGACCACGGGGAGATGGAAGGTGGTGCCCGGATGGTCCTTGCGGAAGGAGGCCATGGCGGCCGGGAGGAATTCCTGTGCGCCGCCCTGCGAACTCGCCACCCTGACAATGGCCCCCAGCCGGCCGCGGCCGCGGATTTCCGCGAGCAGCTGATCGGTTTCCAGTGCGGCGCGGCGCGCATAAGCGGCCAGGAGGGTACCGGCCTCACTCGGCACCATTCCGCGTGGGCGACGCTCGAACAGCGCCACACCGATTTCCTGCTCAAGTTTCCCGATCTGCCGGCTGATAGCCGAGCCTGCGACCAGCAGTCGCCTGGACGCTTCGTTGACCGAGCCGGTGCGGACAACTTCGAGGAAGTACTCAAGAGCCGGACTGTTCAGCATGCCGTCAGCATATGGCGACATTGCCTTTTGGGCAACGATTTGTTCGATAAATTGCGATTGCGTGAATGGTCGGGCCACGTCTACCTTCGTCATATGCCCTGCGGGCTCACCCGGCCGGGCGGACCGTAAGACGACATAGCGCCTCTCGCGGCGAACTCATCGATCAGTGGTCGGCTCAGAGCCTCCTTAGCCGCTCAGGTGTACATCCCCCCCCACAGGCAGCCGAGGCAGGGGAAAGACGATGAATGCGACAGCCCCCAGCAGTGCATACTCCGGCTCGCATGCGATGCCGCGGCGGGACGCGGAATTTCTCTTTCCGCTGCCGCACATACCGGAGGCCGTAGGCCTGGTGCGCCGACGCGCGCACACCGTACTGACCGGCTGGAATCTGCCTGCCACCACCATTGAGGACGCGGTCCTGGTGATCTCGGAACTGGTCACCAACGCGGTCACTCACGCCCTTCCTCCAGCCGTGCTGCAGATGTCGCGGACGACGGCCGAAGAACCTCGGGCGCTGCGTATCGAGGTCACCGATGCGGGTCCGGCCGCGCCCGTACCCCGGCCTGCCGACGGCCGGCACCCGGCTGAACACGGCCGTGGAAACGCCATCGTCACGGCCCTGGCCGCCCGGCACGGTACCCGTGTCGAGCCCGGCGCGATCACCCGGTGGGCGGACCTTCCCGTCACGTGACGGCGCTCATCCGGTCGTTGCTTTTTGGGCAATCAGGTGTTCTAGAAGTTGCGATTGTGCGAACGATCCGGTGCCTCTAGCGTCATCGCTCAACGAGTTCACGGATTCCGTCTCTTCCACTTCGGACTCGTTCATCGGTGGTGCCACTCTGCGCGACAGTTCGCCTGCTCGACCCGAGGGAGTAACACTCATGACGACCGCTAGAGAGACAGGTCAGATGAATGCCGAGAAGCCCGTCAGCAAGAGCCGAGCACGGCATGCCGTGCTCGCGGCCACGGCCGGGAACACACTTGAGTGGTACGACCTGACCTCCTACGGATTCTTCGCGGTTTCGATCTCCAAGGCATTCTTTCCCGCCGGCGATCCGACGGTTTCCCTGATGCTCGCCTTCGGCACTTTCGGGGTCTCGTATCTGGTCAGGCCATTGGGCGCGCTGGTTCTGGGAACGTACGCGGACCGCACCGGACGGAAAGCCGCGCTGCTGCTCACCATTCGGCTCATGATGATCGGCACTTTGCTGATCGCCGTGATGCCCACCTATGAATCCATCGGCATTGCCGCACCGGTACTGATTCTGGTGGCCCGTCTGCTGCAAGGGTTCTCCGCGGGTGGCGAGTTCGGCAGTGCGACGGCTTTTCTGGCCGAACAGTCCGCCGACCGGCGGGGATTCATGGCGAGTTGGCAGTTCGCCTCGCAGGGCCTGGCCACATTGCTGGCCGCAACATTCGGCACCGTACTGAGTCTGAGCCTCTCCGGACCGCAGCTGGATTCCTGGGGCTGGCGCATTCCGTTCTTCGTCGGCCTGCTGATCGGCCCGGTGGGCTACCTGATCCGCCGGCATGTCCCGGAGACCAGCGAATTCGTCGAAACCGCCGAAGCAGGAGACGTCGCCACGCCCCCCGTCCGGCAAGTGCTGCGGAGCCAGAAGCTGCCGGTGCTCCTCATGGTCGGCGCACTGGTGATGTCCACCGCGGTGACCTACGTGATCGTCTACATGCCGACCTACGCACACGAGGTCCTCGGCCTGCCGTCCTCCGTCGGCTTCATCGGGGCGGCGGTGTCCGGCGTGGCACTGACGACCATCACGCCCCTGATCGGTCATCTCTCGGACCGGATCGGCCGCATCAAGATCATGCTCATCGCCGGGACCGCCATGATCCTCAGCATCTATCCGCTGTTCCTGCTGCTGTCGGGCAGCCCGTCACTGCTGGTCATGGGCGTGGTGATGTTCCTTCTCGGCTTCCTGAAGGCCTGCTACTTCGGTGCGCTGCCCGCCTTGATGTCCGAGGCCTTCCCGACCGCGACCCGCGGCACCGGTCTGTCCCTCAGCTACAACATCGGCGTGATGTCCTTCGGCGGCTTCGCGCCCGTGGTCATCACCTGGATGATCGCCGTCACCGGCAGCCACCTCTCGCCCAGCTTCTACATCATGGTCGCCGGCGCCCTGAGCCTCGCCTCTCTGCTGGCCGCCCGCCGTTTCCTCGCCCTGCGCTGACGCAGCGGCCGCACCCCGAACCGCCCGACGAACCCCCGCCTGACGGGCGTCACGCCCGACAGTTCCCAGGAAAGAACGAGGTCAACGATGACGGACGCTGCCACGATCCGCGCCCAACTCCCCGCCACGCCGCGCGAGCTGGTGCAGGGGCGCCAGGACGAACTCATCGCCGGACTGATGGAGTACGTCAGTCATCCCAGTGTGAGCGCGACCGGCGAGGGATTTCCTGCCGCGACCGATGTCGCCGTCGAAGAGGTCAAGCGGGCCGGTCTGACCCCGTCGGTGCTCGCCGGCAAGGGCCGGCCGGTGGTGGTCGGCCACCGCGCGGGGCCGACGGGAGCACCGCACGTCCTGCTCTACGGTCACTACGACGTCCAGCCGGCCGGGCCCCGCGAGAAGTGGGACTCCGATCCCTTCACCCCCGTCCTGCGGGACGGGCGAATCTGGGGCCGTGGCACCGGTGACAACAAGGGGCAGCACTATGCGCATCTACAGGCGCTGCGCCTCTTCGACGAGCACATCGGCGCGCTCCCCTGCACGGTCACCGTGCTCCTCGATGGCGAGGAGGAGATCGGCAGCCCCACGCTGGCGGACACCCTGCGCGCGCACCGGGAGCTGTTCGACTGCGATCTCGTGGTCTGGAGCGACCGTTCGGTGCATGAGTCCGGTGAATGGTGTGTCTCGCACGGCGTCCGCGGCATGCTCCGTCTCCGGCTGAGCGCCACCGGTCCGAGCCGCCCGCTGCATTCCGGGAATTTCGGCAATGTCGCGCCCAACCCGGCATGGCAGCTGGTCCAGGCGCTGGCGAGTCTCAAGGACCCCGGCGGCCGGGTCCTCATCGAGGGCTTCGACGACGGCCGGGAACCGCTGTCCGAGGCCGACCGCGCCGCGTTCGCCGCCCTCCCGCTCGACCTGCAGGAAGTCCTCGGGGACATCGGACTCACCGAGATGGACCCCGCGTTCAACGGACTGTCCTTCTATGAGCGGCTGGCCGACCGTCCCACACTCACGATCAACGGGATCACCACAGGGGACGTGGACCGGACCATCATTCCCGACACCGCGGAGGCGGGCGTCGACATCCGGCTGACGGCGGGTCAGGACCCGCAGACCGTCTTCGAGCGGGTGGCCGCACATCTGCGGGCCCATGCCCCCGAGGTGACGGTCACCATGGTCGGTGGCGTACCGGCGTCCCGGACCTCGATCGACAACCCCCATACGCCCAGGGTGGCGCGGGCCATCTCCCGGGCGACCGGGCGTGATCCGCTGCTGATCCCCGCCTATGGCGGCACGCTTCCCGACTGGGTCTTCACCGGGATCCTCGGTGTGCCCAGCATCGGCCTGCCGCTGGCCAACGCCGACCAGGCCAACCACGCGCCCAACGAGAACCTCCGCGTCGACTACTTCCTCGACGCCACCGCCATCTGCATGGAGCTCCTGCTCGAACTGGGCGCCTGACGTCCGGCCGCCCGGCGAAACCCACTGGAACAGAGGCGTGACACCGCGATGCGCACCACACCACACCCCCAGCCCTGGCTCGTTCACGACGGAGCCCTCACCGGTCTGAAGGTCCTCGATCTGTCCCGCATCCTGTCCGGGCCGTTCTGCACCATGGTGCTGGCCGACCTGGGAGCTGATGTGATCAAGGTCGAGGACACCGTCTCCGGCGATGACACCCGCGCCTGGGGTCCCCCCTTCCAGGGCGAGGACGCGGCGTACTTCCACAGCGTCAACCGCAACAAGCGCGGCATCGCGGTCGACCTCAAGGACCCCGACTGCCTGCGCCTGATACAGGAACTGGCCGCCACCGCCGATGTGATCGTGGAGAACTTCCGGCCCGGTACCGCAGCCCGTCTCGGGCTGGGCTACCGGGACGTCCGCGACCGCAATCCCGCCGTGGTGTACACCTCGATCAGCGGGTACGGGCAGACCGGGCCGTACCGGAACGAGCCGGGCTACGACGCGATCGCGCAGGCGGTCAGCGGCGTCATGAGCGTGACCGGCGAACCCACCGGGCCGCCGGTGCGCTTCGGGGTCTCGCCGGCCGATCTGGCAGCCGGAATGTGGGCCGCCATCGGCGTCCTCGCCGCCCTCCGCAACCGCGAGCACACCGGCACCGGCGAGTGGGTCGATGTCTCGCTGCTGGACGGCCAGGTGGCCTGGCTGAGTTATGTCGCCGGCGGTTACTTCGCCTCCGGGAAAGTTCCGCAGCGCTACGGGTCGGCCCATCCGACGATCGTGCCCTACCAGGCGTTTCCCACTGCCGACGGCCACCTCATGGTCGCCGCCGGAAACGACGGGATGTGGCGCCGCTTCGCCACCGCGATCGGGCTCGCCGGGCTCGCCGACGACCCGCGGTTCGCGACCAACTCCGACCGGGTCCGCCACCGTGCGGAGCTGCTCCCGCTGATCGAGCGCGCGCTGAGTGCCCGCGGAGCCAAGGAGTGGGCCGTGCTCCTGACCGAGGCGGAGATACCGGTCGGCCCGATCAACACCGTCGAGGAGGCGCTGCGGCACCCCCAGGTCGTCGCGCGCGGCATGGTCGCCGAACTTGAGCACACCGGCGCGGGCACCCTGCGCACCATCGCCTCGCCCATCAAGCTGTCCGACCACCCGGCGACCGTGCGCACCCCGCCGCCCCGGCACGGGGAGCACACCGCGCCCGTGCTGACCGCCATGGGGGTCGATCCGCGGCAGTTGGCCGAACTGCGGGCGCGAAAGGCCGCAAAGTGACCGCCGTGCCCGCCCCCGACGTCACCATCGCGACGTTCCGGTCCGGCGCGGCCGCCGAGATCCGGATCGGTGACGGCCGCCGGCGTAACGCCCTCCCGGGCGAAGCTTGGACGCGGCTGGCCCGCCAGGTCAGGGAACTCGGTGCCTGCCGGTCACTGCGGGTACTGGTGATCCGTGGTCACGGCGACACGTTCTGCGCCGGCTCCGACATGACCGACTGGGTGGATGCGGACTCCGCATACGTCGAGGAGTCCTTTGCGCACATGGAAGAGGCGTTCTCCGCGATCGAGAACTGCCCCGTCCCGGTGGTCGCCGAGATCCGCGGGGTCGCCGCCGGTGCGGGATGCCAGCTCGCCCTCGCCTGCGACCTGCGGCTGATGGCGGATTCCGCCCGGATCGGAATGCCGATCGCCCGGCTCGGCATCCTCGCCAGCCCCGCGTTCGCCGCACGCATGGTCGCCCTGACCGGACCGTCCGTGGCACGGGAGTTGCTCTACACCGGCCGGTTGGTCGACGCCCGCACGGCGGTGGAGCTCGGACTGGCCGACCACCAGGTGCCCGAGGCGCAGCTCACCGATCGCACCGGCCGGCTCACCGCTGCGGTCGCCGCGCAGCCGCCGGCCGCGATCCATGCCGCCAAGCTGGCGGTCGGCGCCGTGCTGGCACCACAGCGGCAGTCCACCGCCGTCAATCCCCGGCCGGCGGTGGCGCGGTCGCACTTCGGGCAGGCGATCGCCGCGTTCCTCGGCCGGCAGTCGGCGGCAGTCCCACCGGAGCCGCCCCTCACGCCCTGAGCAGGGAGGACGTGCGGCGGGTGCGAGGCGATGGCCTCACACCCGTCGCATGCCCTGTGCTCCGCACCCTCAACGGCTGACATCCGGGCGGTCCGGCCTGGCCCGCCCGGCTGTCCGCTCAGACACCCTCTATCGGCAGCGGCTGGAGCTTCACCCTCCAAGGCGGCGGCCGGAGGGTGGGTCAAGGCCGGTGTGCTCTCGTCCTCGCGGATGCTCTGGGCGGCGATGAAGCCGGCGGAATGAGACAGCAGCAGCTCGTACGACCTGAGTCCTGGACTCATCTCGTCCCATGGCATGACCGTTTCTCTCCCCTCGCCGAGATCAACTGGAGGTGCCTCAGCGGGCAGTGAAACGAGGGGTCAGGAGGCCACAGCACGTGTCATGGTTTACGCAGGCGATGGAAGCTTTGAAGGATCTTCCACCACCGGCGGTACTGGGAGCAGCGGCGGCGTTCAGTGCGGCCGAATCCGGCCTGGGCATCGGCGTGGCTGTGCCGGGGGAAACCGCAGTGCTGATAGCGGGCGCGGCGGTGGACGGCAAGGCGATGCTGGCTGGGTTGTTCGTGGTTGTCGCCCTCGCTGCTAGCTGCGGTGATCACGTCGGGTATGTGCTGGGCCGACGCTACGGTGACCGGCTGCGTTCCGTCGCGCTGCTGCGTCGAATCGAGGACCGTCAGTGGGACAGGGCCGTGGCCGCGCTGCACCGGCACGGGGCATGGGCAGTCTTTCTCACCCGTCTGCTGCCCGTGATCCGAACGCTGACCCCGGCGGCGGCCGGAGTCGCCAAGGTGCGCTATTCCCGCTTTCTTCCCGCTTCTCTAGCGGGAGCCGCGACCTGGTCGGCCCTGTACGTCTTCGGTGGGGCGGCGGCGGGCGCATCAGCCGAGAAGCTGACAGACAGCTTCGGTGCCGTCGGCTGGGCCGTGGTCGGAGGGCTGGTGACCGTGGCCCTCGTGGCCTGGGTGGTCCTGCGCCGGTACCGGACTCGGCAGAGAGGCTGACAACGGGGCGGCGGGCGGACGATCAGCAGGCCGCCTGCCAGGCGAGTACCAGTTCGGCGCTCGGCTTGCGGCTGGTCGGCCGACGTGCGGAGCGGTCCGAGCCCAATGCAGCGATCGCACGATGGACCTCGGCGTAGTCCTCGCGTCGGCCGGGGTAGCGCTGGACCTGCTGCCCCTGGTGGGCTCCCGCCCAGGACACCACCACCACGGAGCCCCCGGCCGGGAAGTGAGCCGATCCGGGTGATCACGGGGAGCGAGGCCGTCGGCGACGTGCGGCACGCCAGGGTTCGGAAGCGGACCAGGTCGATGCTGCGCCGGTGCTCCCTTACGGCGTGCGCGTCGTAGCGGGTCCAGTCGCCGGCCACACAGATCAGCCGTGGTGCGCTCCACAGGACCTGGGAGGCGGCGCTGGACCCGAGCCGGTCGCGGGCCAGGTGCCGGGACTCGGCCTTGTGGTCCATCAGTCACGACAGGTGGAAGAGCCCCTGATTGATCACGCCCGGCCTGACATCACACCATCAAGTTCAGCGGCGCCCGGCCGGGAGGGTGGCCAGGGCTGAGGCGATCGTTTCGGCGTAGATCTTGGCGCCGGCAGGGCCAGGGTGGACGCCGTCGTCGGCGAGCAGGTCGTCGTGACCAGTGATGGCCTTGTCCCAGTCTGCGACGGCGACGTGGTGGTGGCGCGCCGCGACGCTTTTGATGGCCTGGTTCACCGAGTCCTGCCATGGAGCGGGTGCATGGCTGGTGACCAGGACGATCCGTTTGCCGGGGCCGATGGCGCCGATGGCAGCCTGGAGGTCGGACTCCCCGCCGGTGCCGTTGCTGCCGAGGTCGATGATCACCGTGTCGCCCAATGCGCCTCGCTGCTTGAGAACGTTGACCTCCTTGGAGGCGACGGACAGCTGACGGCTGACCTTGGCGTCGATATGGATGCCGGGGAACTTTGATTTCAGGGCGGGCGCGGCGGCGACCATGACCGAGTCGCCGATCGCGGAGACTTTCCCGGCAGGCACCGCTGGCTGGGTCGGAGAAGCGGAGTTCTTCGGCGTCCGCTCGGGCGGTGCCGAGGGCTGGGCGGGCGGAGCGGAGTTCAGCGACCGCTGCCCGGCCTCGATCTGGGCGGAGGCGCTGCCGGCTCCGTCGGGCGTCGTCGCCAGCCCGCAGCTCGCGACCAGGACGACCGTCGTGACGCAGCCGACGGCGGCCCTGGCCCCTAGCACGGTTCCCCTCGTGCGGGTCGCCCCCGAGGTGAGGGCGAGGCGCAGTGTGCGGGCGGTCGCACGAAAGCCGGAGCGGCGGATGGGCTGTTCCAGCCAGCGGTACGAGAGCGCGGCCAGGCCGACGGAGGTGACGGCGGCCGTGATCGCGTTCAGTGGCGCGTCGGCGGGAGTCATGCGGTCGGGAGTAGCTATCGAGATGAGGGGGAGGTGCCACAGGTAGATGCCATAGCTGCGCTTACCGATCCACCGCAGCGGAGGCGTGCCGAGCAGGGTCGCCAGCGGTCCGAGGGGCTGTGCGGAGGCGAGCACCGCGGCACCGGTCGCGAGGGCGGCGAGGGCGAAGCCGCCAGGGTACAGGCTGTCGTCTTTCTCGGAGAGGGTATAGGCGAGCACGGCGAGCACGACCAGCCCCGCGGCTCCGGCGATGTCCGCAGGACGCATGGTCCGCGTCGGCCCGGTCCGGTTCGGCAGGAGACCGGTGGAGGGGCGCAGCAGGGCGAGGGCGGCGCCGGTCAGCATGGGGAAGATATGGGTGTCGGTGCCGAAGTAGACGCGGGAAGGATCCACACCGGGCTCGTACAGCAGGGCCATCGCGGTCATCGAGGCGACGGCAGAGGCGAGAAGGAGGGCCGCCCGTATGCTCCGTCGGGGCACGAAGCGCAGGAGGGCGAGCAGCACCGGCGGCCAGAGCAGGTAGAACTGCTCCTCGACACTGAGCGTCCACAGATGCTGGAAGAGTGGCGGCGGTCCGAAGCTCGCGAAGTACGAGGCGTCGGTGGCTATTTGCCACCAGTTGTTGGTGAACGTTGCGCCGGAGAGCAGACTGTCGGCGGCCGAGGCCAGCCGGTCCGGGCGGAAGACGGTGGCAGCGGCCGTCGCTGTCAGCAGGACGGCAGCCAGCGCAGGCAGCAGGCGGCGAGCCCGGCGCAGCCAGAAGCCACGCAGATCGATGCGGCCGCGCCTCCGCCGCTCGGCGAGCAGCAGATCGGTGATCAGATAGCCGCTGAGGCCGAAGAAGACGTCGACACCGAGGAAGCCACCGGGCAGCCATTCGGGGTTGACGTGGTAGATCACGACGGCGGTCACGGCCAGGGCGCGCAGTCCGTCGAGGCCGGGGGCGTACGGGCGCAGTACGGGCGGGGCGTCCGACAGCTGGAGTGAGGGCAGCCGAAGGGTCAGTGTCTGCGGGGAGTCGGTCATGGTCCTCTCACTTCTCCTTCGCGGGCGGCGCGGTGTCGTCGCGTACGGCCTGCCACAGGGCGTCCGCTTCGGGCTGCTTGACGGAGACCCGGTTGGGGTCTTGCGGGTAGGGGCCGACGGGCAGCGTCCGGAAGTTGATGTCAGAGGGCTTCAGCCCGGACAGACTGCGAGCGAGACCAAGCAGGTCCTGTGCCGAGTCGAGCCCCTTGTCGGTGGTGATCGCGCTGGTCGCGGCATCGGCGGCCTTGTAGAGCTTCACCGGGTCGGTGAGGAGGGCTGAGCTTCTCAACTCCCCGACGAGCGCGGCCATGAACTTTTGCTGCAGTGCGATCCGCCCGAGGTCGCTGCCGTCGCCGTAGCCGTGCCGCGTGCGGACCAGCCCCAGCGCCTGCTCGCCGTTCAGATGGTGGGTGCCCGCGTCCAGATCCAGGTGGCTGGACTTGTCGTGGATGGCTTTGTCGGTGGTGATCTTCACGCCGCCGATTGCGGTCACCAGCTTTTTGAAGCCGGTGAAGTCGACGTCGATGACGTGGTCGATACGTACCTTGCTGAGCCGCTCGACTGTTTTGACCGCACAGGGCAGTCCGCCCGCTTCATAGGCGGTGTTGAACATCGTCGGGCCTGCGGCCTGCGAGGTGCCGCCGCCCGGTAGCGGGCAGGCGGGCCGTTCCACCATGGTGTCGCGCGGGATGCTGACGACCACGGCGTTCGTACGACCTTCACCAAGGTGCACGAGCATCGCCGTGTCGGAGCGGGCGCTGCCCCCGTCCTGGCCGTATTCCTGGTTCTTCCCGGTCCGCGAATCGGAGCCGAGGAGCAGGATGTTGAGGGCCCCGGCGACCGTATGGGCCGGGCGGTCGGCGCCGAGCGTGGCGTCCACGTCGGTCGACGCGTGATTGCCGTCGAGTTTGGCGACGAGCAGGCAGCCGACGACACCGACCGCGGTGAGACCGGCGGTCATCGTCCATGCTGCGATGCGTATGCCGCGGCGGGGAGCCTTGGGCCGCCGTCTGGTCCGTATGCAGGAAGGGTCCATGGGGAGAGCACTCTTATGAGTCGGTGCGCGCGTGATTCGCGAGGGCTCCGCCATGGTGGATACGGAAGATCTTCGACCCGCTGCGAGGGGATCTCTCCCCCCGCTCGGCTCGGTATCCGCTGTGTATCAGTCGTGTATCGGCAGTCGAAGCGCCGCCACCGCGCCGCCGTCCGGCGCATTGCTGAAGGTCAAGACGGCGTCGATGACGTGGGCCTGCCCCAGTGCGATGGTCAGGCCGAGACCGTGACCGCGGCCGCGCTCCCGAGCGCCGGTGCGGAATCGCTGCGGCCCGTCCGCCAACAGGGCTTCGGGAAAACCCGGGCCGTGGTCGCGCACGGTGACCACGGTCCCGTCAACCGTCACCGTGACCGGTGGCCGCCCATGACGATGCGCGTTGACCACCAGATTGGCCACGATGCGGTCCAGCCGCCGCGGGTCCGTATCGACCTCGGCATCACCTACGACCAGCACTTCGGCAGCCAGCCCGGTGCGCCGTACACACTCCTCGACCAACTCCCCGAGCGGGCAGGGCACAAGATCCGCCCGCTCGGCACCGGCATCCAGCCGGGAGATCTCCAGCAGGTCCTCAACCAGCGTGCGCAGCACCTGCACCCGGTCCTGCACATAGCCGGCGGCCTGCCCTGGTGGCAGCAGTTCGGCCGAGGTGACCAGGCCCGTCAGCGGGGTGCGCAGTTCGTGTGCGACGTCGGCGGTGAACCGTTGCTCGCTGCACAGCCGTTGCTGCAACGCCGCTGCCATGGAGTCGACGGCGGCGGAGATCTCGGCGATCTCGTCTTCTGAGCGCCGGGCCGCGTGGATACGGGCGTCCAGGTCACCGCCCGCGATCCGCCGGGCCGTGGCAGCGGCATACCGCAGCCGACGCCCCAGCCGGTTCGCGCTGAGCGCCCCCACCGGCACAACGACGGCGACGACCAGCAGCCCGGCCAGGGCCATACTGGTGTCGAGCGCCGCGAGGTTGCGCATGTCCCCACTCATGCCGATGTGCACGGACAGCACCTGCCCACCGACCTGACGCGCAGCCCACACCCCCGGCCCGTCCGGCCCGTCACCGGAGTCGGTGCCCTGGCGGCCGTGTCGCGCCAACTCCCTCAGTTCATGGGGCACTTGAGGCGAATCGAGGTGCGCGCCGGCCGTGGGCTTCCCGGTCTGGGCGTAGACGCTCACCGCCACGTTCAGCCGCTGTTGTGCGACTTCGCGGGCCTGGTCGAAATACCGGTCATATGAGGCCTGATGGACCAGAACTCCGATCGACACAGCCACGGCACAGGCCGAGGCCGCCACCAGCGCCGCGATCTTCCAGCGCAGGGATTGCCAGCGCATGTGCACGGTCAGCTCCGCAGCTTGTAGCCGAAGCCGCGGACCGTCTCGATCCGCTCGGCGCCGATCTTCGCGCGCAGCCGCTGCACATGCATGTCGACCACGCGTCTGTCGCCCTCCCACGCGTAGTCCCATACGGTGCGCAACAACGTCCGCCGCTCCAGCACGACCCCGGGGTTCGCGGCGAATGCGAGCAGCAGCCGCAGTTCCGTCGGGGTCAATGCGACGGGTTGCCCTGCACGCCGCACTTCCAAGGACCGGGGATTGATGTCCACGTCGCCGAAGGCGAGAACGCCATCAGGCTCTGGCTGCGGCTGCTCGGCGGCCACTGCCTGCGGTCGGAAGCTCGCCCGGCGCAGCAAGGAGCGGATCCGTGCGACGAGCACCGCACTGTCGACGGGCTTGGTGACATAGTCATCGGCCCCCGCCTCCAGCCCCGACACCACGGTCACGGAATCGCCGCGGGCGGACATCATCAAGATGGGGACCAGACTCAGCTCGCGGATGCGGCGGCACAGCCCGATGCCGTCCAGCTCCGGCAGCATCACATCGAGCAGCAGCAGGTCCGGCTGCTTCTCACGGAACAGGTCCAAGCCGGTGAAGCCGTCCCCGGCGACGGAAACGGTGTAGCCGTAGCGTTCGAGGGCCATCCGGACCGTGTTGCGGATCACCTCGTCGTCCTCGACGAGGAGCAGATGGGTCACGGGTTCCTCACAGGGGGTGGGGAATCAAGCCGAACGGGCGCCAGCTGCTCGCCGTTCCAGCGGTATCGAGTGGTCTTGTGGGAGTCACCGCTCTCCTCGACGACAAGATCGTGGCCGACGGTTCCCACACGGACCTTTTCTCCGCTGTAGTCCAGCACGCTCCGGACAGAATCCCCCGAGGCCACATAGCCCGCCAGCGTGGTGTACCCGTTGAACTCGAAGTTCAGGAGGAGGATCGTGCGGCCATCGCCGGTCAGGTCGGGGTAGGCAGGCGAGTGCAGTCGGCAGTCCGGTTTGCGGCAGTGCTGTACCCAGTAGCGGAGCGCATGGGGGAGGTCGGGGTCCGCCGCGAGCAATTTCGCAGGCGATACCTCCTTCAGCCCGCCCGGGGGAACGGTGAAGTGCGGCACGGGTGGACCGGCGCCATCCAGATAATCGTTCGGCTTGCCTGAACGGGGCAGGGGCGTATAGCTCGGCCACAGCGGCGAAGGAATCGCCCGTACGGACACGGAGGGGGCCGGTCCGGCGTCTCGCAAACCCTCTGAGGAGGTACAGCCTGCCAGCAGAGTGCCCGTGGCAGCCGCGCCGAGCAGCGTACGTATGTATCTGCCTGATCGTCGCGGGTCACCTGCGAAGGGCCTCATGTTCCACCCTTTAGGGAATAGACAGCAGCGCCGCCGAGTGTAGTAAGTCGTCCCCCATTCGCCGGCTGGGGGTGTCAAGCACTGTAAATGCCCACAATCCCGGCTCCGCCCCTCCCCCACCGCCGATAAAGGGGCGGTTCGTGCAACCACCTGTACTGGGCCATCTTCCCCAACGGCACCTGGGGCGCGTTCACCCGGATCCCGGCCATCGAAGACGCCGCATCCGTCGCCGTGACACCGACGTCGACGGCAAGTTCCACCGTGTGCACGGACGCACCGACCGGCCGATCCGTGCCTCCGCGCGTACGGCGCGCACGACCGGTCGGCGACCGTGCGGGCGCTGGGGCGCTCGACGGTTCCTCGCCTCTCACGCCGTATCACACGGCCCCTATGAGCGGGGTCTTGGCTGCAGCTGTCTGACCAGGTGGAAGACCTCCCCGGCGCCGTAGCGGCACCCGCACTGCCACTACGGCGAGGACACCGGGATTCGCGCGGAATTCGCGCGCCCCCGCGACACCGGCGACCTCATCGACGCTTCCGACTGGCTCTCGAAGGATCCGCTGCCGGAACACAGGTCCACGTGGAACGTGGACGGCTGGGAGATTCCCGGCGAACGTGGTAGCGGCGAGGGTGATGTTGAACGTCGGCTCAGCCGGGCTCGCCGAACCAGCGGTCGAGGGCCGGTTCCAGGTCATCCGCGCCGGCCCAGCACACGTAGCCGTCCGGCCGGATGAGCATCGGCTCGGCGTCGGCGCCCTGGCCCGCCCGGTCCACCCGGTCCGACCAGGGGCCGGCAACCCTGGCGAACGTGTCGGCCGGATCCAGCAGGATGCCGTGCCCGGATCGCAGCAGTTCGTGCACCCGGGCGGGGCCGAGGTCCAGGTCCGGTGCGGGCCGGCCGACGAGTGGATGGGTTTCGGTGCCCGGCATCGGATAGCGGATGGCCATCCCGGACATCAGGTCGGCGAGATGGTGCTGGACGTCCGGGAGTTGGGCCATGCCCGTGAAGATCTCCCGGGCAGCCAGCACGTCCGGATCGCGGGTGCCGGCCCAGTCCATCAGCAGGCTCTGTGCCCGGACGTTGCGCAGGACGGCGGCCCCGGCAGGATGCCGTTCCGCGTGGTACGTGTCGAGCAGGTTCTTTGGTGCCCAGCCGTGCACGGCGGCGCCGAGCTTCCAACCGAGGTTGAGCGCGTCCTGCATCCCGGTATTCATGCCCTGTGCGCCGAGCGGAAGGTGGACATGGGCGGCATCGCCCGCCAGGAACACCCGCCCGTGCCGGTACTGCTCGACCTGTCGTGACGCGTTGGTGATGCGGCGGGCGTAGCGCAGTTCGAGGAGGTGCACCCGCGTTCCGAACACGGTGCTCAGGCCGTGACGGATGTCGTTCTCGGTGACCGGGGTCTCCCTCGGCAGTGACTGGCCCGGCCCGCCGAGGACCAGGCGGCGCAGTTGCCTGCCTTGCGGATCGGTGCCGAGCGGGAACAGTGCCGCCCAGTGCCCGTCCTCGGTCCAGGTGTGCGACGTGGACGGATCGACGCCGCTGAGCCGCACGTCGGCGGCGGTGATCGTCGCCGTACCCGGCTGACCGGGGAACCCGGCCCGCAGCAGGGTCCGCACGGTGCTGTGGGCTCCGTCGGCGGCGACGAGGTAACGGGAGCGGAGGGTGGCGCCGTTGGCGAAGGTCGCGGTGACCCCGTCGTCGTGCTGGGCGATGCCGACCAGTTCGTGGTCCCGCCGGGCGTGCAGGCCGTGCGCGGCGAGATGCTGCTCGAAGAATCCCTCGATCACCACCTGTGGCACGGACCGCCAGGGCAGACGGTGCCGGTTGGAGTGGAGCGGGAGTGGGATACCGGCGAAGTGGCCAGTGGTGACGGGGTGATCTCCGGTGGCCAGCAAAGGCTTCAGCAGCCCTCGTTGGTCGAGCGCCTCCAGTGTGCGGGACTGCACGCCGCCTGCCTTGGACAGGTCGCTGCGCTGCGACAGCTTGTCGACCAGCACGGTCGACACCCCCGCCATCAGCAGCTCGTTGGCCAGGGTCATTCCGGTCGGGCCGGCGCCGACGATGAGTACATCGGTGTCCATGGACTCTCCTGTGGCTGTGTCGATCAGGACAGGAGCAACGCTCCGTCGGCCGAGCCGCCCGAGCCAGGAACCGGCTCGATTGCGCTGATATCTGACACCGTCTAGCCTCAGCCCGGTGGAATCCGACTACGACGAGCTGGATCGTCGGCTCGTGCACGCCCTGCAGATCGACGGCCGTGCCCCGTTCAGCACCATCGCCGAGGTTCTCGGCGTGTCGGATCGCACCATCGCCCGCCGGTACGCCCGGTTGCGGTCGGCCGGGGCGGTACGGGTGCTGGGCGGGGTCGCCCCCACAGCACCGGGGACCATCCTGTGGTTCCTGCGGGTGCGATGTGCGCCCGCCGCGTCGCTCCCGGTCGCCGAGGCACTGGCCAGACGCCCCGACACGTCCTGGGTGAGCCTCAGCTCCGGCGGCACCGAGATCACCTGCGTGGTCCGTACCGAGAGCGAGGCGGACAGCGAGGCACTGCTGCTGGCCAAACTCCCCCGCACCCCGCGTGTGGAGGGCGTGACCGCGCACTGCTTGCTGCACGCCTTCTACGGCGGCCCGGACAACGTGGTCGGAAAGCTCGGGTCGCTGGACGAGGAGGCGATCGAGCGACTGCGCCCGGCTCCGATGCCGCATCGACGAGGACCGGTGCGGCTCGACGACGGTGACCGCAAGCTTCTCGCCCTGCTCGCCACCGACGGCCGGGCCGGGTTCGAGCAGTTGGCCGCGGCGACCGGCTGGTCGCCGACGACGGTCCGGCGCCGGATGACGGAGCTGCGCGAACACGGCCTGCTCTATCTCGACATCGACGTCGACTGGCGCATGTTCGGCGTGAACTCCCGAACCCTGCTCTGGCTCTCGGTCGCCCCCGCACACCTGGAGGAGACCGGACAGACGCTGGCCGGGCACCCGGAGGTCGCGTTCGCCGCCGCAACGACCGGCCCGACCAACCTGTACGCGAGCGTGGTGTGCACGAACCCACGGGAGCTGTACCGGTACCTGACCACCCGGGTCGCCGCACTCCGAGCCGTCACACACCTCGAAACGGCACCAGTGATCAGGACCGTCAAGCAGGCGGCGAACCAGACATAGCGACCGCCCCGCCCCCTGCTGTTCGGATCGCGCAAAGCACGCTGCTTGTCACCAGGTCGGCGCGCTACCGGTCACCAGCTGCGTGCGAAGCACGGTGGGTGTCACCGGCTCCGGCGCTATACCGGCCGCCTGGCCGCAAACTGCCGGTCGTCATCGGCCCAGGAGGGTTCGCAGCACGGTCAGTTCGGCGTAGCCGTCGTGCTCGTTCTTCGTCGTCATCAGCCGAGGAGGGTTCGCAACTCCGGCTGCAGGACGTCTCGCCACCCACAGGACCGACGGCCGGTGTGATCGACTCGCAGTCGGTCAAGGCGGACGCCGTCGTCGGCGCCGACAGTCGTGGCCTCGACGGCGGCAAACTCGTCAACGGTCACAAGCGGCACGTCGTGGTCGACACGCTCGGCCTGCTGCTGGGCGTGACCGCAGCGGCAGGCCACCGCCGTCAATCCCCGGCCGGCGGTGGCAGTGGCCCCCATTGGTTCTCAAGCTCAGAGCGCGGGTTCGATTCCCGTCACCCGCTCCATAGTTGAGGCCCACGTCGGAGACCTGGGCCTTCTTCGTTGTCCTGGTGGTTTCCCATCCACGAAGAGATCGAGGCAGTGATCCGGTCTCAGCAGTGGCGGCCGCCGGACTGCCTCAGATCGCACGGAGAATTGCGTCTGATGGACGGCAACCATCCAAGCCACCGCCCAAGAAGGCTGGGCGCGCGCACGATTGGGGCAAGCGAAGGAGACGGACCGCCCGGACCACGTAGCCCGCACGGATCTCCAGGTCCAGGCGGGTGGTCCCGTCCAGCGGGCAGGTCGCCGCGAAGGGGTCGGCGTCGAAGGCCCCGGACTGGCGGGCCCACTCCGCCCAGACGACGAGGTCGGAGGCCCGTTCGGGGGCATCGAAGCCCGGGACGGGACGGGGACTGCCGCCCCAGGGGGCCGTCACGCCCGAGATCCCCGCGAGGTAGTGGCGCAGCGAACCGGGCGGCTCGGCGAGAGCGCCGAGCGCGGCGAGAGCCTCGGCGTCGGTGCGTACAGTCCACCGATCCTCGGGGGCGGCCGCCTGGGCATCCGCCACGGCCCGTAGCCGCACGCCTCGCCGCCCGTCCGGGGCGGGTACGGAGAGGGCCCCCGAGCCACGCGCTACAGGGAGTTCGGGCAGGGCCGGGCCGGAGCCCCGACGTAGGGCGGCCACGAGTGCGGTGAGCGTGGGGCAGGCGGTCGCGGCCCCCGTAGGGCCCGTGACCAGCCAGCCACCGGGGCGGGCCGCCACCCGGAGGCCGGGACGGGCGGCGAGCGCGAGGGCCGCCGCCGCGAGGGCGGATCGGGCGCCCGGTCCGGCGTAGAGGGGCCGCGCCCAGTCCGCAGGGGTCCGGTCACCACAGGCGCCGCACATCAGAACACCATCCAGGGCCCACCGCCGCGCCGCGCCGCGAGTCCGCACATCACGGCATCACATCGCCCGAGTTCGGGCCGAGCGTCTGGCCGACGTAGAGGTTGCCGCCCGGGTCCGAGGCGAGCAGGACCGCCGTCGGGGCGATCTCCTCGGGGCGGCCGAACCGGCCGAGCGGCAGTTCCGCGCGCTTGGCCCGCTTCCAGTCCTCCGTGATGCCGTCGACCATCGGCGTCTCGATCGGCCCGGGTGCGATGGCGTTGGCCAGCACGCCGTGCGGGGACACCTCCAGGGCGAGCGACTTGGTCAGCCCGACCACCCCGGCCTTGGCCGCCGCGTAGTGGGCGAGCCCCTCGCCGCCCTTGATGCCCAGCTGGGAAGCGATGTTGATGATCCGCCCGGAGCCGCGCTCGATCATGCCCGGCAACACGGCCCGGCAGCACAGGAACACCCCGGTGAGATCCACCGCGATGGTCTGCGCCCACGTTGCCAAGTCCATCTCGGCGACAGGCGCCTGCGTCAGGATGCCCGCCGAATTGACCAGAATGTCGAGACGACCGCCGAGGAGATCCGTGGCCTCCGCTACCGCCGACGCCACCGACCCCTCGTCCGCGACGTCCATCCTCACCGTCCCGGACGCACCGGACGCGTCGCGGTCCGCGACCACCACCCGCGCGCCCTCCACCGCGTACATCGCGGCGATCGCCGCGCCGATCCCACTCGCGCCGCCGACGACCAGCGCGCCCTTGTCCTGAAGTACAGGCATCCGTGCAGGCATCCGTGCCGTTCCTCTCACACCCTCAGGCCGCCATACGGACCGTCAGCCCGCCATCCACGACGATCTCCTGACCAGTGAGGTACGAGGCCTCCGGTGAGGTCAGGAAGCGGATCACCGAGGCCACCTCCTCGGGCCGCCCCGCCCGCCCCAGCGGGATGCCGCTCCCGGCCCGCTCAAGTCCCTCCGGGCCGAGGGAGTTGACCGGGTCCAGTGACTGCGGGGTCACGATGTAGCCGGGGACGACCGTGTTGACGCGGATGGAGCGCGGCGCCAATTCGACCGCGAGGCTGCGGCACAGCCCGAGGACACCGGCCTTGGCGGCGCAGTAGTGCGCGTGCTCGCCCCAGCCGTAGACGCCGCCCGCGATGGAGGAGATGGCCACCATCGCGCCCGGCCGTCCGCCTGCCATTCGGGCCGCCGCCGAACGGAACGTACGCAGCACTCCGGTCAGGTCGACCTGCAGCAGATCATCCCAGGCCAGGTCGTCCAGCTCGGCCAGCTCCGCCCGGCGCAGCACCCCGGCGGCAGCCACCGCGATGTCGAGCCGCCCCCACTCGTCCAGGGCGCGCTGCGCGAACGCCTCGACCTGCTCCGTCGAGCGCACATCGACCTCGTGGACGACGCACTCGCCGCCGGCGGCCCGTACCGCCGCCGCCGTCCGTTCCGGGTCGTGCGGGTCGCCGGGGAATGTCCCCACCACCGTGCATACGCCGTGGGCGGCATACGCGACGGCGAGCGCCCGGCCGATCCCGCTGGCGGCCCCGGTGACGACCGCCACCTGCCCCGCCGACTGGCCCTGGGTGTCCATCCGCTGTTCCTCTCCTTGCTCTGAGTGGATCGTCCTGCGGTGACTGGCGTGAACGGGCGTGATGGGCCTGCCGCGCGTCAGCCCTTGAGCGTCTCCACCTTCCGGGCCGCGAACATCACGACCCCGGAAAGCACGGTGCCGACGGCTCCCACCAGCAGTGCGGCCTCGTTCCAGCCCACCCCCGACGAGAGCAGGGCGGTGACGATCAGGCCGGCCACGATCGCTCCCGGCTGGGAGAGGGCGTTGAGGAAGGCCGTCCCGGTCGCGCGGCAGCGGGTGTCGTAGCACTCCCCCATGTAGAAGAGGAGCGCGGCGTACGGCCCGACGAGGAAGAACATGCCGAGCGAGTACAGGGAAACGACCATGACGGTGCCCTGCGCGACGGTCAGGGTGAGGGCGAAGGAGATGCCGGAGAGGATCCATCCGATGCCGATGATGTTGCGGCGGCCGATGCGGTCGCCGAACCAGCCGTGGAAGACATAGCCGAGGTAGCCGACGGCGTTGACGACGATCAGCATCAGCAGCGAGTTGGTGAAGCTGACGTCCTTGCCCTCGGTGAGGACCGTGGTGCCCAGCACGCTGAAGACCTGGATGCCGAACCAGTTGATGATCCAGGCGAAACCCAGCACAAGGGTGTTGCGCAGCGCCGGGCCTTTGAAGATCGCGACGAGCGGTGCCGACTCCTCCACGGAAAGGCCGTACGAGCGGGCGAGTTCGGCGGCCGCGGCGGCCTTGCCCTCCTTGCGCAGCTCCCGCAGCTTCAGTTCCAGCTCGAACTGCGGGGATTCCTTGAGCCCACGGCGGGCCAGCGCGATCACCAGAGCGGGGAAGACGGCGATGGCGAAGCAGCCGCGCCAGCCGACGATGGGCAGGAAGACGGCGACGAAGGCGGCAGCCAGCAGCACGCCGAGCGGCCAGCCGCCCTGCACCAGGCTGTAGATCAGCCCACGACGCTTCTTGATCTTCTCGTCCTCGGTGACGGCGTAGATCTCATTGAGGTACGTCGCGTTGACGGCCTGCTCGGACAGGCCGAGGCCGCCGATCGAACGCACGCCGATGAGATAGCCCGCTCCCGGGGTGACGGCGCTCGCTGCGGAGGCCACGGCGGTGCCGGAGACGGTGAGGATCATGCCCTTGCGGCGGCCGATGCGGTCCACCACCGGACCGACACCGAGGGCGACGACGGCGGTACCCACGGAGATGAACGTCGATATCAGGGACGCCCGGGACTCGCTCCAGCCGAAGTGGGCGGACATCTCCGGCAGGAGAGTGCCGAACAGGATGTAGTCGTAGACGGCGAACATCCAGGCCAGGAAGGCGATGAAGGTGGCCTTGCGGGTGGCGCGGGCACCGACCCGTGGGAATTGTCTTTCGGGGGTCGCGTCACGGATCGCCGCGCCGCGGGAGTCAGCGGACATGGAACTGCCCTTCTCGGGAGGGGAGGGGAGGGGGCCGAGTGGGGTTCGGAGGGGAGAAACAGGTTCAGCGGGGTGGGCGGGGCCAGGGGAACGGCCCAGGAAGACCTACGGCCTCGGTGCGCGCGGAAGGATGCGGCTTCCGCGCGATGCCCGAGAGGGCGGCCGCACCTCAGGCGCGCGGGAAGCGGGCCAGGAAGTCGTCGGCGATCTCATCGAACGTGGACCAGCGCACACCCTCGTGGCCGCTGATGTATTCGATGATCCGCTCCAGCATCAGCAGGTTCTGCGGACGCCCGGAGACATCAGGGTGGATCGTCATGGTGAAGGCCGCGTAGTCCATCTCGCGGTAGAGCCAGTCGAACTGGTCGCGCCAGGTCTGCTCCAGGTCGCGCGGGCTGACGAAGCCGTGACTGTTGGCGCTGGCCTTGACGAACATCATCGGCGGCAGGTCGTCGAGGTACCAGTTGGCCGGGATCTCCACCAGGCCGGTCTCCTCGCCGCGCACCAGCGGCTTCATCCACTCCTCGGCCGGCTTCGCGTAGTCGATCTTCGTCCAGCTGTCGCCGACCCGGACGTAGTACGGGTGGAAGTCGTTGTGCATCAGGGAGTGGTCGTACTTGATACCGCGTTCCAGCAGCAGTTCGTTGGTGACCGGGGAGAACTCCCACCACGGGGCGACATACCCGGTCGGACGGCGGCCCGCGACCCGCTCGATGAGCTCAATGCTGCGGTCGAGGATCGCGCTCTCCTGCTCGCGCGTCATGGCGACGGGGTTCTCGTGGGAGTAGCCGTGCGCGCCGACCTCGTGCCTGGCGTCCACCACCATCCGGGTCTGGTCGGGGAAGGTCTCGATGGAGTGGCCGGGGATGAACCACGTGGTACGCATGTCGCGGCGCTCGAAGAGGCGCAGCAGCCGGGGCACCCCGACCTCTCCGGCGAACATGCCGCGCGAGATGTCGCACGGGGAGTCCTCGCCGCCGTAGCTGCCGAGCCAGCCGGCGACGGCGTCCACGTCCACACCGATCGCGACGCGAATGTCCTTGGCCATGATCAGTTCTTCCTTTCGCAGGGCTGAGCGGACATGACAGTCCGCGCGGGGTCGGTCGAGGCAGAGGTAGGCCGCGGGCCGTGATCGGTATCGGTATCGACTTCGGTGTCGGCAGCTCCGGCCTCGGCCATCCGGCGGAGCGCTGCTGCCACGCGTCGGGGATCGCGGTCGCGAGCCAGCAGGGCGAGGAGCAGTACCCGGGCCTGCGGTGAGCGCAGAGTGCCGACGGGCACCGCGCCGGCTTCGATGAGGTCCACGCCGCCCCCGCCGCCGTACAGCGCGGTGACGGGGCCTGCGTGCACCCGGGTGGACAGCGCCACGACCACGCCCTCCCCGGTCAGGCGGGCGATCGCGGCGCGCACGGCGGGGTTGGCGTTGCCCGCGCCGGTGGCCTCCAGCACCACGCCCCGGGCTCCGGCGGCCGCCACCGCGTCCAGCGCCGTGGCGTCCGTGCCCGGATAGCTGGCCACGATGTCCACCCGTACGCCGTCCAGGTCGAGCGCCTCCGGGCCGAGCGGGGCGGACCGCAGCAGCCGTGCGGCCATCCGCACCGAGCCGTTCCGCACCCGCCCGAGGGGGCCGCCGTCGGGGGCGGAGAAGGCCGCGGGCGCCAGGGTGTGGGTCTTGCGGGTGCCTCGGGCCGCGAACACCTGACCATCGAAGACGATCAGCACGCCGTGGCCGGCGGCCTCCGGGCAGGCCGCGAGGGTGATGGCGTCCGCGAGATTGCGCGGGCCGTCGGTGTCCCCGGCCGAGGCCGCGCGCTGGGCTCCGGTGAACACCACGGGCCGCCGGTCGTGGTGGACCAGGTCGGCCAGGAAGGCGGTCTCCTCCAGGGCGTCGGTGCCGTGGGTGACGACGACGCCGAGCACGTCGGGATCGGCCAGCGCCTCGTGCGCGCTCCGGACGATCTCCGCCATGTCTCCCGGGGTCAGCAGGTAGCTGCCGACGCGCAGTACGTCCACCCCTTCGACGGGGACCCTGAGGTCGCCGGGCAGCTGTGCGAGCAGCGCGTTCGCGTCGTCCGCAGCGATCGCCGCCCCCCGGGAATCGGGGCGGGAGGCGATGGTTCCACCGGTGGAGAGGACAACGACCCTGCGCACGGAGCGACCTCCAGGCCAACGAGAGCACACGAGAGCAAACGATTGGGCCAAACGTTTGGGTATCCTGCATCCGTGTACATGGCTCGGTCAATGCCCTGCTTGTTACGATCCTGCAAGCCGCACGGTCACCGAGTAGGGCGCCGGGCGCACAGCGTGACGACGACGCGCCGACGGCAGCGAGCAGTGGAGGCAGTACCGGCGATGGATCCAGGCCGCCCGCAAGTCACCCTGCAGATGCTGGCCGACCGGCTCGGACTGCATATCTCGACAGTCTCCCGCGCTCTGCACGCCAAGCCCGACGAGGGCCGCCGGGCCGCGTCCAGCGCCACCATCGCCCGTATCCGCAAGCTCGCCGACGAACTCGGCTACCGCCCCAACCCTCACGCGACCAGCCTGCGCACCCAGCGCAGCAACCTTGTCGGTGTGCTGGTGCCGCGACTGTCCGACCTGGTGCTCGCCACCATGTACGAGGGCATCGAGGAGGCGGCCTCCGAGGTGGGCCTGTCCACCTTCGTCACCAACACCCGCGACGTGCCCGAAGTCCAGCGGTCGCACACCGAGATGGTCCTCGCCCGCCGCGTCGACGGCATGATCTTCGGCGACGCCTACGTGGACGGTGGCTTCCTGGACGAGATCGCCGCCCGTGGCGTCCCGTTCATCCTGGTCAGCCGCCGCGCCGCCGGTCACACCTCGGTGACCTGCGACGACTACCTCGGCGGCCGTCTCGCCGCCGAGCACCTGCTCGGCCTCGGCCACCGCCACCTCGCGGTCATCGCGGGCGAACCGTACGCGAGCACCGGCATCGACCGGACCGCGGGCTTCGTCGACCGGTGCGCCGAGGAGGGCGTCACCGTCCCGGCCGAGCGCATCGTGCACTCGGCGTTCGACGCTCCGGGCGGGCGGCGGGCCACCGAGACGCTCCTGGCGAGCACGAACAGGCGCGGCGGACCGGCCCCGTCCGCCGTTTTCGCCGTCAACGACTTCGCCGCGATCGGCGCCATGGGCGCGCTCCGCGACCACGGCCGCAGGGTCGGCTCGGACGTCGCGGTCGTCGGCTTCAACGACACCTCGCTCGCCGCCGAACTGCCGGTACCGCTCACGAGTGTCCGCTCCCCCATGCACCAGATGGGCAGGCGCGGGCTCCAGCTGCTCAACCAGCTGATCGCCGGTCAGGCCGCTGAGTCCGAACGCCTCACCCCGGTCCTCACGGTCCGCGCCTCCAGCGACCCGGCGGCGGGGTGAAGCCCGCTACCCCCTTCCCCCGAGGCTCTTCGGCAGCCGGTCGACGGCTGGCGCGGAGGTCTCCGGGGCGGCCTTGGTGCACTGCACCTCGGCGACGCGCGTGAACTTGGCAGGCCAGGCAACGCGTCCGCGGACGACGCTTTCTCAGATCCCGGTGGTGTTCTTGATCCAGTCGCGGTTCATGACTCCGTTGCCGTCGGTGCTCCAGACGGTGGGACCACCCGCGAACCACGCGCGCGAGTTGCCCTCCGCGAAGACGGTGCCCCCGCTCACGACACCGATGAGCCTCAGACCGCCCTTGCCGTCCGAGCGGAGAACAGGTCCCCCTGAGCCGCCCACAAAAGCCGCTCCGCCGACGACAGATGCCGCCCCCGTCATGCCGTAGCTACCGTCGGGGCCGTACGAGGTGACCCGCTGCTCGGCGACCTCCAGCTCCCCACTGCCATAGCCCATGGCATACACAAGGTCGCCGCCCTTAGGCGACTGATCGGTACCAGCGGCCAGCGGAACGTACCCCTCACCGACAGCACCCCACATTCGCCCTCCGTCCAAGGGCGAGACAAGGCGAAGCAGCGCCATATCACCAGCCGGAGCCCTGTACTGCCGGTCCACCCGGACGCTTTCCCCGTCACCCCGATCCACACGGCACCCCGACACACCCCCAAGACCACGATGGACCGTCAGTACCCAGTTCGAGCCGATCAGTGCCCCCGACAACACGCAGCCACCATCTACTCCGATGCACACGACAGAACTCGGAACGGTCTTCGCACCGAGTCCGCCGCGGCGCGCATGCGCCGAATCGGTCGGAGCCGCCAGGACTGCGGAGGCTCTGGCCGCGGCCGACGTAGTTCTTCGTTCTGCGGGCATCATGGCCTATCCCTTTCAAGGCGCTTGGGCTCAGCGGGCTGGCGGAACTGACGGAATTTTTGCTAGAAGCTACCTCCCGAGAAGAACAAGCGCATCCACACATATGTGGAAACTTTTGGAAAACAAATCACCAGCTCTGGATCATCACCTGGGACGCACGCGCGGACCATGGACCATCGGGCCCCTGGACCATCGGGCCCCTGCCGGTTCCGGCCGCCTGGAGGGACTCGACGGAATTATCTGCGTCCGGGAAAGAGACAAGACACCCGCACAGCAGCACGCCGCTGGCCAACCCGCCTCTTCGCATCCTGACGCCCAAGAACCCAAGAACGCCCACACACCACGCAGGGCTGGAGTCTGTATGCACCGCGACCGATCTCCGTCTCCGCCGAGCGACGGGGAGCCGATCGAGTGACGATGGACGTGTACTGACGTGATCACGCTGCTCCCAGAAGGAGGCAGACGTCATGACATCCCCTTCCGGGTCTCCAGACCCCGCTCCCCCGCGCAGCACCGAGCCACAGGACACGCCCGTGGCCGAAGGCATGGCCTTCCTGGCGAACAAGGGCTGGCAGATCCTGCTCACCATGGGCCTGGCCACCACCGCCCTGGGCGTCATCGCCCTGGTCTGGCCGAGCGCAACGCTGCGGGTCCTCGGCGTGCTCTTCGGCGTCTATCTGCTGGCGACCGGCGTTTTCCAGCTGGCCGGCGCCTTCGGCACGCACGTGCCCCGGCATCTTCGGGTGTTGCATTTCCTCATAGGCGCGCTCTCCATCCTGCTGGGGTTGATCTGCTTCCGGGGCGCCATGGAGTCGATTCTGCTGCTCGCCCTGTGGATCGGCTTCAGCTGGCTGCTGCGCGGCACCATGGAGACGGCCGCGGCGGCCTCCGCCAAGGACATGCCGGCCCGAGGCTGGCACATGGCCTTCGGGATCATCAGCGCTCTGGCGGGCATCGTGCTGATCGTCTCGCCGTTCGCCTCGATCGCGGCACTCACCCTGGTGGTGGGCGTCATGGCCATCGTCCTGGGGCTGACCGAGGTGGTCCGGGCCATCATGATCCGCATCGAAGTCGGCCGTCTCGCTCCGGCCCCAGCCGCCAAGCGGCGCCCCCTGTTCCACCGTCCGCACCGTCCGCACCCCCAGCACTGATCACCGGAGCCGGATCGGCCGGCCGGCCACGGCGAACAGCGAAGAGCCGCCCCTCGGACCGGGCAGACGCCTCGGCCGATGCCGACGCCGCACGGCGCGGACGACCGCGAAGTTAATGCGCTGCGAAGGCGGAGCAACGATCGCTCCGGCGTCCGCCGCCCGCTCGGCACCATTCCCGGATCGCCGCCGTCCACCACGATCGCGGCTGATCCCGCATCTGCCCGTTCCGTCTGAAACCTGCTGCGCGGCTCGTCGCCGGCCAGGGCCGCGCTGTGTGCACCCATCTCGCAGCCGGGCGGCCGTCTCGGCGGGCGTCTCCGCCCTGGCAGCCAGCACTGTGTCTGCCCCGGCACTTCGCCCGCAGCGGCCGCTATGGGCGTCCGAGGAGTTGGCTGCCGGCCGTGTTGTCGGTGCGGGCGGTGAAGTAGTCGGTGAAGGCCTGGACGAATTCCTCTTCGGTGATGCGGCCGTCTCCATCGTGGTCGAGCTGGCGGAAGCCGTGGTTGAGTTCGGCGGGGTGGACCCGGGAGCCGCCGAAGATCGTGCGGTACTCATCGGCACACAGGTGTCCGCTGCCGTCGGTGTCCGCAGCGTGGAAGATCGCCCGCACCGCGACATGCAGCCCCTGCTTGAGGTAGGCCGGCCCGGCGTCGACCCCGGTGAGCATGGCGGTGACGAACTCCTCGCAGGTCACCTGTCCGTCGTCGTCAGCATCCATGCCGGTCCGCAGGTGCTGCCACCAGGTCTCGAAGGCGGCATAGACGCGGGCTTCGCGCTCCGGGGTGAGTTCGAGCGACCAGCACACGTTGTGCGCCATGGCCTGCAGATCGGCCGAGCTGATGCGGCCGTCGCCGGTCTGGTCGAGGACCTGGCGGAAGAAGGTCCGCAGACGCGCCGGGCGGGAATCGGCACCCTTGCGGCGGCGTGGTGCGGGAAGCCGGACAGGGCTTGCCTCCGGCGGGGAAGGACGGTCGGTGGAGGCGGTGGGAGGCTGCGAAGTCGCGGAGTTACCCGCCAGTGGGGTGCGGTAGCGGCGGTGCTCGGGCAGCGCATTCATCAGCACGCGCATGCCACGGTGCAGGATGAAGGACAGCAGGGCCGCGCGGCGGGTGCGGGGCAAGTTGAAGCGCTCGCGGAAGGCTTCCGGCAGGTCCGCGATGGTCAGCGCACCGATCACGTGGGCGGCCACCGTGCGCGCAAGCGGCCAGGCCGGCTTCAGGTGGCCGAGGCGGCGGGGTGCGGGTGCTTCACGGAGCATGTCGAAGAGCAGGTAGCGCACGGGTTCGCTGTATTCGAGGCGCTCACGGATCGTGCGGTCCATATACGCGGGCACGTCCGCGGCCGTGGCCGGGAGCAGGTCGTCGGAGAGGCCGAACTCGGCACACACCGCACGGAATTCCCCATACATCTGATCCAGTTCAGGCGGCGCCAGCGGGCGTCCGGACAGTTCCCGCATCGCCGTCATGCACTCGTACAGGGTGACCAGTACCCACACCCGCACCGCCGGGTCCAACGCTGTGAACGGCCTGCCCTGCTCGTCGGTCCCGGCCAGACGGCGGTGCGTGCGCTCCAGGCGGGCAACCTCACGGCGTAGCCCTTCACGGTCGGAGAAGAACAACCGCTTCCCGCTGTCCATGGTGTGCTCGATACGCCGCCACGGGTGCGCGCGGTAGGTGGAGAAGTTGGCCATGCCGGCGGCGACCGCCGGATCCGCGGTCTGCAGAACCAGCAGCCGCCACGCCACCAACCCGATCCGCCACTCCCCCAGCGTGCGGCGCAGCAGCGAATCAGGACCAGGAAGATCAGCGGTAGCCAAGGAGACGTCTCCTCAATCACGTGTACAGGAAGGATCAGGGGACGCCCGAAGAGCGATCATCCGGCTATCCGCCCAGCCCAACGGTCCTACCGGAATCCGGGAGCGGCCAGATTCCCGCATTCACCCATCCGAGACACGCCACGGGCTGATTCCAGCCGCCGGCGCCCTCGACTGACCGAGATCCAGGTATCGCACTGAGTGCCCATGGCGCTACCTTCCGTGATGTATGCACTGCTCGACCTGCGAGAACGTCGGACGTCGCCGGGCGGGTGGTTCCCGGTGTGTCCCGAACGCCTGCACCCGGATCACCGGTCCATAACGTCCCGAGGAGTACTACTCGGTTGCCGGGCAGGCACGGGCCCGCGGCCGAAGGAAGGCACATAAGGAAGGCACATATGGCCACCGCAGCTCGCCTCACGGCTCCTCCCACCGCTCCCGGACGCCTTCCGCTGATCGGCCATGCACTCGAAATGTGGCGGCGCCCCCTGGAATTCCTCGATTCCCTCACCGCGTACGACCAGATCGTTGCCGTCTACCTGGGCCCCACACCGACCTACGTCCTCGCCGGACCGGAGGTCGTCGACCGCGTGATGGTCGCCGACGCCGGCCACTTCGCGAAGGGCCGCTCCTTCGAGAAGCTCCGCGACTACCTCGGCGAGGGCCTCGCCACCTCCGAAGGGCCCTTCCACCTCCGCCAGCGGCGCCGGATGCAGCCGGCCTTCCATCACCGGCAGATCGATCACTACGCGCGAACCATGGCGCGGCTGGCCGACGAACGAGTCGCCTCCTGGCAGGCCGGACAGGTCGTCGACGTCACCCAGGAGATGTTTGACCTCTCCCTCGCCATCGTCACCTCCACGCTGTTCTCGACCGCACTCGACGAGCACACTGCCGCGGACATCCGCCACGACGTGCCCGTCGTACTCCGCGGCGTGTACAACCGGGCCATCGATCCGACCGGCCTCTGGCAGAAGCTCCCCACTCCTGGCAACCGCCGCCTCGCGGCCGCACACGACCGGCTTCGCCGGGCCATCGACCACCTCATCCGCACCCGGCGCACCGGCCTCCCCGCCGAGCAGCCGGACCTGCTGTCGATGCTCCTACAGGCCCAGGACGCCGACAGCGGCGACACCATGACCGACCAGCAGGTCTACGACGAACTCATCACACTGCTGGTCGCCGGCACGGAGACGGCGGCAGGCGGGCTGGCGTGGCTCTTCCACGAGCTGGGCCGGCACCCCGCCGTCGACCGGGAACTCCACGAGGAGCTGCGGACGAGCAGCGGAGAGGCCCCTTCGTTCGCACACCTCGGCCATCTCCCGTACACGCGGCGGGTGGTGGACGAGGCGCTGCGCCTGCGCAACCCCGGAGGCGTCACGACGCGACGAGCGACCAAGGAGGTCGAACTCGCGGGATACCGGTTTCCACCAGGTGCCGAGTTCATGTTCAGCGCCCTCGTCCTGCACCGGAACCCGCACCACTTCCCCGACCCCCTGAGGTTCGATCCCGACCGCTGGCTGCCCGGCCAGAAGGCCGCTCCCCGCGGCGCGTTCCTTCCCTTCGGCGCCGGAAGGCACAGGTGTATCGGTGAATCGTTCGCGCGCGCGGAAATGACCACGGTGGTCGCGGCCCTGGCGCGCCGGTGGCGTCTGGAGCCGCTCCCAGGGGTGCAGGTACAGGGAGTCATGACATCCACCAACCACCCCGCCAACCTCCTGATGAGAGTCACTCCTCGCGAAGTGGGGTGACACCTCGGCAGGCCGCCAAGATCGCGCGGCGTGCGCAGCACGGGCCCCTGTGCGCCCCGGCGCGGTGCTAGTCGCGCGTGCGCCCGGCCATGGCTTTCCAGAAGTGGTCGAGTTCCCGGACGCGCATGCTGACCCAGTGGGGCGTCTTCCTGCGCAAGAGCCTGGGAAACCAACGGCGCACTGGTCCGGGCAGGAGAGCCTGCTGCTGACGCCAGAACGGCTCGCGGACTTCTCCCCGGGGCACATGGCCACGGGGAGGGTACGGGCAAAGCTGGAAGTTGCAGTCGGGCAGGCAGGCGATGCCCGGTGCAGGCGGGGCCGAGGTACTCGGCTGCAAGTCGGGGCGCAGCGCCTCGCGGTTGGTACGGATGCACGGCGGGATCGGCATGTCTGGCTGCCCGGCGCGCGCCATACGTTCCTCGACCTCGTCCGGGTGCCCATCCCGTTCGATGAGGTTCAGCATGATCAGCACGTCGGCGAGGAGGCGTTGGGCACGCCCGTCGAGGGTGCTCCATCCAACTGAGGGCGGGATCCAGAGGTTGTGCTTGCGATATGCCCGGGAGCTACCGTTGCGGGAGCCGATGTGGTCGGCGACGCCCTTCTCGTCGATCCACAGGAAACGCTCGGGCCGCCCGGTCTCCAGAGCGAGGGCCACGAGGTCGCCTGCCTCGGCGACAAACGGATGCAACCGTCGCCGCTTCGAGGCACCGTTCAGATCAGGCTGTGACGGCGCTGCGTTGACCGTGCCCGCCATGGACAGCCATCGCTGCACGGTCTCCACGGCGGTCGTCCCCCCCATCACAGGGGACAGGTCGCTCGTCCCGTCGTGATCGTCCCGCGATGCCATGCTGTCGACGTGCTGCTCGTGGCGGCCGACACTGTCCGGGAGCTCCCACAGGCACAGCGCCTGGAGCAGGACGAGCTGCGCATACCAGCACCGGGACTGCTCCAGCACGGTCTCCGCCTGCCGGACCAGTTCGGTGCGACTGCCCGGGTACGTGTGAGGGTGGCGTTTGCGCCGGTTGGCCGCGTACTTGAAGCCCTGGGCCAATGCGGCCTCAAGGGGGAGCGGCAGGTCGGGGGCGTGGCCTGTGAACTTCGGGTCCAGGTGGCGCAGCCACTTGATGAGGCGGTCTCGGGCCTCGTCACGGTGGGAGTCGTCGACAGAGCCCAGAAGCATGGGAAGCATCCAGGCCCGCATCTCGAACTCCCGTAGCAGGTCGACCCGTTTCCTCCAGTAGCGCTGGTTGAGATCCTGCCGGTCGCTTTGCAGCTGATCGATGCGCGCGGACGCGCGGTCGTCCGTCGCCTTCTTCATTTCCTCGGCCCACGCGTCATACTCCTTCCTCTTCCAGGCTTTCATTTCGCGGAGTTTGTGGTGGTACTCCTTCACGGGATCGCTGTTCAGACCGACGCGTTCGCGTATGACGGCGAACGCCGCATTGCCGCCGCTGCCGAACTCCTCGGCGACGCACATGCGTATGGGGTAGGAGGGCTCTGCGATGCCGATCTCGAAGAGCTGGCTGTACAGCGGCGTGGTATCGATCTTGTCGGAGGCCGCCCGCAGCGCTGCGCCGACCTGCTTGAGCAGTCCCCGCTGGGCGTCCTCAAGGGTGCGCAGATCCCCTTTGATGCTGGACCAGCGGTCGTGCACCGTACCGACAATGCCGCTCAGCAGTCTCGGGTCGGCCTCCGCGCTCTCGGCTTCCAGGGCCGCTGCGTAGAGGTCGAGGGCCTTCGGATCGTCCGTGCGGCGGTTCGCGGCCGCACAGAGTCGATGGGCCAGGCGTCGGCCGTACACGGGAGCCCTCCGCCAGCGCTCGTTCAGCACCTGCTTCACCTCGGCCGTGACACCGCCTCCGACGGCCGAAAGGTCCGCCGCCCGGCGACGGGACATCAGTACCAGAGCGATGAGGAGCTCGCGGCTGGGCCCCGGCGGCTGTAGCGCTTGAAGGGCCATCTCTATGGCGCCACGCTCCCCCAAGTGGTCAAGCATGCGGAAGCCGAGGTATGCCTGGATGACGCTGTGCGGGAAGCGGACCCTCTTCTCGAAGCCCTCCAGCAGCTTCAGCTTGTTCGCGTTGCTCGCGAAGCGGGCGAGCGCGGCCTGGCACTGGCCCATGTTTCCCTCGCGCAGACGCCTGCTCTCCGCATCGCTCAGCTGGTCGCAGAGCGTGTTCCAGATCCGCTCCCGATGCCACTCGCAGAAGGTGCTTCCGCGCTTGCCGTACCGGTCGAAACGGCGATTCCTGGTCCACAGGCGCTCCGCTTGGGCCGTCGCCCGCCGCGCCGGATTGGGGTGGACGTCGTGGTCCAGCAGCTCCGCGAAGCCGACCTCCAGCTTGTCCTGAAGCAGCCCGATGCATGCCAACGCGGAGACGACCTCGATGGTGTCCGCACGCTCCTGCGCGTCCAGCGGGACGTCCTCGCGCAGCCGGCCCTCCGCGAGGGCGTGCTCCCACGTCTGCAACAGCCACAACCGAAGCGTGCTGCGGTCCCAGCTGCGAGTGTCCAGCCGGTGTGGGTCGTTGCGCGGACGGTCGCGTTCCAGGGCGCCGTGGTGGTGCAGTTCGCGGGCGATCTGCAGATAGATGGGCGATTCGGTGACCTCCGCCGTCTCCACGATCCAGTCGACACGGCGCTCGTCCGTCTCCGGGACACCCTCCTCGACGAAGCACAGCGCCTCCTCCTCGCTCAGGGGTTCCAGCTCCACGATCGCGGCGGAAGTGGTCTGCAGCGGACTGTGCGGCCGGGAGGCGATGACGAGAGGAAGTCTCTCCTCCTGGGCGCGCTCGATGGCCTGGCGGATGATGTTGTCCCGGTCTTCCTGGAACCTCTCGTCGAGAACTGCCTCTTCCAGGCCGTCGGCGATGACGACCACCTTGTCGTCGGCGAGGAGCTGTTGCCAGACCCGCTCGTTCTTGGTGCGCGCCAGGATGCCCTGGGGCGCCTCCTCGGAGAAACGCTGCTTGGCCATGCGCTCGAAGTCCAGGTCGCTCCCGGTGACGTCCCTCAGCCGAATCGGCACGGGGACGGCATTCTGTCGGGCCAGCAGTTCGGTGAGCCGCACCAGGACGGCGGTCTTCCCCGCGCCGATGCCGCCGACGAGCAGATAGGGCCTGCGGGTGTCACGCCGTCGCAACCGTTCGGCGATGACCTGGGCGACCTCCTCCCGGCCCACGATGTCGGAGATGTCTGGTCCCGCGGTGGGCACCAACTCGCGGGGATGCTCGCGTGCTTTCGCGAGGTACCGACGCTTGGTCCAGCGGTACCAGACGAACAGGAAGAGTGCGGCGGCGATCGAAGCGGTGAGTATCGGACCGGCGAAGAGCATGACGGCATCGAATCCCGCGTTGTGCTGCCGCCAGGTCTCGAACGAGGTCGTCTCCTGCGTGGCCAGGATCCACAGGCCCTCCCCGCACCAGGCGAGGACCGCGAGCGCGGCCATCAGCCAGATAAGCCTGGCCGCGTTGGTGTAAGAGATCCATCTGCGCCACTTCTTGGGCAGGGTGGTATCCCGGCGGTCCCGGCGTGTCTCCAGACGGATCGTCAGAGTGTGCCAGTAGCTGATGAGAACGCGTCTCGCCCGGCTCCCCGCCCGTCTCAGCTCCAGCGTCCCCATCGGCGCGTCGCGCGGCCGCTCCTTGCCCGGCGGGTGACGGACAATCCTCGTCATCGTGCGTTCTCCTTCCGAGAGCGATCTCGGTACGGAGGCCCCGCGAACGCCGACACCTTCCATGGAAACACTCGTAGGAGGCCGCGCAACCGGTGGAAAGGCTGTTGTGGGAGGAGAGCTTGTCGGTGACGACTGGCGGTGGCGACGCCGGGCAGTTCTGCACGCAGGAGGGAAGGCGAGAGTGAGCCTGCCCGGCCGGGACGACGACTGGCTACCCGATGGCTGACTGAAGAATCACTCCGGCGTCGAGCGGATCTCCAGAATGTGCTCATCGCAGCGCACGATCTCCAGCTCGCGGTCCGGCTCGCCGCTTCCGCTGAAGGAAACAGTCAAACGACCGCTCTCCGCGAGGCGCCATCGACCGAGCGTCGATTGCGGAGCGTCTACCGGGCCCACGGGGTAGTCGATGAATGTGCCGCCTGCCTGGAATTCCAGCCCACCACGACCGCGCGCAAGCGGGAAGTCGTAGTCGTCAGGGCGGTAGACGGTGACGGCTTCGTGGTCTTCCTCGAAGGAGTGCCACCATCTCTGAAACAGAGCGCGGGGAAGCTCATTCATCGCTCAACCACCTCGCTATCAATAGGCTGTTTGCGCCATTTGTCCGTCATGTCTACGCTTAAGTGTAGAGGTGGCGGCAGATGTGCCCGCGCAGCGGCGTGCGGCCCCGCGCGCATTCCGCCCCAGCGTGGACACCCGCTACGGCGCTCGAATCGCGAGCGGCATCTCCAGAGACTGGCAGGTGACATCACCATGTCTGACGAAACCCACCGCAGCGCTTCGCCTGACTACACCGACTGGTGCGCCACGGTGAGGGCTCATAGCGCACTCCTCGACACGACACCCGACTACGCCGAGAACCGCGCGCTGGTCGAGGAGACCGCGTCCGCCTACGAACGCGCCCACGAAAGCGGGGAGCGAAGAATGGCGAGGGAGGGCGTGCTCGACATCCCCGTCGTCGTGCATGTCGTCCACAGCACGGATGAGCAGAACATCAGCGAGGCACAGATCCGCAGTCAGATCGACGTGCTCAACCGCGACTTCCGGAAACAGAACCCGGACGTCAGCAACGTGCCGCAGGTATGGCGCAACATCATCGGCGACGCCCGAATCGGCTTCCACCTCGCCGGCACCGATCCGCTTGGCCGCCCGACGAACGGCATCACGCGCACCAGGACCTCGGTCGCTTCCTTCGACGCCCCGGACCCCAGTTCCCCCGATCCCGACAAGCGAACCGACAACAAGGTCAAGTTCGCACAGACCGGGGGCCAAAATGCCTGGCCTTCAGACGTCTACCTCAACATCTGGGTCTGTCAGTTGACACGAGGACTGCTCGGCTACGCGCAGTTCCCCGGGGGACCGGCAGCCACGGACGGTGTCGTCATCACCCATAAAGGCTTTGGAACCAACGGGACCGCCGCCGCGCCGTTCAATGGCGGCCGCACGACTACGCACGAGATCGGGCACTGGCTCAACCTGCGACACATCTGGGGCAACAAGCAGGGCTGCGCCGGCGATGATCTCGTTGCGGACACCCCGAACCAGGAAGGGCCCAATTTCGGGACTCCCGCATTCCCGCAGGTGACGTGCGGCAACGCGCCGAACGGGGATATGTTCATGAACTACATGGACTACACCGACGACGCGGCGATGTTCATGTTCTCGGCAGGCCAAGTGGCACGCATGGAATCCACTTTCGAAAACGCCCGTAGGTCGTTCGCCGCCCGCCAGCTCGCCCTGGCGTGACCAGGGCGGGGCGGTCACCGGGAGGGCGCACACGGCGGGGTCTCGCGGCCTGGCTCAGTCCCGGCTCGTACGCGGCTGCCGTCACAGGCTCAGCAGCAGGTCCCGGACTGCGGCGGGCCGGGACAGGAAGGGGTGGTGGCCCGCGTCGAGTTCGACGACGCTGCCGGCCCGGCGGGCGAACTCGCGCTGTAGGTGCGGCGGGGTGCCCCGGTCCTGGGCGCAGAGGAGATACGTCGAGGGCACCTGCTGCCATGCGGCCGCCCTGACCGGCTGTCCGGTCACCTGCACGCTCTGCCGGGCGAGATGATGCGCCGCCTGTACTTGGACCTCGGTTTCGCAGTCCTGGAGGAAGGTGTCCGCGAGGAACTCGGGACGGACCCCGAAGGTGCCGGCGTCGGGGTCGACGTCGAGGAACGGGGCGGGGCCGGCGTCCCCGAAATCCGACAGGCTCTGCCCGACTTCGGGAAGGTAGCTGGAGACCATCACCAGGTGGCGTACCGTCCCGACGCCCGCGGCGGCTTCCGCGGTGATGATGCCGCCGTAGCTGTGGGCGACCACAACGGTTGGCTCGTCACTGTCCAGCAGCACCCGCCGCACCGCCGCGATGTCCTCGGTCAGCCCCGGACCGGCGGCGCCCGCGGGCAGGCCCGCCTCGCCGCAACTCGGCAGCGCCGGGGCCACGCTCGGCACCCCGCGCTGCTCCAGCAGCTCGGCTGTCCGGTGCCACCACCACGCCCCGTCCCGCACACATGCCCCATGCACGAACACGACCCTCATCGCCGCATCATCCTTAGCGGTGTTTTTCGCTGGAAGCTACCAGCAGCCCCCTCACTCAAGCTTCGGTGACAACGAACGGGCCGACCATGCCAAAAGGGGCCCTTCCCCTGTACGAGGAAGGGCCCCTTGGCAGAGCGCCCGGCAGGCCTTGCACCTGCATCTCCCACCGGCTGGTGGACGTCTTTCCTTGGACCACAGACGCGCGATTCCGGCCCGAGGACCGAAGTTGCATCATGATCATACTGCATCCGCGCGCCGGCAGCGAAAATCCACCGACGGGCCGCGCAGACCAGGCCGCTGAGCCGACACCGGCACCTGCCGCTTGAACTCGCTGGGGCGGCCTCCGCGCCCTGCTTCATCAATGCACCTGCGAAGTCCGCGTGGTGCATCGTGGTCGTGACATCCGACCCTGGATCGATCAGGAACTTACTGCTGCTCTTGCCGCGGCCACGAAAGCGGCGATCGCCGGATGAGCGCCGCCGCCCGAGCGGAAGGCGACCTTCGATCGACGGAACAACGGCAGCTTGGTCAAGACCACGCCTGCCGGGCTCTGTGCAGTGGCCGTTTCCGGTACAAATCCGGCCCCTTGCCCGGTGGCGGCCAGGGCCAGCACCGTGCGGAAATCGTTGACCTGGTGGCGAATTCTCGGCTGGAACCCGGCCGCCTGGCAGGCGCGTACGGCCATCGCATGGCCGGTGGTGCCGTCCCGTGCGGTGATCCACGGGGCCTCGGCATAGGGGCCGAGCAGCTCTGCCAGCGTGTCGTTGCCGCTGGTGTCCTTGGTCGCGGTATCGCTGACCAGGTACATCGGTTCTTCCAGTATGGGCACCTCGTCCACTGTGTTGTCCGGTGACGCGGGCACGAAGTCGTAGTCGTGGACGAGGGCCACATCGAGTTCGCCGGCCCTCAGACCATCGGAGACCCGGGCGGAGTCGATTTCCTGCACCATCGGCTCCAGCGCGGGATGCCGCTGGGTCAGCTCGGCCAGCGTGGCGGGCACGATGGTGTGGCCGCCGGAGGGGAAGGTCCCGATGCGTAGCGGCCCGCCGATGCCGTCCCGCGCGTCGGCCAGTTCGGCGACCGCCTGCTCCAGGCGTTGCAGTACGGCGTCGGCGTGTGCGACGAGGGACCGGCCTGCGGGCGTGAGGATCACACGCCTGCCGCTGCGTTCCAGCAAGGGCACGCCTGCCTCGCGTTCCAGCACACCCAGCTGCTGGGAGACCGCGGATGCGGTGAAGGTCAGCGCCTCGGCCACGGCGGCGATCGTGCCCCGTCGGTCGAGTTCGCGAAGCAGGTGGAGGCGACGAACATCAAGCATAAGCTCAGCTTAGGCATAGAGGTAGAAATCAGAAATGGATCTACCGGGTCAGTGTGAGCCAGGGTTGGACCATGAAGCCCAATCCGACCTTCAACGGCCTGTACGTCCCTTTGGTGACTCCCTTCACCGACGACCTGCGCCTGGCCCCCGATGCGCTGGCCCGACTCGCCGACGAGGCGCTGTCGGCCGGCGCCTCCGGACTCGTCGCCCTTGGCACCACCGCGGAATCAGCCACGTTGACCGCGGAGGAGAAGCAGACTGTGGTGCGCATCTGCTCGGCCGCCTGCCGGGCGCACGGCGCCCCACTGATCGTCGGGGTCGGCACCAATGACACCGCTACCGCCATCACGTCGCTGCGCGAGCTGGCGGCCACCGGCGACGTAGCCGCGGCACTGGTTCCCGCGCCGCCCTACATCCGGCCCGGTGAAGCGGGGACACTGGCGCATTTCACCGCGCTGGCCGAACACGGCGGCATCCCGCTGATCGTGTACGACATCCCCTACCGCACCGGACAGACTCTCGGCATCGGCACGATCGCCGCCCTCGGCCGCCTGCCAGGGGTCGTCGGGATCAAGCACGCGACCGGCGCGATCGACGCGACCACGGTGGAGTTGCTCGGCAGTCCCCCGCCCGGCTTCGCCGTGCTCGGCGGCGACGACGTCGTCCTGTCACCGCTCGTCGCGGCGGGCGCCCACGGCGGCATCGTCGCATCGGCCAATGTGCGCACCGCCGACTACGCCGAACTGATCTCGCTGTGGCGTCGCGGCTCCGGTGCACCCGCCCGCAGGCTCGGAGCCGAGCTGGCCCGGTTGTCCGCTGCCCTGTTCGCCGAACCGAACCCGACAGTGATCAAGGGAGTACTGCACGCTCAGGAACGCATTCCCAGCCCGGCCGTCCGGATGCCGCTGCTCGCCGCCGCCACCGGTACGGTCCGTCGAGCGGCGCTCCTGGCCGAATGCCCCGACTCCAACTCCCCCTTCCCGCCTCGCTACTGAGTGCCCCTCAGGTAGCGGGTGACCATGTCGACCAGTTCGTTCTCGAAGGTGTCCACGGGGATGTTCCTCGGGTCGGCGATGAGTTTGTGCGTGTTCATCTCCACGGTGAACACGATCAGTTCGGCCGCGGTGTCGAGGGCTCGCACGCCGACGTCCGGGTAGCGGGCGAGGAGGTCGCGTACCTGGGCGACGCGAGTTTTTGTGTGGCGCTCGATGGTGTCGAGCACGTCCTGCGAGATCGACGCCTCCTCGGTCATGATCCGCAGCAGCTTCGGGTCGTCGCGGTGGTTGTCGATCGCGTCGCGGACCAGTACCCGCACCGTCGTCTCCAGGGTCCCCGGAGACAGGTCGAGTTGGTCGGCCTGCGTCCAGACGCCGCGGTCGATGTGCTGTACGGCCGGCTCGGCGAGGATGGCGTCCTTGTTCGGGAAGTACTGGCACAGCGAGCCGATGGAGACATGGGCACGCTCGGCGATGCGGTTGGTGGTGCCGGCGGCGTACCCGTACTCGGCGAAAACGTGAGCAGCGGCGGTGAGGATCCGCTCGCGGGTGAGTTCGGCACGCGCCTGACGGGGCTTGCGACGTGGCGGAATACGGCGGTCGGCCGACGTCACGGCCGTCGTCGGCCAGCCCGGTCGCCGCCTTCGGGTACCGGGACGTCGACGGTACGAGCAGGACGACCTTCGTCGGTGGCACACCGGGGTTCGCCCGCGTCCACTCGCCCGCCGGGGTCAGGGGCGCAGGGCCACGCCCCCTCATCAGCCAGACGCTGCCTGGTCGGCCGGGCGGCTGGTGGGCAGGTAGTACGGGCGGTTGTGAGCCGCGACCGGGGGTGACTGGTAGGTCCAGGCGCCGGCGGCCGGGGTGTCGGCGAGCAGTGCGTGGATGTCCCGGCCGAGGTCGCTGTCCGGGGCGTGGACGGTCAGTCGCACCCGGTCGGCGTGGTCCGGGGCGTTGAGGTCGTACCAGCGGTAGGGCTGGTAGACGTTCATGGGGCCGGCGAGTACGCGACCGTCGGGGCAGGTGCCGTAGCCCGTGATCGGGGTGTTGTTGGCGGGGGCGGTGGCCAGGTCGTCCAGCGCGGCGGTGAGGGAGAACAACGGGGTTTCGCTCTTCTCCAGGGTGTCGTCCGGGCCGGTGTCGGCTGCTTTGCCGTGCACGGTCCAGGTCTCGCCCGCCGGGCCGTTCAAAGAGGGCAGACCGACCTCGAACCAGCCGGGGTACTTCGGTTCCGCGTACAGCGCGCGTCCGGCACTGATGGCGTACGGGTTGTCGCACAGGACGTGGATACGGGCGATGCCGAGCAGCTTCGACTGGTCCCAGCCCTGCGCGTACTGCGCATAGGTGAGCTGCGGGATCCGGTCGCTCTCGGTGGTGGGGAAGGCGATGATGTTGTACTCGATCTCCTGGGTGACTCCCCCGCCGAACGGGTACTGCGCGAAGTACAGCTGGTAGTTGAACGACACCAGCGCCCGCCCGTCGAATTCGGCCGCGGACAGGTCGGGGTGGTGCTTGGCGAGCAGGTCACGGACCGGTCCCGGAGCGACCAGCCAGTCGATGCCGAGGTGATGCAAGGCCCCGTAGTGGAACGGCAGTTGGAAGGGCTCGGGTACCGGCGGCAAGGGCAGCGGAGTCATGCGGGCGCTCCTGGGGTTCTCGGGGTGAGGGCGGCGGGCCGGTCGCGTGCGACGAGGTCGGCCTCGATGCGTTCGGCGCTGCGGAGGGCGAGGGCGGCCATGGTCAGGGTCGGGTTGGCGGTGGAGATCGAGGGCATGCTGCCGCAGCCGACGGCGTACAGGCCGGAGTGGTCCCAGCAGCGCTGCCATGAGTCGACCACCGAGGTGGCCGGGGAGTCGCCCATGAGGTGGGTGCCGGCGGCGTGGCCCGCGCCGCGGTAGGCGTGGGTACGGCCGCCGTGGGTGAAGCGGCCGGGCCAGGCAGCCGTGGGGGTGTAGTCGGTGTGGTCCTCGGCGCCGAGGAGCGCAAAGATCTGGTCGGAGACCGCGCGGGCGGCGGCCATGCCGTCCTTGACGTGGCCCGCGAGGTCGTAGGTGACCAGGGGCCGGGGCAGTCCGAGCGGGTCGCGCGCGTGGGGGTGGAGGGTGACGCGGTTGGCGGGGTCGGCGCCCTGCTCCATCTCGAACTGCAGGGTGAACTGGCGGCTGATCCGGTCGCCGACGGCGCGGCGCAGTTCGGCGCCGAACAGCCCCTGTTCGGTGAGGAGTTGTGCCACGTCGCCGTCCACGGAACCCTTGGACCAGGCCCATCCCCAGTTGCCGATCTCGATCCGGAACGGCGCCCGCAGCCGCCGCGCGGGTCCGGTGCGGAAGCCCTCGAAGCCGGAGGTGGAGCCGGGCCCGCGGTAGGGGCCGACGGCATCCGGCAGCAGGCCCCAGGTCAGCAGGACGGGGTGGTCCATCAGGTTCCGGCCGACCTGGCCGCTGCGCTGGGCGAGCCGGGACAGCAGGAGCAGCCGGGCGTTCTCGATGGCGTGCGCGGCGAGCACGATGACATCGGCGCGGGCCACGCCCACCGTGCCGTCGTACGACCGGTACTCCACGCCCGTGGCCCGGCCTGTGCCGTCGACGAGCACGCGGCTGACGACGGCCCGGTCCCGCAGCGAGACCGAGGCGCTCCACCGCCCTTGTGTCTTGAGCGGGGTGTACTTCGCGTACGCGGGGCAGTGCGGGATGCACGACGCGTTGCCCTGGCACCGGTTGGCCGGATCCGGCTGCCCGTGCGCGCCGCGCGGAACGTAGCCGCGGCCGTGGTCGTAGGCGGGGTCGGGGACGCCGTTGCGTGCGTGCGGGGTGCCGACGACCTGTAACTCGACCTCGTTCAGGGCTACCGGGTCCTTGACCCGCCGCCCGTCGAGGCGCGCCCCGAGGTGCCGGTCCAGGTAGCTGGCGGGGAGCGCCCGCATGGGGAAGACGTAGCCGTCCGGCAGCGGCAGCCCCGTATGCGCACGCTGCTCGGCGGCGTCGGCCGCCACGCCCAGCTCCTCTTCGGCCGCGCGGTAATAGGGCTCCAGGTCGTCGTAGGTGAGCGGCCAGCGCCGGCCGTATCCGAAGGTCTCGGTGTCGAAGTCCTCCGGCAGCATGCGGGGTGCCAGGCCGGTCCATACGTTGCCGGTGCCGCCGTTCACCCGGACGTAGCCGCTGGCGTACGGCAGCGGGCCGTTCTGGAGCAGATGCCCGGACGCTCGGTAGCCGGGGGCGTCGTCCGTGCCGGTGAGGTCGGTCACCTCGGGCCAGGGGGCGGCGGGCCGGGGCCGGTAGGCGGAGCCGGGCACCTTCGCGGACGCCGTCAGGTAGGTGGTGAGGGGATCGGGTTCGCCCTGTCCGGGGTCGGCGCCGCTCGCACCGGCTTCCAGGACCAGGACCCGGCGACCGCGCCGGCCCAGCCGATGGGCGACGAGCGAGCCCGCGACGCCCGCGCCGACGACGATCACGTCGTACCGGTTCACGGGACCCTCGTCCCGGTCGGCTGCTCGGCCCAACTTCCGTACCCGGCGGGCGCGGTGGCGGGAGCCGCGAGACCGGCGGCCCGCCAGGCGAGCCCCTGGGCGTAGGCGTGTGCCGACACCACGAACGGCGGCGGGCCGGGCCAGCTGCCCGTGTACCACAGGTGCGTGACGGCACGGGCGGCGTCCAACAGGTCGCCATCCAGATCCCCCGTCGGCCGGTCCGGCTCGCACAGCAGCCGCTCGAAGCGGTCCGTCCCGAGCTGTTCCCCGGCCACGGCCCGGTAGACCTCGACGAGCCCCGTCGCCCGAAGGTACTCGGCGTCGAAACCGGTCAGCTGCGCCGACAGCATGGTGAAACCGTCTGTTTCGTCTGTTCTCCGCACAGGCCAACCGTGCCCAAGGGTGCGGCGATCATGCTGAGCCGCCGCGCGGATGGCTTGTTTCCTCCTGCGGGCCCTCCCCCACCGGCACCGGCGGCCGGCGCAAGGACCTACCGGCAGCCCTTCTGCCCCAACTCCCCCTGTGTTTATGGTGTCTTGAGACCGCAGAGCGCGGTCGAAGGGAGATCGTCATGCCTACGCAGACCAGCAGCGCATCGCACAGCCTTCCTCGCTTCGAAGACGCGGAACCGCTCGGCCCACAGGACGCGGAGTTCGCCAAAGACATCAAGGCCGTGCTGGAGAAGCACGGCAACCTGGACCGGTTCGGTCTGGTCCTGTTGCACGACCACTTCGCGGTCGACCGCGATGAAGTGCTCGTCGAGACGAACGACGTGCAGGCCCGCACTCTCCACGTCGAGGTGGAGAAGAAGGCAGAGACCAAGCACGCCCAGCCGTCGCAGTGGCGGTTCGTCGCGGACTCCGGAGAGAAGCCCACCGGGCAGAGCGACAGCGTCCCCTACGAGGTGCTGATGCTGTGCCTGACGCTTGCCTGCGAGGACTGACGCTGAGGTCGGACGGCCGCGGCTGACGCGGCCCGCACAGAAGGGGAGGGCTGTACAAGCTCCGATGGGTACAGCCCTCCCGGCACGCTGCGGCTGCTGCCGGGCAGGGCGTGGATCACGCCGCGTATACGGGCAGTTGAGCGCCGAGTTGGGCCCGCAGCCTCGTGAGACCGCGGGCGGACTGACTCTTCACGTTTCCCTCCGAACAGCCCAGGATCCCCGCCACCTCCGCCACCGGCAGATCGCACAAGTAGCGCAGCACGAGCACGGCGCGCTGCCGGGCCGGGACGCGCAGCAGCGCCGTGTAAACGACGGTGCGCGTCTCGATGTCCGGCACGTCGGCAGCGGGCGGCAGCCCCGGGGTTTCGTGCGGGGATCCCGACAGGCGCACCCGCGCCCATTCGAGCCGCTGCTCGTTGAGGAAGCACCGGACGAGCATGGTGTGCACATAGCGGTTCAGGTCGTCGGCCGCGCGGGCGCGCCACCAGTGGACGTACAGCTTGGTGAGGGTGGTCTGCACGACGTCGTCGGCGCGGTGGGCGTCCTTGCAGAGCAGGTGGGCGATGCGGCGGAGGGTGGGCAGCCTGGCGGAGACGTACGCCGTGTACGCCCGCTCGGCCTCGATACGGTCCTTCGGTCCGATCTCGGTCATGTCCTGCCGCTCACACTCTCGCGTTCAGCCCGCTTTCCAGGCCCTGTCGTCAAACTCCCGCCTGCCCTTCGGGCAGACGACGGGAGTTTGACGACAGGACCTAGCCCCCGCCGGTGTCCCCGTGCACCTGCCACACCCAGACGCCGCCGATCCACCGTCCTGGCGCCCCCATCAGCCGCTGCACAGTGAGACGTAGCGCCTGGTCTCCCGGTTGCGGAGCGAGCACGACCGCTCCCGCCCGCCAGAAGCGCAGGTCCTCTCGGGCTGCCCGTCGCTGCGCCGGGCCGATGTCCGGGACCCGGCCGGTGCGGCTGACGTCCTTCAGGAGGGCGGAGGTGGCGCGGGGCACCGGGCCGTAGATGCCGGTCCGCTCGGGCCCGTACGGTCCGTTGAAGTAGCCGCCGGGCAGCGGGAAGCCGAGGCCGGCGGTGGTCTGCCAGTGCAGGGCTTCGGCGCTGCCGGGGTCGGGCAGCGGCACGGGGACGAGCGTGCGGCCCGCCGGTACGGAAGCGCGCCAGGTGCCCTCGGCGATGAAGGAGGGGACGGGGGTACGGTCGGCGGTGGTCGGCGGCGTGGGCACGATCGGGAGGACTGCGGCGGTGACGGCCGCCCACCCCACGGCTCTCAGCACCCGGTCCTCGGCGGCCACCCGCCCGGTGGAGCCGGCGCGCCGGGCCTGAGCGTCCCAGCGGTCGCAGGCGAGGGCCAGGAGGATGCCGAGCGCGGGTACCGCCACCATCGCCATCCGCGATTCGATGACCGATTCGAAGAGCGGCAGGTCGTGGAGCAACCGCCATGGCCCCGGCAGCGTGACGTCCGTGCCCGGCACCGGGATCGTGCGGCCCAGGGACAGCAGCACCGCCCCGAAGGCGACCGCCGCCAGCCCGCGGACCCGGGGCTCCCGCCACAACCACACCACCAGCACGACGGTCAGCGCGGCGAGCGGCCAGCCGAAGAAGGCGTTCTGCTCGGTGCGGTTGAGGGCGAGGGCGTCGGCCGTGGCCGGGTCCCCCGCCAGCGAGCGGCCCGCGAACTCCAGCAGCGCACGCGGCGAGTTGCCCGACGGTCCGTGCAGCACGCTGCGATAGCTCTGGGCGCCGAAGAACTGCCGGCCGAGCGGATAGCCGAGCAGCAGCAAGGAGACACCCGCGGCGACGGCCAGGCCACGGGCAAGGGTGCGCCAGACCGTCCGAACGACGGCGGGACGCGCGGCCACGTAGCCCACCGCGAAGAGCAGCAGGCCGACGGCTGCCAGCAGCAGCGCCTCCTCACCGAGGAAGATCTGGTAGGTCAGGAGGAGGCCGAGGATCACACCGTCCCGGACGGTACGGCGGCGCGTGGCTCCGCCGCTCTCGTCATGGCCGCCCCGGTCCTGGTCGCCGCCGTCCCGGCCGCCACCGTCCCGGCCGCGCGCCTCGCACAGCCTCAGCAGCCGGTCGGTGATCAGCGGCATCATGAACAGCACAGCGAAGTTCGGGTGCGCGTTGGCGTGCGAGATCATCGGCGGTGCGAAGGCGCACAGGGCCCCGCCGAGCGCGGCAGCCCGGCGGGACCGTACGCATCGTTTGAGGAGCAGCCAGTACCACGTGGCCGCCGTCGCGGCCAGGCCGCCGGTCAGCACCAGCGTCCAGGTCACGCCGGGTCCGAAGAGCGCGGTGACGGGCGCGAGCGGGACGGACAGCCCGAGCATGGCGGTGTTCGCCATCAGGTTCACACCCAGCGGATGGTTCTGCAGGGTGGTGAAGAACGGGTCGTGCAGCCCGAAGACTTGGTGCGCGGTGACCGCGAAGAACCACTCCCACTGGTTCTGGTCCTGCCCGCTGTCCGTCAGATAGCTTCCGCCGAGGTCGGCCCACAACCCCTTGAAGAGCCATACGGACACCAGCAGATAGCCGAGCACCACCACCCGGTCGGCGGGCCGCACCCTTCGCAGGGCGCCACGCGCTCGCAGCCGCACCAGCTCCAGGAGGACTCCGGCGTAGTCCAGCGCGCGCACCTTGGACCCCGGCTGGTGCGCCCAGCACACCGGCACCTCGGCCACCGGCCACTTCGCCTCGTGGAACATCCGCAGAATCTCGATGTCGATGCCCCAGCCGTCGACCCGCGAACGCCCGAAGGCCGCGCGCGCCTGGTCGCCGTCGAAGAGCTTGAAGCCACACTGCGTATCACGGACACCGGGCACGGCGACCGCCCGTATCACCCGGTTTCCCACCCGGCCGAGCAGCTTCCGCAGCGGATGCTGGCACACCTCGACGCGTGCGCCCGCCTGCGCGCGGGACCCGATCGCGGCGGCGTAACCCGCGTCGAGCTGGTCATGCAGCAGGGCCAACTCCTCGATGGGAGTGGCCAGATCGGCGTCGGTCACCAACACCCGGCCGCCCCGCGAGGCGAGCACCCCCAGGCGCACCGCGTGGCCCTTGCCGTGGTTGCGCGCGGGCGAGGCGGCCGGTCCGGGGTCCGGCGGCGCCCCCACCAGCCGGATCCGCGGCTCGGCCACCGCCGCCTCACGGACCGCGGCCGCGGTGGCGTCCGTGGAACCGTCGTCGACGACGATCAGCTCCCAGCCGGCGTGCCGGCCGGGAGAGGAACGCAGATAGCGGCAGATCGCATCGAGGGTCCGAGGCAGCCGGTGCTCCTCGTTGTACGCGGGCACCACCACCGTCAGGTCGACGGTGTCGGCCGTCGGCAGGCCGGTGGCGGCGGGGAGAGAAGAAGAGTGCAGCACGCCTCAGGGACCACACGGGACCGCCGACGGGTTGCATGTCCTGCGTCACACAAGATCAACGCGGCGGGCCGGCTGCGTGACACCAGGGGCGTGCCGTCGTACCGCAGTGACGAGGTCTGCCGGCGCCCGCGATGAGCGCTTCGCAGCGGCGTATCACCCGCTCGTGTGCAGGGCGTCGACGACCGCCATACGGCGCACCCGGCGGGCGGGCAGGACCGAGGCCGCGATGCCGGTGAGCGCGGTGGCCGCGAGGATGCCGAGCACCGTCAGGGCCGTGCCGTCGGACGATGCCAGGATGGTGAGGGGCGAACCACCGAGGATTGAGCGGACCGCCAGTACTCCGTACACCAGGCCGAGGACGGTGCCGGCGACCGCGCCGGTCAGCGCGAGCAGTACGGATTCCAGGGTGAGCATCTCGCGTAGTTGCCTGCCCGACATGCCGATGGCACGCAGCATGCCGAACTCGCGGGTGCGCTCCTCGACCGCGAGCATCAGGGTGGCGGCCACGCCCAGGGCGGCGATGGCCATGGAGAACCCGAGCAGGGTGGTGATCACGAGCAGCATCCGGTCGAGCAGCTGGCGGACGGAGTTGAGTTTCGCCGCGGCGTCGGAGACCTGGATGTGCGGATAGTCGGACAGCGCCCGGTCTAGTGCCTTGCGGGCGGCGTCGTGGTCGGAGCCGTCGGCCGGGTCCAGGCATACCGCGGCCACGGTCGTCGCGCCCGGGGCGAGCCGGTCGAGGGTGTGCTCGGTGACGTACATATCTGCTCCGGGGAGCAGCGTGTCCAGCCAGGAGGAGTGGTCGGTCTCGGCTGCCAGGCGGGTACCGGCCACCGTGACCGAGCCGCGCGCGGTGTCGGTCAGCGCCTGACCGTCTTTCAGCGCGCGTGCCTCGGGTACACCCTTGGCGTCCTCGTTGAACTGTGCGGGGTCGGCGGCGATGACCAGGCTCTTGTGCCCGTTGACGGTGAGGTGTGCGGCACGGACCGGTGTGAGGGTCAACTCCGGTTGCCTGCGCAGGGATTCCACGGCGCCGGCGGGCACCTTGTTGTCCGAGGCGTTCAGGGTGAACACGGCAGGCACCCTCGACGACATCTTGGACTCCATGTCGCCGCTGGTGGCGCCGATCGCGGTGACCGCCGAGACGGCGACGGTGACGCCGACGAGCATCGCGGAGGCGGCGGCGCTGGTGCGGCGCGCGTTCGACCTCAGCTGCTGTGTAGCCAGCTTGCCGGTCGTGCCGAGCCACCGGCGGGCCGGGAAACCCAGGAGTCCGACCAGAGGTGGCAGCAGATGCTGGGCGAACCTGAGCACCGCGAAGAAGCTGCAGATGGCACCGATGGTCACGTCGAGCAGCGCCAGGGAACCGCGGAACAGACCGACCGTGAGCATATAGACGCCGAAGATCAGGAGCAGCACGGAGAAGATCTGGCGCACGTCCTTGCGCCCCGGCTCGGGAAGCGTCGCGGACCCGCTCTGGGCGAGCGCGGCCACCGGAGGCACGGCGGCGGCCGCCTTGGCGGGCTTACGGACCGCCCACACGGTGAGCAGGGCTCCGAAGAGGCCGGCCAGGACGAAGGCGATCCAGTGCGGCAGCAGAGAGATCTTGACGGGGCCGAGGTCCGCGAAGGTGCGCAGCAGCCACGTGCCCAGGACGCACGCGCCGCCGCCCGCGGCGAGACCCGTGGCCGAAGCGAGAACGCCGAGCATGAGCCCCTGGCGGCGGATGATCCGGCGCACCTGGTCGCGGTCGGCACCGATGCAGCGCAGCAGGGCCAGTTGGCGGGCGCGCTGGGCGAGGACCACGGAAAAGGTGTTGGTGACGACCATGCGCGCCACCGCCATCGCGATCATCACGAACGACAGCGCGGCCGACAGCACGATCAGGTACAAGGTCCCGCCCGCCTTCTTCGCACTGTCGACCGCCCCGGCGTGGGTGACGACGGACGCGTTGCCGTCCAGTGCCTTCTTCACCGCCTTGGCGGTGGCGGAGGCGTCCGCACCCTCACGGATATCGATGTCGAGCTGCGTGCTGGTCAGCCCGGTCGCGTACGTCTTCATCGCCTCGTACGGCACACCGATCGCGGCCTGCGAGCCGAGGGTCGTCGAAGAGCTGGTGTCCAGCAGGCCGGTCAGCTTGACGCCCGCTGCCTTGCCGTCGGGCTTGACGAGCCGGACGGTGTCCCCGGGCCGGGCACCCAAACGCTCCGCGGTCCCCCGATCGAGGACGGCTTCGTCCGGGCCCTGGGGCCAGCGGCCGCCGTCAAGCCGCTGCCAGCGCAGCTTGGCGTCGGCGGCGATCGAGGTGACCACGGCACGGTCGTCCAGGAGACGGTGCCCGGAGGGGCCGGCCACTTTCCCGGCCCCGAGAACCCGCTCGCTCACCCGGGTCACCGACGCCACGTCGCCGGCCCGCGCCGCCGCTCCCTTGGGCAGGCCACGCCCGGAGTCGGGGACCGCCTGGAGATCGGCGTCGCCGACCTCCACGGTCGCGCTCTGGGAGTAGAACTGCACCAGCGCGCCGCTCCCGCCCACGGAAAGCACCAGGAACGCCACACCCACGGCGATGGCGACCCCAGTGAGCACCAACTGACGCAATTGGGCCCGGAAATCTTTGACGGCGAAGCTGGACAGTCTCTTCATGGCGCGGCCACATACCTTTCCCGGTGGTCTGCCTCAACGCTATGCGCCGTCATCGGCCACTTCCGTGCCCACCAGGCACGATCGCGCGGTCGGTCTGGGGTCGCCCCGGAGGGGACCTCGTACCTCTCCGGTATGACGCCGTGGCCCGGAAAACCGACCGCTGTGGCAGGCGCACAGCGAGGAGCTCCCCCAATGCTTCGTGCGCAGGGACATCCCGGAATCAATAGGCGCCGGCCCAGGTTCTGTAGGTTCCCCGCGGCCGTGGCCAATTGGCCTTGAATGACCTGCGGATTTTCCGGATCGCGTGGTGGGCGATGAGCAAGAACTTCCACGCAGCGAGGCCATTGCTCGCTGATAGCCGTCAGGGTCGTGGCTTCTGTGTCTCCAGCGACCGGACCGTATCGCTTCCTCTTCGGCGCGTTCTTCCGATCGCCCTTGACGGTGTGACGGCGGATCGCCGCTGTAGTGAAGCCGAGTCTTTGGCGGCCTCGGTCGGTGTCGTGGTCCATCCGGCGGAAGTGGAGACACCGATGGGGGCCGACCTTCGGCACACCAAGCCTCCCTGTCTCCAAGGGAGTAGCCCTGCGGGACGCTCAGACTCTGGATGGGGGCGAACAGCGTTTCATCAGTGGAACAGTCATCCGTCTCCGAGCGTGACTGGAAATACACGGAGCGCGATCACGCGGGTAATAGGTCCGCTGGAGCCGGGCAGGATGCGACGGTCCCGGCAACGACGGGACGTCGGCACCCGGATGACGGAAGGGCAGGTAACCGATGGCGCAAGCAAGCGGAGCGCAGGGGGCGGCTGTGGCGTGGGCGGTGCAGGGTGGTGACGGCAGGGTCCGGGTGGAGTGGGACGTGCCGGATGCTGCGCGCTTCGAGGTCTACCGCGTGCCGGGCGCGCCCGAGGCAAAGCGGGAGGCGTTGTGGGGCGGCCCCGTGCCGGTGGTGCAGGCCGCCACTCTGGAAAAGGTTGAACTGCCGGATCTGTCCGAGCTGCGGGCGCACCAGTACGTGATCGCTGCTTTCGCCGGAGACGGCCCGTGGCCGGCAGCCGTGGCGCCGGTGGGCGTAGGAAACCCTCAGGACAAGGCGGATATGGCGGCAGCCCTGGCCAGGTGGAAGAAGTGGCGGGAGCTGAGCCCGTACCAGGCGGACGCCAAGAGCAAGGTGGGCCCCGAACAGGTCACCCATGTCCAGGGTGTCAAGCGCACCAAGCAGACCTACACCCTGACGAAGAACCCCGACGAGGCGATCACGTTTGATCCGAACGTGTCCATGTGCTTCCCCGGGGCGATCGTGCAGGCCAAGCCGGCCATCGAGAACGGCTACCTGATCCCGGCGGGCATCGAGGACAGCGACCGTGCGGACCTGGGCATCACGGTGGACAGGCTCACTGGCAGGAAGGAGACGGCGTCCCCGCCGTCCGCGTCCAACGTGACAGCGGCGATCGGCAAGGTGATCGGTGACGATGCCCCGGGATCCTCGGACGTCGTTTTCCGCCGGGTGGAGGCGTACGACAGTGCGGAGGTCGCTCTGGAACTGGGAATCTCCGCCAAGTACGGCGGGTTCGCTGCCTCTCTGGACATCTCAGGCAAGCGGAAGGAGACCAAGAACACTGTCCTGGTCTACCTGCGCGAGAGGGGGTTCACCGCGTTCTGCGACGTGTCCACCCCGGCGGCTCTGTTCAAGGACGACTTCACCGAGGAGAAGCTCAACAAGCTGGTCGGCGGCGGGTACATGGGGCCGGATAACCCACCGCTGCTGGTCAATAGCGTCATCTACGGCCGCATGATCGTCTTCACCTTCACTTCCACCTCGTCCGAGACCGAGATCAACGCCGCCCTCAAGGCCAGCTACAGCGGTTTCGCCGACGTCGACGCTCACGTGAAGGCCCACTACCAGGAGATCATCTCCAAGTCCGAGGTCAGCATCATCAGCAAGGGCATCACCGGTGAGCAGGTCAAGGAACTGCTCACCAAGGGCACACTCTCGGACTCTTTCGCCACCCCCCAGAAGTACAAGTCCTACGTGCGGATCGGCTACACCCTGCAGACCCTCGACGGCGTCCCGGCCAAGATGAGCGAGACCACCACCTACGACGCAGTCACCTGGGGAGACGGTGGCCTGGTCACCCTCAAAATCAAGAGCATGGAATTGGACGGAAAGACCGTCGAGGAATTCGGGGTCACCATCGACAAGGAAGACCTCTCCGTCACCAAGGGGAACCCGGCCACCAAGAGCCGATCTTTCGCGGAGGACGGCTCCGGAGACCCATTCCTCATCACGGAGTTTACGGTTGGGGGAATTCACTATGGTATCGCCGGCGTCGGCAGCCCCGGCTTGCGTCTCAGCCCCAAGGAACTGGACTGGTTCGCCGGCGGTCGCACCACCTTCAGCGGTCACATCGGCGGCATGGATTTCAGCTTTAACTACGACGCCGTCAAGGGGTAGGGGGTTCTAGGCGCCCCAAGGCCGGCCGGGGTCCTCAGCACCAGGCCCGGATGCTGGGCCGGCCCTTGGGTGCCCCTTCCCCTGCCGTGCGGCGGCACGCGGGGGAGGAAGCGCGAGCCGCCTGCTGTCGATGACAGTAGGCGGCTCAACACCCATAGCCAGCCCCTAACCATCTCGGCTACTCACAGAAGTAGACCAAGACCCGTGATGTGACGCCTTTGGCAAGGCGATCTGGGGCGCAGCCTGCCCCCGGCCCGCCCACCTTCAGTCCCCAGACCCATCTCCCGACCAAGTTGAAGAGGAACCATGCCGCTAACTACCGCGCCCTCCGCAATGGTTGTCATCAAGAAGGACGGTACGGGCCAAACCGGCTCCATGCCCCAGGACCGAGCACAGAACTACCTGGTTGAGATCGTCACGAAAAGGCAGATGACAGAAAAGGTGGCATGTGTAAAGCAGGCCCTGACCCAGGCATTCGACGGAGGCGGTAAGCCCACCGGCAAGTACACGTTTCAGGGGCACCCGGTCCTGCACGCTAGCTCAGGGAACGGCCAGAAAAGCGCCACCCTCTTCTTCTACGACAATGCCGGCACGCTGATGCTCTTCGCCATGGGTGAGCATGACACCTCGACAAAATACAAGATCACCATCTACGGGCAGAAGGGCACCGACTTCGCTCAGGGGAAGACCATCTCCATCTGACGCCAGGACCCCAGCCCCTCGTGACCAGCACTGCGATCACGCTGACAGAGCCGGGAACAGCACACAGCCCGACCGCCACCCGTAGGGGTGACGGTCGGGCTGAAGTGCCTACGCTCAAAGCTTCTGGTGGTTCAATCGCGGCCAATTGGCCATTGATTGGCCATTAATGCTGGGAATTGGCCACGCTTCCGGGGAAGCTACAAGGTTCAGACGGTACCGAACCCACCTGCCTTGACACCCGCCACGAACGAGGAGAACGCATCGACCGCGACGTCCAGCACCGGGCCACTCGGCTTCTTGGAATCACGGACGGGAACCACGCCGCGCGTGCCGACAATGTTGGCGGCAACTTCTATGCAAGAACCGCCGTTGCCGCTGTAGGAGGACTTGAACCAGACTGGGGAGCGAGGGTCGGTCGTCACAGGGTGCCCTTTCGTAGCTGTTCGGTCATGGCCACCTGAATCCGCTGGGATAGCGCTTCGGCCTGTAGTTGATGGCAGGCCCTCACCAGCGGCAGCACAGATGTGATCTCCCTGTCCAAGTGCCCATGGGTTTCGGACTCGACATAGGAAACCACGGGGCGGTCAGGCAGGGTAAGCAGATTCACCAGCCGGTTGAAGGGGCGACGCTCGCCGATGGCCCCGTCGGCGCGAGCCCGGAGCGCCGGTCTGCCGCCCCGCCCTTGTGCCGGTGTGCTGACGCCGGCCCCCGACAGTGTGGACACCCTTCTTCACCTCGCCGGTCTCGTCCAAGACCAGTACCGCGAGCACGAGCCCCGAATCGGTATGGAGGGTCGACCAGTTGTCGTCAAGCAATCACCGCGGATCCCGCTGGTCCACCACGCCGCCGAGAAGCGACGCTGGAGTACTGGCGCACGAAGGTCCCGCCACGCCCCGACGAATCGGCAGCGCTGGCGGGACCTTCGCCGCTGCGGCAGGCCCACAGCGAGGAACTCCCCATGCCTCGTGCACAGGGGTATCCCGGAAGCAGTAGGCGTCAGCCCAGATTCAGACGGTGCCGAACTCGCCCGCCTTGACGCCCGCCACGAACGAGGAGAACGCATCGGCCGCGAAGTCCAGCACCGGGCCGCTCGGGTTCTTGGAGTCACGGACGGGGACCATGCCGCGTGCGGTAATGAGGTTGGCGGCGACCTCGATGCAGTTACCGCCGTTGTTGCTGTATGAAGACTTGAACCAGCGGGGGGACTCGGTCGTGGTCACGGGGTGCCCTTTCGTACCTCATTGATCATGGCGACCGATGCCGCCTGGTGCAGCGCTTCGGCCTGCAACTGATGGTAGGCCGTCAACAGGGGGAGTACAGCGGTCGTCTCGCGTTCTAGGTGGCCCCGCATCTGGGATTCCGCGTACGCGACCACGGACAGGTCTGACAGCGTGAGCAGGTTCATCGGTAGGTCAAACGGTCGACGCTCACCTATGTCGTACGGGGCGATCTGGAGCACAGTGTTTGGCATCTCGGCGAACTCCACCAGCCGGTCAAGTTGAGCGCCCATGACCTTGTGTCCGCCCACCCGCCTACGGATGCAGCTCTCATCCATCACCACCAGCATCATTGGAGCGCGGGGCCCCGTCAGCGCCGCCTGTCGCTCCGCCAGGTAGGAGACGCGTTCATTCGCTTTTTCGGGGGTGATGGCACCCCGCCGCACGGCGCTGTCTGCCAGTACTTGCGCGTACTCGGGTGTCTGTAACAGCCCAGGGACGATCCCGATTTCGTACAGCCGGATCTCTGCCGCTCGCCCCTCGTGCCCGACGTACTCAGAGAAGCCCTCCAGCAAGATGCCGTGCTTGATCTCGCGGAACTCACGCTCGAACGCCTTGTCTGTGCCCTCAATGCCGAACGCCCTGTCAGTGCTCTGCGAAAAGCGCAGAGTTGGCGGTTTGCAGCCCGTTTCGACCGCTGAAATGTGCCGCCCCGAGTAGCCCATGCGTTCGGCCAACTCGTCCTGAGTCCAGCCGCGCGCCTCCCGCGAGCTGCGCACGCGCGCACCGTAGGCCGCTTGGGGTGATGCGTCCGGGTTCAGCGCCTTCACGTTTACCAATGTGCCCTCCGTTTCTGGAACGTTGAAGACAAGCCCGACAGTAGGCCACGCTGAACCGCCTTGGTAGTGGAACCACTACAGAGAGGAGCGGCGGTGTCGGCGCAGAGCGTTTCCACAGACGGGCAGGAACCCGTTCGCGTCACCGGCGGGAGCGAGTGTGACGTATGTGGTGCCCTGGAACGGCAGGGAAAGGCAGCCGAGAAGGCTGGAGATCGCGCCAAGGCTCAGTCATGCCGATCAGAGATCAGCAACCACCCTCAGCTGCGAGCGGACCGGACATGAACGGACATGCGCATCCGGATTCCCCCTTCGCATCGCCGGAGCACATCAGCATCGGCGCAGTCGTTTTCGACCGTGACGACGACATGGTCGGAATGGTCAGCAATATCGTCGGCACCGTGATCAGCCTTGAGCGGCCGACCGGTCGTCAATGGCATACGTTCTACAGACGGCTGCGGCCGGCCACGGAACGTGAGAATCGTCAACTTCGAGCTCTGGCGAAATTGCAGCGGGCTCGCACTCAGGGGATGAAAAACCGTACAGACGGGAGCGGTTGAGTCAATGGATGAGGAAGTCACGGAAGGTTTCGTCGGTCCGTACGACCCTGTGAGCAGCGACTATTGGGGCGTGAAGGGGCGTCGGGAGGTGGAGGAGGCCGGCTCGCTGCTTGTGAATACCCTGCTCCGGATCAGGGTGGATATTCCCAATATCGAGATCCTTAACGACTGCGCCAATTGCGGCCGCAAGGAACCTCGGATCAGCTTGGGCTATCTGTCCATCGATGAGACGAACGAGATGGCACGGAAGATCGAGAAGGTGCTGGACGAGCTTGACTGTCTGCGCAAGGAGCGTGCTACCGGAAAAGCTCATCTGCCGCACGCTCATCCCCGCTCGGACGAATAGCGGACCAGGTCGCGGCCACGCATCGCACAAAGGCAAAGGCAAAGGCAGAAAAGGGGAGCGGCAAGGGGCCCGGTGTCTCGTCAGAGCCAGCCCTGGCGGACGGCTTCGGCGCCGGCCTGGAAGCGGCCCTGGGCGTTGAGGCGCTTCAGGAGGTCGGCCATGAGGCGGCGGACGGTGCGGATGGAGACGCCGAGTTTGCGGGCTATGCCCTCGTCGGTGAGGCCGTCTTCCAGCATCTTCAGGAGTGCCAGGTCGCGTTCGCTGGGTCCTTCAGAGTCGAGGGCGGGGACGTCCCCGAGGGGGGTGGCGCGATCCCAGACGAGGTCGAAGAGTTGGTTGAGGGCCGCGACCACGCTGGAGAGATGGATGACGAACGCGCCATCCTGGCTGGCGTCCTGGTTCACCGGGACCACGGCGATGGAGCGGTCGCACAGGATCAGGCGCATCGGCAGCGACGGGACCGTACGGGCCTGGCCTCCGCGAGCCGTGAACAACGTGGCGTATTCGACCGTGGCGTGGTCGTTGCGGACGCTGTCCAGGTAGACCGTCTGCATACGTACGCCACGCGCCAGGGTCTTCTCGTCCAGGGGGCCGGCCGCCGCCAGGGCTCCCGGGCTCAGCGCGCCGCCGGGCATGAAGGCGCGGACCTCGGAACCGGCGTTCTGGGCGAGTTCCTGAAGGCGGAGGCGGACGCTTTCCACGCCTTCGAGGCGTTCTAACCCCTGGGCGCCGGACTGGATACGCAGCGAGGTGTACTCGGCGGCCAGGGCGGCCACCGTCGCCCGGTCGCGGGAGAGCCGGGCGCGCTGCTCGTCGAGTTCGGCTTCCATCCGCTCAAGAACGGGCTTGAGTTCGACGTCGGGGTTGGCGGTGATGAAGCGTCCGGCGTCGCCGGAGAGGCGCAGCAGGGACAGTCGGGCGAGCCGGTCGAGCGCTGCGCAGACCTCCTGCTCCGGCAGGCCGAGGTGGTGCTGGATGTCGGCGATGCCCCAGTCGGGATGGAGGAGGAGGGTGCGGTAGATGTCCTGGTCCTGTGCGGCCAGCCCGACAGTCTCCAGCATTCCGGTCATCCCCCGTTTCCCGCGGCAGACGAGGGCCGCGGTTCGGCGCATCATACTGACAGGCATGTTCGGTCCAATAGAACATATTTATCATGACAGTTGCAGGTTTCTTGAGGCAGGTTGGCGAGATCCTGCGGCAGGTGATCGCCGTCTTCGGGCGGGTGACTCACGGCGGGAGTGGCAGCTCCATGTCATGTCCGCAAGCGGCCCCGCTTCCGGCGGATCCATGGGGCCCGCAGACGCTTAGGTTCCTTCCATGTACGCCATCAGGGTTGTCCTTCAACCGGATCGATGGGCCTCTCGAACTGCTCAACAGCTCTGTGCCGTGGCATCCGAGCGGATCCGGCAGGACGCACAGCCGGGGGTGGAACACGTCAGCCTCGTCGCCAGCCGGCACCGGGTGCTGGCCATGACCTTCGTGATGGCCGCCGACCTGTGGGAGGCCGAGCAACTGGCCGCGTCCGCCTGGGCCGAGTGGCTCGACCGGAGCTGGCTCGACGGCTGGCGGCTCGCTTCCTGTGCGGCGGACCTGGCGCTCGGCGTGTGGGCGGTGCAGGCGTCGATCAAGCCGGACGGCGGGATGTCCGGGGTCGGCTGAGCCGGTCTCTCCTCCTACGGCTGTGCCCTCTTCTCTGCCGTGGAAGGCTAGCCGATGTTCTCGAATTCCCGACGGCCCTTTTTCGCCATCCGTCGGCCGGGAAATGCGGCGCCGCCGGCTTCGCCGGTGGGTACGGTGGGCCGTTGTACGCCCGCCCTGCCACGGGCAGCCGACCGGTGGGCTATGGCAGTTGTAGGTCATGTCCGCCAGTTGCCATCGAAGAACGGTGGCGCAAAGCCTCCACACGGGCCAGTATCTCGTCAGTCGACCGGAGAGCGCTCCTCCACAAGATCGCGCCTCCGGAAAGACGCAAGCATTTTCTGAGTTTCGGACTCCCCTCTGCGCCGCTTCGGCGTGCACGAAAAGTGTGAGGTTGAGATGAGCCATTGCGTCACGAAGACCTTCCGGGCGATGTCCCTTTCCCTGCTTTCCCCGCCTTTCACGCTTCCTGTGTTGTCCGCGGCGCAGGTGCCCGATGGCGGTGTCGCATCGGCCTCTCGGGGTGGGTTACCGCAGGTCGCGACCGCCATGATGGCCACCAACAACTGGGCGTGGGACTGAAGAGCGAGGCATGATGTCGCATCAGATCAACTGGCCCATGGCCTGTCTGTCGGCCGGCACGATCGACTGGCCTGCCGTCCACCGTGCCGGACATCACCGACCCTGAATTCAGCGTCCCCGAATTCGACGCCCCGGAATCAGCGCCCAGGAATCAACGCCCCGGACGTTTTCCCTCGTCCGCCACCGACGGTCACGCCGCCTCCCCCGCAGCCCTCGTCCCGTACGACGGCTGCCGTACGGCGATCAGCAGCAGCACCAGACCCGCCGCGCACACCGCCAGCAGACACGGCCCCACGGCCCACCAGCCGCCCGCCGCGGTCACCGCGAGCCCCACCAGGGGCGGCGTGGCCAGCGCTCCGATGCTGCCGAACTGCGCGACCAGACCGTTGGCGGCGCCCAGGTCGGCGGCCGCACGTACCGCCAGCGGCACGGCCGCGAACACGGTGGCCACCACCAGCTCGTTGGCGAGGGCGACGACCAGCGCGCTGCCCACCGAGACCCCGAGCCCGCCCGTACCGGCGAAGGCGGCGAACGCTCCGGCGGGCATCAACAGCGTGGCCACGAACAGGAACTTCACGGGGATGCCCCGTACCAGCAGCCAGCTCGCCAGGAAGCCGCCGGCCACCCCGGCCAGCGACACCACACCGGTGAGGGTGCCGGCCGTCTCCATGGACAGGCCGAACTCCTCGTGCAGACAGGCGGGGTAGAGGGTGACGCAGGCGACGATCGACCCGCTGACCGTGGCGAAACCGGCGCCCAGCGCCATGGGCCGGGCGAGCCGGCGTACGGTCGCCGCCCGGTCCGCGCCCGGCGGCGTCTTCTCTTCCCTCTTCGGCGCCACCGCGGGCAGCCGGGTGGCCCCCACGGCGACCACCAGGGTTCCCACCGCGGCGACCGTCAGCCATCCCCGCCAGTCGAGCCACATCGAGAGCATCCCGCCCGCGAAGGAGCCGAGCGCCAGGCCCACCGGCATGAACGTGCCCCAGATCGCGAGCGCCCCGGTCAGCTGCTTGCCGTCGCCCAGCGAGAACAGCAGCACGGGTGCGACGATCACCACGACGACATAGCCCACGCCCTCCACCAGCCGGCCGCCCAGCATCGCGCCGAAGCTGTCGGTCCGGGCGCAGAACAGCCCGGCCGCGCCCATGACCGCGAGCCCGGCGACCAGCATGCGGTGCGGCGGCAGCGGGCGGACCAGATAGCTGACGAACAGACCGAGCACGGCGGCGACGGAGGTCACCAGCGAGGTGAGGAGAGCGACTTGGGCCAGGGAAAGGGAAAGGTCCGCGCGCAGCGCCACGGAGATCGGGGTCATTTTCCCCATACTTGTGGCGGCGAAGACCCCGGCCAGATAAATTAGGCAGAACTTCCATCGGAACGCGCGCGCCGATCGCTCTTTCGTTAATTCTTCGGCGGTCGGCCGAATTTCCTTTTCCTGCCTGGTGACTTCGGTCTCCTCTGTCATCAAGCCTTCCTCGCTCTTCGATTTTCGGGGGATAATCCTGTGGGGTACGACGTGCTCGTGCTGGGCTCGCTCGTGATGGACCGCAAATACTTCGCCGTCGGGAGTCTGGGCGGCGCCGCCCCGGTCTGGGGCGTACAGCGGCACCACGGCGGCGTCGGCCGCAATATCGCCGTCAACACCGCCCGGCTCGGGGCCCGTACGGCCTTCGCCGGGCTGTCCGGGTACGGGCGGGATGCCGCCGACCTGGAGGCGGAGCTGACGGGCCTCGGCGTACGGCCGCTGCATCTGCTGCGCACCGAGGACGGGACGGGCCACTGGGACGTCCTGCTCGACGAAGGGGGCCGGCAGATCACCTCCCGTATCGCGCTGCCTGACCCGGCCGCCGGACGGGACCTGGCCGGGCCCGCCCTCGCCGGGACCGTCGCGGCGGCGAAGGCCGTGGCCGCCGAGGGCGGACTCGACGAGGAGCTGCTCACCTGGCTGTCGCGGGAGGCCGGGAAGCACGGGACACCGGTGGTCGGTCTGCCCACCCGGCAACGGGACTTCGGCCCGCGTGCCCATCTGCTGCCGCTGTACGACGTGCTGCTGCTCAACGCCCGCGAGGCCCAGGCCCTCACCGGGCAGCCGGGCACGCCCGCCGAGCAGGCGCGGCGGCTGCTCGGGCGCGGGCCCCGGGTGGTCGTGGTGACCGCGGGCGCGGACGGTGCCGCCGTGGCCTCCGCCGAGCAGCCCGAGCCGCTGACGCTGCCCGCCGAGGCCGGGCCCTGCGCCGACGACACCGGGGCCGGGGACGCGCTGGCGTCCGCGTTCCTCGTCCACCTCGTACGCGGTGCGAGCCCCAAGGCGGCCCTGGCCCTGGGGCTGCGCGCGGCGCGGCTGACGATCGCCTGCCGGCAGAACACCTGCCGCACCCTGGCGACGGATCCGGCACTCACGGCGCGCCGCACCGGGCGGTGGACGCCACCCGGTGAGCGTGCATCGTGATGCCGTCGGCCGCCAGTGCCCGCGCGATGGTCTCCTCGTCGTAGGAGGCCAGTCCGGCGTCGGTGAGGATCTGCAGGTCCGTGGAGTGCATATCGATCTCCGAGATCCGGGCCTGCCGGATCGCTCCGACGTTGTCCCCGTCGAACCCGGGGCGCAGCGCGTACTCGCCGTCGGCCAGGAAGGCGAACATCAGCAGGTGGTAGCCGCCCTGCTCCCAGGTGCCGGTGAACTCGTAGACGGAGAAAAGCGAGCAGGACGTGACGGCGATGCCGGTCTCCTCGCGCGCCTCCCGCAGCGCGGCGGCCTCGGCCGGCTCGCCCGGCTCGATGCCGCCGCCGGGCAGCAGCCAGTTGTTCGCGTACGGCCCCTTGAGCTGGCGGATGAAGGTGACGGTGTCGCCGGGTCCGGGGATCACCATCAGCGCCGCGGGCAGCGCTCGCGCGAATCGGTCCATCGTTGTGCAGTCCTCGCTCGGTGCGGTGTCGGTCGTCGGTTCAGTACTCGGTCGGCCAGCCGTCCGGCGGGATCACCAGGGCGAGGCCGATCCGTTCCCCCTCCACCCGGCCCTTGCGGTAATAGGGCTCGGTCCGGGTGGTGAAGCCATAAGTGGCCAGCGCCTGGCCCGGGTTGGCGAGGTCGGGGCCGCAGATGACCACCTTGGAGCGTACGTCGAAGGCCATCGCCGCACGCACCAATTCCTGGCTCGGCTCATCCGTTTCGATGTACGCCACGAACTCGCCGCGCGCCCTGATCGAGTAGTGCACCGACTTGATCTGATGACCGAGGCCGTGCAGTTGGGCGTACATCAGGTACTCGTTCTGGAAGCTCATCAGGGTCAGCCCCGAGCGGGCGCCCGCGACGATTGTCGGCCAGGGCGCGCCGGGGGTGGCGAAGACCCCGGTGACGGTGAGGACGTTGCTGCGCCGTGCCTCGGCGTAGTAGCCCTTGAACTCCCCGAACGGGCCCTCGACCGCGTCCTGCTCCTGGACGTACCCGGTGATGACATGGGTGGCGTGGTCCGGCACCGGGGGGAAGCCGCCCACGGAGCCGCCCACGTCCACCGGCCGGCCGAGGAGCCGCGCCGCGATCTCGTAGTCGTCGCCCTCGGCCGGCAGCCGGGAGGCGGCCACCACGGTCAGTGCCGGATCGGCGCCGGAGAACAGCGAGATCGGCATCGGGCGGCCGGTCTCCAGCCAGGCGAGCAGATTGCGGTGCCCGTCGGTGCGCGGATCGAGGAAGATCCGCGCCTCGTTGGGGCCGACCACCTGGGTGCGGTAGAAGCCCATGTTGACGCCGCTGCCGTCGGGCCGTGTGGTCACTCCGACCCCGGCGGTGATGTACGGTCCCGCGTCGCCGGGGCGGTGCTGGAGGATCGGCAGGTCGTCCAGCATGCCGGGCAACTCACGGCGGCGGACCGGGAGTTGAGAAGAGGCCCCCGGCGACGGGACAGGTCCCGCGAGCCGCCGGGACATCTCCGGGAGGTGCTTCTCCTCCGTCGTGCCCAGCGCGGCCAGCAGCACCTCCCGCGGATAGGGGTGGCACAGCACCCGGGCCCCCGGCCGCTCGGCGATGTCCGTGAACACCACCGTCGGCCGGGCCCCGTGTTCCTGCTCGATCCCGGCGAGGGTCCGCGCCACCTCGACCCGGCTGCTGATCGGGCGGTCGTAGGTGTAGAGGTCCACGGCGTCGTAACAGCCGGGCAGCCCGGCCGCGGCGGCGTCCGCGGCCGGGGTCAGCCCACTGCCGGGGAAGCCGCCGCTCACCGGTGCACCCGCGCCGCGGCGGGGAACGGACGGCAGTCGTCGGTGGCCTCCCGGGACGTCTCCCAGGGGAAGACGATCCAGTCGTCGATGACCGCCGGGCAGTGTTCGGGCACATAGCCGCTGCGGTGATTGCGGACGACCGCGGCGAACCGCACGTCCTCGCGTGCGACCCCGGCGGCGGCGAGGAACTCCAGGACCGCGTCGGCGGTCGCCCCCGTGCCCACGATGTCGTCGACGACCAGGACCTTGTCGCCCGCGCCCAGCCCGAGCGGGACCGAGGTGTCGACCACGGGCCGCTGCTTGGCGGCGTACCGGCTGTCGTCGGCCGTCCTGCGCACCCGGATGGTGTGCATGACCGGCACATCCAGCGCGCAGGTCAGATATCCGCCCGCCGCGAGTCCGCCGCGGGCCACGGCGAGCACGGCGTCCGGTGTGAAGCCCGCCGCCCGTACCTCCCCGGCGATGTCCTCCAGCAGCTGCCCGAAGGTCGCCATGTCGAGGAGGTAGGGCCCCTGCCGGGTCCACATGCCGGGCTGCTCGCCCGCCACGGCCGTCGGCTCGGCGACCTGTTCCGCGCTCATCCCGCCACCGCCTTCGCGACATGGTCGATATCGATCTGCACCGAGCGCTCCCGGGCGTGCGGCACATTCTCCGCGCGGCCCGCGGCCGTGACCCGGATGAACTCGGCCTGTGCCCGGAAGGTGTCCAGGTCACGGGCGCCCGAGTAGCTCATCGCGGACTGCACCCCGCCGACGAGCTGACGCAGCGTCCGGGCCAGTGGCCCGGAGGCCGGGAAGGTCGCCTCGACGCCCTCCGGGACATAGTCGTCGACCTCCTCCTGGGTGACCGTGCCGCCCGCCGCGCTCCGCAGGGTGAGCTCCATGCCGAGCGAGACGAAGCCGTTGCTGACCCGGTAGTGGCGGCCGTCCCGTTCCACGGGGGTGGCCTCGCTCTCGTCGGCGCCCGCGAGCGCCGATCCGAGCATCACCGCCTGTGCCCCGGCCGCGAGCGCCTTGGCGATATCGCCGGCCTGCCGGATGCCGCCGTCCGCGATGATCGCCACCCCGGCCCCGGCGGCCGCGTCGGCGCAGTCCATGACCGCGGTCAGCTGTGGCACTCCGGTGCCCGCCACCAGCCGTGTGGTGCACACACCGCCCGGCCCGATCCCGACCTTCACCACCTGGGCCCCGGCCGCCGCCAGATCCCGCACGCCCTCCGCCGTGGCCACGTTGCCCGCGATGAGCGGCGTATCGGGATAGGCGGCGCGCAGCTCCCGCACGGTGGCGATGGTCTGGTCGCTGTGCCCGTGCGCGACATCCACCAGCAGGATGTCCGCACCGTGCGCGACCAGCCGGTCCGCCCGTTCCCGCCAGTCGCCGGTGACGCCGACGGCCGCGCCGGCCAGCAGCCGGCCCCGGTCGTCGAGCGTGGCCCGCCCGGCCTGCTCACCGTCGACCGGTGCGGCCTTGACCGCGTCCAGCTGGGCGACCTGCTGCTCGACGGTCTGCATCCGGTGCAGGATGCCGAGACCGCCTTGCAAGGCCATCGCGGTCGCCATCCGGTCGCCGGTGCACCACTGGGTGTTGGCCGAGATGACCGGCACCCGCAGCGTCAGTCCGGGCAGCAGCTCGGTGCCGGGGTCGGCATGGCGTCTGCTGGTCAGCGAGGTGCGCCGGGGCACGAACAGCACGTCGTCGAAGCTCAGCCCGGTCCGCTTCGGTTCGGAGATTCGCATCTGCGGTGTCCTCCCCTCAGCGGTTGCTGTCGCTGGTGAGCGCGATCAGCTCGCTCCGCAGCGCGGAGTCCTTGAGCGCGCCCCGCCACACGGCGGTGGTCATCGTGGCAGGCGTACGGATACCGCGCATGGCCATGCACAGGTGCTCACCGCGGCCGATGACCGCGACATCGGGGGAGCCGGTCAGCCGCTCGACCTCGTCGGCGATCTGCTGCGACAGCTGCTCCTGCGACTGGAGCTTATGGGCGTGCTGATGCGCGATCCGGGCGAACTTGCTCAGGCCCAGCATCTTCTCCTGCGGCAGATAGCCGATGGTGAACCGGCAGGAGAACGGCAGCAGATGGTGCTCGCACAGCGACCACACGCTGATGCCGGAGACGCCGACGAGGTTGCCGCTCGCCGTGGTCTCGAAGAGGGTGTCGACGGACCCGGGGTCGTACTGGGTGAACTCGCGCCACCAGCGCGCATAGCGTGCCGGGGTGTCCCGCAGCCCCTCCCGTTCGGGGTCCTCCCCGATCTCCACGAGAAGCTGCCGGGCGACCGCCTCCAACGGGTCCTTGCCCTCCTCGCCCAGCAGGGGCAAGTCCTCGGACAACACTTCGATGCTGCTGGTCACTCAGACACCCCGCTTGCTTCCCCACACGTTCACGTGCAGTCGTCCGGACAGATTCCACTTGCGTGCGATCACGTCGTCGGCCAACGTGCGCATTCCCAGGTCGATCTCCTCGGGGGACTGCCCCCGGGGCATGATCCAGATGTTCTTCAGGCCGAACCGGCGTACCAGCTCCTCGACCTCGGCCAGATCCGACGCGTCGCCGCAGACGAACTTGAAGGCCACGCCCGGCATTTGGCCGAAGCGTTGCAGCGCCTGCGGGACGATCCGCCGTCCCTCGGCGACCCCGGAGTGCGCCAGTTTCGGCGACACATTGAACCGGGCGCCCGCGGCCACCAGCGCATCGGACGGCTCGACGGTGCCATTGGTCTCGAATTCGACCATGATCCGGTGTTCCGCCAGCGCCTGGACCACGGGCAGCACCCGGTCCTGCTGGCTGAGCGGTTCACCGCCCGAGATGACGATCAGCTCGACACCGAAGCCGAGCAGCCGCTCGGTGACCTCGGTGACGGTCAGGGTGTGCAGCTCATCCGCAGCACGGTAGGCGATGCCGGTGTCCGACTCACCCTTCCAGTCCCACGTGTACGGCGTATCGCACCAGCGGCAGGTGAGATTGCAGCCGCCGAGCCGGAGAAACGCACACGATCTTCCAGTCGAAGGTCCTTCGCCCTGTACGGCGCTAGGTGGGTCCGAACATCTCGTTGACCACGAGCTTCGGAACCGCCATTTTCACCACCCCCTCAAGCCCGAACGGGCTTGTCCGTCCGGGAATTCATCGGAGAATTCCCGGAGTTGGTCTGCGAATCGGGTTGTCGCGCTCGGTCAGGCGGTGGGCCCGGCGGGCCGGTACGTCGCCCAGGTCTTCGGCGTCTCCGAGACCCGTACGGCGGTCAGCTCCGGAAAGTCGGAGGACCACGTCCGGTAGACCCACTGGGCGAGGTGCTCGGCCGTCGGGTTCACGCCGGGCATCAGGTCGTTCAGATGGCGGTGGTCGACCGTGTCGTCGAGCCACTTCTTGACGACGCCCAGTTCGCCGTAGTCCCGCACGAAGCCGGGTTCGGTCAACTCGTCCTGAGCGGCGCTCAATTCGAGCAGTACGATGTAGTTGTGGCCGTGCAGTCGGCCGCACTGGTGGTCCGGCGGAAGTCCGTCCAGCTGGTGACTGGCGGAGAAGTGGAACTCCTTGGTGATGGAATACACGGTCCGGATCCTCTCTCCCGTGTCGTTCCCATGGCGTCGGCTGCGCACCGGCTCCGGTGTGCACCCGAAGCGGTATCCGCTTTCCTGCGACGCGCGGGAAGTCCTCTGAAGTGGCCGGGGCGGAAGGTCTCTCCGGCCCACTCCATAGATCTTGAAGGGTGAAACGGCTCGGTGTCAGTGCTTGCCCCTGGCATTTGCAGGCCATGACCTTCAACGGCCAGGTGCGACCGGGGCGCCGGCGGGCCGGGGCGAGAGGCCCCGGCCGGTCACGCCAGGAGTTCTTCGAGGTCTTGCAGACAGTCGCCGCAGCCGGTGTTGGCACCGGTGGCCTCGCGCAGGGCGGGGATATCGCGAACCCCCGAGTCCACCGCCGTCAGGATGACGCTCTCCGGGACGTGCGCACACAGACAGACCAGCGGATCGTCCGTCGGGGGTGAGGTCATGCGCCGCCGCCCGCCAGGCTCTCCCCCAGCAAGGTCAGGGCCCGGTCCAGGACTTCCGCCATGACATCCAGCTCGCGCTCCGTGATGACCAGCGGCGGATGGATGTTGATCACGTCCGGTGCCATTCCGGTGGACGCGACGATCAGCCCGATCCGTGGGTCGGCCGACAGGCACAGACGCCGCAGCGCGGGAGCGTGGTCACCGGTCAGCACCAGGCGGGCGGCGCCGCCGAAGGCGCGGCAGTCGCTCACCAGGCCGGGATGGGCGGCCTGGAGCTGCTTCAGACGGTCCGTCAGCCCGGCGGCGAGCCGTTCCACGTCCGCGGCCGGGTCGGCCCAGCCGTCCCAGCGGTCCAGGACCGCCCGCGCGACACCCAGGGCATGCGGGATCCCGATGTAGGTCGAGGAGTGGCTGCCCGGCCGGTACGTCTGCGGGGCCGCGAGCGGTTCCCGTGCCCAGACGGCGCTCAGCGCCGCGGCGCCGTTGGTCAGGGCCTTGCTGGCGACGACCACATCGGGGGTGACCCCCGAGCGCTGGAAACCCCAGCGCGGACCGGTCCGGTGCATCCCGGTGAAGATCTCGTCGGCGATGACCACCGCGCCGTTGGCGCGCGCATGGTCCACCGCTGCGCGCAGCAGCGCGGCATCGGGCTCGACCATGCCGCTGACGTTCTGCACGGACTCGAAGATGAAGGCACTCACCTTGCGTGCGAAGCCGGCACCGCCGACGCCGGAGACCTCGGAGGCCCACCTGGTGGCCGCGGCGACGCAGCCCGTCGCACACGCCGCCGCCGGTGCCGCGGCGTGCGGACAGCGGCCGCAGTCGGGGCTGGGGAGCCGGACGACCTCCAGCCCCCACGCGGCGAGCAGTTCGCGGTAGCGCGGGCTGGAGCTGAGCATGCTGGTGACCCCGGACCGGCCGTGGAAGGCGCCTTCGAACACCACGACCGTGCCGGGTCCGACCGCGCTGAACGCGATGCGCAGGGCCGTCTCCATGCCCTGCGCGCCACCGAGGTCCAGTTCGACGCGTCCGGGGGCGCCGATGTCCTCGCTGAAGAGCCGCTCCAGCCGCTGGAGGACGCCCAGCCGCAGGTCGGACTCACAGAAGGACGGCAGTGCGGGCAGGTCCTCGCAGTAGGCGAGGGCGTCGCGCAGGATCTGCTTGTCGTAGCCCCAGGCGACGGTGCCGTTGGCGGCCTCGGCGTCGAGGTAGCGGCGCCCGTCGGCGGCTTCGAGGTAGCTCCCTTCGGCGCGTACGAAGCGCGGCACCTGCTCGGCACGGTAGATGAGGTTGCCCGCTCCGGCGAACCGGGGGATGGCAGTGGTCATGCGTATGTCACCTCGTTTGTCGCTTCGTCCGTCCGCTCGGTGCGCCAGGCGTCGGCCGTTCCGGTGGCGATGATCGGCAGGACTCCTGCTTCGTTGCAGTCGATCCAGCTGGTGAGGACGGTCAGGACGTCCCAGCGGCCGCTGCCGTCCGGAAGCGGTGCATGGCGCAGCACTCCGAGCCAGTCGTCGATGTGTGCGGGCTCCGCCCGGTCGCGGGCGCAGTCTCCCCACGGCCCCGGCTGCCGGGCCAGCCGGCCGATGCCGGCGGTGACGTCCAGGTCGTGTGCGGGGATCTCGGCTTCCAGTTCGGCGAGCAGCGTCGTCACGGTCTCCCAGGGGTCGGCGGCGCCGGTCACCTCCGTGCCGAAGAGCGGGCCCGCGCACCAGTCCCAGCCCGCCTGGTAGGAGAAGAGCTGCAACTCCCGTGCCACGTCGGCGGGTTCGTCGGCGGTGTGCATGAAGTTGAACAGGCCGTTGACCCGGCCGATTCTGGTGCGCAGGTCGGTGCTGCGTGCGGCGGAGGGCTCGGCCGAGCCCTTGGCGGCCGTCAGGCGGGCGCTGGCCGGCAGCCATTCCGGCCGGTTGCGGTCCGCCAGCAGCACGAGCAGGCTGCGGCCCGAGGACAGCAGCGGGTCCACCACGGCGATGCGCTGCGCGGAGGCGGCGTTGAACTGGTAGCGCCACAGTTCGCGGACGAGCAGCGGATCGAAGCGTACGGTGGTCGCCGCGGCCGGGTGCCAGCCTTCCGACCGCAGGGTGCGCAGGATCAGTTCGCAGCGGCGGCCGGCCACGGCGTCGGGCTTCAGCACGACGAAGGTGTGACGGTGCAGTGCCCCGGGGTCGCGCATCGGGGCCAGGGAGCCGAGCGCCTCGCGTACGTAGGGGTCGTAGCGGTAGAGCTTGGCCTTGTGGGGATCGCGCGTCAGCGGATCCAGGGCTCGGGCACCGATCGCGGTGTGCGGCACGGCGTCACATCCCCTCGGGGGTTTCTTCTGCGGTCAGTTGTCTGCCGCCCAGCGGTGTGGCGACACCGTCGACCAGGACGATCCGGCTTCCGTCGGGATGGCTGCCGGCTGCCAGTCCGAGTGCGCCGGCGGCGAAGGCCCGTACGGTCCACTCCAGGCAGGGGCGGTCGCTGAGGCGCTTCTGCTCCAGTTCCTGTGCCCAGGGATCCACGCCGTGCCGGACGGGGACGGGCGGGCCCTGGCACAGCACGGCGCCGCCGTCGTGGCTCTCGTCGACCAGGAAGCAGGAGGTGCGGGTGGTGGTGTGCCCGAGTTCCATGGCCTTCGCGACCGGGTCGTTGCCGGTCAGTACCCGGCGGTGGGTGTCATCGAGCAGGGCCAGGTCGCCGGGGTGCTGGTTGATCATCCGGCCGTGGTAGCGGGTGAGCAGATCGCCCTCGATCCAGCGGTGGTACGCCAGCACGACCAGGTCCAGCGGTCCGTGGTCCGTCTCCCAGGCGGCGATGCGGGTGTGGAGGCCGTCGTGCCACTGCCGGGCCCGCTGCCGGTACGCGGCGCGGCCGTCCGGGCCGGTGGCCTGCGAGGCCGTTCCGCAGCGGGCGTCGAAGTCGCCCGGCCATGCCTCGATTCCGTGCTCCCGGGCCAGGTCCAGTGCCTTGGAGCGGGTGCCGTGCGAGGCGACGAGGGCCACCTCGTAGCGGTCCGGCTCCCCACGCTGGAGGTCGATCAGGGTGCGCAGATTGGCGCCGGTGGCCGAGACGAGGACCCCGATCCGCAGCGGCCCTCCGGAGCCGGTCCGGCGCAGCGGAAGCGGAGCGGGGCTGGTGTCCTTCGTACCGCCGCCGTCCTTCGTACCGCCGGTGTCCGTCATACCGCCGGTGCCCGGCATCACGCGGCGTCCGCGATGTCGAAGGACGCCCACTGCTGGTGGATCGCCGTATGCATCCCCTCGGGGAGCAGCCCCTCCCCCAGCCCGGTGAGGCCGAAGGCGCGGTGGGCCGTACCGGCGGCCAGGTCCCACAGCTGCCGTCCTCTGATCTCGCGGCCCATCGCGTTGCGCATCTGCTGGGCCAGTGGCTGGGAGCCGGCCGCGACGATACCGCCCGACTGGTACCACAGGCCGTTCTCCTCGCCCTGGGTCAGCTCCTGGCCGCCGAGCCGGGCGGAGTCGCAGCGGTCGGTCATCATCATGGAGTTCTCCAGGCCCATGAGGTTCACCGCGCGCCCGGCGATGGCGAGGTCGACATGCTCGCCGTCGAAGTTGATGCAGGCGGCGATCCGGCCCGCGGCCGCCCCGCGCATGATGGCCGCCGGTACCGGACCGGCGATCTCGTCCATGGCGTCCAGCGTCCAGCCCGGCAGGTCGTACGAGGCGAGCGTGGCGTCCCGGGTCGCACGGGCCCGTGTGGTGCGGAAGGCGTGCCGGATGGTGAGCGGCATGTCGTTGAACAGATGGTCGGTCACCACCCGGGCGCCTGCGCCGTTCCACTCGGCGTCCCAGGCGATATCGACGATGTCCTTGACCAAATGGGCGCTCAGGCGTGGGTCGGTGCGGGTGAAGTGCCCCAGCGCGGGCCGCACTCCGTGGCCGAGCAGCATCGGGACGATCCACTCGAAGCCGGGATGGCGGTCGAAGGTCTGCCCGTGGAAGTCCGAGGCGGGCGAGAAGGCGTCGGGGGAAAGGACCATGTAGCACAGGCCGTAGTCACCGAGGCGGGCCAGCCGTTCCCACTCGGCACGCGTCGGGGCCCATACGGTGTCGGCCGGGGTGCCGCCGTGGCTGGAGAGCAGCGGCCCTTCCAGGGCGACGCCGACGACATGCGGGATGCGTCCGGCGCGCCGCATCGCGTCGTAGCGGCGCATGAAATCCTCAAACTCGCCCAGCCGTTGATGGTGCAGATACAGGGTCGGGATGCTGAGCACCCCCTCCTGCGCGCAGACCCGCTCAAGGAGTTCGAGGTCGAGCAGGGCGAACTCGGAGAAGTCCACACCGGCAAAGCCGTGACAGTGGACCTCCACAGGAAGCAGCGGATGGTGGGCCTGCTCGGCCGAGCCGGATATGTTCTCCATCATTCATCCCTCTTCGCGTTCCTGCTGCTTATTGCCAACCGCTTTGACAAGTATTGACAGATTGGACGGACGAGGGTCGACGATAGCATCGGGATTACCTGAGGCAAGTAACAGAAGTTGCCTAAGAGATATGGCCGTTGGGCAACTTGCCAACTATTGCCAACTGATCGTCAGGTGCTTGACTTCCCGGGCTCACGGTTCCTATGTTGATCTGGCAAAAGAGGTCAAGCGAGGCAGGAGTCCAGGTGGCGCACGAGCTGGTCGTTTTCGACAACAGCGGTGTCCTCGTGGACAGCGAGTCCCTCGGCAACCGCCTGCTGGCCGGGATGCTGACCGACGAGGTGGCGCCGACGACGTTCGCCGAAGCCGTCGAGCACTATCTGGGGAAGTCCTTCGCCGATATGGTCGAGACCGTCCGCCGGCGCACCGGTGCGGTCGTCCCCGACGACTTCGGCGCCCGGTTCCACGCCCGGCTCTTCGACACCTTCGAACGGGAACTCACCGCCGTTGACGGCGTGCACGAGGTCCTGGACGACCTCGACGCGCGGAACGTCCCCTACTGCGTGGCCTCCAACGACACCGCGGACCGGGTCGCCGTCTCACTCGGGCTCACCGGCCTCGCCCCCCGGCTGGCCGGCCGGATCTTCGGCGCGGACCAGGTGGCCCGCCCCAAACCCGCCCCCGACGTCTTTCTGCACGCGGCCCGGCGCTGCGGCGTCGCACCTGAGGCATGCTTGGTCATCGAGGACAGCGCCCGTGGAGTCGCCGCCGCGCGGGCGGCCGGCATGACGGTGTACGGCCTGGCCTCGGTCACTCCGCGTACCCGGCTCGGCGATGCCCAGCAGGTCCTCGGCTCGATGAGGGAGTTGCGCGATCTGATCCCCGCGCTCTTCCCCGACCCGCTGCTTCAGGAGACCCGCCGATGACCGACGACCGCCGCCTCGGCCTGCACATCTTCGACCTCGACGGCACGCTGCTGCGTTCCGACGCCACGCTCAGCGGCTACGCCCGTGACGGGCTCAACGCGCTGCTGGACGCGGGCACACCGCTGACCGTGGCCAGCGCCCGCAGCGCCGTCGCCATCCGCACCCTGCTCGCCGGGGTGCGGCTGACGCTGCCCGTCATCGAGCTCAACGGCGCGTTCCTCACCGACCTCGCCTCCGGCCGTCATCTGACCCACCGGACGCTCGACCCGGCGACGGCGACCAGCGCACTGGACGCCCTCGCACGCCTGGCCGCCGAGCCCGTGCTGACCACCTGGGACGGCACCACCGACCGGGTCCTGCACGGCCCGTGCGGCAACCCCGCCCTCGACTGGTACGTGGCGGAGAAGCGCGCCTACGGCGACCCCCGGCTCGGCGCCTACGAGGACCCGTACGCCGAGGTCACCGGCACACACACCGCCGCGGTGATCGCCTTCGTCCCCGACGAGCACGCGAAGGCCGCGGTCACGGTCCTCGAAGAGGCCCTCGGCGATGCGGCCGGTGTGCAGGCCGCCGCGAATCGCTACGTACCCGGCTGGACCGAGATCCAGATCGCGCACCCGCAGGCCGAAAAGGGCTTCGCCGTACGTCAGCTCGCGCAGACCGCCGGGCTCGGACACCTGCGGCTGACCGTGTACGGCGACCACCTGAACGACCTGCCCATGTTCGCCGTCGCCGACCGCACCGTCGCCCCCGCCAACGCGCACCCCGATGTCAGCGACCGGGCCGATGTGGTCACAGCCGCCAACGACGAGGACGGCATCATCCGTTACCTGCTGGACGGAGCCCAGCCGTGCTGATCGTCTTGGAGGGCATCGACGGCAGCGGCAAATCCACCGTCGCACGCCTGGTCGCACGGGAACTCGCCCCCGGCCGCACCGCCCCCGCGGGCAAGAAGGACATCGCGGCGGCGGACCCCGGAACCGCCGCCCGCGCCGACCTGTTACGCGAACTCATCTGGTCCTCGCCCGAAGAGCAGGGCGACACCTACGGAGCCGCGCACTGGATCCTGCTGATCGCCTCCTGGTACGCGGGGCTGGCCCGGCTGCGTCCTGAACTGGCGGACGGGAAGACCGTCACCGTGATGGACGGCTGGTACTACCGCAACATCGCCAAGACGCTGGTCCGCGAGCCGCTGGACGCGCACTGGGTCGAGTCGCTCTTCGCCCCTGTCCCGGAACCCGCCCTGACAGTCCTGCTGGATGTCGCCCCCGAGGTCGCCTGGTCGCGCCGCGACGGCTTCAAGGACACCGAGATCGGCCGCTGGGACGGCTTCACCGGTCCGCCGCGCGAGTCCTTCTGCGGCTACCAGTCGCTGGTGCGCCGCGAGTTGCTGCGGATGGCCGCGGAGCGCGGCTGGCCCGTACTGACCCCGGACCCGGACGAGCCGCCGGAGCAGATCGCGGCCGCCGTGGTGGCCGCGGCGCACGCGCGCAGGAGGACACCATGAGTCCCACCCGTGATGTGGTCGGCGCATCCGACCTCGACGTCTTCGCCGACACCCTCGCCGATGTCATCGCCGGACAGTACCCGGCGGACGAGCTCAACCGTCTGCCGGGCGCCACCTCACCGGCGGCCCTGCGGATCCGCGAGGCGTACGCGGAATCCCTCGCCGCCCGCGTCACCCAGGATCCGCCGGCCCGGCACGGCGGACCGCTGCCCGAACCGCTCCCGCACCAAGGAGAAAGCGTGCTCGACCACCTCGGCCAACTCACCGTCGACTGGAACGACTTCGAAGCAGCGGGCGAGACCACCCGCGATGTCGTCCAGCGCCTCGCGGACGACAAGGAATCCCTGCGCAAACTGGTCTACGACGTCGAGCACAAGCCGGAGCTGCTGGCCATGTGCGAGCGCCACCAGCTGCTCGACTACATCGTGCTGTACGACGCGCTGGACCGGGGCATCCGGCTGCGCCTGCACATCTCCACCGACGACCACTTCGACCGGCCGCACGACCACCGGTTCTCCTTCTCCAGCCGCATCCTGACGGGCGGATACACGCACACCTGGTACCACATGGACGGCGACCTCTACGGCGACGGCCCCGACCCGGAGGCCCGCCAGTACCTCAGCCGCCACACCCCGGACCCGCGGGCCCACGGCCACCTGGACAAGCTCACCCCGCACATCGTCCGCTGGGAGGCGCCGGGCAGCTGCTACACGCTGCACCACAGCGCCATCCACACCACGTTCACCACACCCGACACCGTCTCGCTCTTCCTGCGCGGGCCGGTCGAGAAGGACCGGTCGGTGATCATGGACAAGGAGGAGGGCGCCCTGTGGTGGCGCTTCGGCCGCCAGGACGAGCCCGAGGAGCGCCGCCGGGAGAAGTCCATGGGCCTCGACGCCTACCGGCAGATCCGTGACCGGCTGGAGAAGCTCGGCGTCATCTGACGCCCGGTGCGCTCCAGTCCCTTTCCGCACCGGACGACCGGTGCCCTCCCTCCCGAGGAGTAGAACCACCCATGAGCATCGAGACGGCAGACCGGGTACACGTCAACAACACCGCCGTCGGACTCTTCGAGAACGTCGGCCCCATCGACTGGGACGACCTGCCCGCGGCGGCCGAGCTGACGCAACGGCTGATCCGCGAGTTCGCCGCCGACAAGGCGCTGTTCCGCAGGCTGCTGTTCGCCGTCGAGCACGACCCCTACCTGTGGGCCAAGTGTGAGGAGGACGTGGTCGAGGACAAGATCGTCCTGTGGGACGACGTGGAGAAGGGGCTGCGGATCAGGCTCCGGATGTCCACCGACCATCAGCAGCAGCTCGCCCACAACCACCGCTTCTCCTTCACCAACCTCGTCCTGCGCGGCACCTATCTGCACCGCAACTACGTGGCCCGCAACGGGTTCGACGAGAACACCCTGCCGGACGACGTGCAGCCGGTGATGCTGCACCAGGACCGCGCCGGTGAGTGCTTCACGATCCACCACAACGCCCTGCACTCCACCCCGTTCACCGAGCTGGGCACCATCTCCCTGGTCCTGCGCGGCAACCCGGTCAAGGACCGTGCGCCGGTCATGTTCAAGGAGGCCCGCGGCCGCGAAGAGGCCCTCCAGCAGCTGGAGGAGAGCCGGGAAGGGCAGCGCAGCGAGCTGTCCGAGGTCGAGCCGGAGGCGGCAGAGGTCGGCACCATGTTCTGGCGGGTCGGCGAGGACCGCGAGTCCGCCGAGCGCCGCGCGGAGCGCCAGATGACCAAGGAGAAGTACCACTACTGGTGCCACCGGCTGGAAGAGCTGGGGATCATCTGAATGCCGATCCGACGGCTCGCGCCCGGACGGGCAGCGGTGCGCTACGGGTTCATCGGCCCCGGCACCCACGCACAGGAGAACCTGCTGCCCGCACTGTCGGTGCTGGACGGGGCACGGCTGACCGCGGTGGCGGCGCGCAAGCCCGACGCCGCGGCCGAGGCCGCCCGGCGCTGGGGCGCGGACCTGTGGACCGACGACTGGACGGAGCTGACGGAGCCGGCCGACGGTGAGGGCGGGCGGGAGGTCGACGCCCTGGTCGTGGCCGGCTCCCCGGACCTGCACGCCGAGGTGCTGCGGCGGGCCCTCCCCCGCGGTATCAGCGTCTTCGTGGAGAAGCCCCCGGCCCCCGGCACCGGGACACTGGAGAAGCTGGTCGACGACGAACGCGGCGCGCCCCGGGGCACGGTGGCGTTCGTCGGCTTCAACTTCCCCTACGGACAGTCCTACCGGAAGCTCCGTGACACCCTGCGCGACCACGGCGCACTGCGCACGGTCGATATCCGTATGGTCTCGGCCAAGCCCACGTCCCCCGTATGGGGCTGTACGACGGTGGAGGACAGCCTGCTCCAGGGGCTCGGCACCCACGCGGTGGACCTGGCCCTGCGCGAACTGGGCACCCCGGACCGGATCACCGCCCGGCGCGCGGACATCGACGCGCGCCGCTGCGCGATCCATGTCTTCCTGGAGTACGCCGACGGCCGGCTGGCCACCCTGCTGCTGGGCAACTACTCCAACCGCCTGGAGTACCGGTGCGAACTGGTCACCGATGACGCGGTCGTCGGAGTCCTGGACCACTTCAGGACGCTGACCGTCAGCCGCCCGTCGAACGCGCCCGGTGCGGGCGTCCTGGACGGCAAGGAGACCCTGCGCCACGACTGGCCGGGCCGCCGCGGCGGCTACGGCGTGACCGGCTACGCGACCGAGCTGGAGTCCTTCCACCGGAGCGTCCGGGACGGTGAGCGCAGTGGTTCGCCGCTGTCGGCCTGTCTGGAGGTCTACCGCGTCCTGGACGAGGTGCGGCGGCAGACGGGAGTCCGCCCGTGAACGCCCCGTCCCCCTCCCTGGAGGGCCGTACCGCTCTCGTCACCGGGGGCGGCACCGGAATCGGCCGGTCCGTGGCCGGGACACTCGCCGCGCTGGGCGCGCGGGTCGCGGTCAACCACCTGCCCGGCGCCGAGCAGGAGGGCAACGGCGAGGAACTGCCGGAGGGCTGCTTCCCGGTGGCGGCCGATGTACGGGACCGACAGCAGGTCTCGGCCATGTTCGCGACGGTGGCCGAGCGGTTCGGCCGGCTCGACATCCTCGTCAACAACGCGGGCGTGTTCCCGCGCGCGCAGATCCTGGACCTGGACGAATCCCTGTGGGATCTCGTCCTCGACACCAACCTCAAGGGCGCGTTCTTCTGCGCCCAGGAGGCGGCCACGCTGATGATCGCGCAGGGTGGCGGCGGGCGGATCGTGAACGTGTCCTCCAGCGCGGCCTTCACCGGCTCGCCCAAGGGGGCGCACTACGCCGCGAGCAAGGCCGGTCTGGTCGCCCTGGGCAAATCGCTGGCCCGTGCCCTCGCCGTGCACGACATCACGGTGAACACCGTCGCCCCCGGCGTCACGCGGACCGCCCAACCGGAGCTGGACGAGGACGGGTTCCTGGCCGAGGGCCGGAAGATCCCGCTGGGCCGGGTGGCACAGCCCCAGGACGTGGCGAACTCGGTGGCCTTCCTCGTCGGCGACCTGGGGTCCTATCTGACCGGCCAGACACTGGGCGTCAACGGGGGAACGGTGATGGTGCCGTGAGCCCGTACGAGATCCCGGCCGCCGACTCCGTACGCGGGGAGCTGACCGAGCGGTGGGGCAGCCCGCTGGCCCGGGTGCAGGCCAAGCTCTCGCCGGTGCTGCACCCCTGGCTGTGCCGGTTCCTGTCGCTGTCCCCGTACGTGGTGATGGCGAGCGCGGACGGGCAGGGCCGCTGCGACGCCTCACCGCGCGGCGGCACCCCCGGCTTTGTCCGGGTCCTCGACGAGCGGACGCTGTTCATCCCGGAGGAGTCCGGCAACCGGCTGCTGCAGACCCTGCACAACCTGCAGGAGAACCCCGGCGTCGGCCTGCTCTTCCTCATCCCCGGGATGCGGGAGACCGCCCGGGTCAACGGCCGCGCCGAACCGGTCTCCCGGAACGATCCGCGCTGGCGGGACCTCCCGCTCGACGACGAGGAGCGGGAGCGGCTGCTGTGGGGGTCGCTCATCCACGTCGAGGAGGCGTACTACCACTGCGGCCGGGCGAGCCGCTTCTCCGACCTGTGGGACGTCGCCCGGATCAACCGCAACCAGGCCGACCCGCCGTTGCCCAAGCGGCCGCCCACGACAGCGGGGACAGAACAGCCGGTGGGGAGAGCGCAGCCAGCGGGGACAGACCAGCCGGTGCAGCACAGCCGGCCCGCGCACGGGATGGCCGACGGTGCTCCCGAGTCCCGAGCAGGCTTGCCGCAATAGTCAATTTTTGTCGCCCTTGACACGGCATGAAATCATGCGGGGCGGGTCACCTGACCCGCCCCCGTAAGGGCGTCGCGTCCCCGCCGGGAGGAGGAGAAGAAGACTTCCGCAGAGGTGCAAAAGTGCTTGAGCAGCCAACGTTCGGCAAGCGTCTGCGCCAGCTGAGGCAACATCGGGGCGTCTCCCAGGTCGGTCTCACCGGACCGGGAATGTCGGCTGCTTACCTGTCGAGGCTGGAATCCGGAAACCGCAGGCCCACCGACCGGGCCGTCGCCTACCTGGCGGAGCGGCTCGGCGTTCCCATCGAGGCATTCGCCGACGACCGGCCCGAGGACCAGCTCACCGACCTCGTCGCGGCCGTCGCCGCCACCCCGGAACGCTATCTCGACACCGAAACCGCTGGGCTCCTCATCGAGAGCCTCGACGCGGCCAAGGGCGCTGACCCGCTGACCCGCTGGCACGCGCTCACCCAACTCGCCCGGGTACACGAGGTACTGGGTGACTTCCGCAAAGAACACGAGGCCCTCGTCCGTCTCGCCGCACTCAGCGAGGAGATGGGCCGCGCCGCCCTGCACGCCCGTGCCCGGCTGCGGCTGGCGCGCTGCGCCCGCGAGCTCGGCGACGCGAAGTCCGCCCGGGACGCGGTGGTCGAGGTGCTCACCCTCCGGGACGAGCGCCGGGTGCGGATCTCCACCGCCGAACTCGTACGCAGCGAACTCCTGCTGGTCTCGGTCCACGCGGAACTGGGCGACTTCGCGGAGGCCGCCCGGCTGGCCGATGAGGTGTGCCGGTCGCTGCGCGGCACGACCGGGGCGCTCGCGGCCGAGGCCTTCTGGAGCGACGCCACGGTAGCCGCCCGGCAGGGAAACCACGCACGGGCGATGGAGCGCCTGCTGGAGGCCATGGACGCCATCGACAGCCGCGATGACCTGAAGCTCTGGATCCGGCTCCGGATGGCCGCCGCCTCCATCTCCCTGGAGGCCGTACCGCCCCGGCTGGCGGAAGCCGAATCCTTCCTGACGGAGGCCGAGCCCGCACTGAAGCTCATCGGCACCCCGCGCCACGAACAGGAACTCCTCTTCCTCCAGGCGAAGTTGGCGTTCCACCAGGGCAGCCCGGACCGTGCGGCGGCACTACTGACCGCCGGCGAGGACGGCAGGCAACTACTGGCCTACCGCGACCAGATCCGCTTCGACGTCCTCCGCGGCCTGCTCGCCCTCCGCGCAGGCGACAGAGACGCCCTCCGCCACCTCAGGGAGATCGCCACCCGGGTCCAGTCCGGGAACATGCCGGACCTGGCAGCAGAGGTGTGGCGCACGGTCGCGGAGAACACGGTCTAAAGGTTGTCCCGTAATGATCTGGTGGTAGGCGCGCGCAACGGGGTCACTGGTGAGGTGCCCCACCGCCCCAGCGCCCCGCCCGTGATCACTGCGCGCTCGGGCTGGATACTGGGCGGAAGAACAGAGGACAACGCACGGGTGACAGGAGTCTGAGCAGGTGTTTGTCAGCCACTGTCGAACTAACGGGACAGCCCTCAGGGGCTAGGCGACTGTGCCGGTTCGCGGCGATGCTCTAGCCAGGTGCGGCCCAGGTCATCCCAAATCGTTTGGTATCTGCCGAACAGTTCACCAAGGTGGTCATGCGTCAGAGCGTCGGCGGGCGTCGATGCCACGAGGTATTCCAGTTCATCAGCAAGACGTCGGAATCGGTACTGCGCTTCCTCCATCAGCACCCACCGGGAGCGCCAGTTGAAGAACGGTTCGACGGCTCCCAGCAACGTCACCAGAGCGACCAGCGCAAATGCCAGTCCGGCCCACGTGTTGAGGCTTTGCAGACCCAGGATGATGGTAGATGCGGCGGACAGCGCCAGTGTCAGGATTTTGATCACCGAAGCGCTTCGACGGAACCGCTGCTTCTTGCTGCGGGTGTAGTCGCTGCCTTCACGTATCTTGCCCAGCAGGAGGACAGCTGTCTCCGTCGGACTGAGACCTACACCTGGTCCACTGTTCGGCTGCACTCCGACCCCCACCTGTCGCCACCCTGCGGCTCGCCTCTGCAGACGCCGCCCTGCGACAGTGCACTTCCGCAGCGTCGCCGTTCGATTGAGCCACCCTGACCAAGACTAGTTCGAGTTGTCGGTCTTCTTGGCACCGGATTCCGGAGATTCAAAGTGACCAGTCCGCTCGGGGTCGGTCTGATGTCAGGCGTCGAGGCCGTACAAGGCTGTCGCGTTGGCCGACGAGAACTTCTCGCGGTCCGCGTCGGATGCGAAATGGCCGAGGAAGGTGGTGATGTCCTCGCGGGTCGGACGCTGGAAGGGGTAATCGGTGGAGAACAGCAAGCGGTCCACGGTCGTCACCGAGAGGGTGTGGTGGAGGAGCGCCGGATTGAGCATGCCGGAGGCGGTGATGAAGAAGTTCGACCGTATGTAATGCGATACCGGTCGTGGCAAGCCGGAGACGCGGGAAAGGCTGTCGGCCCGGTCCAGCCAGAACAGCAGCATTTCACCCCAGTGTCCGAGCACGATCTGCAGGTCGGGGTGCCGGTCGAAGGTTCCCCGAAGGATCAGTCGCAGCGCGGCGGTCGCGGCGTCGAGATGCCATCCCCAGCCGAAGGTGGCCAGCCCGAGGTCCGTCATCGGGTCGAAGCCTCGGTAGGACGCGTCGCGCAGCGCGGAGGAGGGCAGTTGGGGGTGGAGGAAAACCGGCTGGCCGAGCTGTGCTGCGGCGGCGAAGAAGTCGTTGTAGACGGGGTCGTCCAGGAAGAGGTCGCCTGAGCGGCCGTAGACCATGGTGCCGATGTGACCCAAGTCGGCGGCTCGCGAGAGTTCGTCGGCAACCTCATGTGGCGCCGACATGGGCAGAGTTGAGAGCGCCCGAAGCCTTGACGGGTTACCGGCGACGGCCTCGGCGGCGACGTCGTTCGCGGCGCGGCTGAGCCGCACGGCATCCGCTGGGGCGAGCGGGTGGGTGCCGGGCGGTGTCAGGGCGATGATCGATACGTCGATGCCTTGGGCGTCCATGGCGGCTATCCGGTCTGTGCCGAGGTCTTCCAGGCGCCGCCGGTGGTCGCCCGTCTCGTTCAAGGCGAGGCTTTCGTCACGGCGGTCAGGCGGGACGGCTCGGAGCGCGGACGTCAGGTCCGGCATGATCCAGTGTTCTTCGACGGCGATGAGCGTCATGTCGTTGCCCCCGTCTCGGAGCCCACCGTCAGGTGATGTGGGCGTCGGCTGATCAAGTCGCGTATCTACCAGGGAACGGTTCGGCCCTGGTAGTCACGGAATTGCAGGCCGGGAGTGCCGCACTGAGCGAGCATCACGTTCACGAGCCGGGGAACGCTGTCCTCGATACCGAGCGGGGCGTCCGAACCGCCCAGATCCGTGCGGACCCAGCCGGGTGCCATGACCAGCAGCGTGCGTGCCGGTTCGGGCTGGCGGACTGCGAAGCTTCGCATGAACTGGTTCAGTGCCGCCTTGCTGCCCCGGTAGACCTCTCGCCGCCCGGTCTCGTTGTTGGCGATGCTGCCCTGGCCGGACGACATCACACCGATCAGGCCGGTCGGGGTGACGAGGTCCTGCAGGGATTCGATGACGCGCATCGGGCTCAGCGCGTTGGTGAGCATGACGTCGTTGAATTCGTCGGTCGTGACCTCGCCGATGGGGATGTGTTCGTCCCGAGTGGTGATTCCCGCGTTGACGAAGAGGATGTCCAGCGCTCGGCCGTCCAGGCGCCTGCGCAGCGCCGCGATCTGCTCCGGCGCGTTGATGTTCAACGTTTCGATCTCCAGCCTGCCGCCGGCGGTCTCGGCGAGGTCGTGGAGCTTGGGTCCCGGGCTGTCCGGCCGGACCGTGCCGATGACATGCCACCCCTTGTCGAGGAACTGCTCGGCGATGGCATGGCCCAACCCGCGTCCGGCGGCAACGACCAAAATGGTTGGGGGTGTTGCGTTCGAGGTGGGAGCAGACATAGGCAAGAGCCTTTCGTTGGTTCGTCGTCGATGCCGGGAGACCGGGATGCGCGGGATGCGCGGGATCCGCAGGACGAGCAGGTCTGGCCTGCGCATCCCGCGTCCCCACTCCGTCGGTCGCACCGGTGCAAGCCTCGGCCACGCGCGGTGCGCAACGACTCAGAATCGGCGCTCTCTGTAGCATTGCCGCCATGTCGCGTCCCGAGATCGCTGATTCCGACATTCTGGAACCGGATGATGTGCGAATCCTTCGCGCCCTTCAGATTGATCCACGGGTCGGGTTCGCGACCGTGGCGAAGGTCCTGGGGCTCTCCGAGCTGACCGTCGCCCGCCGCTACCGGCGCATGCGGCGTGCCGGGGCGATCCGGGTGATCGGGGTCGTCGATCCGGGAGCGCTCGGGCAGAGCCGGTGGATGGTGCGCCTGCGCTGCCGGCCCGGCAGTGCCACGGCCATCGCCGAGGCACTCGCGCAACGCAACGACATCAGCTGGGTCGCCCTGAACGCCGCCGGCTCCGAGATCACCTGCGCCGTGCGCTCGCGGTCGCAGGAACAACGCGACGACCTGCTCGGCCGCCGGCTCCCCCGCACCGCCGCCGTACTCGACCTACAGGCATCGGTGCTGCTCCGCCAGTTCGTCGGCGGGCGCGGGCACTACTGGGCCGCGCTCGCCGGAACCCTGACCCCCGAGCAGGAGTCCGCCCTGGGGCCCGGCGGCAGCCCGTTCACCGAACGGCCGGTGGTACGGAATCAGCTCTCGCAGCTCAGCGCCCAGGACGAGAAGCTGCTCGCGGCCCTCGCCGCCGACGGACGGGCCAGTCTCGTCGACCTCGCCGCCGCGGCCGACCTCACACCGGGCCGGGTGTCACGACGTCTGCACGCACTGATTTCCGGCGGAGTGGTCCACATCGACGTGGAGATCGCCCCGATGGCCCTGGGATACCGAGCACGGGCGAACCTGTGGATGCGAGCCCACCCGGGCAAGATCAAGGCTGTCGGGCGGGCCATGGCGCAGATGCCCGAGGTGGGCTTCGCCGCCGCGGTATCCGGACCGTACAACCTCCATGCCGTCGTACAGTGCCGCGATCTCGACGAGCTGTTCGAGTTCACCACCGACCGCATCGGAACCCTGCCCGGCGTCGAAGGCATGGAGGTCAGCCCCATCGTCCGCCAGATCAAGCAGGCCGAAACCCGAGTCGACGGTGACCGCCTGACCGACCCGCCGAGCGAGGACAGCCGCCGCTGACGCCCGCGACAGAGAGACGCTCCGGGCAGGCTCAGGCCGTTCGTACCGCATAGGAGCGCGGCGAGGCGATGGGCAGGAGCCCGTCTGCCTCGCGCCCACGCCCCCAGCGGTGCGTCAGAACTTCACCGTGGAGACCGTGTACACCACCGGATGCCCCGGCTCGTCGTAGTTGACCATGATCCGCTGGTTCGGGTGTGGTGCCCGGTCCGTGGTCGTGGTGCCGGACCAGGGGCCGTCCGCGGTGAGGTCCCAGCCGACCTTGGAGGCCTGGCCGGGCGGGATGGTTTTCTGGTCCTTTTTGAGGGCGGCGGTGCTGGTGCCGACGGCGGCGAGGTAGTGCTCCAGGCCCCACTCGTTGGTCCGGAACTGCACGAACAGCGAGCTGGTCTGCCAGGAGTTGGTCTCGTAGTAGTAGACCGGGGTGGAGCCGACCGGGACCGGGACGTTGTAGATCCGCTGCTGGACCTTGGAGGGGAAGGCGTTGGTCAGGCCGGTGGCGGCGGCCTCCAGCTCCTTGCCCTCGCCGCTGTCCCGGCTCTGCTCGGCGGAGATGACGATATAGCCGGCCGGGATCGCGATCAGCAGAAAGACGATCAGCGCCATCAGCAGCGGACGGCGGCGCTTGGCGCGCGGCGGCACGGACGGGTGCTGGTCGTCGTGTACGGAGTGCAGGTCGGTGTCGGTCATCGGCGGCCGGCCCGTTCATAGCGTTCGTAGCGCTCGACGCGGCGCCGGTTGGCGCGGCGGAAGCGGCGGGCCACCAGACGGGCCAGGTCGGCGGCACCGACCATCCCGGCCTCGGGGCCCAGCTGGGCCTTGGCGATGGTGGCCTCGGGGCGGTAGCCGCGGCCGGTGAGATGGCGCCGGAAGGCGTCCCTGGCCGGGCCGATCAGCAGGTCGTCGGCGGCGCTGACGCCTCCGCCGATGACGAAGCCGGACGGGTCGAGGGCGGCGGCGAGGTTGGCGATGCCGACGCCGAGCCACTGGCCGATCTCCTGGAGGAGCTCGACGCACATCGCGTCGCCCTCCCGGGCCAGCTCGGTGATCAGCGGTCCGGTGATGTCGCCGATGCGGCCGCCGACCCGCTCGATGATGTTGTACGCGACCGGGGAGTCGGCGGCGGCCAGCTCGCGGGCCTCACGCACCAGGGCGTTCCCGGAGCTGTACTGCTCCCAGCAGCCGCGGTTGCCGCACGGGCAGCGGTGCCCGCCGGGGACGACCTGCATATGGCCGAATTCACCGGCCACGCCGTACTTGCCGCGCTTGACCGCGCCGTCCTCCAGGATCGCGCCGCCGATGCCCGTACCGAGCGTGATCATGACGAGGTGGTCCTGGCCGCGGCCGGCGCCGAAGCGCCACTCCGCCCAGGCGGCGGTGTTGGCGTCGTTGTCGACCATCACCGGCACCGCGAGGCGGCCCGCGAGCCGGTCGCGCAGCGGCTCATTGCGCCAGTTCAGATGGGGTGCGAAGAGCACCTTGCTGCGGTCCGCGTCGACCCAGCCGGCCGCGCCGATGCCGACCGCGTGGACGTCGTGCCGGTCGGAGAGGTCGAGCACCAGCTCGGTGATGGTGTCCTCGACGACCCGGGGGCTCTTGGACTTGTCCGGCGTCTCGGTGCGGACCTTCTCCAGGATGGCGCCGTCGGCGTCGACCACCCCCGCCATGACCTTGGTGCCGCCGATGTCGATGCCGACGGTGGGCACCCGGGGGGCGGTCAGCAGGGAGCGCCGCTCACGGGTGCCGACCGTGCGCAGCACGGTGGCTCTGGCGGATCCTCGATGCCCCCGGTCCCGGTACATGCTCATCGACCCACCTCTTCGCCGGTGCTCCCCCGCTGCCCCACGGGCGTGGGTGGAGCCCCCATACGGCTGCTGCGTGCTCGCAAGAGTCGTCTCGTCCCTGCGGGTCTCGGGAGGCCGGGGCCTCGATGTGCTGGTTCGCTGCGATTGTGCATCACCCGCACCGTTCCGCGCACCGCGACGGAGAGTGACGCGCCCCGCGCGGCCCGGCGGCCGGTGCGGGGCGCGGTGGAGATCACTCGGGCCGGTGACCTCCGGGGAATTCCGGGGTGGCGGTGCGGGACAGCTCATGGCTGAGCTGTTCGAGCTCGCTGCCGCCTGCCATTTGGCGGGTCAGCTCCTCCAGAGCGATCTCCGACTTGGCGTGGCTGCCGGCCATCGTGCCCCGCTTGAGCAGCACGAAGCGGTCGCCGACGAGATACGCGTGGTGCGGATTGTGGGTGATCAACACCACGCCGAGCCCGGCGTCCCGGGCGGCCGCGACGTACTTGAGGACGACACCGGACTGCTTGACGCCGAGCGCCGCGGTCGGCTCGTCCAGGACGAGGACCTTGGCGCCGAAGTAGACGGCGCGGGCGATGGCGACGCACTGCCGCTCGCCGCCCGAGAGGGTGCCGATGGGCTGGTCGACATCGCGCAGGTCGATGCCCATCCGCAGCAGCTCACTGCGGGTGGTCTCGCGCATCGTCTTGACGTCGAGGCGCTTGAACGGGCCGACGCCGGTGGTCGGCTCGGAGCCGAGGAAGAAATTCCGCCACACCGGCATGAGGGGGACCACGGCGAGGTCCTGGTAGACGGTGGCGATACCGCGGTCCAGGGCCTCGCGCGGGGAGGCGAGGCCGGTCTCCTCGCCGTCGATGGTGAAGGAGCCGGCGTCGTGCCGGTGCAGCCCCGCGATGATCTTGATGAGGGTGGATTTCCCGGCGCCGTTGTCGCCGAGCACACAGGAGATCTCCCCCGCGTGCACCTCCAGCGAGACACCTTCCAGGGCCCGGACGTTCCCGTAGTACTTGCTGACGTCGGTCAGCTCGACCAGCGCTGTCATGCCTTTGCCTCCGCCCGCTTGCGGACCCATGCGTTCAGGAGCGTGGCGAGCAGCAGCATCGCGCCGAGGAAGAACTTGTACCAGTCCGGATTCCACTGCGCGTAGACGATGCCCTTGCTGGCCATGCCGAAGATGAAGGCGCCGACGGCGGCGCCGATCGCCGAGCCGAAGCCGCCGGTCATCAGACAGCCGCCAACCGCCGCGGCGATGATGTAGAGGAACTCGTTGCCCACCCCGTCGCCGGACTGGATCGCGTCGTACGAGAACAGCAGATGCTGTCCGGAGACCCAGGCGGCGAAGGCGACACCCATGTAGAGGCCGATCTTGGTCTTGGTCACCGGGACACCCACGGCCCGTGCGGCGTCGGCGTTACCGCCCACCGCGAAGATCCAGTTGCCGACGCGGGTGCGCAGCAGGATCCAGGTGGCGACCGCGACCAGCACCAGCCACCACAGGATGGTGATCTGGATGTCCACGCTGCCCAGGCTCAGATGCGAGGCGAAGACCGCACGGGCCGAGTCGAAGCCCTCCATGTCGGCGATGGTCTTCGTCGAGACGGTGCCGCTGATCAGCTTGGTGAAGCCGAGGTTGAGGCCGGTCAGCATGAAGAAGGTGCCGAGCGTGATGATGAAGCTGGGCAGTTTCGTACGGGTCAGCAGCATGCCGTTGAACACCCCGATGGCCAGGGTGACCAGCAGCGACACCCCGACGCCGACCCAGGTGTTGGCGGTCATCTGGTAGCTGAACATCGAGGAGATCAGCGCCGAGCTGACGACCATGACACCGGCCGACAGATCGAATTCCCCGCCGATCATCAGCAGCGCCACCGGTACGGCCATGATGCCGATCGTCGACGAGGCATAGAGCACGGTGGAGAGGCTGGAGGCCCGCAGAAACGGCTCGGCGGCGATCGAGAAGAAGAGGAAGACCGCGGCGGCGCCGACGACGGAGCCCAGCTCGGGGCGGCCCATCAGCCGGCGGGCCAGGGAGCGGTGCAGCAGCCGTTCGTCGCCGCCGCTCTCGGCCGGGCCGGCGGGCTTCAGTGCCGGGGCGTCCGCGGGGCTCATCGGGTCCCCCGCTTCGTGTAGTCCTGCAGTGCGGCGGCGTCCTTCTTGGTGATCACCTGGGGCCCGGTGAGCACCGGCTTGCCGCCGCCGAGGACATCGGAGTTGTACTTGTAGAGCCACAGCAGATCGACGGCCTGGTAGCCCTGGAGGTAGGGCTGCTGGTCGACGGCGAAGCCGAGGGAGCCGTCCTTCAGACCGGTCGCGACCTGGGCATTGAGGTCGAAGGTGTCGATCTCGGCCTTGCTGCCGGCCTGCTCCTTGGCCTTGACGGCGGTGGCGGCGAAGGGCGCGCCGAGCGTGACGACGGCGTCGATATCGCTGTCCGCCTGGAGCTTGGACTCGATCGAGGACTGCACGTCGGGCATGTTGGTGCCCTCGACATACAGCTTCTGCAGATCGCCCTTGAAGGTCTTCTCCGCGCCGTCGCAGCGCTGTTCATGGCCGACGTTGCCCTGCTCGTGCAGGACACACAGGGCCTTCTTGCGGCCGCGCTTGTTCAGCTCCTCGCCGACCGCCTCGCCGGCCACCGTCTCGTCCTGCCCGATGTGGCTGAGCGCACCGAACGCCTTGGATTCCTCGACGCCGGAGTTCACCGTGATCACCGGGATGCCGGCCTTCTCGGCCTTGGCTACGACGTCCTTGAGGGCATTGGGCTTGGCCAGCGAGACGATCAGCCCGTCGACCTTCTGGTCGATATAGGACTGCACCAGCTGGCTCTGCCGCTGGCCCTCCTTGTCGTGCCCGTAGACGAACTTGATGTTGTCCTTGACGGCGGCCTGCTGGGCGCCGTTCTGCACGATGTCCCAGAAGGTGTCGCCGTCTCCCGAGTGGGTGACCATCGCAAATGTCCACCGGGGGGTGTTCACCGCGGCCTTGCCGCCGGCGGCCTGGGCGGCGCGCTCCTGCTCGGCGCGCAGACCTCCGGTGCTGCTGCACCCCGCCAGGGAGGCGCCCAGCGCCGCCGCCAGCACGGCGCCGATGACGCGTCCCCTTCTCCGAACCCGTGCCACGAGGACTCGCCCTTCCCGCTGATCTTGCCGAATCGGCTGCGTTGGTTGTATTCGCTGTCCGGCCGGGCCGCCCGGCCGGACCGTGGTGTCATCCACCGGCACCGGCCGCCGTCCCGGCCCAACCGGCCAAGTATCCGTTACCGGTGATCTGTCCCGGTTCATGGGGTGGTCCCGTCTTCCCTGGGGCTTCACCGGGGGCCTCGCCCGGTGTACGCGGTGAGCTTTGGTACGTCCTTCGCGACGGTCGCCAGTAAGGCGGCTGCGCCGCGCACCGCGGCGCTGTGGACCGTGACGGAGCGAGTCGTGCGCACGCCGATCATCGTGGGACCGCCTTTTCTCCCGGCCGCCGGAATGCGGTTGGAGGAGTTTGTAACGGCGCGCGCGGAGCCACGTCAATGGTTTGTCAGAACATTCTGACGAAGGTGGGTCGCGCGGGCCCCGCACCACGGGACATTCCGGGTCATAGGGTCTGTCCGGCCGCGCTCAGGGGGGCCGATGGCGGGACGGATGGCGGGACGGATGACCGGTCCGGCAGCCGTCGGCCGGGGCCGGGGCCGGAACCCGCTCCCCTCAGGGCCGTACCAGCAGCTGGAACTCGAAGGCGTAGCGGGACGCGCGGTAGACATGCGAGCCGAATTCGACCGCGCGCCCGGTGTCGTCGAAGGTCGTCCGCTGCATCGTGAGCAGCGGGGCACCCTCGGGCTCATCGAGCCGCGCGCCCTCCTCGACAGTCGCGGCACGGGCCCCGACGGCCTGCCGGGCGCTGTGCAGGGTGATCCCGGCCGACCGCATCAGGCGGTACAGACCGGTCTGCTCCAGCTCCGCGGTCTTCAGCTCGATCAGTCCGGCGGGGAGATGGTTGCGCAGATGCGCGACGGGCTCGTCATGGGCCAGCCGCAGCCGCTCGACCAGCGCGACCTCCGCCCCCTCGGCGATCCCCAGCGCGGCGGCGACCTCGGCGTCGGCCTCGGTGGTGGTGTTGAGCAGCACCCGGGTGGCCGGCTTCTGCCCGGCCGCCTCCAGGTCGTCGTAGAGGCTGCTCAGCTCCAGCGGGCGCTTGACCTGGCTGTGCACGACCTGGGTGCCGATACCGCGGCGGCGCACCAGCAGGCCCTTGTCGACGAGTGACTGGATCGCCTGCCGCACCGTCGGCCGGGACAGGCCGAGCCGGCCGGCCAGCTCGATCTCATTGCCGAGCAGGCTGCCGGGAGCCAGCCGCCCGTGCTCGATCGCGGCCTCCAGCTGCTGGGACAGCTGGAAATACAACGGGACCGGACTGCTCCGGTCCACGCTGAACTGGACGGGGCCGTCGGCGCCCAGGGCTTGTTCTGTATCGCGTTTCCCCACGCTCGCGAGCGTATCCGCCCCGGCAGATGACGGGAAGTCCGGAGGTCAGATTGTCCGGACAAGACGGGACGGCGTACGCCCGCCCGGCCACCGAACCGGCAACGCCGCCAAGTGCGCCCGCGCCTCCCCCTACGCCGGAATACTTGGCCGATGACAGCCGTGACACCCGAGACAGCCCTGACCGCACACCGGACCGGGCACCCCGCCCGCGCCCCGCCCGCCCGCACGTCCCGGAGGAGCTCCCATGTCCATTCGCCGCGTCGTACCCGACATCCACTCCGACGACCTGGACAAAAGCCGCGCGTTCTACGGCCTGCTGGGCTTCGAGGAGGTCATGAACCTGGGCTGGGTCATGACGGTCGCCTGCCCCGCCAACCCCACGGCCCAGCTCATCTTCATGACGCACGACAAGACCGCCCCCGTCACCCCCGACATGAGCATCGAGGTCGACGACGTGGACGCGGCCTACGCCGCCGTCCTGGCCTCCGGGGCGCAGATCATCCGGCCGCTCCAGGACGAGGAGTGGGGCGTCCGCCGCTTCTTCGTCAAGGACCCGAACGGCCGGATCGTCAACGTCCTCAGTCACCGGCCGTCAGCGGACGGCACCGGGGACGCCACAGCGGCGGGCCCCGCCAGCGACGGCTGAGCCGCCGCGCACCGGCTACCCCTCATCAGCGCCGCGCGCGGACCCGTTGAGCGTCATCGCGGTCCCCTGCGCCACCGCGCACACGCTCTCCGCCCCCTCCCCGTCGAGCATGGTCAGCTCACAGCGGCACACGGCCTGCCGGCGCCCGGCCTGGACGACCTCGGCGCGGGCCCGCAGCGTACGGCCGAGCGCCGGGCGCACATACTGGATCGAGAAGCCGCCGGTGACGATGGCCGGGCCCAGGGCTGTCGCCGCGGCGAAGGTGAGGGTGTTGTCGGCGGCGTACGACAGGACCCCGCCGTGCACAAACCCGTGCTGCTGCAGCAGTTCCTGGCGGATATCGATCTCCAGCGTCGCCGTGCCCTCCGCGAATTCGGTGATCCGCGCCTGCACCAGCCTGCTGAACGGCTGGGCCTCCAGGGCCATTTGCGCCGCCGCAAGATCGAACGCCGTACTCGTCTGCCCGGAACCAGCCATCTCGCCCTCCGCCTCTCACCGTGTGTCCGAAGGCCCGCCCCGATATCAGAGCCGCCCCTCCAAAACGTACGCGCCCACGGACCGCTACTTCATCCAGGCGTCCTCGTACTTCCGGTACGTCCCGTCATGCGTGGCCAGGTGGACCCACTGGTCCACATACGCCTTGAACTCGTCGTCGCCGCGGGGCAGGGCATAGGACTTCTCGGAGAAGGTGAAGGGCTTGTCCGGGTGGAGCGAGCAGAGTTCGGGGTGGATCTTGGCCTGGTAGCGGGTCTCGCTCGCGTCGGTCATCATCACATCGGCGCGGCCGGCGATGATCTCGTCGAAGATCGTGGTGTTGTCCGGATGGACCGTGAGGGTGGCCCGGTGGACATGGGCGCGGGCGAACTCCTCGTTGGTGCCGCCCGGGTTGACGATGACGCGTGTGCCGGGCCGGTCGATCTGCGACAGGGTCCGGTACTTGGCCTTGTCCGTGCAGCGCACGAGGGGCGTCTTGCCGTCGGTGCGGGTGGGCTCGCTGAAGTACACGGAGCGGGCACGCGGGAGGGTGATCGAGACACCGCCCATGGCGATGTCACAGCGGCCGGCCGACAGGTCACCGACCAGCTTCGCCCAGGTCGTGGCCACGTAACGCGGGGTGGCGCCGAGGCTCTCGGCGAGATCCCCGGCCATCGCGATGTCCACCCCGCTGTACTTGCCGGTGGCGGGGTCGCGGTGGCTGAAGGGGCGGTAGTCGCCGGTGGTACAGACGCGCAGCACGCCGCGCCGGGGGACGGCATCGAGGGCCGACGCCTTCCCGGCAGCGGCGGTGGCACCTCCCCGTACCGCGGCGGGGGCGTCCGAGGCCGCCGGAGCGGCGGCGGTGACGGCGAGCAGACAGGCGAGAGCGGAGAGGGCGGCGGCGCGCTTCATGGGGGGGCTCCTGTGACTCCGTACGCGGCGACTTGAGCGCATGATCGAAGCGCTCAGGGTGGCAGAGCCCGGGTTGCGGGAGAACCCCCTGACCGGCCAGTGGGACCGCCGGTCGCTCAGAAGTCCGCGGCGCCTCGGATCTCCGGGCGGTCCGGGGCGGCCTCTTCCAGACGGATGAGGAGGTCGGCGGCGCGCTTGGCAACGGTGTCACGGTCGCCGTCGGAGAGGGCGGCGCCCATACCGACGGCCACGGCGCCCGCGGCGATCCACTCCGGCGCGCTGTCGACCGTCACCCCGCCCGTCGGCAGCAGCGGCACCTGCGGCAGCGGAGCGAGGACCTCCGTCAGCCAGGACGGGTCGTGCGCCGAGGCGGGGAACAGCTTGAGCGCGTCCGCCCCGAGCTCCAGCCCGCGGACCATCTCGGTCGGCGTCGACACCCCGGGGAAGACCGGGATGCCATAGCGGTGGCCCGTACGGATGACCTCCTCGTCCAGGCTCGGCGAGACCAGGAAACGGGCGCCCGCGTCGACCGCCATCCGGGCCGATACGGCATCAAGGACCGTGCCGGCGCCGATGACCGCGTCATCGCCCAGCTCCCGGGTGAGTGTGGTGACCGCTTCCAGGGCGAAGGGGGTGGTGAGGGATATCTCCAGGCTCGTGATGCCCGCGGACAGCAGGGTGTCGGCGGTGGCGCTGGCCTCGTCGTAGGTCCGGCTGCGGACGATGGCGAAAACACGCTGCGCCAGTGCGGCCCGGGTGATTTCCCAGCGATACACGGCAGTTCGCCGTCCTTCCTTGTCTCCGAAGCTCCATGCCGCCTCGCCACGGCCTACGGCGGATACGGCATTTTCCGGGGCGTGCCGCAGCAGCTGACCGCACATGGTCTTTTTCCGCTGATGCCCGCCCGCTCCTCGTTTTCACCGAAACGCTACCGGGAGCCACTGACAATCCTCTCTCGGGGGTGCGCCCTGTGCGCCCCTTCTGCCAAGAATGGGGAGAAGACGGAGGTGGGAGGGGGCGCACAGCACAGGCACGAGCACGGGCGCGGGGACGGGCGCGAGCGCGGGGACGGGGCGCACCGCTCAGTCACGCAACACGGGCGCACAGCACGACGACGGCCGGGGTGCACAGTGCACCCCGGCCGCCGCGGGTTCCGGGTCACGGGCTCAGCCTGCCCGTCACCCCCGGTGTTCTGTTGTCCTGACGACGGGCCGGCCGCGAGGTCTGCCCACCCGTCGGCCCGTCGGCCTCAGCAGCCGCGGTCGACGAGGTCGAACGTCTTGTAGTGGTCGGCGGTGTAGTAGTCCTCGTTCTTCTTCTCGCCGGTCACGATGCGCCGTGCACCGCGGTCGGGCGAGCCCGGAGTGACGACGGTGAACTCGTGGTAGTAGTCGCCGCTCTGGGACGGGAGGATGCCCTCCCGGTTGTCGAAGACCGTGCCGTCCTTGGGATAGGGGTAGGGTCCGCCCTTCTCGATCAGATCGAGGGTGTCGTGGGCCTGCGAGGGCAGCTTGGAGTAGCAGACCTTGCCGACGTCCTGGACGTGCGCGGATGCGACGTGCGCCGTCGTGGCGTACGAGGTGGCCGCGTGCGTCGAGGCGACGGCGGGGGTGGCGGTGACCGCGGTCCCGCCGATGAGAAGGGCCGAAGCGAGGGCGCCAACTGCGCCGAACCTGGTGATCCGTGGGGGGATTCTCATGCCCTCCAGAATGACGCGCGTAGACATGATCCTGTCAATCCCAACCGGCGGAAGTTTTCCGGTAGTTCACAAGGCCACCCCGTCAACTCCCCTAAATTTCCGCATATCCCGGGCGTACGGCCCCGGTCATCGTGCGGTGGACCCGGTCAAGACTCAGCGGCCCGAGAGGCATGCCGAAGAGCCACCGGCCAACCTGGCGCGCACGCCCGGCTGTACGGGTGAATACCCGTCAGCATTCCTTGCGTGCGGGCCACTCGGATGGGTTACTGACACCACCTACCAGGTGGGCCGCCCATCCCTCCGCTAGGAGATGCGGCGGTCGGCCCATGGGCAAGAGGTGTGTGCCGGCACGGCTTCCATAGGCATGGCGTCGCCTGACGGAGGGTGCTACCAGCCGGCTCCCTCAAGAGCGCTGGCTGGTGGGGCCGGCTCAACCACGTCCGAGGAGGCGTAGTGCGAGCCCTTCATGTTCTGCGAACGCTGGCGGTGGCGGGAGTCCTTCCGCTGGCACTGGCCCCCGCTCCCGAGGCCCACGCGGCGTCGCCGATCCTGGTGGCGTGCAGCGAAACCGCGCTGGTCACCGCGATCAACACGGCCAACGCCGCCGGGGGCGGGAGCTTGATCCTCGCACCCCTGTGCACGTACACCCTCACCAGCGCCCACAGTTCGGGCGGCGCCGGGCAAGCGGCCGGGCTGCCGAACATCACCACGCCGGTCGCGATGGCCGGCCTGGGCACGCAGATCACCCGGGCACCGAACACACCGGCCTTCCGGATCTTCGAGGTCGACGGCCCCTCACAAGTCCCGGGAGCAAATGGCCAGTTGGGCATCACCGCCGTGACGATCAGCGGTGGAGACGCCGGCCTGGGCGTGGGCGGAGGTATCGCCAACCTTGGCGGCACGGTTGCCGTCACCGGCAGTACGGTCCGCGACAACAAAGCGTCCTACGGGGGCGGCATCTACACCGACGGGTCACTGACCCTCACCGGCAGCAGCGTCACCGCCAATACGGCCGGTGTCAATGGCGGCGGCATCTTCACCAACGCCGGCGGGGTGACCTTGATCGGCAGTCCGGTGGTGGGCAACACCCCGAGCAACTGCGGTGCCCTGCCGCCCGTTTCCCCCGCCTGCTGATGAGGGGCAAGGAAATCGTCGTGACGACGACGGGCGGCACCGCCACCGCGCCTGGGGCGTTCGTGTACGTCTGACAGCGGGGGGCGGGGTCCGGCCGCGCCGAGGGCCCGCGGGCCACGTCCGCCGCCGCGTCCGCCTGGGCGCCGACGGCGCGAACTGCCGTACAACCGGCGCCCCTTCGCCCGCCGCAGCGCACGCCTCGGCCCATGGCCCACCACCATCACCCGGCCGCCGCGGCCGACGCCGTTCCTCACCGCCCGGCCCAGCCGCGCGGCAGGAAACAGACCGCGATCAGACGCCCGAAACACCCCCTCCTGACGACCGCGCACACCGTCACCCCGTGGCCCCGTGACGCCAACTACCCGCTCGTTACAGGCCCGTTGGCGCCGGGGCGGACCGGCGCCCCCAGGCGTGCGCAACGGCGGACGAAGGCGGACGGCGAACGCTTGGCGTATTTACGTATAGACCCCTCGATGCCTCCATTCCACCTACCACCTCCTTCCCCCCTTGGCTTTAATCAAGGCGAGCGAGGTTGACGGCGCCCCCATGGCACGGCGCCGCTCGCTTCCCATGGGACGACCCGCCCAGGCGCCCTGAGGCAACGGGCCTCCACCCTCCCGCTCCCGTCCACGGGGGACATCGCGAGCGGTTGCGGGCCGCGTCAGTAACCGCCTGCCCCTGCGCATCCCGGCAGAGCGGCACGTCCGAAGGAGAAAGATCATGGCAACCATCACCTCGTTGGTGGACACAACAACCACCACCAATCAGGGCAAACCAGGCGACACCGTCCAGATCAATGGCACAGCCATGGCCACCACCACGAGGGTGAACTTCGGTTCGGCGACGGTCACTCCGACCGGCGTCACCGCCACCCAGGTCACCTTCGTGGTGCCCAGCACGGCGCCCTGCTCCGGCCAGGTCTCCGTCAGCGTCACCAGCAGCACCGGAGCCACCAGCAACGCGCTGCCGTTCTTCGTCATCGCCGCGCCGACCACCACAGGGCTGAGCGTCAGCTGCGTACCGGCCGCCACGGGTGGCTCAGTGACGCTGTTCGGCACCAACTTCCTCTCCGGCACGCAGGTCGGGGTGGGCACCGTCGGCAACGTGGCGGTCACTCCCACCCAGTCGAGCCAGGTCACCTTCACCGCCCCGGCCAACCCGGGTCAGGTCGGTACGGTGTCGACCCAGGCGGTGACCATCACCACCGCGGGCGGGTCCAGCCCCTCGGGCACCACCCTGATCGACTACTACCTCGCACCGGCCATCACCTCGGTCCTGCCCACCTCGGGTACGGCGGGGGATCAGATCACCGTCAACGGAACCGGTTTCGTCGGCGTCGACACCGTCACCTTCACCGACAGCGGCGCGGCCACCGCCACCGCGGTCTTCACGCCCGTGAGTGACACCCAACTCGTCGCCACCGTGCCCGGCGGGCTCGCCACCGGCGCCGGGACCATCACGGTGCACACCTGCGGCGGTAACTCCAACGCCCAGGCCTTCACCGTCACCTGATCGTCCGGAACGACACCCGGGGGCCAACGGCACGGCCCCCGAGTCGCCGCCCGTCCGCAGCGCATGGCACGGGCGGGCGGACGGTGACAGCCCCCGCGCCCTGGCCGACAACCGCCGGCCAGGGCGCGACTGCCCAGGCGGTACGAGAAGGAGACGAGCATCATGGCCCCCGTAGTGACCAGTGTCAGCCCCGCCCAAGGCGCTCCAGCGGGGGGCACCAACGTCACCATCACCGGCTCCGGCTTCACCGGCGCCACCAAGGTCAAGTTCGGCCCGAACGGCACCAATTTCATCCTCGTCAGCGATACACAGATCACGGCCAAGACGCCCCCGGGCACCGGCACGGTCCAGGTCACGGTCACAGCACCGACCGGGACCAGCACCCAGAACGTGTTCTTCACCTACGCCCAGGCCCCGGTCCTCACCAGCCTCAACCCGACCTCGGGCCCCACCTCGGGCGGCAACGTCGTCACCCTCAACGGCAGCAATCTCGCGGGCGCGACCTCGGTGAAATTCGGCAGCAACTCAGCGGTCATCCTCACCAACACCGCCACCCAGATCACCGCCATCGCACCGGCCGGACCACCCTCCTCCGTCAACGTCACGGTCACCACACCAGGCGGCACCAGCAACGCCCTCACCTACACCTACACCGCCATCCCCGCCCCGGTCCTCACCAGCCTCAACCCGACCTCGGGCCCCACCTCCGGCGGCAACGTCGTCACCCTCAACGGCACCAACCTCACCGGCGCCACCACAGTGCTCTTCGGCCCCAGCCCCGCCACCATCCTCACCAACACGGCCACCCAGATCACCGTCAGCGCCCCGCCCGGTACCGGCCCCGTCAACGTCACGGTCACGACAGCAGGCGGCACCAGCAACGCCCTCACCTACACCTACGTCGCCGCTTCCGTCCCGGTCCTCAGCAGCCTCAGTCCCACCTCGGGGCCCACCTCGGGCGGGAACGTCGTGACCCTCAACGGCAGCAATCTCGCGGGGGCGACCTCGGTGAAATTCGGGAGCAACTCGGCGACCATCCTCACCAATACGGCGAGCCAGATCACCGTCAGCGCGCCCGCCGGGCCGCCGTCCTCGGTCAGTGTCACGGTCACCACGGCCGGCGGCACCAGTAATCCGCTGCCGTACTTCTATCTCGCCGCGCCCACCCTCAGCGATCTGTCCCCGCATCTCGGCCCGGACACCGGCGGCAACACCGTCACCGTCTTCGGCACCAATCTGACGCTCACCAACGCCGTGAACTTCGGCGGGAATCCAGCCGCCGCCTTCACTGTGGTCTCTGACAACCAGCTGACCGTGACCGCTCCGGCCGGGTCCGGCACCGTGGTCGTCACCGTCACCACACCGGGCGGGACCAGCACGGCGGCCACCGGGAATCCGTACTACACCTATCTCGGGGCGCCCGTCCTGACCAGCCTCACCCCCTCCCATGGCGCTGATGTCGGGGGCGACGCGATCGTGCTGAGCGGCAGCAACCTCACCTTCACCGACGCGGTGACCTTCGGGGGTGTCCCGGCCTCGTTCTCGGCGATCTCCGACACCCAGGTCGTGGCGACCTCCCCGGGCGGCGCGCCCGGCACGGTGAATGTCGTGGCGCAGACCCCGGCCGGGAGCAGCAACGGCCTGCCGTATGTCTACGACCCGTCCTAGGGGGCGGAGCGGGCCGTATGACCCCCGGGAGCATTTGCCTCTGAGGCAAATCTTTTGCCCGGGAGGTGAAAGGTCGCTATACCGGGGATATGACCGAGCTCCCCGACGAGCCCACCGGCGCGCCACCGGATGAGCTGTCCACCGTCGCGCCGCGCCTGCGTGATCTGCGGCGACGCAGTGGCCTCACGCTGGAGACCGCGGCCCGGCTGGTGGGGCTCTCGCCCGCGCATCTGTCGCGGCTGGAGACCGGCCGGCGCCAGCCGTCGCTGCCGATGCTGCTGGCGCTGGCCCGTACGTACGGCACCACGGTATCCGACCTGCTCGGGGAGACCGCCGCGGAGCGGGACCCGATTGTGCGGGCCGGGCGGGCGGAGCCGTCGGAGGCCGGTGGCTGGACGTACTGGACCGCGGGCGGCGCCGGGCGGGCGATGCAGGCGCTGCGGGTGCTGGTGCCGCAGCGGGCGCAGGGCGATCTGGTGCGGGTCCATCCGGGCGAGGAGTGGCTGTACGTCCTCAAGGGGCGGCTGCGGCTGACGCTGGGCGCGGCCGTGCAGGTCCTGGAACCGGGGGACGCGGCGCACTTCGACTCGCTGACCCCGCACCGGATTTCCGCCGCCTCGCAGGGCGGGGTGGAGCTGCTGTTCGTCCACACGCTTCTGCAGAGCGGGGCCGCCGAGCTGTGTCTCGGCGGCGATGACACGAGGCGCCGCGGGCTGTGAGCCCCCGGCGCCGTATTTGAGGGAAGGACCCGACGTGGTGCCCGATCAGACCGTTCCTGCAGCTCAGCCGTCCGCGGAACCACTCACCGAGGCAGTGCCCGCGCGAAAGTACGTCGAGAACAAGCCACCGCGCGGGCTGTACGTGCGGGTGTTCATCTATGTCGTCGCGACGCATGTGCTGCTGGCGATGATGAGTCTTGTGGTGATTGCCGCGAACTCCCGTTAGCGCATTGCGTATTGCGCGCCTTCCTGGTGGCGCGCCTTCCCGGTTGGGGCGGCGCCTCGCCGGTGCTCCTCCAGGCGACAACGTCCATCCCTTCGGCCCGAAAGTCCATTGCCCCGGTGCGGCGGCCAGGTGAACTCTGCTGGCGCGAAGGGTTCGTACGACTCTCGTCCCTGAACCTCGCCGCACCGAGGAGGACCGAAGGATGCACCGTACGCGCACCGCGGCGGCCACCGCGCTGGCCGTGGCCCTGGCTCTGATCCCCCTGACGGGCATGGCCGGGCCGCCGGGCTCCGGAGGGACGGCCGAACGGGACGGCGCGCGCGACCGCCCCGGCGGCGCCGTTTCCCGGTCCGTTTCACGGGCCGACTCCCGGGCCGTCTCCTCAACACCCCGGTCCGGCTCCCGGACCGACTCCGCCACTCCCCGCTCCGCATCCCGGGCCCTCTCCCCCACCCCCCGCTCCGTCCACAGCCGGTCCGACCGGATCACCATCACCCCATCCGTAACCGTCGTCACCGGACCGCGGGCCGACGCACCGGCGCTGGCCGTCGTCGAGAAGGCGCTGAAGGACGCCGGTGCGCAGCGGGTCGTACGGGCCGGGCGGGCGCCGGGCGGCGGGCAGCTGTCGGTGTTCGTGGACGGTCCGGGGGCGGCGCGGGCGCTGACGGAGCTGGGCGGGCGGGGCGCCGACGGGCTGCCCGCCGAGGGGTATGCGCTGGCCGTCGGCGAGGGGCGGATCGCGCTGGCAGGCAAGGACGCCGCCGGGACGTATTACGCGGCGCAGTCGCTGCGGCAACTGCTGCCGCACACGGAGCGGCCGGGCGCCCGGGTGCCGGGCACCGTCGTACGGGACTGGCCGGCCACCCCGCTGCGCGGCGTCATCGAGGGGTTCTACGGCACCCCTTGGTCGCACCGGGCCCGGCTCGACCAGCTCGACTTCTACGGTGCGCACAAGATGAACCTCTATGTGTACTCGCCGAAGGACGATGCGTATCTGCGGGAGAAGTGGCGGGATCCGTACCCGGCGGAGCAGCTGGCGCAGATCAAGGAACTGGTGGACCGGGCGCGGCAGCGGCATGTGGAGTTCACGTACGCACTCTCCCCGGGGCTGTCCGTCTGCTACAGCTCCGACGCGGATCTCCGGGCGCTGACCGCCAAGTTCGAGACGCTGTGGGACATCGGTGTGCGGACCTTCGCGGTGCCGTTGGATGACATCAGTTACACGGACTGGAACTGTGCGGCGGACAAGGACCGGTTCGGGACCGGCGGCGGGGCGGCCGGTGCCGCGCAGGCGCATCTGCTCAACCGCGTCAACCAGGAGTTCATCGCCGGGCATCCGGGCGCAGAGCCGCTGCAGATGGTGCCGACCGAGTACTACGACGTGAAGCCGTCGCCGTACAAGAAGGCGCTGGCCACCCAGCTGGACAAGGATGTGCTGGTGGAGTGGACGGGGGTGGGGGTGATCGCGCCGACGATGACCGTCGCCCAGGCCCGGCAGGCCCGGGAGGTCTTCGGGCACCCGATCCTGACCTGGGACAACTATCCGGTCAATGACTATGTGACGAACCGGCTGCTGCTCGGGCCGTTCAACGGCCGGGAGAAGGGGCTGCCGGAGCAGTTGGCGGGGATCACCGCGAATCCGATGATCCAGCCCGCGGCGTCCAAGCTCGCGCTGTACACGGTGGCGGATTACGCGTGGAACGACACGGCGTATGACGCCCGGACCTCCTGGGGCAGGGCGATCGATGAGCTGGCCGGTGGCGATGCCCGTACGGCACGGGCGCTGCGGGCCTTCGCGGACGCCCACTACGCCTCCGCGCTCAACCCGCAGCAGGCACCCGAACTGGCCGCCGCCATCGAGCAGTTCGGTACGGACGGCGAGGCCCGGCGGCTCGACGCGGCGCTGCGGAACCTGGAGGAGGCACCGGCGGTGCTGCGTGAACGGCTCGCCGACCGGGGCTTTGTGCAGGACAGCGAGCCGTGGCTGGACGCGACCCGGGCCTGGGGCGCGGCGGCGCGTACGGCACTGCGGCTGGTGGAGGCGACCAAGGCGGGCAACGGTGCGCGCGCCTGGCAACTACGGCAGCAGATACCGGAGCTGGTGCGTACCGCCCGGTCCTTCGTCTACGTGGACATGGCCGGGAAGAGGATTCCGGTGCTGGTGGCGGACGGGGTGCTGGACACCTTCGTCGAGGACGCGGTGGCCGCGCACGACAGGGCGCTGGGGGTCACCGGCCGCCCCAAGGGGTCCACGGATCTCTCCGTCTACCAGGACAACGCGGTCTCCCGTATGACCGATGGCGATGACGCCACGTACTTCTGGAGCGGCGCGGCGCCCAAGGCCGGTTCCTCCGTGGCGCTGGATCTGCGGACCGAACGCCCCCTGGGGACGGTCACGCTGGCGATGGGCAAGGACGGCAGCCCGGACGACTATCTGCGGCACGGTGTCCTGGAGTACTCATCGGACGGGAAGAACTGGCAGCGGCTGGCCGCGTTCGACGGGAAGGCCGAGGTGCGGGTCGAGCCGCCGGCCGGTGTCCGGGCCCGGTACGTCCGCGCACGGGCCACACAGGCGCAGGAGAACTGGCTGGTGGTGCGGGAGTTCGCGGTGGCCGGGGCCGACGCCGGGACGGTGGCCGGTGGCCCGCCCGCGGCGGAGGGCAGCGCGCTGCGCTCGGCGGCGGACGGCGATCCGGCGACCGTCTACCGCGCGGCGCGGGCCGCGCAGCCCGGCGACACGCTGGAATTCACGCCCGACGCACCCCGCGCGGCCTCTTCCGTGACCGTGCTGCGGCCACAGGGCGCGCCGACCGGAGCGGCCCGCGTCGAGGTCCGTAGGGGCGGCGCCTGGCGCACGCTCGGCACACTGTCCGGCGCCTATACACGGCTCGCCGCGGGCGACGGCCCGGTCGGGGGCGTCCGGCTGGTGTGGCGGGCCGGGACCGTGGCGCCCGAGGTCAATGAGGTGGTGGTGCACTGAGGTGTGCGCCGAGGGAGTGGCACACCGAGGGCATCGCGCCATCTCCCCCGCCGCGGCCGCCCGCGCCCTAATCTGAGGTGCTGGCCGCCGCCCTCGCCCCGGAGGAGACCGACCCATGGCCCGAACCGCTCCCGATGCCCCTCGTCCGACCGCGGCCGCCGTACTGGACGACGCGGTCCGCGCGCTCACCCCGGACACCGCCGCCAACCGGCTGGTCGGACAGATCGAGGCGGGTGCGGCGCCGCGCTCCGTATTCGCCACCTTCGCCCTCGAACAGCACCAGGTGATCGCCGCCGACCGCCTCAGCTTCCAGCATCTGGCGCGGCGTGCGGACGGCGACCCGCCCGTCGCCGACTTCTTCGACCTGCTCGCCCGGGGCGAGACGCTGGCCCTCAAGCAGCTGGCCGGGCTCGCGGACGCCTGTGAGCTGACCGAGCGGGAGATCACGGAGTACCAGCCGCGGCCAGGCTGTCAGGCGTACCCGTCCTACGCGGCCCGGCTCGCGCTGGGCGGCGAGCCGGCCGATGTGGCGATCGCCCTGACCGCCAACTTCGCCGCCTGGGGCGCCTATTGCGCGACCGTCGCGGCGGCGATGCGGGACCACTACGACTTCCCCGAGGCGGCCCGCGCCTTCTTCGACTTCTTCGCCGAGCCCGCACCGGCCATCGGCACACAGGCCCGCCAGGCGGTCCAGCACGGCCTCGACACCGGCCAGGCCCAGCCGGCCACCGCGCACCGCTACGGCCGCCTCCTCCAGGCGTACGAGCTCATGTTCTGGAACTCCGTCGCCGAGTGAGTTGTTCGGTCGGCGGTCATGCGCGGTGCGGCCGTTCGAGCAGCTCGCCGGTGGGCTCGGCGAGGGTGGTGCCGTCGTTGATCCGGCGGCCGCGCAGCCAGGTGGACCGTACGACGCCGTACAGGGTCTTTCCGGCGTACGCGGTGATCTTGTTGCGGTGCTGGAGGGCCTGCGGGTCGACGGTGAAGGTCTCCTCGGGGGCGAGCACGGCGAAGTCCGCGTCCCGGCCGGGTTCGATGGCGCCCTTCTGGCCGAGGCCGACCAGCGCCGCCGGTGCGGTGGCCATCCAGCGCACCACGTCGTCGAGGCTGTGGCCGCGCTCGCGGGCCTCCGTCCAGATAGCGGGCAGGCCGAGCTGGAGGGAGGAGATGCCGCCCCAGGCCGCGCCGAAGTCCGCGGTCTTGAGGTCGGCGGTGGACGGCGAGTGGTCCGAGACGATGCAGTCGACGGTCCCGTTGGCCAGGCCCTCCCACAGGGCGTCCTGGTTGGCCGCCTCCCGGATCGGCGGGCAGCACTTGAACTCCGTTGCGCCGTCCGGGATTTCCTCGGCGGTCAGGGTCAGGAAGTGCGGGCACGACTCGACGGTGATCCGGACGCCCTCGCGCTTGGCGGCGGCGATCAGCGGCAGCGCGTCGCTGGAGGACAGATGCAGGACGTGGACCCGTGCGCCGAGCCGCCGGGCGAGCGTGATCAGCCCGGCGATGGCGTCGTTCTCGGAGGCGCGCGGGCGGGAGGCGAGGAAGTCCGCGTACTTGGGGCCGTGCGGTGCGGGTGCCGCGTCCAGGTGGCCCGGGTCCTCGGCGTGCACGATCAGCAGGCCGTCGAAGCCCGCGATCTCGCCGAGGGCGGCGGCCAGTTGTGCCTGGTCGACCTCGGGAAACTCGTCGACGCCGGACGGCGACAGAAAGCATTTGAAGCCGAAGACCCCGGCGTCGTGCAGCGGGCGCAGATCCTTGACGTTGCCGGGGATCGCGCCGCCCCAGAAGCCGATGTCGATATGCGCCTTGCCGCGGGCGACCGCGCGCTTGGTGTCGAGGTGGGCGGCCGTGGTGGTGGGCGGGAGGCTGTTGAGCGGCATGTCCACGAGGGTGGTGATACCGCCGGCCGCGGCCGCGCGGGTGGCCGTCCAGAAGCCCTCCCACTCGGTGCGGCCGGGGTCGTTGACGTGGACGTGGGTGTCGACGAGGCCGGGCAGCAGGACATCGTCACCGAAGTCCTCGACCCGCGCCCCGGCCGGAGCCGGGTCGCCATACGGCAGCACCGCGGCGATCCTGCCGCCCTTGACGACGACGGACGCGGCACGCGTGCCCTGCGGGGTGACGACGCGCCGCGAGCGCAGCACCAGCTCTGTTTCGGACACCCGGTCCCCTTCTCGTAGCTGTTCTCATCGTGGCGTGCGGGCGGGTGGGGTGCACGGCCGCCGGGGGGGCGGGGCATCCGGAGCGCGTCCTTCACGCCGGAGCGATCCGCGATCTGCGGCTTCAACAGTCTTTCAACAGTCTGTTGAATGAGTCTTCACGCCGGATCCCGGCCCGTCAAGGCCCCTCCAACTGGATCACGCGCCGAGGAGTGCAGCCTCCAGGGCATGCCACGACGTGGACGATTCCACAGAATGGACAGTATCTTTCGCGCAGCAGAATGTAGCTACGGCTACTGGCGCCGCCCAGGAGATCGCAGCTAGACGCGTGCCCGGCGACGCACTCCGCCGGACAAAGCGGGCCTGACCGGCGGGAACGAGTGTGCGAGAGTCCATGTGTCAACGTAAGGGGACCGGTAGGCTTCTCCGGTCGGGCCCGGCGCCCGCACGCCCCAGCCGAGACCGGTCCGACCCGCCCGAAAGGAACGCTCTGTGCCGCCGTCCAGCGCCAGCCCCTCCGCCGCCGAAGCCAAGCCAGGCGCCAGCGGCGGCGTCCAGTCTCTTGAGCGCGCCTTCGACCTGCTGGAGCGGATGGCCGACGCCGGCGGCGAGGTCGGCCTGAGCGAGCTCTCCACCAGCAGCGGGCTGCCGCTGCCGACCATCCACCGCCTGATGCGCACGCTCGTCGCCTGCGGCTACGTCCGCCAGCAGCCCAACCGCCGCTATGCGCTGGGCCCCCGGCTGATCCGGCTCGGCGAGAGCTCCTCACGGCTGCTGGGCACCTGGGCCCGCCCGTTCCTGGCCCGTCTGGTCGAGGAGACCGGCGAGACGGCCAATATGGCGCTGCTCGACGGCGACGAGATCGTTTATGTCGCCCAGGTCCCGTCCCGGCACGCGGTACGGATGTTCACCGAGGTCGGCCGCCGGGTGCTGCCGCACTCCACCGGCGTCGGCAAGGCCCTACTGGCCCACCACTCCCCGGAGGAGGTCCGCGCGCTGCTCGGCCGTACGGGCATGCCCGCCGCGACCGAGAAGACGATCACCGACCCGGACCGCTTCCTCGAAGCACTCGCCGACGTCCGCCGCCTCGGCTACGCGGTCGACGACAACGAGCAGGAAATCGGCGTCCGCTGCCTCGCGGTGCCGGTGCCCAACTCCCCTACCTCGGCGGCGATCTCCATCTCCGGCCCGACCGGCCGCGTGACCGAGGCATCGACGGACAAGATCGTGCCGGTGCTGCAGGATGTCGCGGCACAGCTGTCGGTGGCGCTGGCGAATCAGACGCCGGCTTAGCGGGGGCGGGCACGGCCGCCGGGGGCGGCGGGCGGCGGTCCGCACACCCCAGCCACCTGGACGTACGCGCCGGTCCGCGTGCCGGCGCCTCGGCGTACGGCGCCGGTCCGCTCACCCGTCCCTCGGCGCGCGTCACCGGTCCGCGCGCCGGTGTGGCACGCCGGCGCGCGGAGCTCCGGACCGGGCCGCGCGCTGGGGATTACCGGGCGCGCGGTAACTCGCCGAAGCGGTCGATGCCCTCGCGCACCTCTGCCAGCGCGGGCGACAGCGCACTCACCGATCCGACCGCCCCGGCGATCAGCAGCAGCGAACGACGCAGCCGAGGCACCTCGGGCATCCCGTGACTCACCATCGCGTCCAAGGCGGCCAGCTCGTCATCGGCGGCCCCTCGATCCGGTAACTCCCCTGGAAGTACGGCCAGCTGACGGCGCAGTCGGGCCACTGCCCCGCGCAATTCCTGGACCCGTGGATCGCCCTCGACCCCGGTCACTCGTCGGTCCTTCTGCAGCTGTTCCACAACGACGGCGTCCTCCAAAGCCGTTGCCCGTTCCGCGATGCGGGACAGTTAACGCCACTCTGCGCTGATCGCGCCATACGGAGAGCGAAAAAACCGGATGCGCGCAGAGTTGGCTGGCCCGCTCACCAGGAGAAGCGGCGCCAACAAGCAGGCAGGAGAGTTACGGCTCGACTGCCCTGAGGGCGAGGTTTCGATGACCGGGCCGCCCCACATCAGCCCTCACGCGCCATACCCATACATGACTTGATGATGCGTCGGCACATACGTTCCCCACGGCACCCTTTGGTGTGGGCGCTCGCGGTCCGACGCGTATGGTCCGAGTCGATGGAGCATTCTCCCTTTCGAGGAAATATCCGGCATATCACTGGATCGGAGAGTGCCATGGAGTCCCAGTCCGGCCCCGAGAACGGCTCGAACCCGCGCGGTGTCAGCGTCGTCCAACTCATCTGCCATGCGTACGGGCTGTCGGACGCCTCGGAAATCACCATGGAGCACATAGACCGCTATGTCGCCGAGCGCCGGCGGGCGGAGGAACGGACGCACCAGCTGCGCGACCGGTTCCGACCGCATATCCCCCGGCCACGGGCCGCCGGTGACGCGGCCTGACCCGGCCGGGCACCCCAACGGGCCGCGGAGCGCGGTGCCATGAGGTAAGCAGTCCTCATGGCACCGACAGCTCCGACAGCCCCCACGCCTCCGACGCCGCCGAGAGGCACGGGGAGGGTGGCCGGTCTGCTGCTCGCCGCGGGCGGCGGGCGGCGACTGGGGGGACGGCCCAAGGCACTGCTCGACCACCGGGGACGGCCGCTGGTCGAGCACGCCGCGCGGGCGCTGCGGGACGGCGGCTGCGACCCGGTGCACATCGTGCTGGGTGCGGCCGCCGCTTCCGTGCGTGAACGGGCCGAACTCGCGGCGTACGGGATCTCGGAGAACCCGGACTGGGCGCAGGGCATGGGCTCTTCGCTGCGGGTGGGGCTGGCCGCACTGGCGGACTCCGGGGCGGATGCGGCGGTGGTGTCCCTGGTGGACCAGCCGGGGATCGGCGCCGCGGCGGTGGCGCGGGTGGTGGGGGCGTACGAGGGGCGCGGCTCGCTCGTGTCAGCGGCGTACGGGGGGCGGCGGGGCCACCCGGTGCTCTTCGGGGCCGACCGGTGGGCGGGCATTGCGGCCGCCGCGGAGGGCGATCGGGGTGCGCGCGACTATCTCCGGCGGCATGCGGACGCCCTCACCCTCGTCGAGTGCGCCGATATCGCGGAGCCGTACGACATCGACACGCCGGAGGATCTTCACCGGCTGGAGTGAGAGCGGGTGGCGGGCGGCACGTTCCGGGGCCGGGGCGGGAGTAATGGAGAGTGATCGGCGTGGCACCGAGAGCCATTCGATCACCGCTTGTGTCGAGCCGGAGAATCTCGACATCAACAAACCATTGAAGTTCCGCGATAAGGAAACTAGTCTCCACTGGTCAGAAGCGCCCTGAACCCAGTCGGCGCCCGCGACCGTATCCGGGAGCCCGCGGCACCCCGTGCCGCCCGGCGTTCCGGCGGCCGCCGGGCACCGTCGCTGAATGGAGTGACAGCTCATGTCCGCACCAGCGCCGTCCCCGCTGGCCATCGTCGAAGTCGATCCCGCGCACACCCCGGAACGCCAGGGAGAGGTCCTCACCGACGCCGCGCTCACCTTCGTCGCCGAGCTTCACCGCCGGTTCACCCCGCGCCGCGACGAGCTGCTCGCCCGTCGCGCCGAGCGCCGCGCCGAGATCGCCCGGACCAGCACGCTGGACTTCCTCCCGGAGACCGCGGCCGTCCGCGCCGACGACAGCTGGAAGGTGGCCGAGGCCCCCGCGGCGCTCAACGACCGCCGGGTGGAGATCACCGGCCCCACCGACCGCAAGATGACCATCAACGCGCTCAACTCGGGCGCCAGGGTCTGGCTCGCCGACTTCGAGGACGCCTCGGCGCCGACCTGGGAGAACGTCGTCTCCGGGCAGCTCAACCTGATCGACGCCTACGAGCGCCGCATCGACTTCACGGACGCCGCGTCCGGCAAGTCGTACGCCCTCAAGCCCGCCGAGGAGCTCGCCACGGTCGTGATGCGGCCGCGCGGCTGGCATCTGGAAGAGCGTCATCTGCAGTTCGAGGGGCGGCCGGTGCCCGGTGCCCTGGTGGACTTCGGGCTGTACTTCTTCCACAACGCCCGGCGTCTGCTGGACCTCGGCAAGGGTCCGTACTTCTACCTGCCGAAGACCGAGTCGTATCTGGAGGCGCGTCTCTGGAACGAGATCTTCGTCTTTGCCCAGGACTATGTCGGCATCCCCCAGGGCACGGTGCGCGCCACCGTCCTGATCGAGACCATCACGGCCGCGTACGAGATGGAGGAGATCCTCTACGAGCTGCGCGACCACGCCTCGGGGCTGAACGCCGGCCGCTGGGACTACCTCTTCTCCATCGTCAAGAACTTCCGTGACGGCGGCGCCAAGTTCGTCCTCCCGGACCGCAACGCGGTCACGATGACGGCGCCGTTCATGCGCGCCTACACCGAACTCCTCGTCCGCACCTGCCACAAGCGCGGTGCACACGCCATCGGCGGTATGGCGGCCTTCATCCCCAACCGCCGCGACCCGGAGGCCAACGAGCGGGCGCTCGCCAAGGTCAGGAACGACAAGGACCGGGAGGCCGGGGACGGCTTCGACGGCTCCTGGGTCGCCCACCCCGACCTGGTCCCGGTCGCCCGCGCCTCCTTCGACGCGGTCCTCGGCGACAAACCGAACCAGAAGGACCGCCTGCGCGAGGACGTCTCGGTGTCGGCCGCCGACCTCATCGCCATCGACTCCCTCGACGCCAAGCCCACCTACCAGGGCCTGATCGACGCCGTCCAGGTCGGCACCCGCTATATCGAGGCATGGTTGCGCGGCCTCGGCGCCGTCGCCATCTTCGGCCTCATGGAGGACGCCGCGACCGCCGAGATCTCCCGCTCCCAGATCTGGCAGTGGGTCGACGCCGGGGTCGTCTTCGAGAACGGCGAGAAGGCCACCGCGGACCTGGTGCGCACGGTCGCCGCGGAGCAACTGGCCGCCATCCGCGCCGAGATCGGCGAGGACGCCTTCACCTCGGGCAAGTGGCAGCAGGCCCATGACCTGCTGCTGAGGGTCGCGCTGGACGCGGACTACGCGGAGTTCCTGACGCTGCCCGCGTACGAGATGCTGGTCTGAGCCGGCCCGGCGGGCGTCCCGGTGGTGCCGCGGTTCCGTTGCGGAGCCGCGGCACCACGGCGTTTCTGCCGCCTCCCCGCGGCCGTGCGGGCGCCCCGGCGCGGTGTGGTGTCATGTGGTCACCAAGTGGAGAGGCAGTCGGATGGATGGTCGGCCAGGAGAGCGCGGGGAGCCGTCGGCCGCGGGCGGGGACGGGGGCGCGGGCCAGGAGTTGGGGACGACGGTGGCCGAGCGGCTGCGGCGGGTCCAGGGTTCCCTGTCGCCCGCGGAGCTCAAGATCGCTCGGGCGCTGATGGCGCACTACCCCGCGGCGGGCCTGGAGTCGACGTCCGGGCTGGCCGGACGGGCGGGGGTGAGCCCGCCGACCGTCGTCCGCTTCGTCGCCCGGCTCGGCTTCGAGGGCTACCGGCAGTTCCAGCAGTCCTTGCGGGACGAGGTGCAGGCACGCCGTGCCTCGCCGTTGACCCTGCGGCCGGTGGTCAGTGAGAGCTCACCGACCTCGGACCTGGTCGAGGCGGCGGAGGAGGTCGGCCGGGGCGCGCTGCACCACACCTTCGCCGCGCTGCCGGAGCAGGAGTTCGACCGGGCGGCCGAGCTGATCTGCGACCCGGCGAAGCGGATCGTGAGCTTCGGCGGGCGGTTCTCCCGCCTGCTGGCCGAGTACCTGGATCTGCATCTGCGACTGCTGCGGCCGGGCACCCAGGTGCACACACCGGCCCCCGGCGGGGACGGCGGCTTCCGGGTGGATCTCGGGCGGCGGGAGGTGTGTGTGGTCTTCGACTTCCGGCGCTATCAGCGCGACACGGTGGAGCTCGCCCGCTATGCGCACGAGCGCGGCGCGCAGATCGTGCTGTTCACCGACCCGTGGCTGTCTCCGGTGGCCGAGTTCGCCGATGTCGTGCTGCCCGTGCGGGTCGAGGCGCCCAGTCCGTTCGACAGCATCGTGGCGCCCGTGGCGGTGGTGGAGACGCTGGTGGCCGCGGTGCATGTGCGCCTGGGAGCGGCGGCGGAGGAGCGGATGAGGGCCGCGGAGGAGGCGTCGGGCGACCGCACCATGGAATGACGCCATGAAATGAATATTTCATGGCGCCCCTATTGACGCGCTCCTTGGAACGTATGTTTCATGACGGGGCTCGGGCTGCTTCAGACGCAGCCCCGTCTCCTCCTCGGAGCGCCCTGTGTCGAATCCTCCTCGAACACGCAAGCTGCGCTTGTGGGAAGCGCTGACCCTCTCCGTCGGTCTCATGGGGCCGACGCTCGCCATGGGCCTCAACGGGGCCGGAGTGGCAGCCGCGGTCGGCAAGGCCGTCCCCCTCGTCTTCCTGCTCGGCCTGCTCGGTGTCGGCCTGGTCGCCTACGGCTTCTGGCGGCTGACCCAGCACTTCAACCAGGCCGGATCCGTCTACGCCCTGGCCGGGGCCACGATCGGCCCCCGCGCCGGTTTCTTCGGCGGCTTCGCCCTGCTGGGCACCTATCTCGCCTTTCTCGTCTGCACCCTCGCCGCGACCGGTGTCTTCGCCCAGGCGTTCCTGCACGCGATGGGCATCGGCTCCACCGGCCCCTGGGTCGCTGTCGCGTTCCTCGCGGCCCTCGGCGTCACCGCGCTCAACTCCCGGGACGGCCGCACCACCGCCCGCACCCTGCTGATCGTGGAGGGCATCGGCATCCTCGCCATGCTGGTGCTCGCCGCCGTCATCACGGTGCGGGCCGGAACGGGATCGGCGCCCCGGCACCAGAGCCTCGATCTCTCGGTGTTCACCGCCGGCGGCACCACGTACGGCGCGGTCATGACGGCCACCGTCTTCGCCTTCCTGTCCTGGGCCGGGTTCGAGGCATGCGCGTCGCTGGGTGAGGAGACCGACGACCCCAAGCGCAACATCCCCCGCGCGCTGGCCGGCAGTGTGCTGCTGACCGGCGGCCTCTACGTCCTGATGATGTTCGCCCAGACCATCGGCTTCGGCACCGACGCCCAGGGGGTGCGCGAGTTCGGCAAGGCCGAGTCGGCGCTCTCGGCGCTCTCCGGGCAGTACATCGGCACCTGGTTCGCGCTCGTCATCGCCTTCACCGCGGTCGCCTCCGCCTTCGCCGCCGCGCTGTCCTCCTCGGCGGCGGCCGCCCGTATGGTCCAGGCGCTGGCCCGGGACGGCTTCGGGCCGCGCGCCCTTGCCCGCACCCACCCCGTCACCGGTGCCCCGACCACGGCGCTGCGGGTGTGCGGCGGCGTTGCGGCGGCACTGACCGCCGTGATGTACGGCACCGGGGCCGCCGCCTTCGACACGTACTACTGGTACGCCACCCTCGGCGTGCTGTGCCTCCTGGTCGCGTATGCGGTCGCCGGGGTCGGAGTGATCGTCTTTACGCTCTCCGGCCGGGGCCGCATCCCCCGCTACGAGCTGGTGGTGCCGGTCGCCGGGCTGGGCTATCTGGGCTTCGTCTTCCTCCAGCAGTCGACCGGACAGAGCGCGCCCTACACCTACTTCCCCTGGATCGCCGCAGCCTGGTGCCTGACCGGAGGCGCGGTCGTCCTCTTCGCGCCCGCCCTCACCCGGCGCATCGGCGCCCGGCTGACCAGTGGGCTGGTCACCGAAGCCGGCTTCACCGACACCAACCGAAAGGTGCCCTCATGACGCTGGTGCACACGCCGGGGACGGAAGCGGGACTCCTCGCTCCCACCGCCCCCGGCCCCTCCCCCGCCTTCCGCGCCGCACCCGAGGACCCCCCGATGACCGACGCCGCCACCGTCTTCGTCGCCACCTGCGATCTGGCCGGGCAGGTGCGGGGGCGTGCCGTGCCCTCCTCGGACCAGGGCTCGGCGCTGCGCTCCGGCACCGGCTGGGTCCCGGCCGATCTCGCGATCTCCGCGTTCGGCCCGATCGCCGACAACGTCTTCGGTTCGCGGGGTGACCTGCGGCTGGTCCCGGATCCGGCCACCGGCGTCGACATCCCGGCGGACGGGGACGCTCCCGCCCTGCGGCTCTACCTCGCCGACCAGACCCTGCCCGACGGGGACCCCTGGCCCTGCTGTCCGCGCACCTTCCTCCGCGACGCGGTCGAGGAGCTGCGGGAGCGCACCGGGATCGAGGTGGTGGCGGCGATCGAGCACGAATTCGTGCTCGGCGGACTGCCGGTGAGCCAGCCGTTCTCGTTGCAGCGCTTCCGGCAGGCGGAGCCCTTCGGCTCGGACCTCGTACGGCTCCTGGAACAGGCCGGGCTGCAGCCGGAGAACTGGCTCCCGGAATACGGGGACGGCCAGTTCGAGATCACCCTGCGCCCCGGTCCCGCACTGGCCGCCGCCGACCGCGCCGTACTGCTCAAGGAACTGGTACGGGACCTCGCCCGCCGTCGTGGGCTGCCGGTCAGCTTCGCACCCCTCCTCGCGCCCGACGGGGTGGGCAACGGGGTCCACCTCCATCTGAGCCTGCGGGACGCCGAGGGCCGTCCGGTCCTCTTCGACCCTGCGCGCCCGGGACGCCTCTCGGCGCTCGGCGCCCGGTTCTCGGCCGGCATTCTGCGCCACACTCCGGCGCTGACCGCCTGGACGGCACCGAGCCCGGTCTCGTTCCTCCGGCTCACGCCCCATCGCTGGAGCGCCGGCGGGATCTTCCTGGCCGAGCGCAACCGCGAGTCGCTGCTGCGGATCTGCCCCACGACACAGCTCGCCGGGGGCGATCCCGCCGCGCAGTTCAACCTGGAGTACCGCGCGGCCGACGCCACCGCCAATCCCTGGCTCGCGCTGGGGGTCCTGCTCCGCGCCGGGCTGGAAGGGCTGGTCCGTGACTACGACGAGCCCACGGTGTGGCCGGAGGACACCGACGCCTCGGTGCTGGACGGTGTCCCCGCCCTCCCCTCCTCCCTCGAAGAGGCCCTGCACGCACTGGAGTCGGACGACGTCGTGCGCTCGTGGTTCGACCCACAGCTCCTCGCCACCCATCTGTCGGTCAAGCGGTCCGAACTCGCCCAGCTGGCCGGCCTCGACGAGACCGCACGTATCCGGAAGGTTGCCGATGTCTACTGATGCCCTGGCGGCGGCGATCGCGGAACTGCCCCTCGTGGACCACCATGTCCACGGCGCGCTCCGCGATGACGTCGACCGCGCCGGACTGGAGCTGATGCTCACCGAGTCGGACCGTCCGGTCCCGCCGTGGATGACCCAGTTCGACTCTCAGCTCGGCTTCGCGGTGCGCCGCTGGTGCGCACCGGTCCTCGGCCTCGCCGCGCACGCCGCGCCGGACGCCTATCTCGCCCGGCGCCGGGAACTGGGACCGGCGGAGGTCAACCGCAGACTGCTCGCGGCCTCGGGTATCGCCCACTACCTGCTGGAGACCGGCTACGGCGGTGCGGAGATCCTCGGCCCCGACGGCATGGCCGACGCCTCCGGGCGCCCCGTCGACGAGATCGTACGGCTGGAGTCCGTGCTGGAGGACGTGGCCCGCGGCGGGGTGGCCGCGGCGGACCTGCCCGAGCGGTTCCGCGAGGCCCTCGCCGCACGGACCGTCGACGCGGTCGGCCTCAAGAGCATCGTCGCCTACCGGTTCGGCTTCGACTTCGACCCCGGGCGGCCGGCCGACGGCGAGGTCGTCGCCGCGGCCGGCACGTGGCTGGCCGAGTGCGCGCGCACGGGAACCGTACGGGTCACCGACCCGGTGCTGCTGCGCTTCCTGCTGTGGTCCGGAGTCGACCGCGGACTGCCTATCCAACTGCACGCCGGGTACGGCGATCCGGATGTGGAACTGCACCGCTGCGACCCGCTGCTGCTCACCCGGTTCATCAGGAACGTACAGCCGCACGGCGTCGACCTGTTGCTGCTGCACTGCTACCCCTTCCACCGCAACGCCGGCTATCTGGCGCAGGTCTTCCCGCATGTCTTCTTCGATGTCGGGCTCGGTGTGAACTACACCGGCGTCCGTTCCGACGCCGTGGTCGCCGAATCGCTGGAGCTGGCTCCGTTCGCCAAGATCCTCTTCTCCAGCGACGCCTGGGGGCCTCCCGAACTGCACCATCTGGGCGCCCTGTTGTGGCGGCGCGGCATGCTGCGGGCGATGGCGCCGTGGGTCGGCAGCGGCGAATGGGACCTCGATGAGGCGGTCCGGGTGGCCCGCATGATCGGACACGACAACGCCCGCCGGGTCTACGGGCTGGAGGGCGGCGCATGACCACCGACGACACCCTCACAGCCCTCGCGGCACAGCTCGAACGGGAGCTGGACGACGCCGTCGAGCTGCGCCACCGGCTCCATGCCCGGCCCTGTCTGTCCGGCGACGAGGCCGCGGCCCGCGAGCTGGTGCTCGCCGCGCTGCCCGGCGGGCACACCGCCACCGAGGTGGCCGGCACCGGAGCCGTGGTCCGCGTGGGCGGCAGCGGTCCGGCCATCGCCGTACGCGGTGAACTCGACGCCCTGGCGGTGCACGAGGAGACCGGGGTGCCCTGGGCGTCGCAGCACCCCGGTGTGATGCACGCCTGCGGTCATGATGTGCACCTGGCCGCGCTGGTCGCCCTGGCGCGGGCGGTGGACCGGGCCGGCGGTCCGGTCCCGCTGCTCGCCGTACTGCAGCCCCGCGAGGAGACGTATCCCTCCGGCGCGCAGGATGTCACCGAGGACGGGATCCTCGAACGGGAGCAGTGCCGGGCGGCCATCGGGGCGCATGTCCAGCCGCTGCTCGCGGCGGGCACCGTCGCCTGTACTCCCGGGGGTGTGAACGCCTCGGCGGACGAATTCACCGTGACCGTCCGGGGCCGCGGCGGCCACGCGGCCTACCCGCACCTCACCCACGACCCCGTCGTCACCCTGGCGCATGTCGTGGTCGCCCTGCAGAGCCTGGTGAGCCGCGGGACCGACCCGATGTCCTCCGTCGTGCTGAGTGTCACCACGCTCGCCGCCGGAACCGCGGCCAATGTCGTCCCCGGCTCCGCCGAGGCGCGCGGCACCCTGCGCGCGATGCGTACGGCCGACCGTGAGTTTCTCCATCAACGCCTCGTGGAGACCGCGGAGTTGGTGGCTCAGGCGTACGGCTGTACCGCGGACGTCCGGATCACCCTTGGCGAGCCGGTACTCGACAACGACGCGACGCTGACCGCCGCGACCCAGCCGCTGCTCGCCTCACTCGGCCTGAAGGTCGCCGCCGACCTGCGGTCCGCGGGCGCGGACGACTTCTCGTACTTCTCCGCACGGATGCCCGCGCTGATGCTGTTCGTGGGCACGCACGGCGGGACCGAGCAGCTGCACTCCCCGACGTTCCTGCCGCCCGACGAACGGGTGCGGGACGTCGCCCACGCCCTGCTCGCCGGCTATCTGGCCGCCGCGGAGCAGTACGTCCCACAGCACTGACACCCGCCTGCCCCGGCCCCACCCGCACCGCCCGCGTACTCAGGAACGAGGACCCGCACATGACCGCCACCGACACCACCGGCGACCTTCCGCTCACCCCCGAGGCCCGGCAGCACCTGGACCTCGCCGAGACCGCCACCGCCCGCAACTACCACCCGCTGCCGGTGGTCCTCACCTCCGGCCAGGGCTCGTGGGTGACCGATGTCGGCGGACGCCGCTATCTGGACTGCCTGGCCGGCTACTCGGCGCTCAACTTCGGCCACGGCCACCCCCGGCTGCTGGCCGCGGCCCGGGAACAGCTCGAACGCCTCACCCTGACCAGCCGCGCCTTCCACAACGACCGGCTCGGCCCGTTCTGCCGGGATCTCGCCGAACTCGCCGGGATGGACCTGGTCCTGCCGATGAACACCGGCGCCGAGGCCGTGGAGACCGCACTGAAGGTGGCCCGGAAGTGGGGTTACGAGGTCAAGGGCGTGCCCGCGGACCGCGCGAACATCATCGTCGCCGACGGCAACTTCCACGGACGCACCACCACGATCGTGAGCTTCTCGACGGACCCCGTCGCGCGGGACGGCTTCGGCCCGTTCACACCCGGCTTCCGCACCGTCCCCTACGGAGACGCCGCCGCGCTGGCGGCCGCGGTCGATGAGCACACCGTGGCGGTGCTGCTCGAACCGATCCAGGGCGAGGCGGGAGTGCTGATCCCGCCGCAGGGGTACCTCCCGGCCGTGCGCGAGCTGTGCAGCCGGGAGAACGTCCTGTTCGTGGCCGACGAGATCCAGTCCGGTCTCGGCCGCACCGGCACCACGTTCGCCTGCGACGCCGAGGGTGTCACCCCGGACATGTACATCCTGGGCAAGGCCCTCGGCGGCGGCATCGTGCCGCTCTCCGCCGTGGTCGCCCGCCGCGAGACCCTCGGCGTCATCCGGCCCGGCAACCACGGCTCGACCTTCGGCGGCAACCCGCTGGCCGCCGCCGTCGGCCACGCCGTCGTCGAGCTGCTCGCGACCGGCGAATACCAGGCGCGGGCCGCCCGGCTCGGCGAGCAGCACCACAAGCGGCTCGAAGGACTCATAGGCCACGGCGTACGCGCGGTCCGCAGCCGTGGGCTGTGGAGCGGTATCGACATCGACCCGCGGCTCATGTCGGGGCGCGAGGCCTGCGAACGGCTCCTGGCCAGGGGCATCCTCGCCAAGGACACCCATGGCTCCACGATCCGGCTCGCCCCGCCCCTGGTCATCACGGCCGATGAACTGGACTGGATGACCGGGCAGCTCGCGGAGGTGCTCGGCGCGCCGCGTCCCTGAGCGCTCCGCCGGACCGGCCCGTCGGACCGGGCCGCCGGACTCACCGGCGGTCCGGAAGTACGGCGCACGCGGCGCTCAGCCCAGCGCGCCGCCCACGGCCATCGCGGTCCGCATCGCGGCATTCCGCAGGCCGGGCAGCCGCCGGGCGTGCGCCATCCGGTTCATCAGCCGCGCGGTACGCACCAGCCGCTGGGTCTGCGGGCGCCGGGCACGGTCGTACGCACGCAGCGCGGACGGTACGTCCGGGGTCGCCGTCAGGGCCCGCGTCAACTCCACGGCGTCGACGAGCGCTTCGCAGGCGCCACGGCCGAGGTCCGGGGTCATGGCGTGGGCCGCGTCGCCGATGAGGACCGTACGGCCGCGGACGTAGGAGGGCAGCGGCGGATCGAGGTAGTAGAGGTCCAGGCGCAGCACCTCGGACTCCGTCAGCCGGTCCACGATGTCGCGCACTCCGGTGTGCCAGTGGCCGAACCACTCGCGCAGTGTGGCGGCTTCCCGGCCCGGTTCGCGCTGCCCCTCGGGCACGACGGCGCAGGCGAACCAGTTGGTCCGGCCGCCCGAGCTGGGGGTGATGCCGAAGCGGCGGCCCTCGCCCCAGGTCTCGGTGATGCTCCCGATCTCCCCGTCGACCGTGCCGCGCCAGGAGGAGGCGCCGACGTACCGGGCGCGGTGGCGCGGGCCGAAGAGGGCTGTGCGGGCCGCGCTGTTGAGGCCGTCGGCCGCGATCACCACGTCGTACGAGCCGTTCAGCGCGCCGAGGTCCTCGATGCGTTCGCCGAAGGTGACCTCCCCTGCCGCTTCCTGCAGGAGGGAGAGCAGATCGGGCCGGGAGATGAGGCGGCCCGCTTCACCGGTGCGCCGCTTCATGGCCTCGATGTCGAGGGTGGCGATCCGGCCGCCGTCGGGCCGCAGGAAGGCACCCGAGGTCTGCGGCCGGCTCAGCGAGCGCACCTGCGCGCCGACCCCGAGGGCGTCCAGGGCGCCCAGCGCGGTGGGCCACAGCCCGAGGGCGGTACCGGCCGTGGGGAAGCGGCGGGCGCGTTCGAAGACGTCGACCGTCCAGCCGCTTTTACGGAGGGAGAGTGCAGTGGCGAGCCCGCCGATACCGCCGCCGACGACGGCCGCCGTGCGCTGCTTCCGGGTCATGGCGACACGGTACTATGTCCATAGTGGATCGGCACTACAAACATAGTAAAAAGACACGGCGAAGGGCGCTCGGGTGGCACGACGGCGGGATCAGGTACTGGACGCGGGAATCCAGGTGCTGGGGAGCGAGGGGGCACGGCGGCTGACCTATCAGGCGGTCGACGCGGCGGCGGGCGTCCCGTCCGGCACCACCTCCAACTACTTCCGCAACCGGGCGGCCCTGATCGACGGCATCGTCGACCACCTCCAGGTGCTGGAGCGCCGCGACTGGGAGAACTTCGCCGCGGCCGCCGCGCCGGCCGACGCCGGTGAACTCGCCGACGCGGTCACCCGGTTCCTGCAGTACGCGACCGGGCCCGAGCGGGCCAGGACGGCCGCCCGGTTCGCGCTCTACCTGGAGGCCACCGCCCGGCCCGAACTCCGCCCGGCGCTCACCCGCGGCCGGGAGACCGTCCTCGGCTGGGGCGCGGAGTGGCTGGAGCGCTTCGGCTCACCGGCTCCGCGCCGGCACTGCGCGGTCCTCTTCGACTACATGGATGGTGTCGCCTTCCATCAACTGGCCTTCCCTGTCGAGGACTTCGACCCGGGGCCGGGCATCCGCGAGCTGCTGAGCGGGCTGCTGGGCTGAGGGCGCGGGCGGCCGCCCTCGCGTGAGTCGGGCGGGCGCCGCGGGCCGCCCCGCGTCAGTGTGCGGGCGCCGCCGCGGCCGGATCGCCCGCGGGCTCCTCGGCTGCCGCGCCCCGGGCCGCCGGGTCCCCGGCCACGGAGTCCCGGGCCGCCGTGCCCCCGGCCGCCCGCTCCGCGTCCACCGGCTCCGCGTCCACCGCGCTCCCATCCACCGCGCCCCCATCCGCCCTCTCCCGCCCCAAGTGGTTAAAGGCAAGGTTGAGCACGATGGCGACCAGGCAGCCGGTGCTGATGCCGGAGTCCAGGACGACCAGCAGGTCCTTGGGGAGGTGGTGGTAGAAGTCCGGGGCGGCGATCGGGATCAGGCCGATGCCGACGGCCGCCGCGACGATCAGGGCGTTGTCCCCCTTCTCCATCGCGGCGGAGGCCAGCGTCTGGATGCCGCTGGCGGCGACCGAGCCGAAGAGCACGATGCCGGCGCCGCCGAGGACCGGCAGCGGGACCAGCGAGATGACCGAGGCGGCCACCGGGCACAGGCCCAGCACGATCAGGATCAGACCGCCGGTCGCCACGACGAAGCGGCTGCGCACCTTGGTCATCGCGACCAGGCCGATGTTCTGGGCGAAGGCGCTGTTGGCGAAACCGTTGAACAGCGGGCTGACGGCGGTGCCGAGGGTGTCGGCGCGCAGTCCGCCCTCGATGGTGCGCTCGTCCGCCGGGCGGCCGACGATCCTGCCGAGGGCCAGCATGTCGGCCGTCGACTCGGTCATACAGACCAGCATCACGATGCACATGCTGATGATGGCGGCGAGGTCGAACTGCGGGGCGCCGAAGTGGAAGGGCGTCGGAAAGCCGATCAGGGACGCCTGGGAGAGCGCGGAGAAGTCGGTGATGCCGACGGGTATCGCGATCAGGGTGCCGGCGACCAGACCGAGCAGGATCGCGATCTGCTGGAGGAAACCGCGCAGCACCCGCCGCAGCACCAGCACGATCAGGAACGTCAGCGCGGCCATCCCGATGTTCGTCAGCGAACCGTAGTCCGGGGCCCGGTCGTTGCCGCCCTGGGACCAGTTGAAGGCCACCGGCAGCAGTGAGACGCCGATCAGGGTGATGACGGTGCCGGTGACGACCGGCGGGAAGAACCGTACGAGCTTGGAGAAGTACGGCGCGAGGAGGAAGCCCAGCACACCGGCGACGATCACCGCGCCGAAGATGACCGGGAGGGCGTCGTCGGGCCCCTGGGCCTTGCCGATGGCGACCATCGGTGTGACACCGGCGAACGAGACGCCGTTGACGAAGGGGAGCCGGGCGCCGACCTTCCAGAATCCGAGGGTCTGGAGGAGCGTGGCGATACCCGCGGTGAAGAGGCTGGCGCCCATCAGGAAGGCGGTCTCTGTGGCGCTCAGCCCGCAGGCCGGACCCACGATCATCGGTGGGGCCACCACACCCGCGTACATCGCGGCCACATGCTGGAGGCCGCTGGTGATCATCTTGAAGGGCGGGAGGGTCTCATCGACCGGATGTATCCGGTCCCCCTCCGACTGCTGCCCGGTCTTTGCGGCCACTGCGGGCCTCCTTCGTTTTCTGCGCCACCGGGGGCCGGCGGGGCGAGGCTGTCACGGAGGGCGTGCGATGTGGTGCGGGGTGCGGGAAGTCGCCTGGTGAGCGTGGGGCGGCCCGGTGCGCTTGTGGCGCGCGGGGGACGGTGGCGGTCGGGCCAACCGGACCCGGGGGTACGGGAGTTCCCGCATCCCCGGGGTCCGGCGCTGGTGGATCCCGCTCGGATCCACCCGCCCGGCCGGGAGCCGTCCCTCCCGGCCGAGTTCAGGGGTGTGCGTCGGTCGTGGGACCGCGCCGTGGGGGTCAGCCCTCGGCGGCGATACGGGCCAGACGCTGTGCCTCCGCCCGCGCGGTGCGGGCGATGGTGTCCTCATCGACGTTGCTGAGGTGGTTGTCCTCGACGACCGGCCGGCCGCCGACGAGGGAGAGGGTGACGGGGGCGGCCGGGCCGAAGACCAGCGCGGTGACCGGGTCGGCGATGGAGGAGTGCCCGAGGCCGTCCAGCTTCCACAGCACCAGGTCGGCGAGCTTGCCGGCCTCCAGCGAGCCGATCTCGGAGGTCCGGCCGAGGACCTGCGCTCCGCCGTAGGTACCCAGCCGCAGCGCCTTGCGGGCGTTGAGGGCGGCTTCCCTGTGGGCGCCGAGCCGGTTGATGAGCAGGGCGTTGCGCAGCTCGGTGTGGAGTTCGCCGGACTCGTTGGAGGCGGTGCCGTCGACACCGAGGCCGACCGGGACGCCGGCCGCGAGCATGTCGGGGACCCGGGCGATACCGGCCGCGAGGCGGGCGTTGGAGGACGGGCAGTGCGCGACGCCGGTGCCGGTGCGGGCGAAGGCGGCGATGTCGGAGTCGTTCATATGGACGCAGTGCGCCATCCACACGTCGTCACCGAGCCAGCCGGTCGACTCGAAGTAGTCGGTCGGGCCCATGCCGAACAGCTCGTGGCAGAACTTCTCCTCCTCCACGGTCTCCGAGCCATGGGTATGCATCCGTACGCCCTTACGGCGGGCCAACTCGGCGCCCTGCCGCATGAGTTCGGTGGACACGGAGAACGGCGAGCAGGGCGCCGCGGCGATCTGCACCATCGCGCCGAAGGAGGTGTCGTGGTGGGTGTCGATGGCCTCCTCGGTCGCCAGCAGGGCGCCTTCGGTGGTCTCGACGGCGAAGTCCGGGGGCAGTCCGCCGTCCTTCTCGCTGCGGTCCATGGAGCCGCGGGCCAGGGTGATCCGCGCGCCGATCTCCGCGACGGCCGCCAGCTCGGCGCTCACGAGGTCGCCGGAGCCCCGCGGGAAGACATAGTGGTGGTCGGAGGCGGTGGTGACCCCGCCCTTGACCATCATGCCGAGCGAGCCCTGGGTGGCCGCGGCGAGCATCGGGGCGTCGATACGGGCCCAGGTCGGGTAGAGCGCCACCAGCCAGTTGAACAGGTTGTGGTCGGTGGCCAGCCCCCGGGTGATCCACTGATAGAAGTGGTGATGGGTGTTGATCAGGCCCGGGGTGACGAGGTGTCCCGTGCCATCGATCCGCCGGACGACATTCTCCAGCCCCTCGGGAGCCTTGCCCGCGCCCACCGACTCGATGACCTGGTCCGCGACGACCACATGGCCGGTGGCGTACTCGGTGTCCTGGGCGTCGACGGTCGCGATGGCGCAGTTCTCGATGACGAGGCGCTGCTTCACCGCGCTGTCAGGGGATGCCGGTGCTGCCATGGTGCGTTTCCTTCTTTCCGGGATGTGCGCCCCCTCCCCGATGCGGGTGGGGAGGGGAACGCACGGCACGGCGTTGCGCCGGAGCCGCTCAGAGGTTGGTCAGATCCACCGGGATCCGGGGCTCGACACCGTCGCGCAGAACAGTGGCTTCGATCAGTCCGTACGGGCGGTCCGCCGCGTAATACACGGCTCCTTCGTCGGTATCGTTCTTCAGTCCGAACGGCTCCAGATCCACCAGGAAGTGATGCTTGTTCGGGAGCGAGAAGCGGATCTCATCGACCTCCGAGCGGTGATTGATGACCCGCGCCCCCATTTGGTACAGCGTCTGCTGGAGCGAGAGGCTGTAGGTCTCCGCGAAGGCCTGCAGCATGTGCTTCTTGACCTGCTCGTACGAACGCTCCCAGTTCGGCATCCGCTGCTCGTCGTCGGTCCAGTTGAACCGCCAGCGGCCGGACACCTCGGTGGCGAGGATGCGGTCGTAGGCCTCCTTGAGCGTCGTGTACTTGTCCTTGATGTAGCCCCAGAACTCCGAGTTGGTGGAGTTCATGACCACCAGGTCCTTCAGCCCGGAGATGACCTGCCAGCGCTCACCGTCGTAGGTGATCTCGGTCAGCCGGGTCTCCTGGCCCTTGCGGACGAAGGAGTGCTGGACCTCGTCGGCGCCGATGAAGCGGGAGTTGGCGTCGGAGCCGGCGATCCGCTCCCAGGCGTACTCCTCGATCCGGATACGGGCCCGGTGGATCGGCTCCTGGCTGCTGACGAAGTGCCGCGCCAGGTGGATGCCGAACTGCTCGGCCGACTCGATCCCGTACTCCTTGGCGAAGGCGTACACGGTGTTCTTGGTGGTGTCCGTCGGCAGGCAGTGGGCGTTGGAGCCGGAGAGGTGGACCTCTTCCAGGTCGCCGGAGAGCGACACCGAGACGTTCAGGTCCTTGATGTGGTGCTTGGCGCCGTCCCGGGTGATCTTGACGACGCGGTTTTCGGCTTTGCCGTACTGGTTCTGTCCGAGCATCACAGGGCGGGCCGGGCGGGAATCGGCAGCGCGGGCCGGGCGGGAATGGGCAGTCATGTCGGTGCTAGCTCCCTCGGTATACGGAGTAGCCGAACGGGTTGAGCAGCAGCGGTACGTGATAGTGCTCGCCCGGCCGGACGGCAAAGGTGATTGCCACCTCCGGGAAGAACGCACCGCTGTCCCTTACGCGGGGGGCGTCCTGCTGTTCCTCGGCTTGCTGGTGTGCGGTGCGGTGTGCGCCGTGCTGGTCTGAAGCGCTGTGCTGGTCTGGAAAGAAGTACTCCTCGACGGCGAAGTCGAGGCGCACATGGGTGGTGCCGGCCGGCAGCTCCGGCAGGTCCTTGCAGCGTCCGTCCGCGTCGGTGGTGGACGCACCGTGGGCGGTCCAGGCGGCGTCGCGACCGGCGCGCACCGACAGCGTGAGGGCGACGCCCTCCGCGGGGCGGCCCACGCTGGTGTCCAGGATGTGGGTGGACACCGACGTAGGTGCGGCCGTCTCGCCACTCATGCTGCGTCTCCTTCTCCGTGCTCCGCGATACGGGTCAGACGAATGCGGTTGATCTTGCCGAGTTCGGTACGAACGATCTCTCGTTCCTGTTCCGGCGTATTGCCGATCCGGAGACGAACGGCGTCCCGCATCTGCTCCCCGGTACGGCCGGAGGCGCAGATCAGAAAGACATGCCCGAACTTCTCCTGGTAGGCCAGGTTGAGTTCCAGCATCTCCGCCTTGAGCGCGTCGGAGGCGCCCGCCATGCCGCTCTGCTCCCGGCGCGAGGCCGGATCACCCGGCTTCGGCCGCCCGATGGGCGGATGCCCGGCCATCGCCTCGGCCAGGTCGTCCGCGGTCAGCTCCGCCATGGCGGCATCACTCGCGGCGAACAGCTCGTCGGCGCCGGCATAGGGCCGCCGGGCGAGCATCCGCTCCCCCCACGCCCGGCTGGCACACACCTCGTGCAGCACGGCACGCGCCGTACCGTCCTCAGCGTTGTTGAACCGAATGAGCCCCGCCCGGGGCGCGGGGGCATCCCCCGCCGGGCGCGGTGAACTCGAAGACACGGGAAGCCTCCGTGGCCTGATGGTGCTGGACAGCTCTGCTTGGCTGGAAACAGCTAAGACCCCCGGCAACATCACGTCAACACTTTGTTGAAAACTCGGCGACGCGAAGGCCGCTGGATGGTGCGGCGGGAGGGGGCTCCGGCAACAGGGGCGCCAATCGGCCAGCCGGTCCGGGAATCGTGGGACGGCCGGCCTCGTGGACGAGCCGGCCGCCCGCTTACTCGCCTTCCACCTGCGGCTTTGCGTCGCGGGACGCGTTCTCGCGGTTCAGGTAGTTGTACACGGTGAAGCGGCTCACTCCGAGTGCGCCGGCGACCGTTTCCACGCCGTGGCGGACGGAGAAGGCGCCGCGGGACTCCAGGATGCGTACGACGGACTGCTTGGTTTTGCGGTCCAGGTCCGCCAGGGGTACGCCGTGGCGGCGCTGGAGTTCGGCGAGGATGTGGTCGAGGGAGTCGGAGAGGTGCGGGAGACGTACGGCTACGCGGTCCTGACCCTCCCAGGTCAGGACGACATCGTCACCCTCGGCCAGGTCCGGGGCGACCATCTGGCCGCCCATCGCGTCGATCAGCGGCTTGACCGCCTGGACGAAGGGGTGGTCGGCGGGGTTCGTCATGTCGCGTCCCCCTCGTCCTGCGCGGCCTCGCCGATCACGTTGACCTGCAGGGAGACGCGGGTGGCGCCCGCTTGCAGGGATTCGCGCAGCAGCGCGGTCACCGCGCCCAGCACCTGGTCGGCGTCGCCCTCTGCCGTATTGCCGAACGGGCCGACGTCTACGGCGTCCAGCTCGGCGCCCGTGACGACCTCCCGTGCCACCACCGCATGCGCCGGCGCCTCGTCCAGGTCGAACGGCTCCGTCGTGAACTCCACTCTCAATCGCACGCCGCTCAACCTACGCGCGGTTCGGCCCGGCCACCAGAAATTGCCCCGGGGGCCTCTTGACAGCCTCCGAGCGCGCCAGGCAGGGTTCCATTAAGCAGAAACATAGTTCCACTATACGGAAGGGCGCCGCGGTTATGGGTTTCCCGGACACTCGCTTCAACGTCAATCTGTCGATCCTGTTCACCGAGCTTCCGCTGCTGGAGCGGCCGGCGGCCGCGCGGGCGGCGGGGTTCACCGCGGTGGAGCTGTGGTGGCCGTGGGTGGACGCCCCGGTGCCGGAGCAGGCGGAGCTGGACGCACTGCGCGATGCGCTCAACGACGCGGGGACGCGGCTGGTGGGGCTGAACTTCTACGCCGGACAGCTGCCGGGGCCGGACCGTGGCGCGCTGTCGATTCCGGGGGAGGAGTCGGCGAGGTTCCGGGCCAATGTGCCGGTGGCGGTGGAGTTCGCCCGCTCACTGGGGTGCGCGAGCTTCAACGCGCTGTACGGCAACTGCGTCGAGGGCGTGGACCCGGCCGAGCAGGACCGGCTGGCGCTGGAGAACCTCGCGTTCGCCGCGCGGGCCGTGGCGGAGGCGGACGGCACTCTGCTGATCGAGGCGCTCAACGCCCCCGAGTCGCCGCACTGCCCGATCGTCTCGGCGCCGAAGGCGATCGAGGTCGTGGACACGGTGAACGCGGCGACGGGCCTGGACAACGCCCGCTTCCTGATGGACCTCTACCACCTGTCGATGAACGGTGAGGACCTGGACGAGGTCATCGACCGCTACACCCCCAAGACCGCGCATGTGCAGATCGCCGACAACCCCGGCCGCGGCGCCCCCGGTACCGGCGACCTCGACCTCGCCGGGCTGCTCGACCGCCTCGCCAAGGCCGGTTACGACGGCTGGACCGGCCTGGAGTACAAGCCCGGCGACCGCCCCAGCGCCGAGACCTTCGGCTGGCTCCCGGCCGACCGGCGCGGCGCCCGCTTCTGACACGTCGTAAGCGCTTCGAAAGAGATACCGATGAGCAATCTTCCCAAGGTCGCGTGGATCGGGCTGGGCATCATGGGTTCGCCCATGGCCGAGAACCTGATCAAGGCCGGCTACCCGGTGACCGGTTACACCCTGGAGGCCGACAAACTGGAGCGGCTGGCCAACAGCGGCGGGAGTGTGGCCGGCTCGGTCGCCGAGGCGGTCCGCGACGCCGACGTCATCATCACCATGGTCCCGGCCTCCCCGCAGGTCGAGGCCATCGCCTACGGCCCCGACGGCATCCTGGCCCACGCCCGGCGCGGCGCACTGCTGATCGACATGTCCTCGATCACCCCGCAGACCTCCATCGACCTCGCCCACGCCGCCGCCGACAAGGGCCTCCGCGTCCTGGACGCCCCGGTCTCCGGCGGCGAGGCCGGGGCGATCGAGGCGGTGCTGTCCATCATGGTCGGCGGGGAGCAGGCCGACTTCGACGCCGCCCGCCCGCTGCTGGAGGCGCTCGGCAAGACGATCGTGCGCTGCGGGCCGCACGGCTCGGGCCAGACGGTCAAGGCCGCCAACCAGCTCATCGTCGCCGTCAACATCCAGGCCTGCGCCGAAGCCGTCGTCTTCCTGGAGAAGTCCGGCGTCGACCTGAGCGCCGCCCTCGATGTCCTGGGCGGCGGGCTGGCCGGCTCCACCGTCCTGGCCCGCAAGAAGGACAACTTCACCACCCGCGACTTCCGCCCCGGCTTCCGCATCGACCTCCACCACAAGGACATGGGCATCGTCACCGACGCCGCCCGCACCGTCGGCGCCACCCTCCCCGTCGGCAGCCTCGTCGCCCAACTCATCGCCGCCCTCCGCGCACAAGGCGACGGCGGCCTCGACCACTCCGCCCTCCTGCGCGGCGTCGAACGCCTCTCCGGAGACCACACCAGCACCGCCTGAAGCCTCTCCGGGCACCCCACCGGGCCGCCCGGACGCTTCCCACCCGCTTCCGGGCGGTGGCCGCGCCGACACTTGTCCTGTCGCGCCCAGGTGCGGCCGCCGTCCGGAACACCTCTGCATGCCCCCTCAGGTTTGTTTCAACAAACTGTTGACGTCTGGTCGGAGCGCTTCCTACGCTCCCGACATGCGGAAGCCCACTTCCGCGCTCTCGTACGGAAGGTCACCATGTCGAAGCCCACGCTGACGGCGCGCTTTCTCACTACGGAGGCAGGCGCCCCCGTCGCCGACAACCAGAACTCCGCCACCGCCGGCGTCGGCGGCCCGATCGTCCTCCAGGACCAGCACCTGCTGGAGAAGCTCGCCCGCTTCAACCGCGAGCGCATCCCGGAGCGCGTGGTGCACGCCCGTGGGTCCGCGGCGTACGGCTACTTCGAGGTGACCGATGACGTCACCGGCTTCACCCGCGCCGACTTCCTCAACACCGTCGGCAAGCGCACCGAGACGTTCATCCGCTTCTCGACCGTCGCCGACAGCCTCGGCGGCCCGGACGCGGCCCGTGACCCGCGTGGCTTCGCCCTGAAGTTCTACACCGAGGAGGGCAATTACGACCTCGTCGGCAACAACACCCCGGTGTTCTTCATCAAGGACCCCATCAAGTTCCCCGACTTCATCCACTCGCAGAAGCGCGACCCCTTCACGGGCAAGCAGGAGCCGGACAACGTCTGGGACTTCTGGGCCCACTCCCCCGAGGCCACCCACCAGGTCACCTGGCTGATGGGCGACCGCGGCATCCCGGCCTCCTACCGCCATATGAACGGCTACGGCTCGCACACCTACCAGTGGACGAACGCCGAGGGCGCGGCCTTCTTCGTCAAGTACCACTTCAAGACCAACCAGGGCATCCGCTGCCTGGACGCCGAGCAGGGCGCCGCGCTGTCCGGCACCGACCCGAACAGCCACCAGACCGACCTGCTCCAGTCCATCGAGCGGGGCGTCTACCCCTCCTGGACGCTGTATGTGCAGATCATGCCGGCGGCCGAGGCGGCGAACTACCGCTTCAACCCGTTCGACCTGACGAAGGTTTGGCCGCACAGCGACTACCCGTTGCAGCGCGTGGGCCGGCTGGTCCTGGACCGCAACCCCGACAATGTCTTCGCCGAGGTCGAGCAGTCCGCGTTCTCCCCGAACAACTTCGTGCCGGGCATCGGCCCGTCCCCGGACAAGATGCTCCAGGGCCGGCTCTTCGCCTACGCCGACGCACACCGCTACCGCCTGGGCGTCAACCACACCCAGCTGCCGGTGAACGCCCCCAAGGCCACCACGGCCGAGAACTACGGCCGCGACGGTCTGATGGCGACCAACGGCTACGACCGGTACGCCAAGAACTACGAGCCCAACTCCTACAGCGGCCCGGTGCAGACCGACCGGCCGCTGTCCGCGCCCCTCGCCGTCTCCGGCCACGTCGGCACCCATGAGGCCCCCGCGCACACCAAGGACGACGACTTCTTCCAGGCCGGTGAGCTCTACCGGCTGATGTCCGAGGACGAGAAGAAGCGGCTGGTGAACAACATCGCCGGTGGTCTCTCCCAGGTCAGCCGCGACGATGTGATCGAGAAGAACCTCGCCCACTTCCACGCCGCCGACCCCGACTACGGCAAGCGCGTCGAGGTCAGGGTCCGCGAACTGCGCGAGGACTGACGGGAGGTCAGTTACTCGTGCGTCCGTACCGGCGGCCCGTTGAGGGGTGGCCTGCCGGTACGGAGTGGGAGCGCGAGCTCCGCGGCATACGGGAGCACCCAGTGCGGTGGCAGCGCTCGCCCGGCAGGAAGGGCGAGCCCGCTCCCCCGCCGCGGAGCCCGCCTCCCCCCACCCCACGTCTCCGTCCGGCGGTGCGATGTCCGTCGCGCCCGATTGCCTGGCACTCTCCGCCGCAATTCGGCCCCCGGCGACCGGATTTGGGGGGACCATGGGGGCAGCAGCAGATCCGACCTGTCTGCCGCCCGACCTGCCAGGAGTCGACCATGGCCGACAGCGTGCCGGTGCGGTGCCCCACGTGCCGCCGCGAGAACGCCTTCACCCCGCCCACCTTCCCGTGCGCCTGCGGTGCCCCGCTCACCCTGCCCGTGCTACGCGGCGGCGTGCCCGTCGAGATACTCCACCGCACCTGGCAGGCGTCCTGGGTGGAGGTGCGCTGTGAGGTCTGCGGACGGCAGGACGAGTGGCCGGCGCCGGAGTCCGGCTGTGCCTGCGGCACGGTCGTCCGGGTCCCCGTCGCCCCGGCGCCCACTCCGCCACCGCCGAACTTCCCGTCCCCCGGGCTGCCCGGACCGCCCCGACCAACCGCGCCGAAGCCCGCCGCGCCACCCGCCGCCGGCCCTCCGGGCGCCGTACCGCGTCCCGCGTTCCGCCCGGTCACGATCCGTACGGCCCGCGACTGCGTCACCGCCGCCGAGCAGTATCTGAAGTGGCTGGGCTACGCCGATGTCGCACGGACCAAGGAGCGCACCGCCTCCGGGGTGGACCTGCGCGGCACGGGCGTGGTCGCCCAGGTCGACCCGACCACCCACGCCACCAAGCTGCGCGAGATCGAGTGCATCTGGCTCAACGGCCTCAACGACTCCGCGATAGCGGTCTTCTTCTCCCTCGCCGGCTACGCCCGCGACGCCCGCGCCCGCGCCGACGACCTGCACCTCCCGCTGTTCGTCATGGACCTCACGGGCACCCCGCAACCGGTCAACGACCCGGCCGACGAACTGATCAAGTACGGCGCGGCGGGACGGTGACCGGACCGTCCGGGACCGGCCCCGGAACTCGCTCGCCCGCCCCGTCGGAACCGGCGACACTGGTCTCGTGATCATCCAGGTGCCCACCCTCGGCGAACTGCCCACCCTGCGCGCCATCGAGCGGGCCGCCGGAGAGCCCTTCCGCGCACTCGGCATGACCTCGGTCGCCGACGACGAGCCGCCGTCACTGGAGCAGTTGACCGAGTTCCAGCGGACGGGACGGGCACTGGCCGCGTACGAGGAAGCGGGGCCGGGAGGCGGCGGCCACGGCCCGGTGGGCTATCTGCTCTGGGAGCCGGTCGACGGCCGCACCCATATCGAGCAGGTGTCGGTCCACCCGGACCAGGCCCATCGCGGTATCGGCCGGGCCCTCATCGACCGGGCGGAGCGTGACGGCGGCCCGGCCGCACTGACCCTGACCACCTTCGCCGAAGTGCCGTGGAACGCCCCGTATTACGCCCGGATCGGCTTCCGTATCCTCCCCGGGGCCGAACTCACCCCGGGGCTACGGGCGATCCGCGCCCAGGAGGCGGCCCTGGGGCTGGACCGCTGGCCGCGCGTGGTGATGCGCCGGGAGCCGGGCCCGGGGTCCGGCCGGCCCTCGCCGTGACGCTTGCCAAGTCCTCACACCGGGCCGGTGCCTCGCGGACCCGCCACGCGCCACACCGTTACGATGATCTTCGCTCCGGCGGCATGTCAGGGACCTGCCGCCCTTCGGCGTGCCACGCCAGGTGCGGACTGCACACCACGAACACAGGGGGATCGATGGCCGGCCACTCCGGATTCCACGTCCAAAAGGGCGGCATGGAGGCCGAGGCGAAGAAGCTCGACTCGGCCGGCGACGACACCGGTGACATCAAGTCCGGCATCAGCGACGCGGTCAGCTACGACAACGACATCCTCGGCGGCTCCGATTCCGGCCCCGCCTACCGGTCGTTCTCCACCGCCTGGCAGAACGAGGCGAAGACGCTCGAAAGCGCGCTCCACGAACTCGCCGACAAAGTCCGCGCCTCCCAGGGCAATTACGACCAGACCGACCGCGAAGTGATCTCCGAGGTCGGCTCGGCGGCAGGCGCCGGAGGTTCCCAGGTGTACACCCGGCCTGCCGCAGTGACCGACCCGTCTCCCTTCGGCTGAGTCCGGCCCGCGCTTTCCGCCCCACGACCGCATCGCACACAAAGGCCTTTCCACACTCGATGGCTGAGCAGGGATCCACCACAGAGCGTCGCGCCAAGCTGGAGGAGTGCCACAAGCAGCTCCTCGACTGCGACAACAAGAACGAGATGATCGGCCTGATCAACACCGCCCTCGCCGTCCCGGCCCCGGTCGGCTCCCCCGGAACGATCGAACTGCTGGGCAAGCGCTACCACACCCAGTCGAGAGCCGCCGAAGAGGTCACCGTCAAGGTCAGCCAGGTGGCCACGTCGGGCCTGCCGGAGGTCTGGGTGGGGAAGGCCGGCGTGGCGGCGTCCGAGGCCGTGCAGGCCGCCGCCCGTGCGGCCCAGCAGATGACCGAAGCCCTGCAGAAGGGCGGCAACGCGCTGCTGCACCTGAGTGACGCGGTCGACGCCGCACAGAAACTGGACCGGACCGGCCGGGGCCAATTGAGCGAGGCGCTGGACACTCTCGGTTCCGAGGACGGTTTCTTCGACAGCATGGTGGACACCGACGAGGAGGAGGACGCGATCTGGCGGGCCGGCACGGTGGCCACCGCCGGTGTCGAGAAGATGCGCTCCGCGGCACGGTCCGCCGACGACGCGGGCCGCGCGGCCGCCCGTGACCTCAACAAGTTCGCCTCCGAGGCGCGGGCCGGGAAGATGCACACCAGTGGCCTGACCGCCGCCGACAAACTCGCCCTCGCGGACACCGCGGGCCCCGGCGGCCCCGCGGAGATGAACGAGCTGCTGAGCGCGAACGACCTCGAACGCTCCGGCCGGTACATGGAGAAGATGAGCGCCCGCGACCGCGCCGCGTTCGACAGGATGCTCGCCGACTCCAAGTCGCCGCAGGAACGTGCCTACCTGGTCAAGGCGTTGGCCGCGGGGCATGACCTGGACGCCGTGTCGGACTTCCAGGGAAAGATCCACGGCAAGGACCCGGCCTGGCTCCAGCGCCACCTCACCCCGGTGACCACCGCCGCGGACAGCATGGACGACGAGGGGCGCGCCAAGGACGGCAGGAACGTCAACACCGACGGCCAGGCTTTCAACGGCGAGCGGTGGAAGCAGGAGGGAAGGACCTGCGTTCCGTCCTCCACCGTGGGCGCACGGGCCATGGTCGACCCCGTCTACGCCCTCGGACTCACCGGTGGCTCGTCCGGCCAGGAGGACGACCCCGAGGCGTTCCGCCACCGGTTGCGCGCCGAACAGCAGCGGGTGCACGACGAAGGCGACGGGGGCTACAAGTATGACTTCTCGCTCTCCCGGCGCCCCGACGGCATGGACGATGACGGTGCGTCCACCGTGGCCAACAAGGAGATCAGCCCGCACACCGGAGCGTCGTACGACCTCCAGCACACCCAGGGCGCTGATTCCCGGCGCGATGTGCTGCCGGACGTCGAGAAGTCCGTGGCCGAAGGCAAACCGGTGCCGATCATCGTCGAGGGGTACGAGGACGGTGATCGCTCCGGCCACCAGATGATGATCATCGGCCAGGAGGGCGACAAGCTCCAGGTCTACAACCCCTGGGGCACCACCACCTGGGTCAGCGAGGACGACTTCGTCAACGGCGGAATGGGCAAGGCCTCCGACAACAGCTTGCCCGACACCTATGCCGTCCAGCTGCCCGCCGACTGAAGTGATCCTGATGCCTACTCACCTTCCGAACGCCATCCTTCGCCGGGCACTCACCACGCTCACCACGCTCACCGCCCTCACCGCCCTCACCGCCCTCACCACCCTCACCGGCTGCGGTCTCCTCGGCCCCTCCACGTACGACACGGACGAGACCGCCATCGAGGCCGACTCCGGCGAGAAGTTCACGCTGTCCGTGCCCTCCAACTCCTCGCTCGGCGAACACTGGTATGTGGCCGAGCCGAAGCCCGCCGCCCGTGTGCTGCGCGCGGCAGGTGAGGACCGGGAGAACCCGGGGGGCGACGCGATCGGGGCAGGCGGCGGCCGCCAGCTCTTCCACTTCAAGGCCGTCGGCCGGGGAAGCACCACGATCCGGCTGATCCACTGCCCCGTGGGCTCCTGCATCGACAAGGGCGAGGACTCGGCCACGGCGTCCCCGCCGCCCTCGCCGTCCCCCGGCTCCACGGTCGTACCGAGAGTAGACCCGCCGACCTACCACAGCTATCACGTCACCGTGAAGTGACCGACTCCGAGACAGGTATGCATCCCTCACCTCCCCCAAGCCGGACCGACGACGAACTCGCCATGCTGGATGTCACGGCGCTGCTGCGCTACGGCATCGGATTCGGTGGCGCGCACCGCACCACGCTCTTCGGGGACGGGGCGGTGGGCGCCGCCGTCGTACTCGACCGGCAGGGCGTCCTTCCGCGCGCGATGGCCTTCCTCGCCGAGATCGTCCGCAGCGGCGGTACCACCTACGCCGCCGCCCTCCCCGAGCCGGTGCCGGGCGAGGCCGCGGCACAACTCGTGCGTGGCTGGCTGCAGTCGGCAGCGTCCGTGGTGCGCACCGTGGAGGGCGACCAGGACGTCGCCCGGTGGCTGCAGTCCGTCGCCGCCCTCATGGCGCTCCGGCTCACGTACCGGACCAGGAGCACCAGGTCCGGAGGCTGAGCCGCTCCGGAGGGGCGCCGGCCGGCGGGCAACCGGAATGGCTCATCCGGTAATGCTTCAGACCTCAGCGAGCCCCGCATAATGCAGCCATGATCGACCCACAGGCCCTCCAGGCCGTCTGCCTGGATTTCAATGGTGCGAGCGAGGAGTTCCCCTTCCCTGGGCACCCGGATGTGTCGACCTTCAAGGTCGGCGGCAAGATCTTCGCGCTGACGACACTGACCGACACACCACTCACCGTGAGCCTCAAGTGCGACCCCGAGCTGGCACAGCGGCTACGGGCGGCGCACCCCGAAGTCGTGCCCGGCTATCACCTCAACAAGCGGCACTGGAACACCGTTTCTCTGGATGGAGACCTTCCCGACCGGCTCGTGCTGGACATGATCGAGGATTCGTACGACCTCGTGGTGGCGTCGTTGCCCAGGGCTCAGCGGCTGTTGCTGGACTGGCCGGGTGAGCGGCGGGCCTGAGCAGGGCCCGGCCTACGCGGCCGCGTAGGCCGGCGGGATGCGAACTCCCCGACAGGCGGCCGGAGTTGCCGTGCTCGACCCGGGCGGCGCGCTCTTCCTCCTCCGGTACGACAACGAAGAGGTGGGGCTTCACTGGGCGATGCCAGGTGGCGGCCTGGACCCCGGCGAGACTCCCTGGTGGACCCCGGCTGAGCTGGCCGCCTCCGCCGATCCGCTCCGGCCGCCCCGCCTCGCCGACCTGCTCGCACTGTGGCGCGGCCGGCCGGGCCACGCCACGGCACCCGAGCCGGTCGACCTGGGACTGACCTTGTGACCCACGTTCACCAGCTTGCGGGCGTGGCTGGTTCGCGCACGTCGGAGGCCACGTACGCGGCGTACTACGCGTCGATCGCGCAGGTCGAGGAGAGCGGCGACGGGACCGTCCGGCACCGGCTGCGTCCGGAGGCCGGCGACGGCACGATCGAGGTGACGTCGTTGCGGAGCGGATTCGACATCGTCAGGTACGACGTCGCGTTCGCCGGAGGGCACCGGGTCGGGTACAGCTTCCCGGGCGATCACTTCGAGCTGGAGCACTGCGTCGACGGGCGCATGTCCATCCGCGAGACCCACTCCGGCGCCGGTGAACTGCGCGCCCGTTCGGTGGCGCTGAGCCCCCGGTGCGCCACCGAGGGCGTCGTCGCGCATGGCGACGGCGAGCGGTACCGGGCGGTGTCGATCACCGGGACCTGGAGCGGGTTGACGTCCCGTCTTGGCGGTTTCGGGGTGGACGCCTTGCCCGACAACCGGCCGGAGAGCGTGGCGCGCGAGCAGTATCTGGGCGGCCGGTCCTCCGGGATCGGGCACGAGGTCGGCTATGCCTCGCCCAGCAACTTCGGCTACGCCTTCCGGCGCGACCGGGGCATCACCCCCGCCAAGTTCCGGCGGGCGCACTCCTGACGCCCGTCCGGCGAAGCACCGCGCTCCACATTCCAGGGCTCGTCGCTCCACACCGCGACGCGGTCCCGCCACCGACGATGGGGCGATAAGCAGACACCATCGGAATGGGGGGAGAGCGGTGGCAACCGTCGGTAGGGATTCCGCGGCTCCTGGGACCGGGCAGGGCCGGCTGGTGGTCGTCCTGGGTGGGCTCTCGGCGGTATCACCGTTCGCCACCGATATGTACGCACCCGGCTTTCCCGGGATCGTCAGGTCGTTCGGGACCACGGGGACGGCCGTCCAACTCTCCCTGGCAGCCTGCCTCGTCGGGCTCGCCGTCGGCCAGGTCGTACTGGGCCCGGTCAGCGACGCGAGGGGGCGACGGCGCTTGCTGCTGGCCGGTTCCGGCATGTTCTCCGTGTGGTCCTTGGTCTGCGCGCTCGCCCCGTCCATCGCGGTGTTCGATGTGGCCCGCTTACTGCAGGGGATCGCCGGCAGCGCGGGGCTCGTCGTCGGGCGGGCGGTCATCAGCGACCGGTTCTCCGGCGTCCAGGCAGCGCGCCAACTCGCCACGCTGAGCGTGATCGCGATGACCGCGCCGGTTCTGGCGCCGGTCGCCGGAGGTCTCCTTCTCGGCATCGGCTCGTGGCGTCTGGTGTTTGTGGCGCTGGCCGTGACCGGGCTGGTGTTGTGGCTCGCGGTGCGGGCGTGGGTTCCCGAATCACTGCCTGCCGAACGGCGCCGCAGCGGCGGTCTGCGGGCTGTACTCGCCGCGATGGGCGGGCTGCTGCGGCGTCGCGAACTGGTCGGCTACCTGCTGGTGGTGGGGTGTGGTCTGGCCGCGCTGTTCGCGTATATCACCGGCTCCCCGTTCGTCTTCCAGGGCATCTACGGCTTGTCTCCCACCGGTTACGGCCTGGTCTTCGCCTCGAACGCCGTCGGCACCGTAGTGGCCGGTGCGCTCTTCGAACGGCTGGCCGGACCCGTACGTCTCCACTCCCTGCTGGTCATCGGCGTGCTCATCACCGTCGCCGCCATGGTCACGCTGGTGGCCCTGCTCGCCACCGGCATCAGCACACTCCCCACCACCTGGGCCTGCCTGTTCGGCCTGACTTTCGGGTTCGGCATACTGCTGCCCGCGTCGACCGCCCTCGTCCTCGCGGTCGGCAGCGATGCCCCAGGAGCCGCTTCCGGCATGCTCGGTGGCGCCCAGTTCGTGCTCGGCGCCGCGGCAGCACCACTGCCCGGCGTTCCGGGCGGCACCACCGCTATGTCGATGGGCGTGGTGGTACTGGGATGTGTTCTTCTCTCCGCGGTCGCGCTGGTCACGCTCGCCGGGCCGCCAACCGCTCCCGCAGTTCGACCTTGCGGACCTTGCCGCTGACCGTCATCGGGAAGGCGTCGAGGATCTCCAGGTAGCGCGGGACCTTGTAGTGGGCGAGGCGGGAGCGGCAGTAGGCGGCCAACTCTTCGTGGGTGAGGGGGTTTTCGGGGTCGCGGAGGATGACGCAGGCGGCGATTTCCTCGCCGTACTTTTCGTCGGGGACGCCGACGACCTGGACGTCGGCGATCTTGGGGTGGGAGTAGAGGAACTCTTCGATCTCTCGTGGGTAGACGTTCTCGCCGCCCCTGATGATCATGTCCTTGATGCGGCCGACGATCCGGACGTAGCCGTCGTCGTTCATCACCGCGAGATCGCCGGTGTGCATCCACCGGGCCGCGTCGATGACTTCGGCGGTGCGCTCGGGCTCCGCCCAGTAGCCGAGCATCACGCTGTAGCCGCGGGTGCGCAGTTCGCCGGGGGTGCCGCGGGGGACGGTCACCCCGCTCGTCGGATCGGCGACCTTCACCTCGATGTGCGGCAGCACCCGGCCGACGGTTCCGGTGCGGTGTGCGAGGTCGTCGTCGCGGCGGGTCTGGGTGGAGACCGGTGAGGTCTCGGTCATGCCGTAGCAGATGGAGACCTCGGTCATATGCATCTCGGCGACCACCCGCTTCATCACCTCCTCGGGGCACGGCGAGCCCGCCATGATGCCCGTACGGAGGGAGCTGAGGTCGTAGGAGGCGAAGTCGGGGTGGTTGAGCTCGGCGATGAACATGGTGGGGACGCCGTAGAGGGAGGTGCAGCGTTCGTCCTGGACGGCTCGCAAGGTGGCGTCGGCGTCGAAAGCCGGGCCCGGGATGACGATGCAGGCGCCGTGCGAGGTGCTGCCGAGGTTGCCCATGACCATGCCGAAGCAGTGGTAGAAGGGCACCGGCAGACAGACCCGGTCCTGTTCGGTGTAGCCGAGGGTTTCGCCGACCCAGTAGCCGTTGTTGAGGATGTTGTGGTGCGAGAGGGTGGCGCCCTTGGGGAAGCCGGTGGTGCCCGAGGTGTACTGGATGTTGACCGGGTCGTCAGCGGTCAGCTCCGCTTCGCAGGCGGTGAGCCGGTGCGGCGGGACGGTGGCGCCGGCGGCCAGCAGCCCGTCCCAGGTCGCGTCGCCCAGGTAGATCACCTCGCGCAGCTCCGGGCTCCCGTCGCGTACCTGCTCGATCATGCCGCGGTAGTCGCTGGTCCGGTGGTGGGTCGCGGACACCAGGACGGTGATGCCGGCCTGCCGCAGGACGTACGCCAACTCGTGGACGCGGTAGGCGGGGTTGACGTTGACGAGGATCGCGCCGATACGGGCGGTGGCGTACTGGACGAGGACCCACTCGGCGCAGTTGGGCGCCCAGATGCCGACCCGGTCGCCCTTCGCGACGCCCTTCGCGAGCAGACCGAGCGCCACCTCGTCGACCGCGCGGCCCAGTTCGCTGTAGGTCCAGCGGCGGCCGCTCGCCACCTCGACCAGCGCCTCGCGGTCGCCGAACCGGGCGATGGTGCGGGTCAGATCGGTCCCGATGGTGTGGCCGAGCAGCGGCCGCCCGGCGACCCCGCTGGCATACGACAGTTCCTGGTGCGGTGCGCTCATCGGTGGTTCTCCTCGCGGTACGCGGCACTTCCGTCGCCCTTGCGCGGTGCGCTCCCCGCAGTTCCATACGGGGATCTCGCCGGAGACGGAGACGGAGACGGTGTGGGGATCTTCACCAATCATCAGCCGGGGATCAACCCTTCCCGGCATCCAGGTCCTGTACGACCGCGCGACCAGGGAAGCGGTACGCAAACCGAGCACGCAGGCGCAGCTGACGAGTGCCTCTCTCGACATGCCTTGGGCACCCGCCGCTTCATGCGGGCTCGACCGGTCAGTTGACTCCCCGGTCATGCCCGGACCAATACGGCTGGCGGAGCTTGAACTTCTGGATTTTGCCGGTGGCCGTGCGGGGGATCGCGTCGCGGAATTCGACGGAGGTCGGAGCCTTGTAGCCGGCCAAGTGCCGCTTGCAGTGGGCGATGATGTCGGACTCCTCGGCCGTCGCCCCTTCGGCGAGGACCACCAGGGCCTTGATCGTCTCGCCCCACTTCTCGTGCGGCACGCCGATCACGGCGACCTCGGCGACCGCCGGGTGACTGAAGATGGTGTCCTCCACCTCGATCGACGACACGTTCTCGCCGCCGGTGATGATGACGTCCTTCTTCCGGTCGGAGATCGTGAGGTGGCCGTCGGCAGGGTCCAGGGTGCCGCCGTCGCCGGTGTGGAACCAGTCGTCCTCAAGGGCCGCCGAGGTCTCCTCCGGCTTGTCCCAGTACCCGTCGAGCACCGTATTCGAGCGGGCCAGGACCTCACCGGAGTCGGAGATCTTCAGCTTGACGCCGAGCGCGGGCAGCCCCGCACGGGACAGCTTGCGTGCCCGCTCCCCGGCGGGAAGGTCCGCGTCGCCCGGCTGGGACCGGTTGAAGGTGAGGAGTGGCGACGTCTCGGTGAGGCCGTAGATCTGGGTGAACTCCCAGCCCAGTTCCTCACCCATGCGTGCGATCGTCGCGCTCGGCGGCGGCGCCCCCGCGCAGACCACGCGTACGCGGTCGCGCCCCGGGATCTCGCCAGGCCAGTTTGCCGCAGCGTTGAGGACGGCATTCCACACAGCGGGCGCACCGCACATGAGGGTGACGCCGTGCTCCTCGACCCGCCGCAGGATCTCCGTGCCGTCGACCTTGCGCAGCACCACTTGTTTGACGCCGAGTCCGGCCATCACGTACGGCATCCCCCAGCCGTTGCAGTGGAACATCGGCAGCGTGTGCATATAGACGTCGCGCTCCCACACGCGGGTGTGCAGGGCGAAGGTCAGGCCGTTGACCCAGATGTTGCGGTGGGTGAGCTGCACGCCCTTGGGGCGGGCGGTGGTGCCCGATGTGTAGTTGATCGTCGCGGTGGCGTCCTCGTCCGGGTGCGACCACGGGCGCGGATCCACGCCGAACCGCATCAGCTCGGACTCGGTCTGCTCGCCGAGCACAAAGCGGTGCCGCGCCTCAAGGCCGGCCAGTGCCTCCTCCAGCTCCGGGTCGATGAGCACGACCGAGGCCCCGCTCTGCCGGACGAGGTATTCGACCTCTTCGCGCCTGAGGCGGAAGTTCACCGGGACACAGATGCGGCCGCTCATCGGCACCGCGAACAGCAGCTCCAGCAGGCGGGTGGAGTTGTGGCTGACCACCGCCACCCGCTCCCCCTCACCGACCCCGAGGGCGTCCAGGCCCGCCTGCCAGGCACGGACCCGTTCGGCGAACCGCCCATACGTCGATACGGGTACCGGCGGGGCGGGCTGCTGCGGTTCGTCGACCACCCCCGGGCTCTCGCGAAAGCCCAGGTCGGCACGGTCAAGGAAATCCGCGATCGTCATCGGTGTCCGCATGCTTTCTCCTGTGTCCGGAGGGATACGGTGCAAACACGCCTGGAAGTGGAAAGTGAGGCCGAGCAGTCGCCCGACGCCAGCAGTTTCACCGCGGCAACGGCACGTGCAGCAGCCGATTCCGCGACGGCAACGGTCAAGCAGTCAGACGCAAGGGAAAGGTAATGCCTCCTCCGCGCTGTCGCGACTGCGGCGGGCCGACGGACTGGCGGTGGCGGTCTGCGGTGCGGCGCTCCCCGCCCAGTCAATGCCCTTGCCGCGGTGCCACCGCCCGGACATCATCCCCCCATGATCGATGCCACCGCACTCGCCGAGAAACCGGTGCTCACCGGCGCCCGGGTCCGTCTCGTACCGCTGTCGGCCCGGCATGCGGCCGCCTTCCACACCGCGTGCCAGGACCCGGAGATGCGCCGGCTGACCGGGACCCACCACGACTTCACGCTTACGGAGTTGCAGGCGTGGTGTGCCGGAAGCGCCGAGCAGGCGGACCGTCTGGACCTCGCCATCGAGGACCGGGAGAGCGGTGCCTTCCTGGGTGAGCTCGCCCTGAGCCAGATCGATCCGCCGAACGCGCACGGGAGCTTCCGGATCGCCCTCGTCCCGGACGCCACCGACCGCGGGATCGGCAGCGAGGCGACGCGGCTGCTGCTCGACTATGCCTTCGAGCGGGTGCGCCTGCATCGCGTCCAGTTGGAGGTCTTCGACTACAACCCGCGTGCCCGGCGGGCGTATGAGAAGTGCGGCTTCGAGGTGGAGGGGCGGATGCGTGAGGCCCTGTACTGGGACGGCGCATGGCATGACGTGCTGGTGATGGCGGCGCTGCGGTCAGGGTGGACGGCGGACGCCGGCGCGGGCACGGGCTGAGAGCCGGGACGGACGGGCACGCCAACACCCGAAGGAGGCGCCCGCTAGATATGGAAGGCAGTGGTTGCTTCCAGGGCGGCTCGCTTGGTCGTGACTTGGTTCACCGGTGCGGTCGGGTCGGCGTAGCCGAAGGAGACGCCGACGAGCAGCTTTCCTTCGGTGACGCCTAGTTCGGTGCGGATGGTGTCGCCGTAGAAGCTGAGCAGGCCCTGCGGGCAACTGTCCACGCCGTAGGCGGTCATGGCCAGGAGCAGGGTTTGCATGTAGGCGCCGACGTCGGCGGCCAGTCGCGCCCCGCCGTCGCCGGTGACGAACAGGAACGCGGCATGTGGTGCGCCGTAGAAGTGCAGGCTCTGCGCATCGTAGGCCGCGCGTGCCGCGTGGTCATCAGGGCCGATGCCCAGCGCTCCGTACAGGTCGGCGCCGAACGCCGCCCGCCGCTCCTGGTGGACGGGTGCGTACATGCCCTCGGAGTACGGGAAGTCGGCCGAGGTGCGCTGTTCGGCGTGGGCCGTCTGCACGGCGTGCGCCAGGCGTTCGAGCCGGGCGCCGCCGACGACCTCGATGCGCCACGGTTGTGCGTTGGCGTTGGACGGCGCGGCGCCCGCCAGGGAGAAGATCGCGCGCAGGGTGTGCTCGGGCACGGCTTCCGGGCGGAACGCGCGCGTCGCGTGGCGGCCGCGAATCAGCTTCTCCGCGTAGTCGCTCAGCTCGGTGGAGACCGGTCCGCTCATGGAACTCTCCTCAAGAGTGTGTAAGTAAACGGTGTCGTTTACTTACGGGGACGCTAGCAAGCCCACCCCTCTTAAGTAAACGAGAACGTATACTTCGCTTATGACTACGGTGCCGACGGCGTCTCGGCGACAGGGACGCGGAGGGCGCGAGCGCATCCTGGCGGCCGCCGCCCAACTCTTCGCCGTCCAGGGGATCAACGCGACCGGCATGGAACAGGTCGCAGAGCAGGCGCCGGTGTCCAAGCGCACGCTCTATGCGCACTTTCGGACCAAGAGCGACCTGGTCATCGCCCATCTGCAAGACCTCGCCTCGACGGGCCACACCCTGGAGAGCGCGCTGACCCGCGAGGACGTCCCGGCGAGGGAACGGATCCTCGGACTGTTCGCCCAGCCTGCGGCGGACGCGGCTCCGGTACGCGGATGCCCCTTCATCGACGCCGCCGCGGAGTTCCCCGACCCGCAGAGCGCGGTCCATTCCTACGCCCGTGAACAGAAACTGCTGATGGTGCGGCTGGTCACCGCGCTGGTGACGGAACTGGGCTGCCGCGAGCCCGCCGCACTCGCCGAGCAGCTGGTCACCCTCGCGGACGGGGCCGCCAGCCGCGCCATGGTGCTGAGCGACGCGGACTACGGCCGGCATGCGCGGGCAGCGGCCGAAGTCCTCCTGGACAACGCTCTACCGGGCACGAGCTGACGAGGACGCGCCCCCGTCCGAACGAGGCCGCCCAGTCCCCCACGGGACCGCCCTTAGTCCTCAGTCCTCCCCGGTGAAAGGCAGCCACTCCGTCTCCAGTGCGGCGTCCAGGCGGCGGGCCGCCCCCGGGGTGTGTTCGGTGACTAGGCCGGCCTGGACGAAGCGGCGCAGCGGCGTACCGCCGAGATAGCATGAGGCCAACTCCCGGACGTCCAGGGAGAGATCGGGTGAGTCGTCGGTGGGGAGCCAGGTGGCGCCGTCGGGGCCGGTGGTCAGTCGGAAGCGGCCCGCGTTGACCGGCAGGGCGGTGTCGCGCAGATCGAGGACGAGGTCGACGGGGGCCGCCCAGGAACGGGCGGTCAGCGCGGTGCGGACGTCCACGAGCCGGAGCCACAGGGAGGGTTCCTGGGCGGTGACGCGTACCTGGTCGCGGTCGGTGACGAGGTGCAGGAGCGGGTCGTCGGCGGGGCGGGCCGGTATGTGGACCGTCGAGGTGAGGTCGATCGAGGCGAGGTAGGACCACAGGGCGGCGGCGACCGGTGCGGTATCCGCCTCCAGTTCCTCGACGCGGACCGCTCCGGGGCGGTTCTCGCCCGGGCCGCGGGTGCGGTAGACGGCATAACCGGCGGGGACCTCGCCGCGCTCACCCAGCGCCACCACCCGCGCCGCGCCGAACCCGTCGCGGTCGTCGCCGGAGCGGGCTCCGTCGAGGTCCAGCACCTGCCTGCGCCACCATGTCGCATCGCGGGTGAAGCGGCCGGCGCGCTGCGGCAGGGTCGCGTCATAGCGCGGGCCCAGCACGGCGGGCACGTCGGCCGGGTCGAGCAGCCGCAGCGGGCGGGTGTCGGGGGTGACGCGGAGAGCGAGCGGGCGCGAGGAGTCGAGCTCCATGCGGTACGACTCGGTGGCGGCGCCGAAGCCGTAGCGGCCGTAGATCGCGCTCTCGGACGGCCAGAGACAGGCCACCGGCCGGCCTTCGGCGGCACAGCGGCGCCAGAGCTCGTCCATCATCGAGGTGAGGACTCCGCGGCGCCGGTGGGTGGGCGCGACGGAGACGAAGTCCACGGCGGCGCACGGGAGTTGACCGCCCGGGACGGAGAGGGTGAGACGGTGCGCGCCGGCCACCCCGCTCAGCTGCCCGTCGTCGTAGGCGGCGAAGCGGGAGCTGGCCCGCAGCATTTCCCGGTGGTACGCGCGGGTCTTGTCGGGGAGGGTGAAATGGAAGGCGAGATGGATCAGGTCCAGTGCCTGGTCGAGGTCGGACTCGGGGAGTTCCCGGACGTCCATGGCCGTACGCGCGTCGTCATCACTGGTCACCCGGGGACGCTAACCCGGGGCCCGGGAAGCTTCACCCTGTTTTTGCGGCGCCCCCGCGACGCGCCATACGCCCCGGGGCCCACGCCCCGCCCCGCGCCGCCCTCAAGCCACCGACCCGATCCGCCCCAGCGTCCGCCCCGTGTCGTGGTGGATGGGGGTGTGCGCGCCGGTCAGAGGGATGCCGGTGCCGCCGCGGCGGTTGGCGACGATCTCGGCGGCGATGGACAGGGCGGTCTCCTCCGGGGTGCGCGCGCCGAGGTCGAGTCCGATGGGTGAGCGCAGCCGGTTCAGTTCGAGTTCGGTCAGGCCGACGTCCCGCAGCCGCTGCTGGCGGTCCAGGTGGGTGCGGCGCGAGCCCATCGCGCCGACGTAGGCGACCGGGAGCCTGAGCGCCCGTTCCAGCAGCGGGACATCGAACTTGGCGTCATGGGTCAGCACGCACAGCACCGTGCGGGAGTCGAGCTGCTGGGAGTCCAGGTAGCGGTGCGGCCAGTCGACGACGATCTCGTCAGCGTCCGGGAAGCGGGTCCTGGTGGCGAAGACGGGGCGGGCGTCGCAGACCGTGACGTGGTAGTTGAGGAACTTGCCGACCCTGACCAGCGCGGCGGCGAAGTCGATGGCGCCGAAGACGATCATGCGCGGCGGCGGGACGGCGGATTCGACGAGGAGGACGACGGGACGGCCGCAGCGCGAACCGGTCCGCTGTGCGCCGTCGTCGCTCTCCGCTTCCTCCCCGGGCGTGAAGCCCGTGCCGATCTCCAGGCTGGTGGTGCGCCCGGCGTCCAGCAGGGCCCGGGTCTCCTCGATCGCGGTGTGGTCGAGGGCGGGGTGGCCGCCGAGGGTGCCGGTGTGGCTGCCGTCGGCACGCACCAGCAGCGCGCGGCCGAGAAGCCCGGCGGGGCCCTGCACGACCCGGGTGACCGCCGCCGCCTCTCCGGACGCGGCGGCGGCCAGCCCGGCGGCGAGCGTGGCGGCGGTGTTGTCCCCTCGCTGGTCCCCCCGCTCGCCCGCCCCATCGGCGCCCCGCTCGTCAACCCGCTCCCCCGCGAGGCCACCGTCAGCCGTCGCGGGCGCGCCCGCCCGTACCGGCTGAACAAGGATGTCGATCACGCCCCCGCAGGTCAGCCCCACGGCGAAGGCATCCTCATCGCTGTAACCAAAGCGCTCCAGAACCGGCTCCCCCGTCTGCAGCGCCTCCTGGCACAGCTCATACACCGCCCCCTCGACACATCCGCCGGAGACCGACCCGATCGCATGGCCGTCACTGTCGACGGCCAGCGCGGCCCCGGGCTGGCGGGGTGCGCTGCCGTTGGTGGCCACCACCGTGGCCACCGCGAATGCGCGGCCCTGCTCGACCCACCGGTGCAGCTCTTCGGCGATGTCCAGCATGTCGGTCTCCTAACGGATGGGAGGGAGCGGGCGGGCGGTTACTTGACGCCCAGCCACTCCTCGATCGGATGGAGCGAGAAGTAAACGGTGAAGATGGCGGTCAGCACCCACATGAAGGCACCCACCTCGCGGCCTTTGCCCTGGGCCGCCTTGATGGCGGTGTAGGCGATGACACCGGCGCCGACGCCCGCGGTGATGCTGTAGGTGAACGGCATCAGGGCCACGGTCAGGAAGACCGGGATGGACACCGAGCGGTCGCGCCAGTCCACCTGCCCGGCGGCGCTCATCATCATCGAGCCGATGACGACGAGGGCGGCCGAGGCCACCTGGGCCGGGACGAGCTGGGTGACCGGCGTGAAGAACAGGCAGGCCGCGAAGAACAGGCCGGTGATGACGGACGACAGGCCGGTACGGGCCCCCTCGCCGACGCCGCTCGCCGACTCGATGAACACGGTCTGGCCGGACGCCCCGGCGACACCGCCGATGGCACCGCCCGCGCCGTCCACGAACAGCGCCTTGGACAGGCCCGGCATCCGGCCCTTGTCGTCGGCGAGCTGTGCTTCGGTGCCGACGCCGATGATGGTGGCCATGGCGTCGAAGAACCCGGCCAGCACCAGGGTGAAGACGATCATGCCGACGCCGAGCGCGCCGATGGAACTCCAGCCGCCGAACTCGACATGACCGAAGAGCCCGAAGTCGGGCATCGCGACGGCGCTGCCGGTCAGCTCCGGGGGTGTGCCGCCCCAGTCCTTGGCCGTCAGCCCGCCGATCCTGGTGGCGGCGATGGACAGCACACTGCCGACGACGATGCCGATGAGAATGGCGCCGGGCACCTTACGGGCCTGCAGCATGAAGATCAGCAGCAGTGTGACGCAGAAGAACAGGACCGGCCAGCCGGACAGCTGCCCGTCGATGCCGAGGGTGAGCGGGCCGCCCTCCCCCTTGCCCACGAAACCGGCCTTCACCAGCCCCAGCAGCGCGACGAACATCCCGATGCCCATGGTGATCGCGTGCTTGAGCGCGAGCGGGATGGCGTTCATGATCATCTCGCGCAGGCCGGTGACCACCAGCAGGCAGATCACCACGCCGTAGATCACACACATCCCCATGGCCTGCGGCCAGGTCATGTTCGGGACGACCTGGGCGGTCAGCGCGGCGGAGACATTCAGACCGGCCGCCAGCGCCAGCGGCACCTTGCCGATGAAGCCCATCAGCAGCGTGGAGACCGCCGCCGCGAGCGCGGTCGCGGTGACCACACCGGCATGCGCGAGGGTGTTCTTCTCCACGTCCGGCGTCGAGAGGATCAGCGGGTTGAGCAGCAGGATGTAGCACATCGCCATGAAGGTGGTGATGCCGCCGCGCACCTCTTGCGCGACCGTCGATCCTCTGTCGGATATGTGGAAATACCGGTCCAGCCAGGAGCGGCCGGCCGGCTGACGTGAGCCGGCGCCCGCGTCTTCCGCCGTCGTCCTCGGCTCGGTGGACTGCTGGGTCATGGTGCCTTACTCCCAAGGTTCACAGGGGCACTCGCACCAGGTGCGAGATTTGGGATGGATCTTCGGCTGCACGACCCGGGGGACGGCCCGAGGCGAACGGGGGTGCTGGCTCCGGCGGACCGGAGCAGCAACTGCGTGGTGCGGGGTCCTCTCTAGGTGCCGGTGAGGTGCTCGGGCCGCACCGGCGTCTTGTTGAGCTCCAGCCCGGTCGCGTCCCGGATCGCCGCGAGGACGGCCGGGGTGGACGACAGGGTGGGGGCCTCGCCGATACCGCGCAGCCCGTACGGGGCGTGCTCGTCGGCGAGTTCGAGCACATCGACCGGGATGGTCGGGGTGTCGAGAATCGTGGGGATGAGGTAGTCGGTGAAGGAGGGGTTCTTCACCTTCGCGGTCTTGGGGTCGACGATGATCTCCTCCATCACCGCCACGCCCAGGCCCTGGGTGGTACCGCCCTGGATCTGGCCGACGACGGACAGCGGGTTGAGCGCCTTGCCGACGTCCTGGGCGCAGGCCAGCTCGATGACCTTGACCAGGCCGAGTTCGGTGTCCACCTCGACGACCGCGCGGTGGGCGGCGAAGGAGTACTGGACATGACCGTTGCCCTGGCCGGTCCGCAGGTCGAGGGGCTCGGTCGGGCGGTGCCGCCACTCCAGCTCCAGATCGACCGCCTCGCCCTCCAGGACGTCCGCCAGCGTGGCGAGGACCTCGCCGCCGTCGGTGACGACCTTGCCGCCCTCCAGCAGGAGTTCGGCTGTGGCCCACGCCGGGTGGTACGTACCGAACTTGCGCCGGCCGATGCCGAGTACCTGCTCGCGGACGTGCTCACAGGTGTTCTTGACCGCGCCGCCGGTGACATACGTCTGGCGGGAGGCGGAGGTCGAACCCGCCGAGCCGACCTGGGTGTCGGCCGGCTGGATGGTGACCTGCTGGACCCCCAGCTCCGTACGGGCGATCTGGGCGTGGACGGTGACCCCGCCCTGGCCGACCTCCGCCATCGCGGTGTGGACCGTGGCGACCGGCTCGCCGCCGACGACCTCCATCCGCACCCGGGCGGTGGAGTAGTCGTCGAAGCCCTCGGAGAAGCCGACGTTCTTGATGCCGACGGCGTAGCCGACACCGCGGACCACGCCCTCGCCGTGGGTGGTGTTGGACAGCCCGCCGGGCAGCGCACGGACATCGGCGCCCGCACCGGCCGTCAGCCACTGCTGCTCCGGCGGGAGCGGCATCGCCTTGACGCGGCGGAGGAGTTCGGCGACCGGCGCCGGGGAGTCGACCGGCTGGCCGGTGGGCATGATCGTGCCCTGCTCCATGGCGTTGAGCTGCCGGAACTCGACGGGGTCCATGCCCAGCTTCTTGGCGACCTTGTCCATCTGCGCCTCGTACGCGAAGCACGCCTGGACCGCGCCGAAGCCGCGCATCGCGCCGCAGGGCGGGTTGTTGGAGTACAGCGCGATGGCCTCGATGTCGACGTCGTCGACCACGTACGGGCCGACGGCGAGCGAGGAGGCGTTGCCGACCACGGCCGGGGAGGCGGAGGCATAGGCGCCGCCGTCCAGCACGATCCGGCACTTGAGGTGGGTGAGCTTGCCGTCCTTGGTGGCGCCGTGCTCGTACCAGAGCTTCGCCGGGTGCCGGTGGACGTGCCCGAAGAAGGACTCGAAGCGGTTATAGACGATCTTGACGGGTTTGCCGGTGCGCAGCGCCAGGAGGCAGGCGTGGATCTGCATCGACAGGTCCTCGCGGCCGCCGAACGCGCCGCCGACGCCGGACAGCGTCATCCGCACCTTCTCCTCGGGCAGGCCGAGGACGGGCGCGATCTGGCGGAGGTCGGAGTGCAGCCACTGGGTGGCCACATACAGATCGACACCGCCGTCCTCACCGGGCACCGCGAGCCCGGACTCCGGGCCGAGGAACGCCTGGTCCTGCATGCCGAAGACATACTCGCCGGAGACGATGACATCGGCCTTCTTGGCGGCCTCGGCGGCGTTGCCGCGGATGATCGGCTGGCGGTGGACGATGTTGGGGTGCGGTACGTGCCCGATGTGGTGGTCGGTGCGGTGCTCGTGGACCAGCGGGGCGCCCTCGGCGGTGGCGGTGGCCTCGTCGGTGACGAGCGGCAGCTCGGCGTACTCGATCCTGATCTTGGCGGCGGCGCGGCGCGCGGTCTCCGGGTGGTCGGCGGCGACCAGCGCCACCGGCTCACCGTGGTGGCGCACCTTCCCGTGGGCGAGAACCGGCGTGTCCTGGATCTCCAGGCCGTAGTTCTTCACGTCGGTGGGCAGGTCGTCGTAGGTCAGGACGGAGTAGACACCCGGGGTCGCCAGTGCCTCGGCGGTGTCGATCGAGACGATCTCGGCATGGGCGACGGTGGAGCGCAGGGTGAAGCCCCACAGCATGTCCTCGTGCCACATGTCCGAGGAGTAGGCGAATTCGCCGGTCACCTTGAGGGTGCCGTCGGGCCGCAGCGTGGACTCGCCGATACCGGCCTTGGTCTTGCCGCCCTGGGTGAGGTTGGTGGGGGCGCGGTCCGGAGCCGTGGCGGCTCGTGGCGGTGTGCCGGTCATGATGCTCAGGCCCCCTGTCCGGCGGTGTGCTGCTCGCCGCGGGCGGCCGCGAGCCGGACCGCGTCGAGGATCTTCTCGTAGCCCGTGCAGCGGCACAGGTTGCCCGACAGCGCCTCGCGGATATCGGCGTCCGACGGGGAGTCGTTGCGCTCCAGCAGTTCATCCGCGGCGACCAGCAGGCCCGGGGTGCAGAAACCGCACTGGACGGCGCCGGCGTCGATGAACGCCTGCTGGATCGGGGCGAGTTCGGCGTGCTCGCCGGTCTGTGAGTCGGTGGGCCGGGCCTGCCACTGCTGGGCCTCGTCGAGGCCGGTGCCGCAGACACCGGAGGCACAGCCGCCCTCGGCGCGCTGCCTGGCGAAGTCCGCCAGCCCCTCGACGGTCACCACATCGCGGCCCTCCACCTGGCCGGCGGCGACCAGACAGGAGCACACCGGCACCCCGTCCAGCCGGACCGTGCAGGAACCGCACTCGCCCTGCTCACAGGCGTTCTTGGAGCCCGGCAGGCCCATCCGCTCCCGGAGGACGTACAGCAGGCTCTCGCCTTCCCAGACGTCATCGGCCTCCTGGCGGCGGCCGTTGACGGTGAATGTCACGCGCACTGTGCGCTCCTCTCCTTGCCGCGGTAGGACTCCCAGGTCCAGCCGAGGGTGCGGCGCGCCATGATGCCGACCGCGTGCCGGCGGTACCTGGCGCTGCCGCGCACATCGTCGATCGGGTTGCAGGCCCCGGAGGCGAGCTGCGCGAACTGCTTGGCCACGGACGGCGGGATGGCGGCGCCGGACTCCCAGAAGCCGCCCTCCTCCAGCGCCGCCGTGAGGAAGTCCTCCGCCTCACGGGCCCGTACGGGGGTGGGCGCGGCGGAACCGATGCCGGTACGCACCGTGCGGGTCTCCGGATGCAGCGCGATGCCGAAGGCGCACACCGCGATGACCATGGCATTACGGGTGCCGACCTTGGAGAACTGCTGCGGTCCGTCGGCCTTCGGCAGCTGCACCGAGCGGATCAGCTCGTCGGGCTCCATGGCGTTGCGCTTGACGCCGACATAGAAGTCGTCGATCGGGATCAGCCGGCGGCCCCGTACGGACTCGACCTCGACCGCACCGCCCGAGGCGAGCAGCGCGGGGTGCGCGTCGCCCGCCGGGGACGCGGTGCCGAGGTTGCCGCCGACGCCGCCGCGGTTGCGGATCTGCGGGGAGGCGACCGTGTGCGACGCCAGGGCCAGGCCCGGGAGTTCGGCCCGCAGCTGCTCCATGATCTGGGTGTAGGAAACGGAGGCGCCCAGACGGACGGTCTTCTCGCCGACCTCCCACTCGCTCAGGTCACCGATGCGGTTCAGGTCGAGCAGGTACTCGGGGCGGCGGTGATCGAAGTTGATCTCGACCATCACATCCGTGCCGCCCGCGATGGGCACAGCGGTAGGGTGCTCGGCCTTGGCGGCGAGCGCCTCCTCCCAGCTGGCGGGGCGAAGGAAGTCCATGGTTGGCCTCTTCTGCGAAATCGGTCATTCGTTACTCATGGTGAGGACGCCGGGCTCACCTCGCCATGGAGCCGTTCATGTCTCGTTAACGGTTGAGCCTTAGTGAACGCGCCCCGGACCCGCCCGGTGCAGTCACCGAAACCATGAAGCGGTTGGCTGGCCACGCCCCCTGTCTTGTAGATTCGAACGAAAGACGAGGATCTGAAACCTCGCGGAATTCACCGGCAACACCAGACAGCAAAGAACGGCGGGCGAGGTCATGCGGCTCCGCGCACTCCTGGACACCCCAACCCTGGGCCTTCGGCTACTGGGGGGCGAGGACGAGCTGGACCGCACCGTACGCGGCGTGATGACCACCGACCTGCGCGATCCCAGCCGCTATCTCTCCGGCGGCGAACTGGTGCTGACGGGTCTGGCCTGGCGCCGCGCCCCCGAGGACTCCGAACGGTTCGTCCGCATCCTGGCCACCGCCGGGGTCGCCGGGCTCGCCGCGGGCGAGGCGGAGCTGGGCATGGTCCCGGACGACCTGGTGGCAGCCTGTCTCCAGCACCGGCTGCCGCTGTTCTCGGTCGTCGAGGACGTCTCGTTCGCCTCCATCACCGAGCATGTCGTCCGGCAGGTCTCCAGCGAACGGGCCGGTGACCTCGCGGCCGTGGTGGACCGTCACCGGCGCCTGATGACGTCGGGCCCCACCGGCGGCGGTCCGGAGGTGGTCCTGGACCTGCTCGGCTCCGACCTCGATCTGCGGGCCTGGGTGCTCTCCCCCACCGGCCGGCAGATCGCCGGTTCGACGCTGGCCGGCACCGGGCCCGAGCTGTCCCCCGAGCTGGCCGCCCGGCTCGCGGGCGAGCATCTGGCGGCCGCCCGCAGCGGCCGCCGCGGCCCGCACCGCGTCACGGTGGAAGGGGGCGGCGCACAGCGCCTCGATGAGGGGCGCCGGTCGGGCGACGGGCCGGGCGGGGGCACCTTCTCGCTGTTCCCGATCCGCCACGAGGGCCGTGACCTGCGCCAGACGCTGCTCAGCGACTGGCTGCTGGCCGTCGAGGCGGATGCCGGTGACTGGCCCGCGGAGCGCCTGGACCTGCTGCACGGCGTCACCCAGCTGATCGCCGTGGAACGCGACCGGCGCGATGCGGCCCGTACGGTCCGCCGCCGGCTCGCCCAGGAGGTGCTGGAGCTCGTCCAGACCGGCGCACCGCCCGCCGAGATCGCGGCCCGGCTGCGGGTGGCGGCCCCGGTGCTGCTGCCCGGACTGGGCACCGCACCGCACTGGCAGATCGTGGTGGCCAGGGTCGAGTGGGAGGACGGCGAGGTGCCCGGCGGCCAGGTGGCGCAGAGCCTGCTGGAGGAGGTGCTGGTCGACCCGGGCACCTTCGGTCCGGAGCCCTCCGACCGGATCGCCGTGGCCCACACCGGCGACGAGGCGGTGGCGCTGGTGCCGCTGCCCGTCCCGGACGAGCCCGGGGACTCCTCGGCGGCCGGTCTGCACGCCGATGCGCTGCTCTCCGTCGTCCGGGAGCCGCTCGGCCGCGGGCTGGCGGACGACGGGCGGCTGACGGTCGGCGTGAGCGCCTCGGTGCACTCGGCGGAGGGGCTGCGCGGCGCGCTGGAGGAGGCCCGGCACGCCCGCCGGGTCGCCGCCGCCCGTCCGGGCCGGGTCTGCGCCGCCGGGCACGAGGAGCTGGCCTCCCATGTGCTGCTGCTGCCGTTCGTCCCGGACGATGTCCGCCGGGCCTTTACCGCCCGCCTCCTGGACCCGCTGCGTGACTACGACCGCCGGCACCGCGCCGAGCTGATCCCCACGCTGGAGGCGTTCCTGGACTGCGACGGATCCTGGACCCGCTGCGCCGGCCGCCTCCACCTGCACGTCAACACGCTCCGCTACCGGGTGGGCCGGATCGAGCAGCTCACCGGCCGCGATCTGTCCCGCCTGGAGGACAAGCTCGACTTCTTCCTCGCACTGCGGATGAGCTGAGGGCTTCTCCTGTCAGCCGGCGGGCCCGCGCTGCGCCGTTCGGGGTAATCCGATCGGGCGGCATCGAGTGCGCGGCGGCCGGGCGCGGTGCGGTACGGCGCGCCAGATCAGCGCCGCGCCCCCTGCCAGAACCGCGCACCAGGTGATTGTGAAATCATTCACCCACCCCCTTGGCCGCACGACGGAATCCGTGCTGAGATTCGCCCACGGTCTCCAACTTCCAGCTCAATGGCGCGCTAGGGGAGGGCAATGTGGCGGATACCGCCATGTCAGGATCCGCGGATCCCGTGGATCCGGTTAGTTCTGCGGAGCCGGTATCGATCGCGGTACCGGGACCCGCATCCGCACCGGAGGTACCGGCACACGGCACGGTCGAGGGGGACAGCCCCCTCGACCGTGCCGTTTGGCGTCTGCGTTCCCGCGGCTGCTGGGACGACGCGGCCGCACTACTGGAACCGCACTCCGCCCATCACGCCCCGTCCGCGCTCCGTCGCGCCGCGCTCCTGGTGGAGCGCTGCATGTTCACGGCCACCGGCTGGGCCGCGGCCGAGGACGCGCTGCGCACCGCCGAGGCGCTGGCGCATGACGACGACGAGCGTGGCGGCGCGGCCTGCGAACGCGGCCATCTCGCCTACGCCGCCACGGTCCTGGGCGTCCGCGACCGGGCCGACGAGGCGCGCTCGGCGCTCGGCCGGGCCGCGGCGCTGCTGGCACCCACCGCACCGGGCCGCCCGCTGCTGGACTTCCGCCGCGGGCTGATGGCCGAGCACGTCGCCGACAGCCCGGACGCGGCACGCGCCGCCTACCGCCGCGCGCACGCCGGCGCCACCGCGCACGGCGACATCCTGCTGCTCTCCTTCACCTGGCGCCATCTGGCCGGACTGGCGCTGCGCGACGGCGAATTGGCCGAGGCCAGGCACGGTTTCGCCGAGTCGCTGCGGATCCGCGAGGAGCTGGGCTTCCTGATCGGCACGGCACCGGCCCTCGCCGCGCTGGCCGACGCCGCCCCGGACACCGACGCACCACGGCTCCGCGCCGAGGCCGCCCGGCTGTTCCGCCTCATGGGCGGCGTACCCACCTGGCTCGCGGACCACCTGTCCACGGGGGTCACGGCTACCTAGGCCCGGCCCCGGGATGCGCATACGACGGCCAACCACCCCGACAGCTGAGGGTGGTTGGCCGTCACCGTCCGTGACCGCTTCCGCCACCGCTTTTGTCATCGCTCTTTCCTCGTTGCCTCTTCCCTCTCCGGCCCCCGTCGTCAACCCCCCGTCGTCGGCCATGCCCGCTCGCGCTGCGATTGGCCGGATCTGGACGGTCCCCGCGGTGGATCGGCCGGGGCGTGACGGTTGACCGGCACCCCTGCGGTCGACGAGCCGGGGGAACCAGGAGGTGGGACCATGGGCGGAAGCCGTGGCCAGGGGTGTTCCATCACGCCCCACGGGCCCCGAGAATGGCCGCAAGTCGCACTGTGAGGCGGCGGCAGGGACTTGGATGCTGGTCCGTGACCAGCTGAGGACCTCACCCACTGGCACAGCCTTGACAGGAGGCCATAGATGACAGCAGGAGTGACGCATACGACCGCTGGAACCGACTGGGGCAAGGCAGATTTCGAGGCGATTTACAACTGCCCGGATCCCCGTCGGTACTTCACCACACTGCACCCCCTGGACTACCAGATTCCGCACCACGGCCAAGCGGTCTTCCGCGCCGTGGCCGAGACCCTCCAGCGGCACCGGAGTGACCGCCCGCCACTGAACGTCGTCGACCTCTGCTGCTCGTACGGGGTCAACGCCGCGCTCCTCAACCACCGGCTATCCCTGTCCGACCTCTACAGCCGGTACGCCGCGCCCGGTCCGGGCATGCCGACCACCCGCCAACTCCTCGAAGAGGACCGCACGTTCTTCGCCACCCGCCGGAACGCCGAACCCTTCCGGATCACCGGCATCGACGCGGCGGACCGCGCGGTCGGCTATGCGCGCGAGGTCGGTCTGCTCGACCACGGCTTCGCGGAGAACCTGGAGCTCGACGAGCCGAGCCCGGAGCTCCGGCGGGTGCTGGCCGGCACCGACCTGATCACCGTCACCGGCGGCGTCGGCTACATCACCGCGCGTACCTTCGGCCACCTCCTCGACCAGACGTCCGCCCCGCCGTGGGTCGCCGCGTTCGTCCTGCGCACGGTGTCCTACCAGCCCGTCTCCGCACTGCTGGCCCGAGCCGGCCTGGTGACGGAGAAGCTCACCACCCGGACCTTCCGGCAGCGCCGCTTCGCCGACGGAAGCGAACGGCAGGCGACCTTCGAGGCGCTGGCCGCCCGCGGCCTGTCCACGAAGGGCAAGGAATCCGACGGCTTCTACCACGCCGAGCTCTATCTCTCCCGGCCCGCCGCCGATGTCGCGGCGCTGCCACTGGAGGAGCTGCTCCCCGACTGAGCAGCTGTAGAGCCTGTCCGGTGGGCCGGGGCCCTTATCAGTGAGGGTGCCGGGCCACCGAGACATGCTCGCGGGCGATCCGCTCGACGACCGCGTACTCCTGGGCCACCAAGGCGTCGAGCAGCGCCGTGTGCTCGGAGGCGTCGGCCAGCAGGTCGGCCGTACGCGGCCGGGAGCCGCCGGCCGGCCACTGGGTGCGCCGCAGCAGATCGCCGGCGACCCCGGTGAGCCGGCGGTTGCCGGTGAGTGACATCAGGGCGACGTGGAAGGCGTGGTCGGCCTCGGCGTAGCCCGCCCGGTCCCCGCGGGCGGCCGCCGTCACGCCCGCCACGGCGAGCGGGCGCAGCTCCTCCCAGCGCTCCGGAGCCAGCGCCCGCGCCAGCCGGACGATCGCGGGCACCTCCAGCATCCTGCGGACCTCGGCCAGCTCGGCGAGGTCGCGGGAGCTGTACTCGGCGACCCGGAAGCCGCGGTTGGGCACGACCTCGACGGCGCCTTCGCAGGCGAGCTGCTGCATGGCCTCCCGGACCGGGGTCGCGGAGACGCCGTAGCACTCGGCCAGCGCGGGCGCGGAGTAGACCTCGCCGGGGGTCAGCTCCCCTCCGGCCAGCGCATGGCGCAGCGCGGCCAGCACCTGGCCGCGGACAGAGTGCCGCCGGGGCGCGGCGGGACCGGGCTGCGCGGGTACCCATGCCAGCGCGCCCGGCTCCTGTTCCGCTGTGCCCTGCTCCATGACGGATCCTCCTGACGTATCCCAGCACCTTAGGCAGCGCGGGCCACAGTACAAATCCGTGCGCCGGTCCCGGAACCTCGCCGGGCTGCCGGGACTGGCGCCGAGCGGGCGCGGGTAACGTTTCGGGTAAGGTAAGCCTCACCTCCTAACGATCGCGATTCGGTGGTCTCCCCATGACTTCTGTTCTCGCCGCCCCCGCCGCGCCCCACCCCGTGACCGAGTCCTACGCCCGGCTCTCCGAGGCGTTCCCCGGCCTGCAGGTGACCACCTGGCACGCGGCGCCCCCCAGCGGCGACGGCTGGGTGTGCGCGGCGGGGCTGGCGGCCGGCGGCGAGGCCCTCGATGCCTTCCTCGCCTGGGACGACGCACAGATCGTCCGGGACTACGGCCGGCCGGGCCGCCCGGACGTGGTCGCGAGCTTCGCCCTGCACCGCTACGCCTGGCCGGCCTGCCTGCTGATCACCCTCCCCTGGTTCCTGCACCGCCGGGTCCCGCGGCTGCCCGTACAGGACGTCTCGTTCCATCGCGAGCTGGGCCGGATGGCGGTGCGCATCGGCACGTTCGCCTGCCTCCCGGACGATCCGGCGGCGGCGCTGCCCGGCGCCCGTGTCGTACCGGACGAGGAGGCGCTGCGCGCGCAGGTCCGGGCGGCCGTGGCCGGACATCTCGGGCCCGTCCTGGAGGGTTTCCGCACCCGGATGCGGCGCGGGCCGCGGGCACTGTGGGGCATGGCGTCCGACGAGATCGTCGAGGGCCTCTGGTACGTGGCGCAGCTGCTGGGCGAGGAGCCGCGCGCGATGGCCGCGCTGGAACGCCTGCTGCCGGGCGCCACCGCTCCGTATGTGGGAAGCGCCGGATTCCGCGAGCTGACCGGCCCCTGCGGCGAGGCACTGTCGACCCGGGACCGCGCCAGCTGCTGCATGTACTACACCCTGCGCCCCGAGGACACCTGCCTCACCTGCCCCCGCACCCGCGACGAGGACCGCATCAGGCGCCTCACCGCAACGACCTGACGGTCACTCACTGCGGCGCAGCCGTTTCACGCGCGGCACAGCGCCGCACAGGCATCGGCTTCACCTCACCCACAAGGGTGATAACCCTCGAACCCAAACCCCTAGGCACGCACGGAAGTTCGACCCCTAGCGGCCCCCTCACACCCCTTGGCGTCCTCTTGTTCCGAATGCCTCGGTTACGGGAGTGGCTTCCGCCAGGATGTCGCGGAAATCGCGTACCCGAGGCAAAAGGGATCCCAGAATGAGAATGACCGATATATCGCTGGATTGGCTGGTTCCCGGCGCCCTGCTGCTCGTCGGTGTGCTCGCGGCCGCGGCGCTGGTGGTGCGCGGGAAACGCGCGGCCGCCCGGTCCACCGGTGAGGACTCCTGGGAACGCAGCGAAGAGCGCCGCCGCCGTAAGGAGACCGTCTTCGCGTCGGCCTCCTATCTGCTGCTGTTCTGCTGTGCGGCGGTCGCCGCCGCGCTGTCCTTCCACGGGCTGGTCGGCTTCGGCGTACAGAACCTCAACCTCTCCGGAGGCTGGGAGTATCTGGTGCCCTTCGGGCTCGACGGTGCGGCGATGTTCTGCTCCGTACTCGCCGTACGGGAGGCCAGCCATGGCGATGCGGCGCTCGGCTCCCGGATGCTGGTGTGGACGTTCGCGGGCGCCGCGGCCTGGTTCAACTGGGTGCACGCACCGCGCGGTCTGGGTCACGCGGGCGCACCGCAGTTCTTCGCCGGGATGTCGCTGTCGGCGGCGGTGCTCTTCGACCGGGCGCTCAAGCAGACCCGCCGGGCGGCGCTGCGCGAGCAGGGTCTGGTGCCGCGGCCGCTGCCGCAGATCCGGATCGTCCGCTGGCTGCGCGCTCCCCGCGAGACCTTCGCGGCCTGGTCGCTGATGCTGCTGGAGGGCGTACGGACGCTGGACGAGGCGGTCGAGGAGGTTCGCGAGGACCGGCGCGAGAGAGAGCAGAACCGTCACCGCCGGCGCGAGCAGGGCAAGCTCGACCGGGCCCGTATCAAGGCCATCAACCGGCAGCACCGCACCTGGGGCATCGGCCGGGGCGGCGGCCGGCAACTGCCCGTGCCCCAGGCGGCGGCCGCGGAGGTGGTCGGCGCGGACCCCGCCATAGCCGGCGCTCCCCAGCCGCTGCTCGCCGGAGAGCTGCCGGTGCCCTCCCGCCCGGCTCTCAAGGCCGTGTCCGGCGCTGAGGCCGAGGGCGTCGGGGTCCCGGCCGGGACACCGCGGACCGTGGATCTCACCGCCGAGGACGACACCCAGACGATTCCCCGTCTGGACTCCCTTGAGGAGAAACTGGCCGAGATCGAGCGGCAATTCGGCTGACCGGTGGCGGACCGCGCCGACCGACGCCCCCGCCCATGGCTCAGGCCGGTCCGCCGCCCAGCTCGAACCACACGCTCTTCCCGAGGCTCTCGGTGCGTATCCCCCATGCGTCGGCTAACGAGCGCACCAGCATCAGCCCCCTGCCGGAGGTCCCGTCGGTGGTCGGCGGGCGCGGTTCGGGCCGTCCGGGCACGAAGTCCCTGACCTCCACCCGCAGCCGGTCGCTGACCCGGGCCGTGACGACGGCGCCGCCCTCGGCGTGCACCAGGGCATTGGTGACCAGCTCGCTGGTGAGCAGCGTCGCGACCTCCGCGAGTTCGCCGCCCCCCGGCGGCGTCCAGCGGCTCAGCAGCTGGCGCAGCTCCCTGCGCACCTCACCGACCGCCTTGAGATCCGCGTGCCGTACCTTCCGCTCCAGCACGCGTGGTGCTCGTGCGGTGGTTCCCCCGTTCCGGCCCCCCTCGGCCGCTTCCTGCCTTCTGTCCCGTTCCTCGCGCCGCACAGGCTGACGCATTCTCTCCCCCGCCCCCAACGAACCTCGGCGCTCTGCCTCGAACAGCCTCACGGTCAGCATGCCCATCGGATCTGCCGCCATGCTTCCGCGCACCACGTCACCGGTCCGCCGCCCGCGCGCCGGGTGGGCCGGACCGGGCCGCAGTGGGTATGCCTGACCCGAGCCTGTCGCGACACCGGGCCGTACCCGGAGACGAGGGAGCACTCCCCCGGTTACCGCCGGGGCAGCCCGCCCGCGCCCCGGGGGCGTGGGGAGTACGAGCGTGAGGAGCCGCTGTGCACGACGACCGACTGCTGGTGGAGGGGCGCCTGGAGCGTGCGCTGGGGCAGTTCATCCGGCCCGCGCAGTACGCGGCGCGGGCGCCCCTGCGGCTGACCGTCTGGCATGCGCCGGGAGAACCTGTGCCGGTGAGCGAGGCGCTGCAGGCCACGTACGAGCCGTTCACGGTCGGCGAGCCCTGGGGGCCGCCGTGGTCCACCAGCTGGTTCCGGCTGGCGGGTGAGGTGCCGCAGGAGTGGGCTGGGCGGCGGGTGGAGGCCGTCATCGACCCCGGCTTCAGCGGCGACGGGCCCGGGTTCCAGGCCGAGGGTCTGCTCTACGACGCCGAGGGGGTGCCGCTCAAGGGCATCCATCCGCGTAACCGGCACCTCCCCGTCGGCGCGCCGGTCAGCGGCGGTGAGGAGGTGCGGCTGCTGCTGGAGGCCGCCGCGAACCCGGCGGTGCTGCGGGACTTCCGCCCCACAGACCTGGGCGATGTACGGACCGCTCCGCACCGGCCGCTGTACCGCTTCGCCTCGGCGGATCTCGCGGTGCTCGACGAGACCGTCTGGCAGCTGACCCTCGATATCGAGGTGCTGTCGGAGCTGATGCACGAACTGCCCGCCGACGGTGCGCGCCGCCACGAGATCCTGCGGGCCCTGGAGGACATGCTGGACGCGCTGGATCTGCACGACGTCGGCGGTACGGCGGCCGCGGGGCGGGCCGCGCTGGCGGACGTACTGAGCCGCCCGGCCACCGCGAGCGCCCATCGCATCTCGGCCGCCGGGCATGCGCATATCGACTCCGCCTGGCTGTGGCCGCTGCGCGAGACCGTGCGCAAGGCATCGCGCACCTTCGCCAACGTCACCCAACTGGCCAAGGAATACCCGGAGTTGGTGTTCGCCTGCTCGCAGGCGCAGCAGTACGCCTGGGTCAAGGAGCACCAGCCGCACCTCTGGGAGCGCATCAAGGAGGCCGTACGGGAGGGGAATTGGGCGCCGGTCGGGTCGATGTGGGTGGAGTCCGACGCGAATATGCCCGGTGGTGAGGCGCTGGCCCGGCAGCTCGTGCACGGCAAGCGCTTCTTCCTGGAGGAGCTGGGGGTGGAGACCGAGGAGATCTGGCTGCCGGACTCGTTCGGCTACACCGCGGCCTTCCCGCAGCTGGCCCGGCTGGCCGGCGCGAAGTGGTTCCTCACCCAGAAGCTGTCGTGGAACCAGACCGACAAGATGCCGCACCACACCTTCTGGTGGGAGGGCCTCGACGGCACCCGCGTCTTCACCCACTTCCCGCCCGTCGACACCTACAACTCCCGCTTCCACGCCCGCGAACTCGCCCATGCGGCACGCAACTTCGCCGAGAAAGGACGGGCCACCCGCTCCCTGGTCCCGTTCGGCTGGGGCGACGGCGGGGGCGGCCCGACCCGCGAGATGCTGGAGCGGGCCCGTCGGCTGCGGTCCCTGGAGGGCTCCCCACGGGTCGAGATCGAGCCGCCGGGCCAGTTCTTCGAGGCCGCCCATGAGGAGTACGGGGCGGCGGCGCCGGTCTGGTCGGGCGAGCTGTATCTGGAATTCCACCGCGGGACGTATACCTCGCAGGCGAAGACCAAACAGGGCAACCGGCGCAGTGAACATCTGCTGCGCGAGGCGGAGTTGTGGGCGACGACGGCCGCGGTACGGGCGGGCGCCGATACCGCGTACAGCTACCCGTACGACGCCCTGGACCGCCTCTGGAAGACCGTCCTGCTGCACCAGTTCCACGACATCCTGCCCGGTTCGTCGATCGCCTGGGTCCATCGTGAGGCCCGTGCCACGTATGCGGCGGTCGAGGCGGAGCTGACCGGGATCATCGAGACGGCGCTCGGGGCGCTGGGGCGTGCCGGGGACGCGGCGGCCGAGGTGCCGACGGTGTTCAACGCCTCCCCGTACGCCCGGGACGAGATCGTCACGCTACCGGGGGCGGGCACGGACCCGGGCGGGCCGGCCGCCGTCGCGGTCCACGTCCCCGCGCTGGGCTCGGCCCCCGTCCGCCCGCCCGGCCCGGATTCCCCCACACCACCGCCCCCGCCCGTACAGGCGGACTCCGGCGCCGAGGGCACCTTCACCCTGGACAACGGACTGCTGCGGGTACGTATCGACGCCGACGGTCTGCTGACCTCCGTACGGGATCTGCACGCCGGACGGGAGGTCCTGGCCCCGGGCTCCCGGGGCAATCTGCTCCAGCTGCACCCCGATCACCCCACCCAGTACGACGCCTGGGACCTGGACAGGCACTACCGGCGCCGGCATACGGATCTGACCGAGGCCGAGTCCGTGGAGCTGGCCGCGGCCGGGCCGCTGTCCGCGACGGTCCGGGTGACCAGGGCGTTCGGCGCGTCCCGGATCACCCAGGAGCTGACCCTGCGGGCCGGCTCACACCGGCTCGACATCACCACCGATATCGACTGGCACGAGTCGGAGAAGGTCCTCAAGGCCGCTTTCCCCCTGGACGTGCATGCCGAGCGGTCCACCTCCGAGGTGCAGTTCGGCCATGTGCACCGGCCCACGCACACCAACACCAGCTGGGACGCGGCCCGCTTCGAGATCTGTGCGCACCGCTGGCTGCGGGTCGCCGAGCCGGGCTATGGCATCGCGCTGCTCAACGACTCGACTTATGGCCATGACGTGACCCGCAGCCCGCACCCCGAGGGCCTGGGTACCACGGTGCGGCTGACCCTGCTGCGCGCCCCGCACAGCCCCGACCCGGAGACCGACCAGGGCCCGCACCGCTTCACGTACGCGCTGCTGCCGGGCGCCGGGGTCGGCGATGCGGTCGCCGAGGGCCTGGCGCTCAATCTGCCGCTCAGGACGGCCGCCGCGCCGCCCGTGCCCCCGCTGATCCGTATCGACCATCCGGCCGTCACCGTCGAGTCGGTCAAGCTCGCCGAGGACCGCAGCGGCGATGTGGTGGTGCGGCTGTACGAGTCCCAGGGCGGCCGGGCCGGGGCCACCCTCTCCCCCGGCTTCCCCGTCGCCCACGCGACCGTGACGGACCTGCTGGAGCGTCCGCTGCACGAGGAGGACGAAGGCCCGACCTCCGATGTGGCGATCGAGCTGCGGCCGTTCCAGATCCTGACGCTCCGGCTCCGACCGCAGCATCCGCTGACCGGCTGAGGCGGCGTGTGCCGTCCGGGTCACCGGCGTCCCGGAGGGGGCGGAACGGGCCGGACAGCGCGACGGCCGGGGCCCCGTTGAACGGGACCCCGGCCGTGTGCCGGTGATCATCGAGTCCACCGAAAGCGCCCACAGGCCCTCATCGGCGTCGGCCGGGCCCTCAGCGCGGTGAACGCACGCTCGCAACGATCAGATGATCCAAGCGAGCGGCTCAGCGCTCGACGTCGACCAGACCGCCACCGCCGGTGTGGATACCGCCGGACGGCTTGTGGGGCTTGGCGTGGTGCTTCTTCTTGTAGTGCTTGTGGTGGTGCTTGACGTGGTGGTGCTTGACGACGGTGTGACGGTGCACCTCCACCCGACGGTGGATGCCGCCGTTAAGGCAGGTGTTGCCGAAGGCCGGGTTCAGCAGCCCCACAATGTTGATGGTGTTGCCGCACACATTGACCGGAATGTGGACCGGGATCTGAAACGAGTTGCCCGACACAACTCCCGGCGAATTGGCCGCGCCGCCGGACGCGCCACTGTCTGCGTACGCTGCCGACATACCGCCCAGGGCGGTACTTGCCGCAAGTGCGGCCAAAGCAGTCACCCGCGTGATCCGTGACATAACAATCTCCCGATCGCTTCAAGCGGCTCACTGCCGCTTCCTGTACTTCCTTTCGGCGCGTACGGCCTGATCCTGAGACAGTTTGCGAACATTTCACTCTTTCCGGGGATAAGTGTGGTTTAGGGATCACGCGGGGAGGCCAAGGGGTAGCGGCCACCCCTGGGAAAGAAGGGCTGAGCCGGGCAGGTGACCCGGTTTCGCCACCGCGTTCGACGTACCCTTGCGAGGTGATGCCGCACCCGCACCCGACTGTCGACGTCTCTGCCGAAGCGATGATCGAGGACCTCAGGACGCTCGTCGAAGTCGAGTCCCCCTCGCGCGATCTGACCGCCTTGCGGACATCGGCCGAAGCCGTCGCCGCCGTCATCGAGCGCCGGCTCGGCGGGCGGGCCGTCCTCGTCGAGAGCGACGCCGGGCCGCATGTCCACTGGTCCGGCGGCGGCGATCCGAAGGTGCTGATCCTCGGCCACCACGACACGGTGTTTCCGCTCGGCACCCTGGAGCGCCGCCCGTTCACAGTCGCGGACGGGCGGGCGACCGGCCCCGGGGTCTTCGACATGCTCGGCGGGCTGGTTCAGGCCATCCACGGCCTGGCGATGACCGAGGACCGGTCGGGCGTCGAAATCCTGGTGACCGCCGACGAAGAGGTCGGCTCCCACTCCTCTCGGGCACTCATCGAAGAACGCGCCCTGGCCTGCGGTGCGGTACTGGTGTGTGAGGGCGCGGCGGAGGGCGGCGCCCTCAAGACCGGCCGTAAGGGCTGCGGCACCTTCGAGGTCTCCGTCACCGGCCGCGCCTCGCACGCCGGGCTCGAACCCGCCGCCGGGGTCAATGCCCTGATCGAAGCGGCACATCAGGTACTGGATATCGCCGCGCTCGGCCGGCCCGGGATCGGCACGACCGTGACCCCGACGGTCGCGTCCGCGGGAACTCTGGACAACGTCGTTCCCGCGGAGGCGACCGTCATCGTCGACGTCCGGGTCGAGTCGGCCGACGAGAAGGAGCGGATCGAGGCCGCCTTCGCGGCACTTGCGCCGCACCTCGACGAGGCGGAGATCGAAGTCCGGGGAGCCGTCGGCCGGCCCCCGATGCCCGAGTCGGCGGCGGCCGGGCTCTTCGCGGTGGCGCAGCGCCTGCTGCCCGGCATCGAAGCCACCGCGGTGGGCGGCGGAAGCGACGGCAACTTCACGGCCGCACTGGGGGTTCCGACCCTCGACGGTCTCGGGGCGGTCGGGGGCGGCGCACACGCCGACCACGAGTATGTGGTGATCGACGCCATGACCGAGCGGGCGCGACTGATTGCCGGGCTGGTGCACGCGCTTCAGCAGCCGGAGGAGACGGCGTCGCAGTGAACGCCGGGCCCGCCGGCCGGTGAGCGCACCCGGATCTCAGCGGGCGCTGGCGATACCGCGGTCGGAGTCAGCGCCCTGGAGCATCAGGGAGACCTCCTCGATGCGGCTGAAGCGGCCGTCGGGCGCGAAGTCGGCGAACACATAGACCTCCAGGCGCACGGTCGAGCCGTCCTTCTTCGTGACGTGGACGGTGTGCCGGTCGGCGTACTTGCTGCCGTCGTACAGCTCGTCGTGCACCTCGATCTCGCCGTCGGCGACGAGGGTGCGCAGGTGGGTGATGTGCTCGACGAACCCGGCGCGGTCGAGCCACTCCCCGTCCGTGCGCTGGCAGTACTCCGGGGTGAAGTGGCGCTCGGCAGCGTCCTCCACGGTGAGGTCGCGGCTGAAGATCAGGTCGTTCAGGGCGGCCTTGATGCCGGTGCGAATCATGAGAGGGACCTTTCCAGGAGGAGAAGTGCGTGCGCTGCGCACGCATCTCCTGAACTGTAACACCAGAAGCGTGCGCGGCGCACGCTATTCTTGTGAGATGGAGAACGAGGTAGGACACGAGATCGCAGACGCGCTGGGCATCCTGCTCAGGCGCACCACCCGCGCACAGCTGCACCAGCAGCTCACCGAGGGCTTGGGGGAGGCGGTGGACGAACTGACGTACCCGGTACTCAGCGCACTGGCCCGCACCGGCCCCCGCAGCGCCGCCGACCTGGCCCCGGACGCCGGCGTCGATCGCTCCGGCGTCACCCGCCGCGCCTCACGCCTGGAGGCCGCCGGCCTCGTCCGCCGCGAAGCCGACCCCACCGACCGCCGCGCCCAGCTCCTCGTCCTCACCGAAGAAGGCCACCGCGCAGTAACCGAACTGCGGGCACGCCTCGCCGCCCACATCATGGCGAGCCTGTCCTCCTGGCCACCGGGCGAAGCGGAGGCGTTCGCCCGGCAGTTGCGCCGGTTCATCGTGGACGGGCCGTTCGGCTGATGCCAGACCGGTGTGCGGCCGGGCCGTGGCGGGTGCCGGTGGGACCGTCGTCGGGCAACGTCGCCAACTCCGCAGCCTTCGTGCGCTGGTGACGGTGGGGTACAACTCCCGGTGTGGCAGACAGTATTCGGATGGCAGTCGCGCAGAGCCCGGTCACCTGTGACCCCTTGGTCAACGGGGCGGCGGTCCGTGATCTGATGGCGGCGGCTCGGGAGACGGGTGCCCGGCTCGTGCACTTTCCGGAGGGTGCGATCTCGGGCTATCCCTCGGGTACGGAGGCGAAGCAGGCACTGTCGGGCTGGTCCATCGACTGGACGGCGGTACAGAAGCAGCTGGAGCTGACCGCTAGGGCGGCGGCCGATCTCGGCCTCTGGGTTGTCGTGGGCTCCAGCCATCGCCTGACCCTGCCGAACCGGCCGCACAACAGCCTGTACGTGATCTCCGACGGGGGACAGCTGATCGGCCGCTATGACAAGCGCCGGTGCTCCCACACGGAAATCACCGACTGGTACTCACCCGGCTTCGCGCCATTGACCTTCGACATCGACGGCTTCCGGTTCGGTAGCGCCCTGTGTATCGAAGTCAACTTCCCAGAGCTTTTCATTGAGTACCGCGAGCTGGGAGTGGACTGCGTTCTGCTCTCCTCGTTCTCGGAGGACCCGGTATTCGGCGTGCTGGCCCGTGGACACGCGGCCGCACACAACTACTGGGTCAGCGTGTCCGTCCCGGCGCAGTGCAGTGCCGCCTTGCCCGCGGGCGTCATCGGCCCGCACGGATCCTGGCTGGACCGCTGCCCGGCCGATGGCACGGCAGCCCTGGCCTGCGTGGACCTCGACCGGACCGACCCGAGCCTCGACATCGCGCTGAACAAGGCGCGCCCCTGGCGGGAGTTGGCCCGAGCCGGCCGGATCTATGAAGCTCGTCGCGTCGCCGACGCGCGCAGCACAGATCGCACCCGCTTCTGACCGCGGCGGGGTGGATGTCCTGGCCTTTCACGCCAGGCGCGGGCCCGGCCGCCGCCACCAAGCTAAGGCCGGGGAATGTGCCGCAAGTTGGAGCGGGCCATCTGGAGCATGCGGCCGACTCCGCCGTCCAGCACCATTTTTCCGGCCGACAGGGCGAAACCGGAGACCATCTCGGCGCTGATCTTTGGCGGGATGGACAGGGCGTTGGGGTCGGTGACGATGTCGACCAGGGCCGGGCCCTTGTGGTGGAAGGCGTCGCGCAGGGCGCCGCGCAGCTGCTTGGGCTTCTCCACCCGGACACCGTGGGCCCCGGCCGCGCGGGCGATGGCCGCGAAGTCCGGGTTCTGGTAGGTGGTGCCGTACGACGGCAGACCGGACACCAGCATCTCCAGCTCCACCATGCCCAGCGAGGAGTTGTTGAACAGCACCACCTTCACCGGCAGGTCGTACTGGACCAGGGTGAGGAAGTCGCCCATCAGCATGGAGAATCCGCCGTCGCCCGACATGGAGACGACCTGGCGTCCGCGGTCCAGGAACTGGGCGCCGATCGCCTGCGGCAGCGCGTTCGCCATCGAGCCATGGCTGAACGAACCGATCACCCGGCGGCGGCCGTTGGGGGTGAGGTAGCGGGCCGCCCATACATTGCACATACCGGTATCGACCGTGAAGATTGCGTCGTCGGCGGCCTCTTCGTCCAGAACGGAGGCGACATACTCGGGGTGGATCGGGGTGTGCTTCTCGACCTTGCGGGTGTAGGCCTTGACCACGCCTTCCAGCGCCTCGGCGTGCTTCTTCAGCATCCGGTTGAGGAACCTGCGGTCCTGCTTCGGCCGGACCTTGGGGATCAGACCGCGCAGCGTCTCGCGGACGTCGCCCCAGACGGCGAGGTCGAGTGTGGTGCGGCGGCCCAGGTGCTCGGGCCGGACATCGACCTGGACGATCTTGACGTCATGGGGCAGGAACGCGTTGTACGGGAAGTCCGTGCCGAGCAGAATCAGCAGATCGCACTCATGGGTGGCCTCGTAGGCCGCGCCGTAGCCGAGCAAACCGCTCATGCCCACGTCGTACGGGTTGTCGTACTGGATCCACTCCTTGCCCCGCAGCGCGTGTCCGACCGGGGACTTCACCCGCTCGGCGAACTCCATCACCTCGGCGTGCGCGCCCGCCGTGCCGCTGCCGCAGAACAGCGTCACCTTGTCGGCCTCGTCGATCATCGTCGCCAGCGCATCCAGCTCGGCCTCTCCGGGGCGGACGGACGGGCGCGCGGTGACCAGGGCGTGTTCGATGGCGCGCTCGGGGGCCGGTTCCCCGGCGATATCGCCGGGGAGGGCGACGACCGCTACGCCGCTCTGCCCGATGGCGTGCTGGATCGCGGTCTGCAGCACCCTCGGCATCTGCCGGGTGCTGGAGATCAGCTCGCTGTAGTGGCTGCACTCGGTGAACAGCCGGTCGGGGTGGGTCTCCTGGAAGAAGGTGGTGCCGATCTCGCTGGACGGGATGTGGGAGGCCAGCGCGAGGACCGGGGCCATGGAGCGGTGGGCGTCGAACAGGCCGTTGATGAGGTGCAGATTGCCGGGGCCACAGGAGCCGGCGCAGGCCGCGAGGGAGCCGGTGAGCTGCGCTTCCGCCCCGGCGGCGAAGGCGGCGGTCTCCTCGTGCCGGACCTGGATCCAGTCGATCGCGGAGTTCCGGCGGATGGCATCCACCACCGGGTTCAGGCTGTCGCCGACGACGCCGTAGAGCCGTCGCACCCCTGCCCGTACGAGGATGTCCACGAACTGCTCGGCCACGGTCTGCTTCGCCATGTCGCTGTCGCTCCTTCGACGGGGGTGTGGGGAGGGGTGTGCGGGGACGGGGGTGGGGGGACGGGTGTGCGGGCGGGTGGCTGAGTGCCCGCTGGCGTGGTGGGCCCTTCCCGTGTACCCGAGGGGTCCCGTCCCATGAACCCATGCGGTGGCCGGGTTCGCCTCCCCTACGGCGGTCCTTTCGGGCCGCGCTCCTTCCGGCAGCGCTCCGGGGCCGGGGCCGCCGGCCGCTCGGGCCTTGCCGGTGGGCTGCGTCGCGGCCCCGGCGGCCCTGATCCGCCGCCGGACAGGCCGTCCTACGATTCCCACACTCCGACGGCCGTACGGTCCTTCGGGTGACCCGGTACCCGGAGTTGCGCGGCGGCGAGGAAGGCCACCAGCCCCGGAGGCTCGGGGGCGGACCACTCCCCGGCCAGCCGGGCGGCGAACGCGGGGTCCTGCTGCAGCGGTTCGGCGAGGCCGGCGCTGCACAGCAGCAGGGTGTCCCCCGGACGGGCGAAGGCCGTCCGGAAGAGGAACGGATCGGACCGGTCCGGGCCGTCGGCCGGAAGCCTGTCGGATTCGGAACGCAGCCGTCCGCCACGGCCGTCCGCTCCCCCGTTCACGGTCTGCTCCGGCACCGCGGGCTCCAAGTCCTCCCAGGCGCCGTCGCGGAGCCGGAAGAGGCCACCCGCGCCGATGCCGAAGAACACCCGGGTGCGGCACTCCGGGTCGGCGGGCAGCAGCAGACAGCGCAGTGCGGTCGAGTACCGCTCGGGCGCGGCCTCCGCCTCTCGTGCCCGGCCGCGCAGTCGGCCGTAGCTGCGGTCGGTGAGCCGCTGCAGCCCGGACTTGAGGGCGCTGCGGTGGTCCGTACGGATGTCCTCGGCCAGTCGGGTGTAACTGCGGCCGACCGCACCGCCGATCCGGGCGCAGGCTTCCTGGGCCGCCCGGTGGGCGCCCTCGCCGGCCGGGCGGCCGGTGGCGACGGCGACCAGGATCAGGGCGTGCCGGCCGGCCCCGAAGCGGGCGGTGAGCAGCGCGTCGCGGCGTACGTCACCGCGGTGGCGGGCGAGGTCACCGCGCCGTGAGGCGGCCAGCAGGGTCAGCGAGCCGTACCGGGCGCCGTCCAGCGCCGAGTCCGGCACGAGTTCGTCGAGGGCGGCCGGGTCGGCGGCGGGCAGGGTGCCCAGTTCGGGGTCGGAGTGCGGGGCCAGCTCGGGGTTGGACTGCGGGTCCAGCTCGGGGTTGGAGTGCAGGTCCAGCTCAAGGTCGGACAGCGCGTACGGCTCGGGGGCGGACAGCGGCAGGGGGTCGGGCGGGAGCGCGGTGGGGTCCGGTGCGGGGGTGTTCGGTGCGGGGGTGTCGCGAGGTGGCTCGGGTGTGGATGGGGTGGTCGGCCGGGTGGGGGATGCCGGGCGCCGGCCCGGTCCGGTGGCCTGGAGCGGGATCGGGGCCGGTGGGGACGCCGAGGGGCGGGGTGGCGGCGGCTGCGGGGACGGCGGGGAGGCCGAAGTACGGGCCGGGGGCGGCTGCGGGGACGGCTGAGGGGCCGAAGTACGAGGCGGAGGTGGCTGGGGTGACGGCTGAGAGGCCGAAGTGCGGGCCGGGGGTGGCTGACGGGACGGGGCCGGGCGGCGAGGTGCGGCTACCGCGCGGAGTGCTGAGGCGACCCGGTCATCGAGGGTGTCCGGGGTGTCGGACGGCCCGGCATCGCGGACCGGGGCGCGTCCCGGTACGTCGTCGCCCCCTGCCTCGCCGTACAACTGCCGCCACCAGTCGTCCTCCTGGCCGCACCCGGCCTCCTGCTGGTTCATGCGCCGTATTGTCCCTGCGCGGCCGTGCCCTCAACAGGGCGCGAAAGAGCGTCCACCGGGCGGTCGGACTCATAAGAGTGACCGCTCGGTGGAGGCGGTGATCAGGTCATGTCAGCGGCGTGGTACCTCGGGGGCGGCCGGATCACCAGGGACAGCGGTCACTTCGGGCCCGGTGTGAGGGGTACGTCCGTCACGCTCCCCGGGGAGTCGGGCTCCGGCCGTCCGCCGTCGGCAAGCGCGTCCGGGCCGCTTCCGGCACGCTGGGCGCATGAGAGAGCGTACGGGCCGTCACGGGGCGTGCGCCCGCCGGGAGGGAGGCCGGCGTGTGAGCGAGGGCGGCGAGCGGACGGTGGGACGGCGCGCGCGGGGCGACGGCGGGCGGGCCGGGCGAAGTGCGGCCGTCGCATGAGTGCGTGGCAGCTGGTCGCGACCGGTCTGGTGATGCTGTTCGGGCTGCTCGGGGTGCTGGTGCCCGGAATTCCCGGGCCGCTGATCGTCTGGGCGGGCGTGATGTGGTGGACGCTGTCCGAGAAGTCCGCGCTCGCCTGGGTGGTGCTGATGGCCGCCACCGCCGTACTGCTGCTCAATCAGGTGGTGAAGTGGCTGCTGCCGGCCCGCAACCTACGGGCCGTGGGCGCGCCGTACCGGGCCCTGTTCCTGGCGGGGGTGGCCGGCATCGTGGGGTTCTTCGTGATCCCGGTCATCGGGGGCCTGCTGGGCTCGGTCGGCGGTCTCTACCTGCTGGAACGGATCCGGCTCGGCAGCCACGGCGACGCCTGGGCCTCGACCCGTACGGTCCTGCGCGCCATCGGGCTGAGCGTCCTGGTCGAGCTGTTCGCCTGTCTGCTGGTCGTCGGGGCCTGGATCGGGGCCGTGGTGGCGGGCTGAGGGGGCATCCGGCGGGGTTGGCTGGGGCAGACGCTCCGGCGGGGTTGGCTGGGGCAGACGCTCCGGCGGGGTTGGCTGGGGCGCACGCTCCGGCGGGGTCGGCCGGTACAGGGGTGATGCCGACGCTCCTGATGGCTCGCCTGATGGCTCGCCTGGCGGCTGCGCTGGTGGGGCCACCTGCGGCTCCGCCGCCCCGGACCTTCCGCCCGCTCCGGATCTCCCGCCCGGCCCGGACCGCTTCCCCAGCCCGGCGCCACTCGGCCACCAGCGGGCCGAGCAGCGGATAGGTGCCGAATCGCTCGGCGACCGCGTATGGGGCGGCGTCCGGAGCCGCGGCTGGTCACCGCTTCGTACCTGGCCTCCTCGTCCCTCACGCCCTGAGTGTGCGCCGTTGTGCCGCACAGTGACTGGCGGAAATCGGACGTGGTGTTGCCGGTGGGGAGGGCCGAGCGCCGGCGGCCCTCCCCCACCGTTCACCTCACCGCTGCGGACCCCGCTTCCGCTCCATCAGATGCCGGCCCAGCGCCTGCTTCTGCTTCCAGTCACGGCGGATCTCGGCGCGCAGCCGGGCGTCCGTCTTTGCCACGATGCGCTGGTTCTCGCGCTGGAGCTTCCGGTAGCTCTCCAGCCGTCGGGCGGGCAACTCCCCGGATTCGACGGCCTCCTGGACGGCACAGCCGGGCTCCGAGCGGTGCGCGCAGTCGTGGAAGCGGCACTCCTCGGCCAGCGCCTCGACCTCCGAGAACGTCCGGGCGAGCCCGGACTCGGCGTCCCACATTCCGACGCCGCGCAGCCCCGGGGTGTCGATCAGCACCCCGCCGCCGGGCAGCGGCCGCAGATCCCGGGTGGTCGTGGTGTGCCGGCCCTTGCCGTCCCGGTCGCGGATGGCCTGCACCCGTTGCAGGCGCTCCCCGAGCAGGGCATTGGCCAGTGTGGACTTGCCCGCACCGGACTGCCCGAGCAGTACGGACGTACCGCCCGCGAGCACGGCGGCGAGCACATCGATCCCGTCGCCGGTCTCCGAACTGACCGCCAGCACCGGCACTCCGGGCGCCGCGGCCTCGGCGTCCTCGATGAGATGCGCCAGACCGCCTGGCTCCCCGGCCAGATCAGCCTTGGTCAGCACGACCACCGGTTGCGCGTCGGCCCCGGCGGCGAGGGCGGAGGCGGGCAGCGGTTCCGTATGGCCCGCGCCGGACAGCGCCAGCGCGAGGAACCGTTCGATCCGCCCGAGGTCCAACTGGTCCGCGAGCGATACACAGATGACGATGTGGTCGATGTTGGTGGCCAGCACCTGGCCCTCGGAACGCTTCGACGAGGTCGACCGCACGAATGCCGTCCGGCGCGGCAGCAACGCCCGTACGACACCGTCGACATGGTCGCCGCTGCGCCCGTTCTCCAGGTCGAGCACGGCCCAGTCGCCGGTGCACGGGACCCGCATCGGGTCACTGGTCGCCACCAGCGCGGTGTCCGCCAGGACGGTACGGATGCCGTCGCCGTCCGCCACGACGGCATCCACCCGCCCGCGGTCCACGCGGACGATACGGCCGGGCACGATTCCCTGCCCGGCAAAGGGGGTGAAACTCTGCGCGAACCCGTCGTCCCAGCCGTAGGCGGTCAGCGGGTGCGCAGCGGAGTGATGGAGGTCGAACAACGGGATGACCCTTCGAGAAGGAGCGGTCCCGGCCGGGCGCGCGAGGCGCGAGCGAAGAGCAGCGACGTATGACGTGTGACGCGTGGCGTGCGTAGTGTGCCGTGCCTGGCGTGTCGTGCGTCCTGCGTCGTGTGACGTCTGGTCAGCCGGAGACCGCGGGGAGGAAGTTGATGATCTTCTGAATGCGGGCAGCGCCCGTCGCAATGACAGTCATCAGTACTCACCTCCGGTATTTCTCCACGGCCGACGAGGACAGGCCGCGGGGCCGTCCTCCCGAACGCTGCTGACTGTAGAACGGCCCCTCGCATCGGCGCCAACCATTTTCCGGGCCGGCGTTCTTCGTCTCCCCCCGAAGTCCTCGGGGTCCTCGGAACTCCGCCCGAGCCCTCGCCCCTCAGGCCCCGGTGACGCCGTCGATGCGCTCCCTCAGCAGATCCGCATGGCCGTTGTGGCGGGCGTACTCCTCGATCAGGTGGACCAGGATCCAGCGCAGCGACACCCGCTGGTCCCCGACGAATCCGGCCTCTCGCTCGGAGAGCGTGCCGGTGTCGTCGAGTGAGGCGGTGGCGATCAGCTCACGGCTCCGGGCGACCTCCGCGCGCCAGTCGGCCAGCGCCTCGGCTATCCCGCGGTCGGGGGCGAGGGTGAACCCGTTGCCCTTCTCCGCCTCGTACACCGGCGGCACGTCCAGACCGGCGAACACCCGCTGGAACCAGTTGCGTTCCACCTCCGCCAGATGCTGGACCAGGCCCAGCAGCGTCATGGTGGACGGGGCCACCGAGGCCAGGCGGGCCTGCTGGTCGTCCAGTCCCGCGCACTTCAGCGGGAGGGTGGCGCGGTGGAACTCCAGCCAGCTCTCCAACATGGCGCGTTCATCGGCATGCGGGGGCGGAACGGGCCGCCCGTCAGGTGTCATTCGCATGCTCCGCAGCGTCGCACACGCCACTGACAATCGACGCGGACGAGCGGCGGGCAAGCGGCGGACGAGCGGCAGGTGAGCGGCTGAGCATTGCTGACGATTCAGCGGCGTCACCGCGCTCCCCGGGGCCGGGGCGACGTCCCGGCGCTGAGAGGACGGTGCCGGGGTGGGGTGGAGGGCTGCGGGCGTGGCACGGGGGCCGCGGGACAGCCGCCGGGCAGGACGCGGGACAGCCGCCGGGCAGCGCCCGGAACCGCTGCAGGATGCAGCCCCCTTGCCCCCTGGCTAAGCTCGGTCAGGGGGCCGACGACTGATCTTGGAGGCTCCCATGGTGCAGCTGCCCGAAGCGCGTGATCTGGCTCCGCGTCTGGCCACTGGTGCGTTCATCCTCAATGCCGGGCTGACCATGCTGCGGGCCGACCGGGAAACCGCCGAGGGCGTGCACAGCATGGCGTGTGTGGCCTATCCGTTCCTGACCAAGATCCCCGCCGAACAGTTCACCCGGATGCTGGCCTGTTCCCAGGTCGCGGTCGGCGGTTCGCTGCTGGCACCGTTCGTCCCCACCCGGCTGGCCGGGCTCGCGCTGACCGGATTCTCCGGCGGGCTGGTCGGGATGTATCTGCGGACGCCCGGGATGCGGGAGTCGGGGAGCCTGCGGCCGACGCAGGAGGGCACCGGCCTGGCCAAGGACGTCTGGATGCTGGGCATCGGGCTCGGGTTCATGGGTGCGGCGGGCCGACGGCGGCGGGCCGCGGCGTCCCGCTCCCGGCGCGCGTCCTTCGCCCGGCGTCGTAGGTGCTGGTGCCGGGGCTGAGCCTTCCCTGAGCCTCAGCCGGGCTGCCCGATATTCCGGGCCGTTCCCCTAAGCCCTGCCCGGGCGGCCGGGTCTGTCCCCTATCCCCGACCGCTCCCCTGCCCCCCTACCTGGGCAAACGGAACCGGCGGACGGCCCGTACGGCGGCCGCGCAGCCCGCGCCCACGACACCGGCGAGGAGGAGGACGAGCAGGCTCGTCCGGTCCGGTGCGTGGAAGGCCAGCTCCGAGCGCTGGTGGAGCACGAAGCCGTCGTAGAACATCCAGGACACCAGGGCCGCGACCGGCACCAGAGCCGGCCGGGCGCGCAGCGCCACGGCCACCGTCAGCAGGGCGAAGAGCGCCAGCGCGGCCGGGGCGTGGGCGGTCCCGCCGGTCAGCATCAGGGCGGTCACCAGCAGCGCGGCCCCGACGGCGCCGAGCGGCAGCGCGAGATCCCGGGCGAGGGTGCGGTCCGTGGGCACCCGGTGGGGCGGCCGCGTCGATCGCCGCCCCACCTGCGGAAACCGGGTGATACGGGGGCGGGTCGGGCGGGACGGGCCGAGCGGGGGCGCCGGACGGTGAGGGGCGGTCACGGGGAACACGGAACACCTCCTGCTGCGGCCCCGGCGGCGGACCGATGTGGCCCCGTGGTTCCGCGGTGGACCCTTATTGCCAGACTGCGCGCGGCTGACGGTGGCGGGAGCGCCGTGACGCAGTCCTTAACGCGGCGCGTACGGGCGGCGGACGCTTTCTGACACCCTCTTGACGCCTGGGGGTGAACCGACCGATGTCGCCGGTTGCGGGGCGGAGCGGATCGGCGCCCACACGGTGATGCATACTCGCTCCTCGTTGCCCGAACCCACGACCGATGATCGGCAGGACGTACCCGCATGAGCACTGTCCAGGCGGACCACCCGTCTCCCGCTTCCAACGCCCCACGGTGGCGCGGCTGGCTCCTGGACGGACTGAGCGGCCGGGCCGCCCGCCACCCCGGGCCGCACGGCACCCCGCCGGCCGAGCACAAGGGGCACTCCTGGTGGCGCGTCATGTGCCTCACGGGCGTCGACTACTTCTCCACGCTGGGCTACCAGCCGGGCATCGCCGCGCTGGCGGCCGGGCTGCTCTCGCCGTTCGCCACGCTGGTGCTGATCGCGCTGACGCTGTTCGGTGCGCTGCCCGTATACCGCAGGGTCGCCAAGGAGAGCCCGAACGGCGAGGGTTCGATCGCCATGCTGGAGCGGCTGCTGCCGTGGTGGGCGGGGAAGCTGCTGGTCCTGGTGCTGCTGGGGTTCGCCGCCACGGACTTCGTCATCACCATGACGCTGTCGGCCGCCGACGCCTCGGCGCATGTCGTGGAGAACCCGTTCGCCCCTCCGTTGCTGCACGGCGCCAATCTGTGGATCACCTTGGTGCTGCTGGCCGCCCTGGGCGCGGTGTTCCTCAAGGGCTTCCGCGAGGCGATCGGGATAGCCGTCGGACTCGTCGGGACCTACCTGGTGCTGAACGTCGTCGTGCTGGCCACCTCGGCCTGGCAGGTGCTGTCGCATCCGGTGGTGGTCGGTGACTGGTGGGGCGCGATGACGGCCGGGCACTCCTCGCCGCTGGCCATCGTCGGGGTGGCGCTGCTGGTCTTCCCCAAGCTGGCGCTGGGCATGTCCGGTTTCGAGACGGGCGTCGCCGTCATGCCGCAGGTACGGGGCGATGCCGCGGACACCGCCGCGCACCCGGCCGGACGGATCCGCGGCACCCGCCGGCTGCTGACCACGGCGGCGCTGGTCATGAGCGGCTTTCTGCTGCTGTCGAGCCTGGCCACCACCCTGCTCATTCCGCAGCACGAGTTCGAGAGCGGCGGCTCGGCAAACGGGCGGGCGCTGGCCTATCTGGCGCACGAGTACCTCGGCGAAGCCTTCGGCACCGTCTACGACCTCTCCACCATCGCCATCCTCTGGTTCGCCGGTGCCTCGGCGATGGCGGGACTGCTCAACCTCGTACCGCGCTATCTGCCGCGCTACGGCATGGCCCCGGAGTGGGCGCGGGCGGTGCGTCCGCTGGTGCTGATCTTCGTGGCTATCGCCTTCGGTATCACCGTCCTGTTCGACGCCGATGTCGATGAGCAGAGCGGTGCGTATGCGACCGGGGTGCTGGTGCTGATGCTCTCGGCGTCCTTCGCGTCCACCGTCGCCGCCCGCCACCGCCGCCACCGGGCGGCCGCCGTCGGCTTCGGCGCCATCACCCTCGTCTTCGGCTACACCCTGATCACCAATGTCATCGAGCGGCCGGACGGCCTGAAGATCGCGTTGCTGTTCATCCTCGGCATCCTGCTGACCTCGTTCGCCTCCCGTGTGCACCGGGCCTTCGAACTGCGCGCCGTACAGGTCGAATTCGACGACACCGCGCAGCGGCTGATCGACGCGGCGCTGACGGCCGGGCCGCTGCGGGTCATCGCCAACGAGCCCGATGAGCGGGACGAGGCGGAGTACCGGGAGAAGGAGTACAGCCAGCGCGAGGAGACCCATATCCCCGACGGGCGGCCGGTGTTGTTCCTGGAGGTCACCGTCCGGGACTCCTCGGACTTCACCACGGACCTGCACGTCCAGGGCGAGGAGCGGTACGGGGCACAAATACTGCGGGTGGAGGGCGCCGGGGTGGCCAACACCATCGCCGCCGTCCTGATGCAGCTACGCGAGCACACCGGCGAGGTCCCGCACGTCTACTTCAACTGGACCGAGGGCCATCCCCTCAGCCATCTGCTGCGCTTCCTGGTCTTCGGCGACGGCGAGGTCGCCCCGGTCACCCGCGAGGTCCTACGCCGCGCCGAACCCACCCCGGCCCTGCGGCCCCGCGTCCACGTGGGCTGACGCACCCCTACCCGCCCCCTCCCCTCCCGGCCGGCGCCCCGACCACGCGGTCCGGCGCCCCGCCTCCCCACCCGCCCGCTGCACACCGGGAGCGTGCAGCGGGCGCTCTCCGCCCTGCTCCCCGTTCCGATCCCGCTGTGAGCGGCCTCAGCCCCGTCGCCCCAGCGCCTTCGCCCGGGTGTGGGACCAGCCCGTCAGCAGCACGCCCATGGCGAACAGCGCCAGATGTACGGCCAGCGTGAGGGCGAAGCCACCGCCGAGCCAGCCGAGGAATCCGGTGTCGGTGTGGTCGAAGAGCAGCCGGATCGCGCCCTGCGCGAAAACCACCATCACGATGGCCCCGGCGATCTGCAGGATGTCGTACTTCATCAGTCCCCCAAGTCCCGTTGATAAGTCCTCTGTTCCCCCGAGGACGTTACGAACGTATCATTCGGCAAGCGGCCATTGGCCCGCTAATTGCTGCTGAATTCGATTTACGTCACACAATTCAGGGATTCGGGAGGGGAATTGTGCGTGCGGAAAAGGGGCGGGCGGAAGGGCCGGTGTGCCGGATGTGCCGTACAGCCCTCTCCCCTGCGGGGCGGGGCCGGCCGGCGCTGTATTGCTCGCGCAGCTGTCAGGCCAAGGCGTACCGGCGGCGCAAGCAGACGCCGGTCCCGGCGGCCGGGCGGCCGGCGCGACCGGCCCCGTCGGGCAAGCGCCTGCGCATCGCCGAGGCGCTCTGGCGGATCGCCGCCGAGCGGGGGCTGCACGCGGCGAGCCTGCGGGAGGTCGCGGCCGAGGCCGGGATGTCGCTGCGCACGGTTCAGTACCACTTCGGGAGCAAGCACCGGCTCCTGGTCGACGCGCTGCATCTGCTGCACGCGGAGAATGAGCGCATCGCCCGCTCCCGTATCCGGTTCGATGGCACCGAACCCCGGGGTCTGCTGCGGGCGGTGCTGGAGGAATTCCTGCCGGTGGACGCCCAGCGCGCCACCGCGCTGCGGGTGTTCGCCGCGTATTACGCCCGCAGTCTGACGGACCCCGATCTCGCCAGGGTCTTTCTCCCCGCCGAGCAGCCGCTGGAGCGGATGGTGGCGGAGCTGATCGCCGCGGCGCAGGCCGACGGGCGGACCGCGCCCGGTCTGGACCCGTGGCACGAGGCCGATCTGCTGGTCTCGGGTGCGGTGGGGCTGGGCGGCGATGTGCTGCACGACCGCCGCACGCTGGACGAGGTGCGCCGCACCCTGGACTACCACCTGGACAGGATCTTCGCCGGAGAGCCGCGCACGCGACGCTGATTCCGGCGAAGGACATCCGCCTCTGCGTAACGCTCTGATCACGTCCCGCTGTCCGCGCGGTCTCAACGTGTCACTACCGACCGGTAAGCACCGAGGCATCGGCTATACCCAGTAAGGGAGTTGAGGCGTGGAATCGGACAGATAGCGCACATCTCCCCCGCGCCCGCCCGCACCGCTCGGCGCGCCCTTCGAGTCGGCGGGGAGCTGTAGATTCGTACGTATCGCCCATCTGTTAATCTGCCCGCTCCTGGATGTTCCTCCATGCCCGCTTCCCCCACGCACCCTCCCTTCGCCGGGTGCAGCGAGGTGTCCCGTTCGTGTACCGCACTCCTTTCTCTCCCGCCGAGGCCAGATCCGCGCGGGCCCGGGTCGGCCTGAGTACGACTCAGGTCGCCCAGTCCATGACGGCATGCGGCACGCCGGTCCACCCCGAGCAGGTCGAGGCATGGGAGTACGGCTCCCAGGTGCCGACCGAGCCGCAGCTGTTCGTCCTGGCGGATGTCCTGTGGTGCCCGCCGACGGTGCTGATGGGCGTCGAGCCGCGGACCCTGGCCGAGCACCGGATGGCGCGCCAGCTGAGCGTGGGGCGGCTGTCGCAACTCATCGGCATGGAACCGGACGAGTACTGGGCGGCCGAATCGGCGCAGCAGTGGAACGGTGACTACCGGCAGACCAAGGCGCTGGTGGAGGCGCTGGGGCTGTCGCTGCGGAAGCTGATCGGGGTGATGGGCCAGGACGAGGTGCTGGCCGGGCATCTGCGGGCGGCCATCGACGGGCGCTGGAAGTCGCATGTCGGGCCGGTCACCAAGATCACCACATTGAACAAGACGCGGGTGAGCGACGCGCTGCGCACGATGCACGGGGAGTTCGCGGAGTTCTCCGAGCGCTATATGGGGCATGTGGTGGCACGGAACGACGATTCCCGGCTCAAGGAGGTCGCGGCCGAGCGCTCGGCGTATCTGCGCCGGCTGGTCGACCACTTCTGGGACCTGATCGGGGACGCGGGCGAGGCGCCGCCGTTCAACACCGTGCCCACCGGCTGACGGCGGGCGGCGCGGGCACCGACGCAAACGGGCGGGGAGGGAACCGGGTGTCCGGTTCCCTCCCCGCCCGCTGCCGTTGACGGACTCAGCGGCCGGGGTTGCCCCAGTCCGGCCCGCCCTGCGGGTGCTGCGGCCCCGGAGCGTGCGGCGGGACCGGCCGGTGGAGTGCCTGCGGGGCGTACGGTTCCGCCGGTGCGGGCGCCCCGAACGGCTCGTGCGCCGCTTCCGGTTCGTCGCCCTCGATCTCGTCCCAGTCGATCTCCATCGTCTTACCGCGGGTGAAGACGTTGAAGAAGAGGTTGAGCAGGACGGCGGTCAGACTGCCCAGTGTGATCCCGCTGTTGAGGACCGCCCGGACGTCCTCCGGCATCCGCTCGAAGAACGGCGCGACCGCGTTCGGCAGCAGCGCGGCGGCGAGGCTGACCGCGAGGATCAGGGCGTTGCGCTCCTCGCGCAGGTCCACCTTGCCGAGGATCTGGATGCCAACTGCCGCGACCATGCCGAACATCGCGATCGCGGCACCGCCGAGCACCGGATGCGGAATGGCGGCCACCACACTGCCCGCCTTCGGCAGCAGCCCCATCACGATCATGAAGCCGCTGGCCGCGACCACCACGAACCGGCTCATGACCTTCGACATCCGCACCAGGCCGATGTTCTGCGCAAAGGCCCCGTACGGGAAGGAGTTGAAGATTCCGCCGAGAATGGTGGCGACGCCGTCGGCGCGCACGGCATTGGCGACGGTGGTGTTGTCGACCTTCTTACGGGTGACTTCCCCGATGGCGTAGACGTCTCCGGTGGTCTCCACCATGGTGATCAGCATGACGATGATCATGGCGATGATCGGGAACACCTCGAACTTCGGCATTCCGTAGTGGAAGGGCGTGCTGACGCCGACCCAGTCGGCACTCTGTACGCCGCTGAAGTCCACATCGCCCAGGAGCCAGGCGACGCCGGTCCCGGCGACCAGGCCGAGCAGCACGGCGAGGCTGCGCAGGTACGGCTTCCCGAGCCGGACCACGAGCAGGATGAACAGCAGGGTGCCCAGCGCGTAGGCGAGGTTCTTGGAGGAGCCGAATTCGGCGTGGCCCTTCAACTGCGCACCGCCGGCCGCGTCCTGCAGCCCCTGCGGGATCAGGGTGAGGCCGATGACGGTGAGGATCGTGCCGATGACGATCGGCGGGAAGTACTTCATCAGTTTGCTGAAGAAGGGTGCGAACAGGAAGGTCGCTATGCCCGCGGTGATCACCGCGCCGTAGACGACGAGCAGGCCGGCGGTGCCGCCGCCCGCGCCCAGCCCGATGGCGATCATCGGGGAGACCGCGGTGAAGGTGACACCCTGGACCAGCGGCAGCCTGGCGCCGATCTTCCAGACGCCGAGAGCCTGGATGATCGAGGCGACACCGCAGGTCAGCAGGTCCGCATTGATCAGATAGACGAGTTCCTCGCGGGAGAGACCCAGGGCGTTCCCGAGAATGATCGGGACGATCACCGCTCCCGCGTAGAACGCGAGGACGTGCTGGAAACCGTAGAGGGCGAGTTTGCCGACGGGGAGTACCTCGTCGACGGGATGAGTCCGCTGCTGAGAGAACTGCTCGGGGTCTTGTGGGGAGACTCGTGCCATCTCTGCCTTGCCTTCGGGAGGTAGGTGAACAAGAAGGGACCGGCCCGCCGTGTCCCGGAGGACGGACGGGCCGGCTGGGTCTTACAAAGCCGACGTTCAGCGCTGTTACCGACACCACGCAGCCCTGCACTGCGCGGTGCGTCCCGGTTCCGCAGGACTTCTTTCGACCAGTGCGGCAAATTCCGGCATTTCCATGGAATTTGCAAGTGGGACCAATCGGAGCGTTCACCCTAGTTGACCTGTGCCGTTTCTCGCGAGTAACCGGTCGTATTCGCTCGGATAAAGGGTGATCATGCCCCGAATTGCCGTTTTGGGAAGGGGACTTTGCGGGCCGGCGCCCGCTGCCGCGCCGACAGGCGGAGCCCGGCTCGCGGCCGTAGCATTTTGGTATGGCTGAGCGGCAGGATGCGCCCACCGCGCCGGAACTCGTCATCGAGTCCGACGGCAGCACACAGGTGATGAGCCCCAGCCGCACCTACCACGTCGGACGGGACCCCGCCTGCGAACTCGTGCTCCACGACGCCCGGGTCTCCTGGCATCACGCGGTGCTGCGGACCAAGTCCGGCCACTGGACCGTGGAGGACGAGGACAGCACGAACGGCACCTTCGCCGACGGGCGGCGGGTGCATGAGACCGGTGTCGGGCCGGGCAGCGTGATCCGGTTCGGCAACCCCGCGGACGGTCCGTGCGCGGTGCTCTCCGGGGTGTCACCACCGCCGGCCCCGCCCAAGCCGCCCGCGCCACAGGCACCGGCCCCGCCGCCGACCCGTATCGAGCGGCCCTCCGCCGTCTCGCATCCGGCCGGTACCCGTACCTTCCGGCAGCCCAGCTCCGTACGGCCACTGCCGGCCGCCCGGACCACCCGGATCGGCCGCGCCCCCGAAAATGACCTGGTCGTCGACGACCTCTCGGTCTCCCGCCGGCACGCGGAGCTGCGCGCCGGTGCCGAGGGCTTCGAAATCGTCGACCTGGGCAGCCACAACGGCACTTACCTCAACGGCCAGCCGGTCGACCGGGCCCCGCTGATCCCCGGCGATATCGTCGGCATCGGCCACTCCGCGTTCGCCCTGGTCGGCGATGAACTCCAGGAGTTCATCGATACCGGCGAGGTGTCGCTGGACGTCCAGGATCTGGCCGTACGCGTCGACAACGGCCGCAAGACGCTGATGGAGCAGATGTCCTTCCCGGTGGGCGAGAAAACGCTGCTCGCCGTGGTCGGGCCGAGCGGCGCCGGAAAGTCGACGCTGCTCAACGCGCTGACCGGGCTGCGCCCCGCGGACGACGGCACGGTGCTCTACGACGGCCGGGACCTCTACCGCGACTACGCCGAGCTGCGCCAGCGCATCGGCCTCGTCCCGCAGGACGACATCCTGCATCTCCAGCTGACCGTGCGCCGGGCCCTGGGATACGCGGCGGAGCTGCGCTTCCCCGAGGACACCGCGAAGGAGGAGCGGCAGGCGCGGGTCGACGAGGTGATCCATGAACTGGGCCTCGACCAGCGGGCGAACCAGCCGATCCACAGCCTCTCGGGCGGCCAGCGCAAGCGGGTCAGCGTGGCCCTGGAGCTGCTGACCAAACCGTCGCTGCTCTTCCTCGACGAGCCGACCTCCGGTCTCGACCCCGGTATGGACCGCTCCGTGATGCATATGCTGCGCGGCCTGGCGGACGACGGCCGTACGGTCATCGTCGTCACCCACAGCGTGCTGAGCCTGGATGTCTGCGACCGGCTGCTGGTTCTGGCGCCGGGCGGCACCATCGCCTACTACGGACCGCCGGAGGAGGCGCTGGCCTACTTCGGGTTCGAGCAGTGGCCGGAGGCGTTCGAGGCCTTCGAGAACGACCGGGAACGTCCCTGGGCGGAGCAGTTCCGCGCCTCGCCCGAGCACCGGCGCTATGTCGCCGCGGACTCCCATCAGCCCCTGCGGACCCCGGAGGCCCCGTCGGGCCCGGTGACCGCGCCGAAGGGGCAGAGCTGGGGCAAGCAGCTGCACACGCTGGTCCGGCGCTATACGGCGGCGCTGACCGCGGACCGGACCTTCCTGATCATCATGGTCGCGCTGCCGTTCGTGATGGGCGCGATGGCGCATGCCCTGGCCGGGTCCGCGCTCACCCAGGACTCGGCGGTCAACGCGCTGCTGATCCTGTGCGTCGGAGCGGTGCTGACCGGCGCCGCCAACGCGGTGCGGGAGCTGGTCAAGGAGCGGACCATCTATCAGCGGGAGAGAGCCGTCGGCCTGTCCCGCTCGGCCTATCTGATGTCCAAGGTGCTGGTGCTGGGGCTGATCACGATCGTCCAGGCCGTGGTGCTGACCCTGGTGGCGCTGATCGGCGTCAATCTGAACGCACCCGGCGGCAAAGGGGTGTTGATGCCGCCGCTGATCGAAATCACCCTCGCGGTGGCGCTGTTGGCGTTCACCGCCATGATGCTCGGCCTGTTCGTTTCCGCGCTGGTGCGGAAGGAAGAGGTCACCATGCCGCTGCTGGTCCTGCTCGCGATCGTGCAGGTCGTGTTCTGCGGTGCGCTGCTCAAGCTGAACGGGGTGCCGGTGCTGGAGCAGTTGGCGTGGCTGGTGCCGTCCCGGTGGGCGCTCGGGGCCATGGCGGGGACCATCGATCTGCACCACATCATGCCGCAGGGCACCGCGGACCCGCTGTTCCAGCACAAGCCGGGGACCTGGCTGCTGAACATGGGCATGATGATCGTGCTCTCCCTGCTGCTGGGGTTCGTGGTCGCCAAGCTGCTGCGGCGGCACGAGCCCGAGATCATGCGCAAGTAGTGCCGAGGAGCCGCCTGTGACCTCGCCGGAATTCCTCCCCAGCCATGTCGTCCCGCCGGAAGGTATGGCGAGTTGGTCGGCCCCGGACACCACCCGGCCCTCGGCACCGCTCGATCCGCTGTTGCCGGTCCAGATCGTCGACCGCCGTGGCGACTGGGCCCTGGCGATGTGCTCCAACGGCTGGTCGACCTGGGTCGATGGCCGCCTGCTGCTGGCCGTCCCGCGCGAAGCACCGGCCGCCGCACAGCCCGCCGCCCGGACCGCGGACCCCCGTCCGCTGCTGGGCGCCGTGGAGAGCGACCTGAGCCGCTATCGCAAGCTGATCGAGGAGCTGGCCGCCGGGCAGCTGGACGGCGAGTCGTTTGGCCGGCGCACCCGGGGCACCCGGCTGGGCGTGGTCGTGGACGGCGATGCGCTCTGGCTCTACGACGCCCGGCACGAGCGGTGGTGCTACTGCGACGGGGTGTCGCTGCAGACCTACGCGGTGACGGCGGGGCCGTCGTCGCGGTCCGGGGAGCGGCAGGGGGACGGGGCGGAACCGGAGGCATCTGAGGCACCGGAGGGGCCGGGTCAGGCGGCGGGTGCCAGGGCGGCCCCCTCGGCCGCCGGCGGGCCCGCCCCGGCACCGGACCCCCAGGCGCCGGGCCCCCCGGACGGCCCGTCGGCGGCGGACCCCGGCCGGACCCGCGCCATGCAGCCCGGCGAGCGGCCGCCCCCGCCGCCGAACCCCGTGGGTGAGATCCGGTGAACGGCGAGGCACCCGGGCGGCCTCAGCGGCACTCCACCGCTCCCGACTCCTCCGGGCTGCGCGGGCGGCAGATCGCCGAGTATCTGCTGCAGGACGAGATCGGCCGGGGCGGGATGGCGGTGGTCTACCGCGCGGAGGACCTGCGGCTCGGCCGTACCGTCGCGGTGAAGCTGCTGGCGCCCGAACTCGCCCGGAACGACACCTTCCGGCAGCGCTTCGCCCATGAGTCCCGGGTCGCCGCGGCGATCGACCACCCGCATATCGTGCCGGTCTTCGAGGCCGGGGAGACCGAGGGCGTGCTCTACATCGCGATGCGCTACGTCCAGGGCCGGGACCTGCGGGCGCTGCTGGACCGCGACGGCCCGCTGCCGCTGGAGACCGCCTGCCGGATCGCCCTCCAGGTGGCCTCCGCGCTGGACGCCGCCCATGCGCACGACCTCGTGCACCGGGACGTCAAACCGGGCAACATCCTGATCGCCGAGGGCACCGACAGCGACCGCCCCGAGCACGCCTATCTCACCGACTTCGGGCTGACGAAGAAGTCCCTGTCGCTGACCGGGTTCACCAGTGTGGGCCAGTTCGTCGGCACGCTGGACTATGTGGCGCCCGAGCAGATCTCCGGCCGCCCGGTGGACGGCCGCTGCGATGTCTACAGCCTGGCCTGCGTGCTGTTCGAGATGCTGACGGGGGCGCCGCCGTTCCGCCGCGACGACGACATGGCGCTGCTGTGGGCGCATCAGTACGACCCGCCGCCGGCCATGACGGAGCTGCGGCCGGACCTGCCGGAGACCGTCGACGCGGTGTTCGCCCAGTCCCTGGCCAAGGCGCCGGAGAACCGCTACGAGACCTGCCGGGGGTTCGTGGCGGCACTGCGCGCGGCCGGCCGGGCCACGGTCCCCCCGGTCGCGGCCGGCACCCCCCAGGCCCATCCCATGACGCAGGTCGACATCCCGGCGGACCAGGGCGGCCGGCGCAGCGCGGCACCCCCGCCACCGCCGCGCTGGGCGACCCCGATGTTCCCGGGGCGGACGGGGCCGTAGGGGACGCCCGCGCTCACGGCTTACTGAGGCGCTCTCACGGCTTCGGCGGCTCATGCGGCACCGGTACCTCACCCGGATGCCGTACGCGCCGCGCCAAAAGGCTGCCGAGGAAGCCGGTGACCAGTCCCCAGAGGAGGCCCACCCCCACCAGCCGGAGCAGCTGGGGTTCCAGGGTGACCTCGCCGCCCAGGTCGCCGCCGAGGTCGCCGATGCCGATCACGGAGAGTCCGTAGTGGGCGGAGATCCGGGTGAGCAGTCCGACGACGAAGAGGGTGACGGCCAGTGCCACGGCCATCTCGACGGCGTGCCGCCAGGCCGGCAGCCGGGCCGGGGAGCGGACCGCCGCGGTGAAGGCGGCGGCGAGCAGCACCACGGCCGCCACCGCCACCAGCAGCCAGGCCCGGCGGTCGTGTTCGGCGAGCGAGCCGAGGTCGAGGGTGCGCTGTCCGTGGGTGCGGAGGACCTGGTCGAGGAGGTGTGGCAGGGGCAGTCCCAGGGCCTTGTCGATGTGCCCCACCCAGGCGCCGCCGGTGCCGATACCCAGCGCCATCCAGGCCAGGTTCGGCAGCCCGAGGAAGATGACGGCGAGGGTCTGCGCCGGGCGGTCGTTGGTGATGAGTTCGACGATGCCGATGACCAGCCCGATCACGGCGTAGCCGAGCAGCGTCAGCAGCATCGCGAACGCGGGTGGCCGTACGGAGTCCTGGAAGTGCAGCAGCCGGGGCGAGAGCGGGGCCCGGCGCGAGATGACGAAGGTCAGCGCGAGCAGCGCCAGTACCCACAGCAGGCCGACGCCGAGCGTCGCGGGCACATCGGCGCGGAAGCCGACGGTCGGTGTGGCGCCCAGGTCGGTGCCGATCTCGTTGGCGAGGTCGTTGCCCACGGAGATCCGGAAGCTGTGCCGGGCGGCGAGCGAGACCAGCAGCAGAAGGACCAGCCAGCACACGGCCGTTCGGGCGATCCGGCCGAGCAGCTCCCGGGTGGTGGCCACCGCACGGTGCCGCAGCGGCAGCAGGAAGACGGCGGCGAGCACCAGCGCTCCGGCGAGGGTGACCGACAGCGGGATGACGTCCAGGGCGGCATCGGCCTCCACGATGTCCCCGGCGCCGCCGGACAGCCCCACCGAGCCACCGGCCGCGACCAGCACGGTGGCCGCCACTACGGACGGGAACGCCCCGCCGGGAAGGTCCGTCGCACCCGCCGCCCACAGGCCGATGGCGGCGACCACGATCATGGCGACGAGGGCCGCCACCGTCGCGCCGAGGGCCTGCGCCCAACCGCGGAGGAGGGGCGGTGCGCCACGGGACGGTGCGCCACGGGACGGCGCCGGGCCCGGGGAACCGGCGGACGCGGGGCCTCGCATCTGGCTCAACCTCTCTTCTGCCGGTTTTGGCCGTGGGGCGACGGAAGGTGCCTGCAATTACCGCAGGTACGGCACGCACGCACCACCGTAAGCACCGGCGTGCCGCCCCGCTTGCGGACGGCGCCGCTCCCGGGCACACAATGTCCTTGACCTAGACAAACCGGGCAAAATTCGCATAGCCGGATGGCCCACACGCGTCGGAAGAGGCACCCGTGACATCTCCACCGCCGCCTGACAGCCACCCGACAGGACCGCCGTCGGGCCCGCTCTCCGGTACGCCGTCCAGCCCCGGACACGAGCCGACACAGGTGGGCTCATGGCCGGGGCAGGGCCAGCCGGAGGAACCCACCGCGCCCGGCTACCAGCAGCCTCCGCCGGGCGGCCCCGGCCGGGGCGGCGGGGGTGGCGGCGGCGGTGGCGGTGGCGGCCGCGGGGGCAAGGGCGCCGGAGCCGGCGGGCCCTGGTGGAAGTCCGCGCCGCGGGTCGCGATCCTCGCGACCGCCGTGGTGGTGGCCGTGATCCTCATCGTCGTCCTCACCCGTCCGGGCGGCGGCGGAAGCGAGGTGTTCGCCGAACCGGTCTCCTCCACCGGCCAGGACCCGGTCACGGCGTCATCGGCGAACGAGTCCACCCCGACCCCGTCCGCCACCCCGCGCAAGCCGTCCGGCGGCGGGAACAGCGAGTTCTCAGGGGCGACGCCCGGCCTCTACGGCGGTACCGAGAACAGCGCGAGCTGCGATGTCGAGAAGCAGATCAGCTTTCTGACCAGCGCCCCGGCGAGGAACCAGGCGTTCGCCGGCGTCCTGGGCAAGAAGCCGGGCGATGTCCCGTCCTATCTGCGGTCACTGACGCCCGTTCAGCTGACCTATGACACCCGGGTCACCAACCACGGCTTCAAGGACGGCAAGGCCACCACCTTCCAGTCGGTCCTGCAGTCCGGCACCGCGGTCATGGTCGACTCGTACGGGGTGCCGCGGGTGCGCTGCAAGTGCGGCAATCCGCTGACGCCGCCGACCGCGCTCCAGGGTGATGTGAAGACGGTGGGCAGCAAGTGGCCCGGATACCAGTCCTCGAATTCGGTCGTCGTCAAGCCCGCGAAGTCCAAGATCAAGGAATTCACCCTGCGCGACCCGAAGACGGGCACGTGGTTCAAGCGCCCCGAGGGCACCACCGGCGGCGAGGACCGCAGGACGAGCGCCCCGCCCGAAACGCCCAGCGGGCCCGCCTCGTCGCAGCCGCCGCCGGGCCAGTCACCGCCGCCCGGCCAGCCCAGCCCCGGCACCACCGGACAGTCCAACGGGGGCACCGGCAGCTCTCCGTCGGAGACCGGCGGCGGGACATCCCCGGGCGGGCCGACCGACACCTCCACCGGGGGTGGGGGCACCTCGACCGGGAGCAGCTCGCCGGACGGCGGAACGACCGGCGAGACCACCACCGGCACCACCACCGGCGAGAACACGACAGGGAACACGACAGGCGAGAACACCACCGGCACCACCACCGGCGAGAACACCACGGGGAACTCGACCGGCCAGAACACCACCGGGAACACGACCGGCCAGAACACCACCGGCAGCACGACAGCCGGCGGCCACGCCGGCGGTCAGTCGGCCCAGGGCGGGGCGACCGGCGGCGGGTCCTCCTGACGCCGGACACACCGGAAGGAAGACGAAGCGGCGGGCGGCCGGAAGGCCGTCCGCCGCTTTTGCGCGCTGTTTCTTCACGCCCGATATCGAACTGTGTCCTAAATCCTCCGGCATCCGGGACAACCCCCTTGGCGGACAACCCCGTCTGTTAGTGCGGCGGGTGCATCGGCGACCCCTGACGGCGACCCCCTCACGGGGCCGGGCCCCGCCACTGACAGTTGTTCTGCTTTGGAGGGATCCCCGTGCACGCCGGACCACGCCGCCACTCCGCTCGGTTGCTACCCGCCCTGACCGCGGCAGCCGCGCTGCTGACCGCGTGCGGGCCCGGTGGCGCGTCGAAGGCGGACCAGCCGGCGACCAAGGTGACCGTCACCCCGACCGCCGGGAGCACCCCGGCCAAGCTCGGCTCGGACATATCCATACGGGCCGAGGGCGGCAAGCTCACCTCGGTCGAGGTCGCGAACGACAAGGGCGGCAAGGTCTCCGGACAGCTGACCGGTGACGGCGCGTCATGGAAGTCGGACGGCAAGGTCATGCCGGACACCACCTACACCGTGCGGACGAAGGCCAAGTCCGACGGGGGCAAGGAGTCCTCGGCCACCTCGAAGTTCACCACGGAGAAGGCCGGCAAGGTCAACAAGCTCACCAACACCCCGTCCGGCGGGGCGACCGTGGGCACCGGAATGCCGGTCTCGATCCTCTTCGACAACCCGATATCCAAGGACCGGCAGGCCGACATCGAGAGGGCGCTGAAGGTCACCACCCAGCCGAAGGTCGAGGGCTCCTGGGGCTGGGTCAAGGACTACTCCGGCAAGGACCGCATCGACTGGCGGCCCAAGGACTACTGGCCGTCCGGCACCAAGGTCTCCGTGAAGGGCGCGCTGTCCGGTATCAACTCCGGTGACGGCGGCTGGTTCGCCCGGGACTACAACTTCGGCTTCCGCATCGGCGCCGACCACAAGGCCGTCATCGACGTCCCCTCGCACACCATGACGATGTACGAGAACGGCAAGAACGTCGGCAGCATCCGCGGCTCCGCCGGCTCCCCGCAGGACCCGACGCGCGGCGGGGTGCACACCGTACGCAGCAAGAACGCGGCCGAGACGATGGACTCCGCGACCATCGGCCACGGCAGCGAGTGGATGCTGGACTCCAAGTGGGTCACCCACCTCACCGCGTCCGGGACCTTCCTGCACTCCGCCCCGTGGAACAAGTCGGTCGGCGTGGAGAACAACAGCCACGGCTGCTTCGGCATGACCACCTCGGACGCCAAGAGGGCCTACGACTTCCTCACGATCGGCTCCACGGTCGAGGTGAAGGGCACCACCAACACCAACAAGACCGACGTCGGCAACGGCCTGGAGGTCTGGCAGGAGAACTGGGACCAGTGGAAGCAGCGCAGCGCGCTGAACTGACCCGCTGAGCGCTCCGCCGACAGCAACGGACGCCGCCGCCCGGACATGCGGGCGGCGGCGTCCTGCGTAGGTCAGCGGATCTCGCTCGCCGTACGGCGATGGGTGGAGCGCCGGTCCTCGATCGCGGCCCAGCGGTCGCCGTAGACGTTCTCGATGATGCCCGGATCCCGCAGGAAGTCGTGCGGGAAGCCCAGCGAGACCGCGCTGGTCCGGTCGAGCCGGTCCAGCGACTCGGCGTCCAGCGTGAGGTCCACGGCGCCGAGATTGTCGCGGAGCTGGCTCTCCTTGGTGGCGGCGACGATGGGAATGATGTTGCCGGGGCGGCTGCGCAGCCACGCCAGCGCTACCTGTGCGGGGCTCCAGCCGCCCTGCTCGGCGATCTCCAGCACCGCGGTGATGGTCTCCTCCTCGTTGTGGTCCCGGGTGACCCGGTCGTCCACGCCGTCCAGCCGCCCGGTCTCACCCCGGCGGTACTTGCCGGTGAGCTTCCCCGCCGCGAGCGGCGCCCAGGCCAGCACGGCCAGATCGAAGGCGCGGGCCTGCGGCAGCAGTTCCCGCTCCGGCGTCCGCTCCAGCAGGTTGTAGCGCAGCTGCGAGCCGGCGAAAGCGGTCCAGCCGCGCAGCTCGGCAAGGGTGTTGGCCTGCGCGATCTCCCAGGCGGGCCAGTCGGACACCCCGATGTAGAGCACCTTTCCCGACCGCACCACGTCGTCGAGCGCCCGCATCACCTCCTCCACGGGCGTGAAGTTGTCCCGTGCGTGCACCCAGAGCACATCGAGGTGGTCGGTACGCAGCCGGTCCAGGCTCGCCTCCACCGACCGGACCAGGTTCTTGCGGTGGTTGCCCGCCGCGTTCACATCGCCCTTACGGGTCGCGCAGGTGTACTTGCTCGCCAGGACGAAGCGGTCCCGGCGGCCTTCCAGCAGTTCACCGAGGATCCGCTCCGAGGCGCCGTCGGTGTAGTTGTTGGCGGTGTCGATGAAGTTGCCGCCCGCGTCGGCGTAGAGGTCCAGGATCCGGCCGCTGGTGTCCTTGGCGGCGCCCCAGCCCCAGTCCTCGCCGATGGTCATGGCGCCCAGGCTCAGCTCGCTCACCCGCAGACCGGTCCTGCCGAACAGTGTGTAGCGCACGAGGTTCCCTTCGTTCAGCGACTGCTGTAGGTCGTGCGCCCACGCTAGGAGCTGGAGCGCACTCCAGGGCAAACCGGCGCACCCGCCGGGCCGTTCACGCAGGACGGGGCGCCCGCCTGCTGCGGCGGGCGCCCCGTTCTCCGCCGGCGGCCCGGCGGTATGAGCGTCGTGGTGAGGGCCGTGGTACCTCAGCCCGTGATGATCGCCGGGTCGCTCACACCCGCCTCGCCGTTCTCCACATGGCCGGCGAACCGGCGCAGGAAGCCGGGGTCCGAGTCACAGGTGACCGACAGGTCGTACCAGCGCTTGCTGGCACGCAGGTCGAACGACTTCTTGACGGTGGCGCCCGCACGGACCGGGTAGGTCTCGGCGGCGCCGCCGTAGGACTGGGTGACGGTGAGGTGGCAGTCGGTCTTGCCGGGGTTGGTCAGGGTGAGTTCGACGCTGCCGCTCTTCGCCTCATGGCGGGCGGTCACCTCGGGTCCGGTCTTCTTGCCGTCCCCCTTGAAGGTGCGCAGGAAACCGTTCGGCCCGTAGACGGTGAGGTCGTAGGCGTCCTTGGAGTAGGCGGTGTTCCAGGTGTCGGAGATCGTCTTGCCGGCCTCCGTGGTGTACGTCCAGGGGCCGTCGGTGCGGTTGCCACCGGTGACGGTGAAGCAGGCGCCGGCCTTGTCGCCGCTCTTGAAGGTGAGGGTGAAGCGGCCGGTGGACGGGGCCGCGGACCCGTCGACGAGCGGGGCGTACGGCAGCGGGCGGGCGGGACGGGAGCCCGGCTCCTGCTTGGGCAGCACCGGGTTGGCCGGCGGCTTCGGCACATAGCTGTCGTGCCGCTCCTTGTCCGGCGGCTGGTAGCCGTCGGTGGCGGGGAGCGCGGCCGGCTTGGTGTCCTCCAGGCGGAAGTCGAAGGCCGAGGTCAGGTCGCCGCAGATGGCGCGGCGCCAGGGCGAGATGTTGGGCTCGTGGACACCGAAGCGGCGCTCCAGGAACTGGATGATCGAGGTGTGGTCGAAGACCTCGGAATTGACGTAGCCGCCGGTGCTCCAGGGGGAGACGACGATCATCGGGACGCGCTGGCCGAGACCGTAGGGACCGGCCTCGTACTTGGCGTTGCCGCCGAAGCTGTCGAGCGAGGTGTCCACGGTGGACTTGCCCTCGTCGGCGGAGGCCGGCGGGAAGGGCGGGGCCACGTGGTCGAAGTAGCCGTCGTTCTCGTCGTAGGTGATGAGCAGGGCGGTCTTGCTCCACACCTCGGGGTTGGAGGTGAGCGCGTCCAGCACCTGGGAGACGTACCAGGCGCCGTAGTTCGCGGGCCAGTTGGGGTGCTCGGAGAAGGCCTCGGGGGCGGCGATCCAGGAGACCTGGGGCAGCTTGTCGGCCTTCACATCGGCCCTGAGCCGGTCGAAGTAGCCGTCGCCCGCCTTGGCGTTGGTGCCGGTGCGGGCCTTGTCGTAGAGCGGGTCGCCGGGCTTGGCGTCACGGTACTGGTTGAAGAACAGCAGCGAGTTGTCGCCGTAGTTGCCGCGGTAGGCGTCCTCGATCCAGCCCCACTTGCCGTTCGCGTCCAGGCCGTCACCGATGTCCTGGTAGAACTTCCAGGAGATCCCGGCCTTCTCCAGCCGCTCCGGGTACGTCGTCCAGCTGTACCCGAGCTCCTCGTTGCCGAGGACCGGGCCGCCGCCCGAACCGTCGTTGCCGACGTGGCCCGTGTACATGTAGTAGCGGTTGGGGTCGGTCGCCCCGATGAACGAGCAGTGGTACGAGTCGCAGATGGTGAACGCGTCGGCGAGCGCGTAGTGGAACGGGATGTCCTTGCGCGTCAGATGCGCCATCGTCCCGGCGGTCTTGGCAGGTATCCAGTTGTCGTACTTGCCCTTGTTGCGGGCCTTGTGGCCGCCCGCCCACTCGTGGTCGAGACCCTCGATGAACTGCATGCCGAGGTTCTCGGCGTCCGGGTGGTAGGGCAGCACCTCCTTGTCGCCGTCCGGCTGGTGCCAGACGGACTTCCCGCTCTCAAGGATCAGCGGACGCGGGTCACCGAAGCCGCGTACGCCCTTCATCGAGCCGAAGTAGTGGTCGAAGGAACGGTTCTCCTGCATCAGCACGACGACGTGCTCGATGTCCTTGATGGATCCGGAGCGACGCTTGGCGGGGATGGCTGCGGCACGGGCGATGCTGCTCGACAGGGCCGAGGCGCCCGCGGTGGCTCCGGCGATCTGGAGGAAACGCCGCCGATTCAATTCAGACATGGGGTGGGGAACCTCTTTGCGTGTGGGGGAGTTGGCGAAATAACGGGTGGCGATGTTCGGTTGTGTGAGGAGTGGTGCGAAACCACGGTCAGCAGAGTGTTCCAAGAGGAACGAGTGCCAGGGAAGAGGGGGTGTCCCAGGTGTGACACATCGCCGTACGGGCGGCGAACTCCCTGGTCGGGAATGCCGTACGGCCACCTGTGGGCATTTCGAACAAAGGGGAACAATGGGGCAGGGTAGCGAGCAGGGTGTGGCCGGGGACGGCGGGACACCGCTGCCCGACGAGATCGCGGCGGGCAACGCCGAACAGGCCGGGACCTGGAACGGGGACGACGGACGATTCTGGGTCCAGCAGCGGGAAAGGCAGGAGGCGAGGTATCTCCGGCTCACTCCGCACTTAATTGCGGCGGCCGGGATCCAGGCGGACAGCCGGGTGCTGGACATCGGATGCGGCAGCGGCGGTACGAGCCTGGAGGTGGCGCGGACCGCAGCCGAGGGATCGGTGCTCGGCGTCGATGTGTCGGCGCCGATGCTGGACGAAGCCCGGAAGCGCGCCGCTGAAGCCGGGCTGCCGCAGGTCTCCTTCGAACGAGGGGACGCACAGGTCCATCGCTTCGAGGAAGGCGCCTTCGACGTCGCGATCAGTCGTTTCGGGGTGATGTTCTTCGCCGATCCGGAGGCGGCGTTCGAAAATATCGCCCGAGCGCTGCATCCGGGCGGACAGCTGGCGTTCCTGTGCTGGCGGAGCGTGCGGGACAACGCCTATCTGACCGTGCCGATGGGCGCCATCGCCCCGTATGTACAACTGCCGGAGCTTGCGGCGCCAGGCGCCCCGGGCCCGTTCTCGCTCGCCGACGCCGACCGGATCAAGAAGCTGCTGGACAGCACCGGATTCGACGAGATCACGATCAGCGCCGTCGACGAGCCGATGTGGATGGGGCCCGATCCGGACGACGTTGTGGCCTACCAGCTCGGCATGCCGGGGTCGCGTGCGATGCTCGCCGAGGCAAGTGCGGAAGCGCGGGCCAAGACAGTGACCGCGTTGCGGGAAGCGCTGGCCGAACACCAGGGCCCCGACGGCGTCACGCTCGGCAGCGCGGCGTGGCTGGTGACGGCTCACCGGCGATGACCGGCTCAACCGTCCGGATCCGGCGGTGGGCCGGGAGGTGGCCATCCCTCCTGTGGACGGGATGGCCACCGGCTCGCTCAGCCCATCGCCGCCTCCAGCTTGGCGGACGACGGGGCCAGCCGGCCCGTGCGGTGCAGTCCGTGGAGCGCGGCACTGCACGCCAGGCCCAGGGCCGGGAGGGCGATCCAGGGCAGGGCGGGCAGTCCGGCGGACCGGGAGGCGTCCAGTGCGGCGCCGGTGAGCAGATTCCCGAGGGTGATGCCGATGCCGCAGATGGTGTTGTAGAGCCCGTAGTGGGTGGCGACCAGGCGGTTCCCGGACAGCCGGACGATGGTGTCCATCTCGAACGGGTAGGTGATCATCGTGCCGAGGGCGAGCAGCAGCGCACAGAGCGCCGGCGGGACGGCCGCGAGGGCCCAGCGACCGAGCCCCCCGGCCGGCACCGGCAGCGCCGTGGCGGCCAGCAGCGGGACGAAGGCCAGCCCCATGGTCAGCAGGCCCCGGGCGAGCGCGCGGCCCGCGGTCATCCGGGCCTTGCACCAGCGGGTCACCCTGGTCTGGCACAGGATGGTGCTCAGCCCGGACACTGCGAACATCCCGGCCACCGCCGCGGTGCCGAACTCCCCCTCGCCGCCCAGCCGCCGTACCTCCAGCGGCAGCGCCAGATAGACCTGGAACGACAGCACATACGAGCCGATCATGGCTCCGGAGAACAGCAGGAACGGACGGTTGCCCAGCACGCTCCGCCACAGGGACAGCAGACCGGCCCGCCGACGGCCACCGTCGTCGGGTGCGGCCCCGTCGGACGTGGACTCGTCAGCTGCGGCCCCGTCGGGCGCGGATTCGTCACCACGGGCCGGCAGCGCACGGATCTGCACGATGCTCAGCAGCGCGAAGATCCCGGCCGAAACCAGGCAGGTGACCCGGAAGTTGACGCCGGTGAGCACCATCCCCACCAGCGGGCCGAGCAGGATGCCCGCCTGGTAGAAGACGTTGAACAGCGCAAACGCCTCCAGCCGCCGGTCGCCCGCCGCAGCGGCCAGATAGGCCCGGACCGCCGGGTTGAACAGCGCACCGGCCAGTCCGGTGGCCGCGGAAGCCGCCAGCAGCGCGGACAGCGAGTCCACCAGCCCGAGCGTCGCGAACCCGAGCGTCCGCAGCACACAACCGGTCACGATCAGCGGCTTGTAGCCGAAGCGGTCGGCCAGCGCGCCGCCGACCAGGAACATCCCCTGCTGGCTGAAGTTACGGACCCCCAGGACCAGCCCGACCAGCCAGCCCGCCAGGCCCAGCGTCCCGGACAGATGCGCGGCCAGATACGGCATCAGCATGTAGAAGCCGAGGTTGATGGTGAACTGATTGACCATCAACAGGCGGGCGCTGCGCTCGTAGGAACGGAACTGGGTGAGCATGCCGGTCACCGGGCCTCCCCCGCACCCTGGACGGCCGCCTCGCCGGGACGCCCCGCCGCGCCGGACGCGCCGAGCGGATCGAGGACCTGTGCGCACCGGCTCCAGACGGTGACCTCCCGCTCCCCCAGCCGGCTCAGGGTCTCCGGTCCGTCGGCGGGCGGGGCGTCGAGCAAGTGGTGGTCGGCGCAGTACTGGTCGTCGTAGACGGTGCTCAGATAGCGCTGCGGCCCGTCGGGGAAGACGGCCGTGATACGGGTGCCGGCTGGTTCGGTGCGGCTCAGCCAGCCGGCCACCAGCGCGACCGCGCCGACGCTCCAGCCGCCGGTGGCGTAGTGCGAGGACGCCAGCGTGCGGCAGGCCCAGACCGCTTCGGCGGGCGCCACCCAGTGCACCTCGCTGAACTGCTCGTAGGCGACATTGCGCGGGTAGATGCTCGAACCGAGCCCGCGCATCAGCCGGGGACGGGCGGGCTGGCCGAAGATGGTCGAGCCGATGGTGTCGACGCCGACCAGCCGCAGCTGCGGGTAGAGCTGGCGCAGCACCCGGGAGACCCCCGCGGAGTGCCCGCCGGTCCCCACACTGCACACCAGGACGTCGATATGGCCCAGCTGGGAGGCGAGTTCGAGCGCCAGCGGGAGATAGGCGGTGGTGTTGTCGGGGTTGTTGTACTGGTCCGGGCACCACGAGCCGGGGTGCGCCGCGAGCAGTCCGCGCACCCGGTCGCGGCGGGCCTGCTGCCAGCCGCCGCTGGGGTGCGGCTCGGCGACGATCTCGACCTGTGCGCCGTACGCGGTCAGCAGCCGGGTCATCGACGACTCCAGGCCGGGGTCGGTGACCAGGCTGACGGGGTGGCCGTAGACCATTCCGGCGAGCGCCAGCCCGAGGCCGAGGGTGCCGCTGGTGGATTCGATGATCCGGGCGCCGGGCTGCAACTCACCACGGGCGCGGGCCCGTTCGACCATATGAAGTCCGGGCCGGTCCTTGATGCCGCCCGGGTTACGTCCTTCGAGCTTGGCCCAGAAGCCGCGGCCGGGCGGGGTAAGCGGCTCGGAGATGTGCAGAACGGGGGTGTTGCCGACCAGACCAGGGATGCCGGAGGCGTGTGCTGGGCCGGGCGGCGCGGAGGAGGGAACTACGGGCGAGGCCGGGGAGGCGGGGAATGCGGGAGACGCGGAGGAGGCGGGGACAGCGGGAGAGACGGAGCGGGCCGCCGTGGGGAGAGAGTGCATGGATTCGCTCTCGTTCGGTGGATGGATACAGGGGCGCTCAACTCGCGGCCGGCCGGGGTGGCCGGACGCGACGGCGGGCTCCTATATCCGGCACCGGCACAGGGCGGCGAGGGTGGTCCGCCCGCTGCGGACCGGTCTGTGCCACCCGCCCCCGCTCCCCGCGGCCGGACGCCGGGCGGCCGCGGGGCGTACGGCCCCCGCGAGGACGGCGGGCACCGCGGCCCCCTCCGCCCCCGCGGCCGGCCGCCCCTGCGGGAGATGACCGGACGGGCCCGGCACACACGCGGCGTGATGGTGCCCGGCGTCCGCCCCGTCGGCTGCCTGGGCGGGGGCGGCGGCAACGGGGGCGCCGGCCACAGGCATGGCGGCAACGGAGGCAGCGGCCACAGGGGCGGACCGGACCGACGAGACCGCCGCTGGTACCGGCGCGTCGTGGTGGCCGTCGGCGCCATCGGCACACGGGAGCACCACGGACAGCAGTCCGGCAACCAGGAGCAGCAGGACGGCGAACCGGCGGCGGCCTAAGCGGGCGTCCCCCGGCTCGCGGGCATCCTTCAGGAAGCGGGCACCACCAGGGAGAAGACGGAACGGAAGGCACAACGGAACGCGGACGGGCACAGGGCCTCCGTGAGACTGCCGCCGCGCCGGAGCAGAACACACACGGCAGACGGGCAGACGGGCAGACGGCATCGGCAGGGGATCGATCCGGAATCGTCCGGAATCGGCTGGAACCCGGCCGGAATCTAGACCTGCTGCACCACGGAGCCCGTTACGTTGCGCAACGGTGGCAGGGCGGCGGCACGAGCACCCGCGGACGTCCCCGAACGGCTCTGCGCCCACGGATGCCGGGAGGAGTCCGCCGCAGGAGTCGGGCACGGCAACGCCATCGCCGCGCCCTGCTGGGGCTGGCCCGACACACACAGCTCGTCGGAGTGGTGCCCGGGGTGCTCCGGCTGCCCGGAGTGGCCGCTGTGTTCGGGGGCGAGCCAGGCGCCGGACTCCGTGGCGGCGGACGCCGCGGCCGGCATGGCGTTCACCAGGTGGCCCTCGGCGGTCTCCGCCCGCGCCCCGTGGGCGACCAGCACGCTGAACAGCAAGGCGGCCAGCCACAGCACACGAAACGGAACCGCTGAACCGCGGCTCCGCATCCCGCTGCTGGCCGACCTGACCGTTGCCATGGCGCGATCGTAACCGCGACGGCGGGCCGTTGCCGGTATCCCCGCACCCGCAGGCGCATTTCGGCCGGTCGGCGAGGCGCGGCCGGGGTGCGCGTCAGCGCCTCGCCACTTCGTTGACGGCGTGTCAGGCCATGGACATCGCGGAGGAAGCCGCCGGAGTGGCCTCGGCTGCGGTCGCGGCGGCCTCCTCCCGCACGGGCTCGACGAGCGGCTCGACCGGTACGGCCGGGGGCACCGCCGGCTGACCCTTCGCGTCGGGCACGCTGCGCAGCGGGGTGCGGCTGGTCAGCGGCGTCTTACGGGCCGCCTCGACCCGGCGGGTGAACCAGATGACCTTGCCGTCCGGGGTGCCACAGGTTCCCCAACTGTCACTCAGCGCCGCCACCGTGGAGAGCCCGCCACCGCCCGCACTGAGCAGTTTCGGCAGCCGTGGCCCCTGATCGGCGACGGAGGCCGTGAGGTGACGGCCGGTCCAGCGGAGTTCGACGACACACGGGGCGTCCGGGCCGATATGGCGATGGACGTTGGTCAGGAGTTCCGCCACTCCCCGGCACACGGGCGCGATATGCAGCTCAAGATCCCAGTACCGCAGATGCGCAGCCAGAATCCGCCGGATCTGCGGCACACGCTCCGCCGAAGCATGCAGTTCGACCGTGTAGTGCCGGTCGCCGGGAAGTGTCATGTCGTGGCTCCTCACCGCGAGGCTCACGCCCTTCACCTCGTTGGACCAACGAACCCCGAATCACGAAGAGTGAGCATTAATCACGTATGGGTCATTTGTCATGGTGACCCCGTATGGCGGGTTGCGCAACTGATCTTGGGTTAGGGGAGCCGCCGCGACAGCGCGGCGAGGCCCGCCGGCCCACGGTCAACGCGCGTGCCAGTAACAGGAGTACGGGCGACGCGCTAACGGGTCTCCAGCCGTAGCTCGACTTCCTTCTCCTGATCACCGGCGGCCGTCCCGAGGACGTGGACGGCGAACGCGGACTCCAGGCCCTTGCACAGCTGATCGACCGCCCAGTAGCCGCCCTGGAGGCTGACCAGGACGGGCGCGGTCAGCCGGCGGGGCTCGGCCGCGGCCTTGCGCTCACTCACATCGAAGGTCGAGGTCCACACGGTCGAACCCGCCCCGGCCACCTCCTCGGGCACATCGTCCGCCGCCCGGTCGGAGCTGAAGGAGGTGCGCAGCGCGCTGAAGACGGCGTGCGCGTCCTGGGTCGCACAGCTCTCCAGCTCCACCATCACCTCGGCCGATACATGTTCCGCGTGTGACGCCTGTTTCGCGCTGTTCACTATGGGGCCTTCCTCTGTGGACCTTCCTCCGGGGGCTGAACGCTTCCAGGCTCGCCCGGCGGCCGGGTGTGTGCGACCGGAGGCACGAACGAGTGGTTTGAACGGACGGCAACCGCAGGGACCCGATCGGGGGATTACGCTGTGTAGTCAGTGCGAGCGGTCTGTGATCGAAGATTCCTCATGCGCAGCGTTCGGCCCTCGCAGCAGCCATCGTCGACCCCAGCCAGAGGAGCCCTCGTTGACCAGCGCCACGATCGACCAGAAAGCCACCGCCTACACCGTCCGCCATGCGCTCTGTATGGCGCGCGCCTCCGAACTCGCCTACAAGGACGAGCAGACCATCGAAGCCACCGCCCGGGAATGGGGCTTCGACCGGGTGCGCCATCACCACACCACGTTCCGCCCGCCGTTCCCCCTGGAGGACACCCAGGCGTACACCCTTGGCGGGCACAGCATGATCATCACCAGCTTCCGGGGGACGGAGCCGGTGAAACTGCGCGACTGGCTGTCCGACGCCACCACACCGCCGTGGCCGGGCCCCGGCGGCAAGGGCTATATCCACTACGGCTTCGGCGAGGCGCTGGAGTCCGTCTGGCCACAGGTCCGCGCCGCCATCGACGCGTTCCGCGACAACCGCCAGACGGTGTGGTTCACCGGCCACAGCCTCGGCGGGGCGCTGGCGATGCTGGCCGGCGCGCGGCTGCATTTCGAGGAACCGCATGTGACGGCCAACGGCGTCTACACCTTCGGCCAGCCACGCACCTGCGACCGGCAGCTGTCCAAGGAGTTCAACACGGCCTTCTCCGACCGCATGTACCGCTTCGTCAACAACAACGACATCGTGCCGCAACTCCCCCCGGAGCCGGCCTTCCACCATGTCTCCGCCCTGCGCTACATCGACGCGCAGGGCGCCATCCACCACACCATGCCCCTGCTCAGCGGCCTGCTCGACCGCGCCCAGGGCCTCACCGCCGATCTCCTCGCCCCCGCCTCCGACGGGGTCCGGGACCACTTCATGGACGCCTACGTCAACGCATTGGAGAGAAACCAGAACTGAGCGGGGAGGGCGATGGCCGGTCCCGTCCCGGCGGACCGGGCGGCCCCGGCGGACCCCGCGGACCCGGCGGACCCGGCGGACCCAGCGGACCCGGCGCGGAGACGGAACCGGCCGCTGCCCCTCCGGACCGGCTGCTGGCCGGTCAGAGCGGCTGGGTGAGGTTGAGCGCGTTGCCGTCCGGGTCCTGGATATGGGCGACCCGCTGGCCCCAGGGCATGTCGTTGGCCGGGCCCTGCACCGTTCCGCCGAGCGACTCGACCCGGTCCAGGAGTACATCGACGTCCTCCACGGCGATGCTGATCGCGATCCGGGTCGGCGCGCCGGTCTCGACGTTCGGGTCCGTCACAAGGACCAGCTCCGAACCACCAATCCGCAGCCCAACGAAGAAGACCGGCCCCTCCTCGGGCACCCGGGTGAACTCCTCGGCCCCGACCAGCTCACGATAGAAGGCGTGCAACCGGTCGAGATCAGGGGTAACGATCACCGGCTGGACGGCGGCGGGGTTGGGAACGGGGGCGGGGGCGTCGGGTGAAGTGGCAGACATGGCGTCCTCCGGGGTGTGGCCTGTGCGGTCGATGAGGTAGACCGCGCCCGGCTTGCCGATTCATCGGTGGCGGTGGGAGGAGATCGCCGGGCGGGGGGCGGAAATGCGTGCCCGTTGCTGCCCCGCTCGCGCCGTCGCCGCCGCCATCGGGCACACTCCCCATCACCTTCCAGCTCCCCGCCCCCGCCCCCGCCAGCCCTCTCCTGCGCCCGGTCCCGGTCGTGGCCCCTGGCCCCGATCCTGACCCTGGCACCGGCCCTGGTCCCCTTCCGCCCCGGTCCTGGTCCTGCCCCGGTCGTGGCCGTGGCCCTGACGGCTGTGCCTGGCCCGTCCCGATCCTGGCCCTGGCCCTGGCCCCGGATCCTGTCCCTGCCCGAGATCCCGGCCCTGCCCCCGCCCTGGCCCTGGCCCTAACCGCTGAGCCTGGCCCCCGTCCCGATCCTGGCCCCAGCCCTACCCCGACCTCGTCCTGCGCCCACCCCGGTCCCGGTCCTGGCCCCCGTCATGACGACCATGGCCAGGATCCAGGCGGCCCCTCGCTCCCCCGGCGCGGCCAAATCCAGCCATGCGCCCGCCTCTCCCGAAGCCCCCAAAGGCCCCCGGAGACCCCCGAGGCCCGTTCGTCCCGCTCCTCCCCCGCACAGTCCGTACGCGGCCCCGCCCATCGCCAGTCGTGCACGGACTCGCCACGCACCTGCCGCTGACCTGCCGAAACGTGTCGGACGCAGCGGCCGCCACGCCCAACCGGGAGCCCGGCCCCCTGCCCGGCCGAAAGGCGGTCGGGCGCCCTCGGCGACGGCGGACACGCGCCGCTGAGCCGTCCGGACGCACATGGTTGCTACGGGCATCGAGCTGGACGGATCATCCGTACGGAACGCCGTACGTACGCAAGTACGGAGGGACGGGTTGACCGCACCGGGACGACGTGAGGAGAGCCACCGTGGAACCAGCCACCGTGAACGGCTACTGCGCACCGGAATTCGTCGGCGTACGGGAGGCGTTCGAGCGGAACTTCAGGGAGCACGGTGAGGTCGGTGCGGCGGTCACGGTGATGCTGGACGGCGAGGCGGTGGTGGATCTGTGGGGCGGCCACGCGGATGCGGCCGGGACCCGTCCCTGGGAGCGCGACACGCTGGTCAATGTCTACTCGACGTCCAAGGGGATGACCGCGCTGTGCGCCCATCTCCTCGTGGATCGGGGGGAGTTGGACCTGGATGCGCCGGTGAGCCGGTACTGGCCGGAGTTCGGGCAGGCCGGCAAGGAGGACATACCGGTGCGCTGGCTGCTGAGCCACCGAGCCGGACTGATCGCACCCCGTGAGCCGCTGCCCGCCGGGCACGCCTATGACTGGGACCGGGTGTGTGCCGTCCTGGCAGCCACCCCACCGTGGTGGGAGCCGGGCACCGCGCAGGGCTATCACGCGGTGACCTTCGGATACCTCGTGGGCGAGGTCGTACGGCGGATCACCGGGCAGTCCCTCGGCGCGTTCCTGCAGAGCGAGATCACCGGGTCGCTGGGAGCGCGGGTGTTCATCGGCACCCCCGCCGAGGAGCACGCCCGCTGTGCCGACATGGTCGGGCAGCTGGACGAGGCGCGGATCGCCGAGCAGTTCCCCGGGGTGCCGAAGCCGCCATTCCGGTCGCTCGCCGACCATCCGCTGGCCATCGTGATGCTGGCGCTGACGTATATCCCCACCGGCGACGTCAACAGTGCCGCCTACCGGTCCGCCGAGATCCCGGCGGGCAATGCGCATGCCGGTGCGCACGGGCTGGCGACGGTGTACGACGCGCTGGCGGGCGGCAGGCTCGTCGGGCGCGGCACCCTGGAGGCGATGCGGCGGTCGCAGAGCCTGCCGGGCGAGCGTGATCTGACGATCGATGCGCTCGCCCCGGCCGGGTACGAGCACCGCTGGGGCCTCGGCTACATGCTCAACCACCAAGGCCAGGCGGGACCCAACCCACGGGCGTTCGGGCACGGTGGCGCGGGCGGCTCCTTCGCCTTCGCCGATCCGGAGAACCGGCTGTCGTATGCGTACGCCATGAACAAGTACGGCGGTGGCACGACGGGCCAGGACCCGCGCAACGCCGGGCTGGTCAGGGCGGTGTACCGGGCGCTGGACCAGCGCTGGAGCTGACGCCAGGCGATGCGCGCCAGGGAGTGTGAGTCCATGTCCCAGGCGGCGTGCGTACACCGCGGCTGTGATCAAAGCCCGCGCGCTGCCGGGCCTGAACCGGACGGCAGGCGAGTCATGCCGAGGGCCTGTCCGGCAGATCTTGCCGGACAGGCCCCTCGCGCCGAGGAAGGCTCAGCGCTTGAGCGTGAAGGTGAAGTCATCGGAGAGCTTGCCGCTCAGCCGGACTGCCGAAACGAGTTTGCCCTCCGTGATCAGTCTCTCGACCTCGGCCCGCGAAAGGCCGCACCCTTCAGCGATCAGTCGCACCGGCCGGACAGGGATCCGCGCCGCGAAGCGGACCGAGACGTCCATCACCTCACAGTCCAGGTGATCCGATCCGCCGGTGTCGAGGCGCCAGGCGTTGTCCCAGTCGAGGGCGATGCGATTACGGCGCCGGACGAGCGGATCCTGGAGCAACTCGGCGGCCAGGTCAGGGTCGTTGTCATGCATCCGGTCCAGCAGCTCAGGTCGTATGGAGCGCACGTTCATCCGCTCCAGGACCGTGAGCTTTGCCGTGTCCCCGCAAGCGGTGCAGAGCACGAGGAGCCAGGCGTCGAGGAGCTTGTGGTGGGCGTTGACGCGGAATTTGCCGTTCGCCCGGAAGCGGTCGGACGCGCACGCGGGGCAACGGCGGAGAACGGTCGGCAGGCAGGTGGGCATGACGACCCAGTCGTTGAGCACAGAAGTACACCGGTTTCAGTGAGAAGTCCGCAGCAAAAAGCAGCGCGGCGCACAGGCGCGGCGCGCGACAGATCAGCACTCGGGAGGTCTCACAGGGTGTACAACGGCACGTCCTTGCCCAGACGACTTGGTCGGCAGCACGGTAAGGGCGCACAGCGGCGCCGCTCCACTGGTTTTCGAGCGCCTCAGCGCCAGGATCTGCCCGGCGGATGGACGACCGGCGAGGCCCCGACCTCTCAGGCACGCTGCCCTCCCCGACGAGGGCATCGTGCCTGGTGACAGGACCAGTGGCGAGTCCTCCGCGGTCGGGAAATCTGCCCCCGCCATCCCCGTCGGCGAGCGCAATAATGGAAGGTGCGGCAAGCATCCGGCCTTGGCGCGAGCGCCGTGGCCCGGGGAAAGGGCGTGGTGATCATGGAACGGGACACCGAGACGGTTCACGAGGCGTATTCGTTCGTCTGTCTGCACTGCGGGCACGGCTGGGAAGAGGAGTACGAGATCCGGCACACCACGGATCTGTCCGGCCACCGGCGCGCCGACTACTTCGCCCGGGGCGTCCGTGTCGCCTCCCCGCTGACCCGCGCCGACTGCCCCTCCTGCAACCTCGGCCCGATCCGGATCCTGCGCCCCGGCCGGGTGAACTCGACCCGGCCCTATCTCGCCTGAACCTCCTCCTCATCTCGCCGCTGCTCCTCTCCCCGGTCTGCTGAAACGCCGTCACCAGCCGGTGTGGAGAAGCTGGTTGAGGAGCAGGGCGAGCATGGCTTGGGCGGTGAGCCACGCCCGGCGGCGGGCGGCGGGCAGCAGGGCGCAGGCGGCCGGGAGCCAGACGGCGAACGGCAGCCAGATCCGTTCGGTCTCCGCCTTGCTCATCCCGGAGAGGTCGGCGACGAGCAGGGCGAGCAGCGCGGCCGGCACGAGGACGACCAGCCGGTCGGTGGGGTCCCTCAGGGGCCCGGCGGACGGGCGGAGGCCGCGCATGGCGGTGGGGGCCGCCGCCAGGGTGCGGCGCAGCGCGGCCACCGTCGCCGGGCCGGTGATCAGGACGGTGCAGGCGAGATTGCCCCACACCCAGTACGCGTACGGGCGGACCGCGGCCGCGCCCTGGTAGTAGCGCTCGACCAGCAGCAGATACCCCTCCCACCAGGAGAACCCGGCCAGGGTGAAGGCGACGGCGACGGCCGCCACCCCGGCCGCCAGGAACGGCAGCGGGCGCACGGTCCGGGTGAGCCACAGCACCGCGGCAGCGATCAGCGCGATGAGCGTGAGCCCGTAGGAGAGATAGCAGGTCAGGCCGAGGAGGAGCCCGGAGGCCAGGGCGGCGGCGGCCGGATGGGTGGTGCGGCGGGTGGCGGCGAGGGCGAGCAGCGCCAGGGACCAGGCGGCGACGGCCGCGAAATAGCCGTCCGCGGAGGTGCCCACCCAGACCGCCGACGGGGCCAGGACGAGGAACGGGGCGGCCCGGCGGGCGAGCGGCTCACCGGCGAGGGCCCGTACCGCGATCAGGACCGCGGCCACGGCGGAGGTGCCGGCGGTCAGACACCAGATACCGGCCCAGCCGCCCCCGCCCAGCCCGATGCGGTCCAGACCGACGAAGGTGAGCACGGCGGCCGGCGGATGCCCGGCGACATGGGCGGGCCAGTGGTCCGGTGCGTTGTTGAGGATGTGGTGGGTGAAGTCGCGCAGCGCCGGACCGAGGTGGTCGAAGCGGTGGATGACGGTCAGGTACTCATAGGCGGTGGTGAGCCGGCCGGCTATCCCCGTCCGCCAGCCGTCGATCAGCGCCAGCGCCCCGGTCCAGGCCAGGGAACCCGCCCAGCCCAGGAGGACGAGGCGACGCCAGGGCAGGCGGGCGGCGAGCGACGGTCCGTGGACGATCACCAGGACGGCGACCGCCACCGCGGCGGGGGTGCCGGGCCCCAGGTGCGGGGACCACGAGGCGTACAGCGGGGGCCAGTTGACATGCAGACTGCCGTTGGCACGCTCGATGACGGTACCGATGACGGCAGCGGCCACGACGAGCAGCGCACCGGCCGCGGCGGCCCATAGATCGAGGCGGTACCCGGCGCGTTCTTCGGGGGTCGGACGGAGAGTCGGACGGGATGTCGCTCGGGAGGCCACACGAGGGGTCGCACGGGGCGTCGCACTGGAGGTCACAGCGGCACGCTAGGCGTCGCGTGGAGGCAGCGGCCGTTCGGCGGCCGGGACGTCATCGATCCGTCAGATGTGGGCGGTGGCGGGCGCGCCCCTACGGCGGGGAGCAGGCGTCGCCACACTCCGGCCCGGCTGTGTGCGGCGCACCGCCGCCGGGGCGGGCGCAGCGCACCGCCGGTCCGGGTGCCCGGCCGCCACGGAGGCGGCCGGGCAGCAGGAGTCACCCGCGGCGGCCCGGAACGGCAGGGCGGCTCAGCGACACGAAGCACCGTTCGGCGCCCGGGGACTGGGGGACGGCCGGGGACTGGCCGGGCTGGGCGACGGCCGGGGCCTGGCCCGCCGGGTGGGCGGCCGTCCACTGTTCCGCGGGGATCCAGCCAGTAGCGGCGGCGTACCGAAGCAGAGCGGGAGCGCCGACGCGAGCCCAGGGAAAGAGGTCGCCCGGGGTACGGGGGACGCCTGGGCGGGGATGGTCGCCGCCCTCGACCCGGACCCGAACCTGTTCATCGACGTCCGCCGGGGTGGTCTCCACGATGAGCAGCCCGTGGGGGGCGACCAGTTCGGCGGTGCGGGCGAGGAGGGCGCGCGGGTCGCCGCCGATGCCGATGTTGCCGTCGAGGAGCAGTGCGGTGTCCCACGTCCCCTCCCCTGGGAGGGAGTTGAAGACCGAGCAGTGCAGTGCGGTGCCGCCGATGGCGGTGGTGCGGGCCACCGCGGCCGCGCTGACGTCGATGCCGAGCGTGCGCCGGCCCTGGGCGGCTAGCGCGGCGACCAGTCGGCCGGGGCCGCAACCGATGTCGAGGACGCTGCCCGTGCAGCGGCGCAGTGCCGACAGATCGGCCGCGTCCGCTCGGGCGCACCAGCGCTCGACCTCCAGAGGCAGCAGCCAGCCGTCACTGCGGCGCAGAAAGAGCGGGCCACGGCCGCTGCGCAGCGCGTCGGCGTACGGGTCCGCGCCCCAGGCATGCTGGCCCGTGCCCCAGGAGTCGGCATCCGAGTCCGTGCCCCAGGAGGCGGCACCCGGGTCCGCACCCCGGGAGGCGGTGTACGGCTCGGCGCCCCAGGACGCGGCGTCGGGCCGGTCGGGGTGTGTCGTGGGCGGCACGGCGGTGCTCATCGGCCGGTGACCGGGGTCAGCCGGGCCAGAGTGGCGGCGAAGCGTCCGGCGGGGGCGGCGGCCGCGACCTGGTGCGCGTCGTCCGCGGTGTCGACATCGCGCAGCGGCGGCAGCTCCCGTACCCGGAGTCCGGCGGCGGTCAGCCGGGCGCGCTGGGCGGCGCCGGTGTGGTCGGTGGACATGGGCACACCGCGCAGCAGCCGGGGGTCGGGGGTGGCCAGGCCGAGCGCCCAGAAGCCGCCGTCCTCGGCCGCCCCGAACCAGGCGTCACAGCCGTCCCAGGCGCCGGACTCCAGTGCCGGGGCGAGGAGTTGCGGGGTGACCTGAGGGGTGTCCATGCCGATGAGCAGGGTCGGGCCCGTGCTGTCGGCGAAGGCCGCGGCGAGCCGCTCGTCGAGTCCCCCGGCGCACTGCGGCCGGACGTCGAAGCCGGCCGGCAGCCAGCTTCCGGGGCGGCCGTCCAGCACGACCACCCGCCGCCGGGCGGGCATGGCGCTCACGGCCCGGAGGGTGTCGTACAGCGCGGCCTCGGCCAACTGGGCGGCCTCGTCGGGGGTGTAGGGCGGGGTGAGCCGGGTCTTGACCCGGCCGGGCACCGGTTCCTTGGCGATGACCAGGACCGTCGTCGGACCGGAGGGCGCCGGGCAGGCTGCGGAAGCGGTCATCGGGCCGTCTCCTCCGTACGGGGCGCCAGCGGCGGCTGGTGGAGGACGGTGCGCATATCGCGCACCGCGTGCCAGGTGCCGCGCCAGGTGCCGGTGACCTTCGAGCGGCCGGTGCGCGGCCGGTAGGGAACGTCGCGTTCCTCGATACGCCAGCCCGCGTCGGCGGCCCGGACGACCATCTGGAGGGGGTAGCCGCTGCGGCGGTCGGTGAGGCCGAGCCCGAGCAGCGCGGTGCGCCGGGCGGCACGCAGCGGGCCGAGGTCGTGCAGGCGGAGTCCGGTGCGGCGGCGCAGCATCCGGGCCAGCACGAAGTTGCCGGCCCGCGCGTGCGGCGGCCAGGCGCCACGGCCCTGGGGCCGTCGGCGGCCGAGCACCAGATCGCTGGTGCCGTCGTGCACCGCGCGGACGAACGGGGTGAGGAGTGCGGGGTCGAGGGAGGCGTCGCAGTCGCAGAAGCAGACGATCTCCGCGTCGGCGGCCAGCAGTCCGGCGTGGCAGGCGGCGCCGAAACCGCGGCGCGGCTCGTGCACCACGGTGGCGCCCAGACCGCGGGCGACTTCGGCGGAGCCGTCGGTGGAACCGTTGTCCACGACGATCGCCCGCCAGCCGTCCGGGATACGGGCCAGCACCCAGGGCAGCGCGGCAGCCTCATCGAGGCAGGGCAGGACGACATCCACCGGGGCGGGCCGGGCGGCGGGGAGCGGGAAGTGGGTCACGCGTTCACCTGCGCATCAGAGGCGGACAATGCAGAAGCGGGCGATGCAGAAGCGGGCCAGGGGACTTCAGGCCGTACGGACAGGGACGGCGGCGGACAGGAGCGAACGGGCGCGGCGCGGGCGCGGACGGGCGCGGCGCGGGTCACCCCTCCGGAGCCGCCGGGGCCGCCGGGGTCGCCGGAGCCGTCGGGGTCGCCGCGCCCCCCGGCCCCGCCCGCATCCCCTCCCGGGCGAACTCCGTCATCCCCTCCGCGAATCCGGTGGCCGCCCGCCAGCCGAGGTCGTCGGCGATCCGCTGCGACGACGCGGTGATATGCCGTACGTCGCCCAGCCGGTACTCCCCCGTCACCACGGGCGCCGGACCGCCGCACGCCGCTGCCAGGGTCTGCGCCATTTCGCCGACCGTGTGCGGCACTCCGCTGCCCGTGTTGTAGGCGGTCAGAGTGCCCGCGGCCCGGTCCGGCAGCGCCTCCAGCGCCACCGCGTTGGCCGCCGCGACATCCCGTACATGGACGAAGTCCCGCCGCTGGCCGCCGTCCTCGTAGACCGTCGGCGCCTGACCGCGGGCCAGCGCCGAGCGGAAGAACGAGGCCACCCCGGCGTACGGGGTGTCGCGCGGCATCCCGGGCCCGTAGACATTGTGGTAGCGCAGCGCGACCGCCCGGCCGCCGGTGGCGCGTGCCCAGGAGGCGGCCAGATGTTCCTGGGTGAGTTTGGTGGCCGCATAGACGTTGCGCGGGTCGGTGGGTGCGTCCTCGCCGACCAGCCCCGGCCGCAACTCCGCGCCGCAGCGCGGACAGCGGGGTTCGAACCGCCCGGCCTCCAGCTCGGCGACCGCCCGCGGACCGGGCCGCACCACCCCGTGGCGGGCACAGGTGTAGCGCCCCTCCCCGTAGACCACCATCGACCCGGCGAGGACCAGCTGACGCACCCCGGCCGCGGCCATCGCGGCCAGCAGGACCGCCGTGCCCAGGTCGTTGCAGCTCACGTAGTCGGGCGCATCGGCGAAGTCCTTGCCGAGGCCCACCATCGCCGCCTGGTGGCAGACCGCGTGCACGCCCCGCAAGGCCCCGTCGACGGCCGTCCGGTCCCGTACGTCGGCGATGATGCGCTGCTCCCCCGGGCGCGGGGGCGGGGGCTCGGGGTGCGCCGAGGGCAGCAGCGCATCGAGGACGACAGGCTCGTGTCCGCGCGCCAGAAGCGCCTCGACGACCTGCGATCCGATGAATCCGGCGCCGCCGGTGAGCAGTACACGCATACCGGTCACGCTAGGCGCGGCACCGCCTTCCAGCCCGCTTCCGCGACGTCGTGTCATGGGTCCGTAAGATCCGCGGCCCGTCCGGCCGGGCGCGCTATCCGGCCGGACGGGCACGCTGTCCCGGCCGGACGGGCCACTGCGATTCGGTAACAGCACGCATTCGAGGTATTTCGGTACGGCATATGTTGCCTATGCTCAGGTCCGGGGCCAGGGGCCGCTTTCGGACACTCCGACGGCCGACGGCCCCTTTGTGCCCCATCCCTTCACCTGCACACCGTCGGAGAGCGCCTTGACCGTGGAGAACGGGGAGCGGCGGACCGGCTCCCGTGTGCTGGCCGTGCTCCCGTACGCGGTCATGGCCGTGGTCGCCGCGGTCGATCTCACCGCGGGTCCGGGGGTCGGCTTTCTGCCCCTGGTGTCGCTGGGGCCGGCGTTCGCCGGGCTGGTCGGCGGCTGGCGGCGGACGGCCGTGGTCGGACTGACTGCATCCGTGCTCTGCGTCGGCCTGGGCTTCTACGACGGGCTGTTCGACAGCCGACGCGGGCTGACCGCCCTGCTGTCGGTGGCCGGGGTGACCGCGGCCGGGTTGGTCGCCGCGGTGATGCGGCAGCGGCGGGAGGCGGAGCTGGCCAGCGTCCGCTCGATCGCCGAGGTCGCCCAGCGGGTGCTGCTGCGCCCGGTGCCGCGTGGCGCGGGCCCGCTGCGGATCGCGGTCTCGTACACCTCGGCGGTGGCCGAGGCCCGGATAGGCGGAGATCTGTACGAGGTGGTGACCTCGCCCGCCGGGGTGCGGATCATCGTCGGCGATGTGCAGGGCAAGGGGCTGGAGGCCGTGGAGAGCGCGGCGGTGGTGCTGGGGGCGTTCCGGGAGGCGGCGCACGACGAACCGGATCTGCCGGCCGTCGGCGAGCGGGTCGAGCGGGCGCTGAACCGCCATCTGTCCGGCGAACGGTTCGTCACGGCGGTGCTCGCCGAGATCGGTGACGGCCCGCAGGCCACCCTGCTGAACTTCGGCCATCCGGCGCCGCTGCTCGTCCGCCCCGACGGCACGGTCACCTTCGCGGCCCCGCCCGAACGCGCCCTGCCACTCGGCCTCACCCTGCACGGCGCCGCGGCCCCCGCCCCCTACGAGGTGCCGTTCACCCCCGGCGACCAGCTGCTCTTCTACACCGACGGCGTCACCGAGGCCCGCGACGCGGCAGACCGCTTCTACCCTCTCGACGAACGCGCCGCCGCGCTGCTCAAGGACCCCGACCCGGAGGCCGCGCTGCGCGCGGTACGCGAGGACCTGGTCGAGCATGTCGAGGGGCCGCTGCACGATGACGCGGCGATGCTGCTGGTCCGCTACCGGGAGCGACGGCTTTCGGCGCAGTGACCGCCGTGGCCCCCTCGCCCTCTACCGGGCCCCCTCCCCTCTCCCCTACGGGGTCCCCTGAGGAAGCCTCAGTGCCGATCCCGTATGCAGCGTGAGGTGTACCGGCTGGAGACGGGTGGCCTCCACCGGTGTCTCCCCGGTGCCGGGGCTGCGGGCGTAGCGCGGATGGGCGCCGCCGCTGACCTGGAGGCGTATCCGGTGACCGGCGGCGAAGTGGTGGGCGGTGGCGCTCATCGGCACGGTGACCTCCGCGGGGGTCTGCCCGGTGGTCCGCAGCCGCACCAGCCCGTCGCAGATATTGGTGGACCGGCCGCGCGCGTCCACCTCACAGAGGCGGGCGAAGACATCGGCGTGGCCGGTGTCCGTGGCGATCCGCAGCCGCGCGGAAACCGGTCCGAGCACGTCGACGGCCTCGGTCAGCGGCGCGCTCGTGAACGTCAGGACGTCGTCCCGCGCTTCCAGGGTGCCGTTGTCCTGGGCACCGGCGCGGCGGGAGAGCAGGGGCCCACCCACGGACGGGGTGGGATCGTCCGGGTCGTAGCGGAAGGACGCCAACGGGCCGGATTCCACCGGGGCTTGACGGTCGAGCGACCCGTTCGCCGCGGGGAACCAGTCGGCGGTGGTGGCGGCCGGCGGCCAGTCGTCGAGATCCCGCCAGGCGTTCTCGCCGCCGACGTGGACGCGTACGGGGGTGGGGCGCAGTCCCGAGGGATCGCCGCACAGGTGTGCGCGCAGCCAGGCGAGGCTCTCGGCGAAGACCTCGGGCCAGCCCTGTTGCAGCGCGGAGGTGTGCGTCCAGGGGCCGACGAGCAGCGAGGCGGCGCAGCCGGACCGCCGCAGCCGGGCGAACTGTTGGAAGGTCTGGTCGGCCAGCGCGTCGTGCCACCCGGTGACCAGAGCGGTGGGCACGGCCGACCGCTCCGCCGCCTCGGCCACCGAGGCCCCGTTCCAGTGCGGGTCGTCGGCGTCGGGGTGGGTCATCACACCGTCCAGCCAGGGCACTTCGCCGAGGGCGGGCACATGGGCGCCGCGCAGTGGCCGGGCGGTGGTGATCTTGCGCAGCCCGCGCTGCAGGCGCAGCGTCGCCCGCATGAGCGGCATCAGCCCTTGGTGCTGGTAGGTCATCCCGACGCCGACGGCGAGGGCGGTCTCCAGGCGGAGGGCGCCGCCCTCGTAGAACAGGGCATGGGGGTCGTGCAGACCGACCTGCACCACCATCGCCTTCAGCTCCGGCGGCGGGTCCAGGGCGAGCGCCCACTGCACATAACCCAGGTAGCTGGGGCCGATGGTGCCCAGAATTCCGGTGAACCAGGGCTGCTGCCGCAGCCAGGACACGGTGGCCTGCCCGTCGGCGGCCTCGTTGCGCCACAGGTCGAACCGGCCCCCCGACCCGGCGGTGCCGCGACAGCTCTGCAGGACGACATGGAAGCCCTGTTCGGCGAAGAGGACGCCGAAGAGGGGCGACCAAGGCAGCCCCCTGCCGTAGGGCGAGCGCACGAGGAGGGTGGGGAAGTCCCCCTCCGTACGGGGGAAGTAGTGATCCGTGCGCAGAAGACTGCCGTCCGCGCCCGGCACCTCAAGCCCCGGCTCCCAGCCCACCTCGTGCTGCTTGGCCGGGAGTCCGCGCCAGGTCGCCCGCATCATCCGCGAGGACAACGGCGGCTTCCCGGACGGCGCGGCCCAGTTGGACCTCGGTACGACGTCATGCGTGTGTGGCGTCATGTCTTCCCCTCCACGGGCGGCCCTGCGGCGGCCCACCCTATTCCCGTACGTTGCACGAGAATAGTCGACGGTCGGCGGCGTTGCGCAACTCCCGCTACCAGCAAGGGGCGTGGCGCGTGCGGTCCGGCGGAGGCACCCACACCCGAGGAGTCACTCCCCTCACAACGGCTGAAAACCGCCGCATTACCCCACCTTTCCCTGGGGAGTTAACGGCGGATTTCTACGCAGCGCAATCAAGGGGCTACATGGGGTTGAGGAAAAAGCTTGAGGAGGCGTCGAAGAAGCTCGACGCCGCGTCGGGGAAGCTTGCGGAGGCGTCGGAGAAACTCGACACCACTTCGGCGGAGTGGGACACCGCACGTCGCCAACTGGCGGACCCGACGAACGGCCTGGCGGCTCTCCACGGGGAGGTCGTCCAGAGTCGCCAGAAGATCCTGGACGCGATTCAGGGTGGAGTGACCGGGTCAGGTGCGGAGAACCGGGAGCTGCGCCGCCGTCAGGACGAGATGCTCGCCGATCTGGGCGAGATGAAGGACGAGATCCGCGCGGTGCGCCTGGAGTTGACGCAGGCCCTGCAGCAGTCTCCCCCGACCGGTTCGGATCCGGCCGGTACCGACGTCACCGAAAGCAGCAGCGAAGGCGTCACCCCGTCGGGATCGGCGGGCAGTGACGACCACGAGGAGGAGCACATGGGTCATGTCGGCGCCGAACCCGTCGAGGAAGGCTCCCCGGACCCCCGGTCACACCGCGAGCAGGAGCTGAAGGACAGGATCGAAGCTGCCTATCAGGGGGCTGCCGCGCCCACTCGCCAGGCAAGCGATGCGCCGGGCCCCGCGTCCCGCCCCTCTGCGCCGCCTGCCGCGACCGACGACGGGGATCAGGCCGGAAAGGCGGAGGTCGCACATGGCGTGCTGCTCCTGAAAGCTGCGGGCGTCGCCTCCGCGGAACTGGTGCTGCACCGGGACACCTGGGAGTTCCTGACAACCCTGGCCGTCGGCCAACCGCATTTCCGGACCCCACCCGCCGTGGAGGACGCACAGCACGGCCGGGTACAGACCGCGCTCTCGGGCCGCTCACTCATCGCCGTGCTGATCGCGCTCTGGGAGACACGCACCAATAAATCACCCCTCCAGGCCGACTGGGCCCTGGCGACGACGGCCTACCTCCGGATGGCGGGCCGTCTGAGCGCCGTCACCGGCTCGGGGATCACCATCCGCATCGTCCTCGACGACGGCATCGAGCACACACCGCCCGCCACGGACGGCCAGGACGGTTCCGGGGGACCTGCGTAAGTGCCTGTTCCTGAACCGCCGTTCTGGGTTCTTCCCCAGCTCCTCCAGCGCGGCCACGGCGCTCTCCACCGCGCCGCAGACCAATTCGCTGGCCTCGGCACGGTGCTGCCCGACCGCCGGGCGGTAACTAGGGTTGTCGAGAGGAGTCAGGGTAACTATAGTTGTCGCATGGCTTCGATTGAGATCACCCCCGAAGAGCGGGCCGAGCTGGGCAAGGCCCTTACGGATGCCCTCAACCCACTGGCAGCGGCCATTCGCTCCCGCCAGTCAGGGCTGTCCACGGCCCGCATGTGGGAGGCGGACCCGGTTGATGTGACTCTGTCCGTCCTCGCCGCCTGGAAGGTGGTGGATACGGAGGTCAAGCAACTGACGGCGCGCGCAGCGGCGACAGCTGGCTCCTACGGCGCTAACTACGAGCAGATGGGTGCGGTCTGGGGCATCACCCGCCAGGGTGCGCGCAAGAAGTGGCCCGACGCAGTACCCCGTCCCGCAGCCGCGGCGGCGAAGACGGGCGGGGTGCTCGAACTCTTCGGCGGCACGGCCGAACTGGTGCAGGACCCGTCGTCCGGCCGCTGGGCCTGGGCTGGCGAAGGCGCGGACGAAACGTGCGGCGCCGCCGGGGACGGCACCTGGTACGCGACGAAGGAAGAGGCCGCCGCTCATGCCGGAGCCTTCCTACGGGAGCATGCCGCGACCCTCTCGTAGTGCTCCAGTGCGGTTTCGTCCGGCTCGTTCGGCCCCTGTCGGCTCAGTCGCCGCGGGGGCCGTCGCCGCGGGGGCCGTCGCCGCCCCGCCCCTCACCCCCACCATGGTCTCCACCGTCGCCACCGCCATCGCCCCCAGCACCCTCGCCATGGCCACCATCCGCCGCCCCACCCTTAGCCCGCACCCGCCCCGCGAGTTCCTCCCGGGCCGCGGCCGTGGCGACCGAGGGCCACACCCGGTCGAGTGAGGCGTTCATTGCGGCGCCTACCAGGACCGCGAAGGCGGATACGCCGATCCACAGGAGGACGGCGACCGGGGCGGCCAAGGAGCCGTAGATCGTTGGGCCCTCGACCGTTGAGGTGAGGTAGAGCCGCAGCAGAAAGCTGCCGAGCAGCCACATGCCGAGGGCGACGACCGCGCCGGGGATGTCCTCCGGCCAGGGGGAACGGACCGGTACGGAGGCGTGGTAGAGGGTGGTGAGGAAGGCGACCGACAGGAGCAGGACGACCGGCCAGTACAGCGCCCGGATGACGTGCTCGCTGGCCGGGAGCCAGCTGACGACGGTGTCGGGGCCGGCGACCATCAGCGGCAGTGCGACGGCGCCGACCAGGAGCGCGGCGAGGTACAGCAGGAACGCCAGCAGCCGGGTCTTGACGATGCCGCGCCGCCCGTCGAGCCCGTACATGATGGTGATGGTGTCGACAAAGACATTCATCGCCCGGGAGCCGGACCACAGGGCGATGGCGAAGCCGAAGGAGATGACATCCGGGCGGCGGCCGGTGAAGACATCGTTGAGCAGCGGCCGGGCGATCTCGTTGACGCCCTTGTCGGACAGCACGGTGCCGGCGCCGTCGAGGATGCGCTGCCGGACGCCCTCGATGGTGTCGTGGCCGATCCAGGCGTCCGTATAGCCGAGCACGCCCAGGAGGCCGAGGATCAGTGGCGGCAGGGACAGCAGGCTCCAGAACGCGGCCTCGGCGGCCAGACCGGTGACCCGGTACTTCATGCAGGAGTTGACGGTGTCCTTGAGGAGGAGCCAGGCCAGCCGGCGCTTGGAAACGTTGCGGTAGAGGGCGCGGGCCTTGGTCAGACGGCCCGCGGGCCGCTCGGTTGGTTCGTTCTCCGGCTGCACCTCCTTACCGTATCCGGCATGGCAGCCACCACTCACACGGTCACGAACCAGCCCCCGCCGCTGGTCGGCTACGACATCTTCGCGAACGACCCCGCCCTCACCGAGGGCATCACCCGGTACATCGCCGCCGAGCGGCTCGACGAGGTACGCGGCGAGCTGGGCACGCTGGGCAAGGCGGCCGGCTCCGCGCACGCCCAGATCTGGGCCGCACAGGCCGACCGGCATCCACCGGTGCTGCGCACCCATGACCGCTTCGGCCACCGCATCGACGAGGTGGAGTTCCACCCGGCCTGGCACCGGCTGCTCGGCCACGCCGTCACCTCCGGTCTGACCGGCGCCTGGACCCGGCCGGACGGCCATGTCCGCCGCACCGCCGGCTTCATCGTGTGGACGCAGGCCGAGGCGGGGCACGGCTGCCCGCTGTCGATGACCCATGCGGCGGTGCCCGCGCTGCGCGCCGAGCCGGAGCTGGCCGCCGAGTGGGAGCCGCTGCTGACCTCCCGGGTATACGAGCACGAGCTGCGGCCGGTCGCCCAGAAGGGCGGCGCGCTGGCCGGTATGGCCATGACGGAGAAGCAGGGCGGCAGCGACGTACGGACCAACACCACCCGCGCCGAGCCGCTGGCCGCAGCCGGGGAGTACGTCCTGACCGGCCACAAGTGGTTCTGTTCGGCGCCGATGTCGGACGCCTTTCTGGTGCTGGCCCAGGCGCCTGGCGGGCTCACCTGTTTTCTGCTGCCCCGGGTGCTGCCGGACGGCAGCCGTAACGCGTTCCGTATCCAGCGGCTGAAGGACAAGCTCGGCAACCGTTCGAACGCCTCGGCGGAGGTCGAGTTCGACGGGCGTACCTGGGCGCGCCGGGTCGGCGAGGAGGGGCGCGGGGTGGCGACGATCATCGAGATGGTCGCGGCGACCCGGCTGGACTGTGTCAGCGCGTCCGCGGCGGTGATGCGGCAGGCGGTGGCCCAGGCGATTCACCACAGCGCCTACCGGGAGGCGTTCGGCGGCCCGCTGATCGACAAGCCGCTGATGCGCAATGTGCTGGCCGATCTGGCGCTGGAGTCGGAGGCGGCGACCACGCTCGCGCTGCGCCTGGCGGCGGCGTACGACGGCGGTACCGAGCAGGACCGGCACTTTCTGCGGCTGGCGATCCCGGCGGCGAAGTACTGGGTGACCAAGCGGTGCACCCCGATGGTGGCCGAGGCGCTGGAGTGCCTGGGCGGCAACGGCTATGTGGAGGAGTCGGGGCTGCCGCGGCTGTTGCGGGAGGCGCCGCTCAACTCGATCTGGGAGGGCGCCGGCAATGTCCAGGCGCTGGACGTGCTGCGGGCCCTGCAGCGCGAACCCGAGGCGCTGAACGCGTTCCTGACCGAGGTCGGGGCGGCGCGGGGCGCGGATCACCGGCTGGACCGGGCGATCAGGGGGATGCTCACCGAACTCGCCGACCTGGAGGGCATCGAGGCGCGGGCCCGGCGACTGGTGGAGCGGATGGCGCTGGTGCTCCAGGGGTCGCTGCTGGTGCGCTACGCGCCGTCCGAGGTCGCGGACGCGTTCTGCGCCTCCCGGCTCGGCGGCGACGCGGGCGCGGCGTTCGGCACGCTGCCGCACACGCTGGACCTGGCGGCGGTGGTGGAGCGGGCGCGGCCGGTGGTCGACGGCTGAGGGCCGGGCAGGTCTTCTAGGGGGCGGCCGCAGGTGCCAGGCCGCCACGGCTCGGCCCGGCCGGTTCGGCGGCGCGGCGGCGGCTCCCCGTCGCCTGCGGGCCGTTGACCGCGCGGGGCAACGGGGACAGGGGGGTACCGCCGCCGCGCCAGTCAGGGGCGCGCCGGTCAGCGCGCCGTACGGGTCCGGGACCCCGCCGGTCCTGGACCCGTGCCGGTCAGCGCGCCGTACCGGCCGGGCAGCCGTGCCGGTCAGGGAGCGGTGCCGCGCCGACCCGGCACCGCTCCCCGGTCTCAGGGGTGGCCGGGGCGCTCCGGCGGGCCCGGGGTGCGACCGCGCAGCGCGGCGTCGATGGCCACGACGATGTCGCCGTCCGGTGCGTGCGGCGGAAAGGCGGCCAGCACACCGCGCGCCTCGTAGTACCGCAGCACCCGGCAGGACTCGTCCGCGCCGCTCCGCTCCGCGCCGCGCAGCAGGACCACGAGATCGGCGAAGGCCAGCGCGGGCAGCAGACCGCCGGTGCCGGCCGCCCGGTCGAGGAGCTGCGGAGCACCGTCGACGACATAGCCCTCGGCGGGCAGCCGCTGACTCCGGATCAGCAGGTCGACCGCGGGCAGCCGGGCGATCCCGTAGTGGTCCGCGAGCCGGGCCGCACGCGCGATGCGTACGCCCTCGTCCGCTCCGATCACCACGACACGCGGGGCAGCGGCCCTCATGGTGCGCCCCCTCCTCCGCACTGCCGACATCACGCCCGGCGGCCGATGGTGTCCCCGGCCGCGACCGGCGGTTCTCCGACGGGTGACCGGCGAACCTGGGTGGTGGGGCACCATCGGCCGCTGAGCCCAGATTCCCCGCCAGACCTCATAGGCCACAACGGTTGCATTCCGTTGCAGTGCTGCGGTCCGGACCTGAACAATGGCCCTGCCAGGACTGCCTGGTGACGGCACGGGGGCACGGGGGCACGGTCCGGGACAGTGCACAACGGAGAGCATCGTGAGCGACAGACCGATCGACAGTGCCATCGGGTCGGCCCAGGACATCCGCGTGACCACACACCGCCTCGCCGCGGTCCGGGAGGCCGTGCTGGCGGGCGAGATCGCGTCCGACGCGCCGTCCGACGCGCCCCGCGCGGTCATCGGTGAGTCCTGGCGCCGGGTGCGGGTCTCCGGCGTGGACCCGGACCGGGACCGGCCGCAAAAGCCTTTGCCCGTCGCGGAGTTGGAGTACCGACGGCAGATCTCCCGGCTGGCCCCGGTGCTGCCGGTGCTCAACGAGGGGCTGCTGGCGGCGGCCGACGCGGCCCAGCAGATCATGGTCGTCACCGATGCCGAGGGCCGGGTGCTGTGGCGGGAGGGCAGCGCGCCGGTCCGCCGGATGGCCGACCGGCTCGGCTTCGACAAGGGCGCCGACTGGACGGAGGGCGTCGTCGGCACCAACGGCATCGGCACGGCCCTGGTGGCCCGCCGGCCGGTGCTGGTGCACTCCGCGGAGCACTTCGTCCGCAGCCACCACGGATGGACCTGTGCCGCCGCGCCGCTCCACGACCCGCGCGACGGGCGGCTGTTGGGCACGGTGGACGTCAGCGGTCCGGCGCCCGGCTTCCACCCCACCACGCTCTCACTGGTGTCCGCTGTCGCCCGGCTCGCCGAGGCCGAGCTGCGCACCCGCCACCACCTCTCCCTGGAACGACTGCGGTCGAGCGCGGCGCCGCTGCTGGCGCGAATCGGCGGCCGGGCGCTGGCCGTCGACCCCAACGGCTGGGTCGTGGGCGTAACGGGACTGACCCCGCCGGACCGGGTAGCACTGCCCAAGTCCCCCGAGGCCGGGCCCCTGTGGCTGCCGCGCTACGGCATGTGCACCCTGGAGCCGCTGCCCGGCGGCTGGCTGATCCGTATCGGCCGGCAGGAGCGGGACATCGCTCCGAGCCGGGTAGTACTGGACGTCAGCGCCCGGGACGGTTCAACGGTCACCGTCACCGGACCGGCCGGCACCTGGTCGCACGAACTGACCCCGCGCCACGCCGAGTTGCTGTTCGTCCTCGCCGCGCACCCGCAGGGACGCAGCGCCGCCGAACTCGCCCGCGACCTGTTCGGTGACGACAGCCGCACGGTCACGGTACGCGCCGAGCTGTCCCGCCTGCGCCGCCATCTCGCAAGTGTGCTGGCCCACCGCCCCTACCGCTTCGCCGAAGGGGTGGAGGTAGAGCTCCGGCTGCCGCCACAGCCGGTCCATCTGCTGCCACAGTCACTGGCACCCGCGGTGGCGGCGGCGCGGCGGGGGTGAGGGCGCGGGCGGCCCCCTCAGTAGCAGCGGGCGGGCCGGGCCGGAAAACCGGATGCGGTGCCGTGCGGACCTCTCGTACGGTGGCCGTGCTCTGAATCAGCTCTCCAGAAGGCCGTCGCAGAACGGGAGCAGCTCGCGCGCAAGCAGGTGCGGAGCCGAATGAGTGGGCGACACGACAATCCGTGATCACGCATGCCCGCATGCGTTTTCTGCCCGCATGCCCTTCTGGAGGACACCCCATGTCCGTAGGTCTTGGCCTTCCCATCGGCGACCCCGCACAGCTGCTGAGCTGGGCTCGGCGCGCCGACGCCACCCCCTTCTCCACCCTCGCGCTCCTCGACCGGCTGGTCTTCGGCAACCCCGAGCCGCTGGTCACGCTGGCCACTCTGGCCGGCGCCACCTCCCGGATCCGGCTGCAGACCGAGGTGCTGCTCGCCCCGCTGCACCGTACGGCGCTGCTCGCCAAGCAGGCCGCCACACTTGATCTGCTGTCCGGCTCCCGCTTCACCCTCGGTATCGGCATCGGCGGACGCGACGATGACTATCTCGCCACCGGCGTCGACCTGCGCACCCGTGGCCGGCGGCTGGACGCGCAGATGGCGACGGTGCGGCGCCTCTGGGCCGGAGAGCCGCTCTCCGCGGAGGTCGGCCCGGTCGGCCCCGCCCCGGCGCGGGCCGGCGGGCCCGAGGTGCTGTTCGGCGGTTTTGTGCCCGCCGCGCTGGAGCGCGTGGCCCGGTGGGGCGATGGTTTCCTCGGCGCCGCACTGCCGCCCCGGCATATGGACGGTCTGTTCCGTCAGGTGGAGGACGCCTGGGACCGGGCCGGCCGTACGGGCAGGCCGCGGCTGCTGGCCCAGGTCAATGCCGCGCTCGGCCCGGAACCGACCCTCGACCGCGCCCGCGCGGAACTGCGCGCCTACTACGCGCCGCACAGCTACACCGACCACGTGGTGGACGGTCTGCTCACCACCGGGGAGCAGATCCGTACGGCGATCGCCGCGTTCCGGGCGATCGGCGCGGACGAGGTGATGCTGTATTGCTGGTCCCCGGATCCGGACCAGGTCGAGCGGCTGGCGGAGGCGGTGTTCGGCGGGGAGTAGGAGGCCGGGGCGGGAGGGGGCGGGCGGCGTTCCTAGGCAGCGGCCGGGACGGCTCGACGAGAAAGCCCTCGTGCCCACCGTAAATGCGCCCCTGGCCGAGACCGGACGGCTGCGTCTGGCCCGCTGTGTGGTCGAGGACGGCTGGCCCCTGCGCCGGACTGCCGAACGCTTCGAGGTCGCCCACCCAGCGCGGTTCTACGATGGGCCGGTGACCGAGACGCTGCCCCCCGTGGGCATTGACCTCTTCGACGTTGAACGGCTCCTGCTGACCGAAGCTGCGGAGCCGCCGCTGCAGCGCCAGGACGCTAAGGCCCGAGACCGGGTGTGGGACATGGCAGTCCGGGCCAACCCCACCCTCTTCGACGGGCCTGTGGTGGCGTGTGGGAGACTGGAGCGGACCGGCCCGCGCGTCCTGCGCCTTTCCTGGGTGCGTGTGACTTACCGGCACTACGCTTTGCGTCGTGTTCCCGGCTCCACCGCGCTGCCCTCGTTGTTCGTAAACGTCGTCCAGCCGACAGACGACGGCCGTGTGCTGGCGGCGAGAATGTCCCCCTCTACGGCAGCCCCGGGCCGCTGGCAGCTGCCAGGGGGATCTGTGGAGCCTCCCCCGAACGGGGCGGTGCTGGACGAGTCGGCACTCGTCGGCCAGGCCGCGCGAGAGCTCGCTGAGGAGTTGGGGGTAGGCGCGGCCGCCGAGGACCTGAAGCTGTGGGTCGTCACCCGCGGCGAGAACGGCAGTATCGGCCTGACCTACCTCGCCCCGGCCCTTCCCGAGGCAAAGCTGCACGCGGACTTCACCGCTGCTGCGGCAGCCGAGCGCGTCCAGGGCCGCGAACCTGAACTCGACGACATCGCCCTGGTGCGCTCACCGGACGAACTGGCTGGTCTGGCCGGTCCGCACGCGGACTACCTGGAGCCGATCATCCGCCGCTTCTCCGGGTGCGGCTGAGGTCAGATGCCGGCGAGGAAGTCGCGTCCCCGTTCGTCGAGCTCGGCCACGCACCGCAGGCCACGAGCCCGGAAGCGTGCGAGGTCGCTGCGCATGCTGGAGACCGCCTTTCGGGTGCGGACGGAGCGGACACCACCCATGTGGTCGATGGCCCGGTGCCAGGTGGTGCACGCCTGCTCAACGCTGCCGCGCTTGAGGTGCATCTCCGCGCCCGCGACCAAGTCCAGGGCCACGATGCGTGCGTAGGTTTCCGCGGGGCGGGCCGTGGCGGCCAGCGCGTACTGCTCGGCGGCGGCCCGGTGATCTCCCAGGCTCTCGTGGACCTTGGCGGTGCGGGAGTACACCGAAGCGGCCGGTGGACCCCAGGCCAGCGCCCAGAACGGCACCTCGTCACCGGGGGCACCGCTCAGCAGGGCCCTGGCATGTTCGGCTTCGGCGAGGGCCGCGCGGCGCTTGCCGCTCTTGGCCAGGGTGTGGGCGTGAACAACGCGGAAGAGGGCTTCAGTCTGGGCATCCACCCACCCCTTGGCCCGGTTCAGTCCGGTCTCGGCCAAGCCCAGGCAGTGCTCGGGTCGGTGGAGCCTGAGGCCCTGCATAGCCATCGTGCGCATGACGAATCCGTCGTGCCCGCGCAAGCCGGATTCGGCGGCCAGGGCGTAGGACTGGAGGTAGTAGCGCTGGGCGAGTCCCTGCTGACCTGCGTCGTAGCTCTTCCAGCCCAGCAGGTGGACGCCTCTGCTGGCGGCGGAAAGCATCTGCTGGCGGACTTCGGCGGTACGGAACCGGGCCCGGCACAGCGGGGCGACGTCGTCGCGGAGGTAGGTGACCAGGGCGCTGCGGCCGTGTTGTCCACCGTGGCGTTCGTCCATCTCGGAGAACGCCTGGATCATTTCGCGGACGGCGGCGACTTCGGCCATGCCGACGGTGTAGCCGGTACGGGCGGCCTCGGCGCGGGAGGCAATGTCATGGACGTGGCTTAGGGGTAAGGCTGCGGCTGCCACGGAGTAGGCGGAGGCCGTCAGGAAGCGGCGGCGGTCCAACTCGTACCTCCACATCGGCAGTAGGGCGTCCAGCGGGTCGCTCCCAAGGGACAGCCCGATGGTGTCATTCTCCGCGTCCGCTGGGGAGGGCAGACCGAGGTCGGCGGGGGTGACGAGGCGGCCCAGGCGCCGGGATAGCGCGACCGCGAGATACCTGGGGGTGTTTCCGCGGGGCACGGAGCCGCGACACCAGTGCTCGATGTTGGACTTGTTCGTGCGTAAGTGTGCGCCGCATTCGGCGGCGACCGCGCAGACCGCCTTGGCGAGCGCCTCGTAGGTGAGGCCGGATTCGGCGACAAGGGCGCTGAGTTGGAGATTCGGCGTGCGCGTGGTCATGGCACCTGCCTCGCATATACGCGATATACCGCTTGGCCTGCCCGTCACCGTACCGCCGTGAAGCGCACGCCGGTTGACTCTTCATCAGGCCCGGGCCCTGGCGGCAGGCATCAGCGCCGCCCCGGTTCTGCTCCCGTGCCCACGCCTGCGAACCGCAAGTGATGCCCCATGTCCCGAGGAGGATCGTCATGGACGAGCTGGATGACCGCTGGATCGCCGCTACGGCCTCGGCACTGCTGGCGGCGGAGTACGAGCGCGTCCCGATCGAAGCGCTGACCGTCCGACGGCCGGACCTGCTGTTGGATACCGCCTACCGGGTGCAGGCCGCGGCGGTGGACCGGCGGATCGCGGGCGGCGCCCGCGTCGTCGGCCACAAGGCGGGTGTGACCTCCAAAGCCATGCAGGAGCAGATGGGCGTCTACGAGCCGGATTCGGGTGTCCTGTTGGACGACATGGTGCTGTCCACCGGCGACGTCCTGGTTCGGTCCGTGCTGATGCGGCCGCGAGTGGAGGCCGAGATCGCGTTCCGGCTCGGCTGCGACCTGTCGGGCCCGAACGTGGGTCTGGACGAGGCACGGGCGGCGGTGAAGGAGGTGTTCCTCGCCCTGGAAGTGATCGACACCCGTTTCACCGGCTGGCGGATCACGGTCGCGGACAGCATCGCCGACAATGCCTCCTGCGCACGGGTCGTCACCGGCCCCGTGGTGCCGTTCAGCACGGATATGGACCTGGCCGCCGAGCCTCTGGTCGTCAGTGTCAACGGCACCGCAGTGGCCACCGGGGAGGGCCGCGCCATCCTCGACGACCCGCTCCGTGCCCTGGTGTGGCTCGCTGGACGGCTGCACCGCTTCGGCACCGGTCTGCGCGCGGGGCAGCTGGTTCTGGCCGGGGCCGTGCACGCCAGCCTCCCTCTGGAGGCCCGGAGCACGGTGTACGCGCGTTCGCCGCATCTGCCCCCGGTCGAGCTGCACGTCCGCTGACCCGCGGCGCCTGGCCGGCGCCGCCTCCTCATGCACTACCCCTCCCCTTGAATGAAGGAGCGGCCGATGGCTGCTGATGAACAGCGTCTGTGTGTCGCCGTACTCGGCGCGGGCCTGATCGGGATGGACCTCGTCGACAAGATCCGCCGGTCGGCGAAGCTGGAGCTGGCTTTGGTGGCAGGCCGCGACCGGGACAGCCTGGGGCTACGCCGGGCGGCCGGCATGGGCCACCCGACCTCCGCCGGCGGGATCGGTGCCGTGGTGGAGGCCGGGCCCATCGATGTGGTCTTCGACGCCACCAGCGCCGACAGCCACGCCGATCACTGGGAGGCGCTGCGCCCGACCGGCACCACCCTGATCGACCTGACCCCCACGGGGCTGGGCACGGTCACCGTCCCGGGAGTCAACGGCCGCCGGGTGGCGGCTTACCGGCACTTGAACCTCATCAGCTGCGGCGGGCAGGCGGCCGTTCCGGTCCTGTACGCCATCGCGAAGTCCTGTACCCCCACCTACATCGAGGTGGTCTCCACCGGGGCGAGCGCGAGCGCGGGCCGGGCCACTCGCCTGAACCTCGACCAGTACATCGCCACTACCTCCGCCGCGATCCGGACCTTCACCGGCACCAGGGACACGAAAGTGATGGTCAACCTCAGCCCCGCCCGGCCTGCTCCGCCGTTCCGGGTGGCCATGACCGTCCTCGCGTACGGTATCCGCCCCGCTTCGGTCCGCACGAACATCGCGAAAGCTGCCCAGGCCGTGCGCGCGTACGCGCCCGGGTTCAAGGTGACCTCGCTCGCCGTGGAGCCGGGCCGGATCTCGGTCGCGGTGGAGGTGACCGCCTCCGGAGGCCGCCTGCCCCGCCACGCCGGGAGCGTGGACATCATCAACGCCGCCGCCGTCCTGCTCGCTGAGCAGTCGGCCGCCGCCTCCCGATGAAAGGAATCCCGCCCATGGACACAACCCCCGACCAGCGGCCGCAGATCCTCCTGCACGACCCGACCCTGCGCGACGGCCACCACGCGGTCAGCCACCAACTCGACGCCGACCAGCTCCGCGTCTACGCCACCGCCGCGAACGCCGCCGGTGTACCGGTGGTGGAGGTCGGCCATGGCAACGGCCTGGGCGCCTCCAGCCTCCAGATCGGCCGCGCCCGCCTCGACGACGCCACGATGCTCACCACCGTCCGCGAGGCCCTCACCTCGTCGCGTATGGGCGTGTTCATGGCCCCCGGCTGGGGCACCTCCGACGACCTGGCGGCCGCCGTCCACCACGGCGCTGACGTCGTACGGATCGCCGCGCACTGCACCGAGGCCGACGTCACCGAACGCCACCTCGGCGTCACCCGCGACCTCGGCGCCGAAGCCCAGGGCGTCCTGCTCATGAGCCACATGGCCAGCCCCGGCAAGCTTGCCGAACAGTGTGCCCTGATGGCGGAGTTCGGCGCGCAGGCCGTCGGCATCATGGACTCCGCCGGCCGCTACCTCCCCACCGAAGTCACCGAGCGGGTGCGCGCCATCGCAGCCGCCGTCGACGTACCGGTGATCTTCCACGGCCACAACAACCTGGGCCTGGCCGTGGCGAACAGCCTTGCCGCCGTGGACGCGGGGGCCTCGGTCCTCGACGCGACCGCCCGCGGGTTCGGTGCCGGGGCGGGCAACACCCAGATGGAAGTTCTGGTTGCCGTTCTCGAACGCCGCGACGTGGCCACCGGGATCAGTCTGCGCAAGATTCTGGCCGCCGCCGATGTCGCCACCGAGCGTCTGATGAAAGCCCCTCCGTCAATCGACTCGATCGCCGTGGCCAGCGGGCTCGCCGGAGTGTTCTCCGGCTTCAAGCGGCCAGTCCTTCAGAGCGCCCGCGCCGAAGGCGTCGATCCCATCGACCTGTTCCTTGCCCTTGGCGAACGACAAGTTGTCGCCGGGCAGGAGGACCTGATCGGCGACGTCGCCCGGCAGCTCAAGGCGGCCGCCCGATGACCACCGCATCCGCAGTTGCCGGGAGGGCGGCCGTGGTCTGCGGAGTCGGCGCAGCCCTGCCCCCGCACATCGTCGCGAACGCCGACCTGACCGCACGTCTGGACACCACCGACGAATGGATCCGCTCACGGACCGGCATCAACCAGCGCCACGTCGCCGGGACGGATCTGTCCACGACCGATCTCGCCGTACGGGCCGCCGTTCAGGCTCTCGCCGACGGCGAACCGGGCCCGGTGGAGGCCGTGGTGGTGGCGACGACCACCCCGGACCGCTGCTGTCCGGCCACCGCACCCGCCGTGGCGACACGGCTCGGGCTGACCGGCATTCCTGCCTTCGACCTCGCGGCCGGCTGCACCGGCTTCCTTTACGGCCTCGCCACCGCGGCAGGGTTCCTTGCCGCCGGCACCGCGCGGACCGTCCTGGTCGTCGGCGCCGACCGCCTCGCCACCCTTCCCGACCCCGAGGACCGCACGACTGTCCCGCTGTTCGGCGACGGCGCCGGAGCCGTGGTGCTGCGCCGCGGCAGCGCGGACGAGGCCGGGGCGCTCGGGCCGGTGGTGCTGGGCAGTGACGGCACCGGCGCCGACCTGATCCGGGCCGCCCGGCCCGGCGCCCTGCACGTGGACGGAGCCGATGTCTTCCGGCACGCGGTCGACCGCATGGCCTCCACCTCCCGCCAGGCTGCAACCGCCTCCGGGTGGGAGCTCGTTGATGTCGACCGCCTGGTCCCGCATCAGGCCAACAGCCGCATCACTGCCTTTGTCGCCCGCCGGCTCGGTTTCTCCGACGACCGCCAGCTCAGCAACATTGCCGAGACCGGCAACACGGGCGCCGCTTCCATCCCCCTGCTCCTGGCCCGCTCCGCCGCCGACGGCCGCCTCAAGCCTGGTCACCGCACCCTGCTCACCGCGTTCGGCGCGGGACTGACCTGGGGCGCCACCACCCTCACCTGGCCCGACCTCTCTCTGACCCGCCTTCCGGAAGGAGCCGGACATGACCGGTGACCTCACCCGCATCCTGACCCACGACCTCAAGCTGCCCGCCGACCGGCTCACCGACGACGCCAGTCTCGACCACGCCGGATTCGACTCCCTCGCCATCGTCGAACTGGCCGTCCTCCTGACCGACCGCTGCGGCATCGACATCAGCGACAGCGACATCAAGGACGCCGCCAACCTCGGCCAGCTCGACCTCCTCATCACCACCAAGCGCAGCGGAAGGTGACCACCCCATGACCAGCACCAGCCGCCGACCCGGACGGGCCTGGATCATCACCCCCGGCCTGCACGGGCACCGCTTCGCCGGCGCGCAGAAGTCCGGCGCCGCGGTCGCCGTCGTCGACATCGAGGATTCCGTCGCCCTCCCCGACAAGCAGACCGCCCGCGCCGCCTCCGAAGCGTTCTTCGCCCTCCCGACCCGCCGTGCACCCTCGGCATCCGGATGAACAGCCTCACGACGCTCGACGGTGTCAAGGACCTCATCGCCCTCGCCGCCTACTCTGCCCGGCCCGACCTCATTGTGGTCCCCAGGGTGGAATCCCCCCGCGACATCGAGCTCGTCGCCGCCACGCTCGACACTGACGGCTACACCCCCGACATCTGGGCGCTGATCGAAAGCCCCCGGGCTTTCGACACCCTCCCCGTGATCATGCGCGCGCCCCGGCTCGGCGGCGTCGTCTTCGGCTCCGCCGACTACGCCGCCTCCGTCCGCTGCGGCCTGGGCTGGGACGCCCTCCACTACGCCCGCTCGGCCCTCATCAACGCAGCCAGCGCTGCGAACATCCCCGTGGTTGACGCGCCCACCTGGGAACTCGACGACCCCGGCATCCTGCGCCGTGACGCCGAGCGGGCAAAGGAACTCGGCTTCTACGGCAAGGGCTGTGTCCACCCCCGCCACGTTCAGGTGATCAACGACGTCTTCACACCCACCACCGAGGAAATCGCCCAGGCCCGCGCCCTCGTCGCAGCCGCCGACGCCAGCGGCGGAACGGTGACCACCGTGAACGGGCAGATGCGCGGCACTCCCTTCTTCGACACCGCCCGCGCGCTCATCGCCGAAGCGGACCGTACGGCATGAGCCCCGGACTGCCGCACGGCTACCGCCAGATCGGCGAGGACCGGATCCGTGAGAGCGTCGGCCTCTCCTACCCCGACCTCGCTCCCGGCCTGGTCATCGAGCACCGGCCCGGCCGAACCGTCACTGAAGTCGACAGCCTGTTGGGAGCGGCCCTGAGCGGCAACGTTGCCCCCATCCACACCGATGCCCACTACAGCAGCCAGACCCAGTGGGGCCGCATCCTGGTCTGCTCCGGCGTCACCCTCAACCTCGTGGCCGGCATGACCGTCCGCAGCATCAGCGGCCTGACCACCGCCAACCTAGCCGTCGACCAGGTCCGTTTCACCGCGTCCGTCCACATCGGCGACACCCTGTACGCCGAGACGAAGGTCCTCACCCGTCGAGCCTCCCAGAGCCGTCCCGACACCGGGGTCATCACCTGCCACACCACCGCCCACAACCAGGCGGGCACCAGCGTCCTGGTCTTCAACCGCACCTTCCTCGTCCCCCTGGACGCCGAGGCCGCCCGCGACGCCACCGACTATTGAAGGCGGACCATGAACCAGCAGCTGACCTTCGCCCCAGCCGATGACGGGCTGTGGGAGCAATATGACCAGCTCGCCACCCGCGCCTACGGCCACCCGATCCGGGACATCACTCACCTGCGCGAGCACGCTGACCTCCAGGTCGTCGTTCGCAGCGGCCGGGTCGTCGCCGGCGGCCTCGGCCTCCTCGTCGATCAGTTCTTCGGCGGCGCTCCCGTCCCCAGCGCCTGCCTCGGCGACGGATGCGTGGCGCCCGAGGAACGCGGCGACCACCTGGCGGCCGACATGGCCGCCGAACGGCTGCGCCCCCTGACAGAGCGCGGAGCGGTGATCTCTACGATCACCACCTCCTCCACCGGCTACGCCCGCCGCCTCGGATGGGAAGCCCCGACCGGCGTCCTAGCCTGGGCGGTGGCCACCGACGAACTCAAGCGCTCCTTCACCGACACAGACTTCGAGGTCGAGCACGGACTGACCGAGGAAGCCGAAGCCCTCCAACGCGACCTCGCCCGCCAGTGGAACGGCCCCGTCCACCGGCCCCCCTGGTGGAACAGGTGGAAGCACGACAAGACCAACCTCACCACCTACTGCTTCGCCCGGCCCGGCCACCGCACCTCCGGCCTCCTCAGCCTCACCACCAAACGACACGAGCGCCACGGCATGAACCTGGCCGTCCACGACTTCTGGGCCACCAGTCAGCCCACAGCCGCCGCCATGCTCGCCTTCCTCGGCCGCCACAACACCCGCGCCCGCATCATCGCCTTCCGGCGCGGCGCCCTCCCCCCTTACCCCACCCTCCTCCACGGCCTGCGCCATCACCGCACCACCGCTGAAGCCTGGCACCCCTGGATGCTCCGCATCCTCGACATCCCCGCGGCCATCCGGCTCCGCGGCTGGCCCAACGACCTCACCGCTGCCGTACCAGTGGAGATCGAGAACGAGACCGGAGAGTGGTGCCGGTGGATGCTTCATATCAAGGCCGGAACGGCCGAGATCGTCCCCACCCACGTCGAGGGACAGGTGACCTTCACACGGGGCCAGCTCGCGGTCTGGTACGCCGGCGGCTACCGGTCCACCATCTCGGCCCGCATGGCCGGAGTCCACGCCGGATCGGAGAAGGCGCTCGCGGCCCTCGTCCTCAGCACGGCACAGTTCGAGCCCTGGCTGCCCGACCACTTCTAAGCAGCCACGGGTGTTTCCCTCTGTCAACACCCCGTGATGAGCCGGTGGGCTCCACGGGCCCCTCCGCCCCGCCACCCGTCCGGCCGACTGCTGTCGCCGCCCGGCCGGGGCGGGCCTAGCGTGCCGACTGCGGGCCGTGCGTTCCCGGGCGTGCGGCCGCGGGAGGTGAGTGATGAGCCCGCCAGGACCGCCGGACGCGGTGCCCCAGGAGCCGGCGGTCCCGCGCCGGCCCCGGTGGGGTGTGCTGGCTCTGGTCGGACTCGTCGGGCTCGGCATGGTGCGTCAGGGGCTTACCGGTGAGGCGGACGGGCCGCCGCAGCCGGGGGCCGGAGCGGCGCTCTTTCCCGGGGACCTCCCGCCGGACGGTCCCGCACCGCCGCCGCTGCCCCGTTCCGCCCCCGCCCTGGTGGCCATTCCGTCGCTCGACGTGGCGGCTCCGCTGCTGCCGCTGGGCCTCAACGGGGACGGCAGGATCGCGGCTCCGCCGGCCGAGGAACCCGGGCTGGCGGGCTGGTACGCGGATGCTCCGACCCCGGGGGAGAACGGCACCGCCGTCATCGTCGGCCATGTCGACAGCCGGAGCGGGCCCGCGGTCTTCTACGGGCTGGGCGCGCTGGAGAAGGGCCGGACGATCCGGGTGACCCGCGAGGACGGGCGGACCGCGGTTTTCGAGGTCTACGGCATCCAGGTCTTCGACAAGCGGAAGTTTCCCTCCCGGAAGGTCTACGGAACCAGGGGCCGTCCTGAGCTGCGTGTCCTGACCTGCGGCGGTGCCTACACGTCGGGCTCGGGCTACGCGGGCAATGTGGTGGTCTTCGCCCGGATGACCCGGATGACGGGGATCGGGGAGGGGGACGCGGCGAGCCGGTAGCCCCGCCGGGACGGTAGCCCCACCAGGCCGCCGGGCCGCTAGTACCACCGGGCCGCCGCAGCCCGCAGCCCGCAGCCCGCAGCCCGCAGCCGGGAGCCCTGAGCCGGGAAGCCCCGGCAAGACGGGCCACGCCCCACGAAGTGAACCGGTGTCTCACCATCCGGGACGATCCGCTGCCGCCCATCCGATGCCTTCACCTGCTGCCCGCCCTGCGCCTTCCCGTTCCCCGCGTCGCCCCGGGCCCGAACCCGCCCCACCCCCGGCCCCGGTGTGATGTGCTGGCCCCCATGAGCATCTCGGTCACCACCTGGTACCTCGAACAGACCTCGCCCGCCGACCTGGCCCCCGCCCAGGCGCCGCCGGCCGAGCAGGGCGTCCGTATCGTCCGTGCCGAGGTGCCGTCGCCCGAATTCAGCCGCTTCCTCTATACGGCGGTCGGGGGCGACATCACCTGGACCGACCGGCTGGCCTGGCCGTACGCACAGTGGGCGGAGTTCCTCGGGCGGCCGGGGGTGGAGACCTGGGTGGCCTACGAGCGCGGTACGCCCGCCGGATTCATCGAGCTGAATGCGGAGGCGGACGGCTCCGTGGAGATCAGCTACTTCGGGCTGCTGCCGGCGTTCCGGGGGCGACGGGTCGGCGGGTATCTGCTCGCGTACGGGATCGAGCGGGCCTGGGACCTGGCCGAACGGTGGCCGGGGCGGGCGCCGACCAAGCGGGTGTGGGTGCACACCTGCAGCAAGGACGGCCCGTACGCGATGGCCAACTACCAGCGGCGCGGGTTCCGGCTGTATGACACCACCGTCGACGAGGAGCCCGAGATATCCGCCCCCGGCCCCTGGCCCGGCGCGGGTCCGCTCACGTCCGGGAGCCCGGCAGGGGAGTGACCGCCGCCACACTGTCTCGGGATGCGGGACAGAGGTGTCCAAATTCTGGATGACGGTGGACTGGCCGGAGAGCGGCGTGCCACGCTTCCGTCATGTCCAGAGCTGGAATTGCCTTGGTGAGTCGGCGGCACGTCGACCTCGGCCGCATGTCCAGCGCCATTTGTCGGGCGGGCTGAGGCTGCATTCACCAGGGGCCTCCGGCCCCGGGCAGCACCCAGCAGCACCGCATTTCTCGCCGTCCCCATCGTCGCGGACGCGCCGACACCCCTTGATCCGTAGACCTCCCGACGCGTTGCCACGCGCCGCCTTTCGGTGTGTCCGCGCAGGTCATCGCGGTGTCCGGCGATCCGTCCCGATCCCTTGAGCCCGCCCAGAAGGACGTACACCCATGGCCGCCTCCTCCGAAGTCCCCGCAGATGCCACGACCCGCCGCAAGGCCGGACGCCACCGCGGTGAGGGCCAGTGGGCCGTTGGCCACTTCACGCCCCTGAACGGCAATGAGCAGTTCAAGAAGGACGATGACGGTCTCAATGTGCGGACACGCATTGAGACGATCTACTCCAAGGCCGGTTTCGACTCGATCGACCCCAACGACCTGCGCGGGCGGATGCGTTGGTGGGGCCTGTACACCCAGCGCAAGCCCGGGATCGACGGCGGCAAGACCGCGATCCTGGAGCCGGAGGAGCTGGACGACAAGTACTTCATGCTGCGGGTCCGCATCGACGGCGGACGGCTGACCACCGACCAGCTGCGGGTGATCGGCGAGATCTCGCAGGAGTTCGCCCGTGGCACCGCGGACATCACCGACCGGCAGAACGTCCAGTACCACTGGATCCGTATCGAGGACGTCCCGGAGATCTGGCAGCGGCTGGAAGCGGTCGGCCTGTCCACCACCGAGGCGTGCGGTGACACCCCGCGCGTGATCCTCGGCTCCCCGGTGGCCGGTATCGCCGAGAACGAGATCATCGACGGCACGCCGGTCATCGAGGAGATCCAGCGCCGGATCATCGGCAACCCGGAGTTCTCCAACCTGCCGCGCAAGTTCAAGTCCGCGGTCTCCGGTTCGCCCCTGCTGGACGTCGCGCACGAGATCAACGACATCTCCTTCGTCGGTGTCGAACACCCCGAGCACGGCCCCGGCTTCGATGTGTGGGTCGGCGGCGGGCTCTCCACCAACCCCAAGCTCGGTGTCCGGCTGGGCGCCTGGGTCTCCCGTGACGAGGCCGCCGATGTCTACGAAGGCGTCATCTCGATCTTCCGCGACTACGGCTACCGCCGGCTGCGCACCCGCGCCCGGCTGAAGTTCCTGGTCGCCGACTGGGGCCCGGAGAAGTTCCGTCAGGTGCTGGAGGACGAGTACCTCCACCGCAAGCTCACCGACGGCCCCGCGCCGGCCCAGCCCGACCAGCGGTGGCGCGACCACGTCGGCGTGCACAAGCAGAACGACGGCCGCTACTACGTGGGCTTCGCCCCGCGCGTGGGCCGGGTGGACGGCGCCACCCTCACCAAGATCGCCGAACTGGCGGCGGAGCACGGCTCGGGCCGGCTGCGCACCACGGCCGAGCAGAAGATGATCGTGCTGGACATCGACGAGTCGCAGGTGAACTCGCTGGTCTCCGGCCTGGAGGCGCTCGACCTCCGGGTCCAGCCGTCCCCGTTCCGGCGCGGCACGATGGCCTGCACCGGTATCGAGTTCTGCAAGCTGGCGATCGTCGAGACGAAGGGCCGCGGTGCCTCGCTGATCGACGAGCTGGAGCGCCGGCTGCCGGAGTTCGACGAGCCGGTCACCATCAACGTCAACGGCTGCCCGAACGCCTGCGCCCGTATCCAGGTCGCGGACATCGGCCTCAAGGGCCAGCTGGTCCTGGACGACGACGGCAACCAGGTCGAGGGCTACCAGGTGCACCTGGGCGGCGCGCTGGGTCTGGAGGCCGGTTTCGGCCGCAAGGTCCGCGGTCTGAAGGTCACCGCCGATGAACTGCCGGACTACGTCGAGCGGGTGCTGCGCAACTTCGACGCGCAGCGCGAGGAGGGCGAGCGGTTCGCCACCTGGGCGGCGCGTGCGGAAGAGGGTGCGCTGAAGTGAGCGAGCCTCGGCGCGCTGCGCCGGCTGGACTGAGGAGCCGCGCAGTGACGAAGGAACGAGCAGTGACGAGGGAAGCCGGCGCATCCGAGCGCGCCGAGGCTGAGCGGGGGACACAGTGAGTGAGCGTGCCGCGCCGTTCTACTGCCCGTACTGCGGGGACGAGGACCTGCGGCCCTCCGAGGAGGGTTCCGCTCCCGGACAGGGCGCCGCCTGGGAATGCCGGTCCTGCAGCCGGGCGTTCCGGCTGAAGTTCCTGGGCCTGCTGGCGCCGGGCAGCACCGGACGGCCCCCTTCCGCTTCCGACGGAGGTACCCCGTGACCACCGCTACCGATCTTCCGCAACTGGCCGAGCAGGCGGGCCGGGATCTGGAGGACGCGCCCGCCCTGGAGATCCTCACCTGGGCCGCCGAGACCTTCGGTCCGCGCTTCTGCGTCACCTCCTCGATGGAGGACGCGGTCGTCGCGCATCTGGCCTCGCGGGCGTTCCCGGGGGTGGACGTGGTCTTCCTGGACACCGGCTACCACTTCCCGGAGACCCTCGGGACCCGGGACGCGGTGGCCGAGGTGATGGACGTCAACGTCATCACGCTGACGCCGCGTCAGACCGTCGCCGAGCAGGACGCCGAGCACGGTCCGAAGCTGCACGACCGCAACCCCGACCTGTGCTGTGCGCTGCGCAAGGTCAAGCCCCTCGAAGAGGGCCTGGCCGGGTACGACGCCTGGGCGACGGGGCTGCGCCGGGACGAGTCGCCGACCCGGGCGAACACCCCCGTCGTCGGCTGGGACCCGAAGCGGCAGAAGGTGAAGGTCTCGCCGATCGCCCGCTGGACGCAGGCCGACGTGGACGCGTATGTGGCCGAGCACGGGGTGCTCACCAACCCGCTGCTGACGGACGGCTATGCCTCGGTCGGCTGCGCGCCCTGCACCCGCCGGGTGCTGGAGGGCGAGGACGCCAGGGCCGGCCGCTGGGCCGGCAGCAACAAGACCGAGTGCGGGCTGCACGGATGACCGAGCATCAGGAGATATCCATGACGGGCGCCACGATCTGGCTGACCGGTCTGCCGAGCGCGGGCAAGACGACCCTTGCGCACGAGCTGGCCGGCCGGCTGCGCGGCGAGGGCCACCGGGTCGAGGTGCTCGACGGTGACGAGATCCGTGAGTTCCTGTCCGCGGGCCTGGGCTTCAGCCGCGCGGACCGGCACACCAACGTCCAGCGCATCGGCTTCGTGGCCGAACTGCTGGCGAGCAACGGCATCAAGGCGCTGGTGCCGGTGATCGCGCCCTACACGGACAGCCGCGAGGCGGTGCGCAAGCGCCACCAGAGCGAGGGCACCCCCTACCTGGAGGTGCATGTGGCCACGCCCGTCGAGGTGTGCTCCGAGCGGGATGTGAAGGGCCTGTACGCCAAGCAGGCGGCGGGCGAGATCTCCGGGCTCACCGGCGTGGACGACCCGTACGAGGCTCCCGAGTCGCCCGATCTGCGGATCGAGTCGCACACCCAGACCGTGCAGGAGTCCGCGGCGGCGCTGCACACGCTGCTCACCGAAAGGGGACTGGCATGACCACCACCGCTGCCGTGACCGGCGATCTCGACAATCCCTACGCGCTGTCGCACCTGGACGCCCTGGAGTCCGAGGCGGTGCACATCTTCCGTGAGGTGGCGGGGGAGTTCGAGCGGCCGGTGATCCTGTTCTCCGGTGGCAAGGACTCCATCGTCATGCTGCATCTGGCACTGAAGGCGTTCGCCCCGGCCGCGGTGCCGTTCTCGCTGCTGCATGTCGACACCGGGCACAACTTCCCCGAGGTGCTCGACTACCGCGACCGCACGGTGCAGCGGCACGGGCTGCGGCTGCACGTCGCCTCGGTGCAGGACTTCATCGACCGCGGTGAGCTGCGCGAACGCCCCGACGGCACCCGTAACCCGCTGCAGACCGTCCCGCTGCTGGACGCCATCGACAAGGGCCGCTTCGACGCGGTCTTCGGCGGCGGCCGCCGGGACGAGGAGAAGGCGCGCGCCAAGGAGCGGGTGTTCTCGCTGCGCGACGAGTTCGGCGGCTGGGACCCGCGCCGGCAGCGCCCCGAGCTGTGGCAGCTCTACAACGGCAAGCACTCCCCCGGTGAGCATGTCCGGGTCTTCCCGCTGTCCAACTGGACCGAGCTGGACGTGTGGCAGTACATAGCCCGCGAGAAGATCGAGCTGCCCGCCATCTACTACGCCCACGAGCGTGAGGTCTTCGCCCGTAACGGCATGTGGCTGGCGCCCGGTGAATGGGGCGGCCCCAAGGACGGCGAGAGCCTTCAGACGCGGCAGGTGCGTTACCGCACGGTCGGCGACATGTCCTGCACCGGCGCCGTCGACTCCGACGCGGACACCATCGCGGCCGTGATCACGGAGATCGCCGCGTCCCGGCTGACCGAACGGGGCGCCACCCGGGCCGACGACAAGATGTCCGAGGCCGCCATGGAGGACCGCAAGCGCGAGGGGTACTTCTAACCATGAGCACGAAGACGAGCGCGGTCGACGCCGTTGACGCGGGTGCCACCTCGCTGCTGCGTTTCGCCACCGCCGGATCCGTCGACGACGGCAAGTCCACCCTGGTGGGCCGGCTGCTGCACGACTCCAAGTCGGTGCTGACCGACCAGCTGGAAGCCGTCGAGCACGCCTCCCGCAACCGCGGGCAGGAGACGCCCGACCTGGCGCTGCTGACCGACGGGCTGCGCGCCGAGCGCGAGCAGGGCATCACCATCGATGTCGCCTACCGCTACTTCGCCACCCCGCGCCGCCGCTTCATCCTGGCGGACACCCCCGGGCATGTGCAGTACACCCGCAACATGGTCACCGGCGCCTCCACCGCCGAACTGGCCGTGGTGCTGGTCGACGCCCGCAACGGCGTGGTCGAGCAGACCCGCCGGCACGCCGCGGTCGCCGCCCTGTTGCGCGTCCCGCATGTGGTCCTGGCCGTCAACAAGATGGACCTGGTCGACTACGAGGAGTCCGTCTTCGCCGCCATCGCCGAGGAGTTCACGACGTATGCGGCCTCGCTGGGTGTGCCGGAGATCACTGCGATCCCGATCTCGGCGCTGGCCGGTGACAACGTCGTGACGCCGTCCGCGCACATGGACTGGTACGGCGGCCCGACCGTGCTGGAGCACCTGGAGACCGTGCCCGTCGTCGCCGATCCCTCGGACGACCCCGGCCGCTTCCCGGTCCAGTACGTGATCCGTCCGCAGACCGCCGAGCACCCCGACTACCGCGGCTACGCGGGCCAGATCGCCTCCGGTGTGCTGCACGTCGGCGACGCCGTGACCGTGCTGCCCTCGGGCCGTACCAGCACCATCGAGGCGATCGACGCGCTCGGCCAGGCCGTGGACGTGGCCTGGGCACCGCAGTCGGTGACCGTCCGGCTCGCCGATGACCTGGACATCTCGCGCGGCGATCTGATCGCTCCGACGGCCACCGCGCCGGGCGTCTCGCAGGACATCGAGGCGACCGTCTGCCATGTGGCGGACCGTCCGCTGACCGTCGGCCGGCGGGTGCTGCTCAAGCACACCACCCGCACGGTCAAGGCGATCGTCAAGGACATCCCGTCCCGGCTGACCCTGGACGATCTCTCCCAGCACCCGGCGCCCGGTGAGCTGGCCGCCAACGACATCGGGCGGATCGTGCTGCGCACGGCCGAACCGCTGGCGCTGGACGCCTACGCCGACTCCCGCCGCACCGGCTCCTTCCTGCTGATCGACCCGTCCGACGGGACGACGCTGACCGCGGGCATGGCGGGCACCGCCTTCGCGGAGGCGGCCGAAGAGGCGGCGCAGGCCGATACGGCGGACGACGAGGGATGGGACTTCTGAGCATGCTCCACGACGTGTTCTCGACGTTCGCGAAGGAGGGCGGCCGCATCGGCAGCGGCGCCCTGGGGAGCGGGCAGGGCGGAGTCGGCCGATGTGTGCGCTGACGATGCTCCGCTCCGTATCCCCCACACCTCCCTTCCGAAGATCCATCGATCTGCCGGGCGTGCCGTAGTAGGCGCGTACTGACCCCGGCCCTCCGAGAGGAACGCCTCCCGTGTCTGCCGTTCGTCACCGCCTGCTGGCGGCCGCCGTCACCGTCCCGCTCCTGATAGGAGTCCTGGGCGCCTGCGGCTACGGATCCGAGGCCAAGAAGGACACCTCGGCCGGTGTCGCCCCCAAGGGGCCCAAGACCGACGGGCTCGATCACGTCACGATCGGGTACTTCGGCAACACCACACACGCGACCCCTCTGGTCGGCCTCCAGAACGGCACGTTCCAGAAGGAACTGGGCGGCACCGAGGTGAAGTCCTCGGTCTTCAACGCGGGCCCCGAGGAGATCGAGGCGCTCAACTCCGGCGCCATCGACATCGGCTGGATCGGCCCCTCCCCCGCGATCAACGGCTACGCCAAGTCGCACGGCAAGAGCCTGAAGATCATTGGCGGTTCGGCCTCCGGCGGTGTCTCGCTGGTGGCCAACCCCAAGAAGGTCAAGGGCATCGACGACCTCAAGGGCAAGACGATCGCGACGCCGCAGCTGGGCAACACCCAGGACGTCGCACTGCTCAACTACCTGGCCGAGAAGGGCTACAAGGTCGACCCCACCACCGGCAAGGGTGAGGTCACCGTCCAGCGCACCGACAACAAGGTGACGCCGACGATCTTCCAGCAGGGCGGCATCGACGCCGCGTGGGTGCCCGAGCCCACCGCTTCCAAGCTCGTCGCCGAGGGCGGCAAGACGCTGCTGGACGAGAAGAAGCTGTGGAAGGACGGGAAGTTCGTCATCACGAACATGATCGTCTCGCAGAAGTTCCTCAAGGAGCACCCGAGGGCCGTCGAGGCGGTGCTGCGTGCCTCGGTGAAGACCAACGCCTGGATCCGCTCGCACCCGGACGAGGCGAAGAAGGCCCTCAACGACAAGCTCGCCTCCCCGGACGTGGCCGGCAAGGCACTGCCGCAGAACGTCATCGACCCGGCGTTCAAGAACGTCGATGTCACCGATGACCCGCTGGCCGCGACCCTCCAGCGGGAGGCCGACCACGCCGTCAAGGCGGGCCTGCTCAAGAAGCCCGACCTCAAGGGCATCTACGACCTCACCCTGCTGAACAAGGTGCTCAAGTCCCAGGGCAAGCCGCCGGTCGACGACGCCGGACTCGGCAGCAAGTAGCCCCGCCCGCAGCACGCACTCCCCCAGGAGGTGACACCGATGACGACCACCACGCTCACCAAGCAGCAGCCCGCCACGGCGGACACGGGCAGCACCGTGCCGTACGCGGCCCGCATCGACCATGTCTCGAAGTCGTTCGGCCGCACCGGCGCACAGCAGCATGTCCTGGACGACATCAGCATCGATGTGGCGCCCGGCGAATTCGTCTGCATCCTGGGGGCCTCGGGCTGTGGCAAGTCCACCCTCCTCAACCTGGTGGCCGGCCTCGACGCGCCGTCCGCCGGCGCCATCGAGACGCCGGGCGGCCGGCCGGCCCTGATGTTCCAGGAACACGCGCTGTTCCCGTGGCTGACCGCGGGCCGCAACATCGAACTGGCGCTGCGGCTGCGCGGGGTGCCGCGCGCGGAGCGCCGCGACGAGGCCGAGCGGCTGCTGGAACTGGTCCGGCTCAAGGGCGCCCACGGCAAGCGGGTGCACGAGCTGTCGGGCGGAATGCGCCAGCGGGTCGCGATGGCCCGTGCGCTCGCCCAGGACAGTCAACTGCTGCTGATGGACGAGCCGTTCGCGGCGCTGGACGCGATCACCCGCGATGTGCTGCACGACGAGCTGACCCGTATCTGGCGCGAGACAAGCCTCTCGGTCCTCTTCGTCACCCACAACGTCCGGGAGGCCGTACGGCTCGCCGAGCGGGTGGTGCTGCTGTCCTCCCGCCCCGGCAAGATCGCCCGCGAGTGGCGGGTGGACATCCCGCAGCCGCGCCGTATCGAGGACGCGGCGGTCGCCGACCTGTCCATCGAGATCACCGAACAGCTCCGTGGGGAGATCCGCCGCCATGGCCAGCACTGAGACCAAGGACGCGTCCACCGCCACCGGGACGGACGACACCTCCGGCGATATCGCCGGTCTGGAAGCCGGGCTCGACGCCCTGGAATCCAGGGTCGTCGACCGGCAGCCGTGGCTGCGCACCGCCGCCTCGAAGGCGTTCCCGCCGCTGATCGCCATCGCGATCGTGCTCGCGCTGTGGCAGCTCGCCTACCACTTCGAGCTCAAGCCGCACTACCTGCTGCCGAGCCCGGTCGACGTCGGCCACTCGCTCCAGCAGAAGTGGCTGGAGGGCACGCTGCTGAGCTTTGTGTGGACCAGCGTCTCCCGCGGCGCCCTCGGCTTTCTGGCCTCGGTGGTCCTCGGCACGGTGCTCGGGCTGATCGTCGCCCGGGTCAAGGCCGTCCGGGCCGCGATCGGGCCGATCCTGAGCGGGCTGCAGTCGCTGCCGTCGGTCGCCTGGGTGCCGGCCGCGATCATCTGGTTCGGGCTGACCGACGCCACCATCTACACGGTGGTGCTGCTCGGCGCGGTGCCGTCCATCGCCAACGGACTGGTGGCCGGGGTCGACCAGATCTCGCCGCTCTATCTGCGGGCCGGCCGCACCATCGGCGCCACCGGCCTCGCCGGGGTACGGCATGTGCTGCTGCCGGCCGCGCTGCCGGGCTATATCGCCGGGCTCAAGCAGGGCTGGGCGTTCTCCTGGCGCTCCCTGATGGCCGCCGAACTCATCGTCAACGCGCCCGATCTGGGCACCGGTCTGGGCCAGCTGCTGGAGCAGGGCCGTGAGCTCCAGGACATGTCCTGGGTGCTGTCCGCGATCCTGCTCATCCTCATCGTCGGTATCGGTATCGAGCTGCTGATCTTCGCCCCCGTCGAACGCCGGGTTCTGCGCAGCCGCGGCCTCCTTGTGAAGAGCTGACCCATGGACACCCGCCCCACGCTTCTCGTCATCGCCCACGGCAGCCGCGACCCGCGGCATGCGGCGACCGTCTCCGCGCTCTGTGCGCGGGTCCGGGCGCTGCGACCGGGGCTGCGCGTCGAGGTCGGCTATCTCGACTTCAACGCGCCCCGGGTGCCGCGGGTGCTGGAACGCCTGGCGGCCGAGGGGAGGCGCGACGTGGTGGCGCTGCCGCTTCTCCTCACCCGGGCCTTCCACGCCAAGTCCGATATCCCGGCGGTCCTGCGGGAGGCGGCCGCGCGGCTCCCCCTGCTGACGATCCGTCAGGCCGACGTGCTGGGCCCGTCGTCCCTCCTGACCGCCGCGCTGGAGCGGCGCCTGGCGGAAGCCGGGCTGCGGCCCGGCGACCGCCGCTCGACCGGGGTCGTCCTGGCCTCGGCGGGCTCCTCCGACCCGGAGGCGAGCGCAGTGATCGCTGAAATCGCGCGGGAGTGGCGGCACACCGCTGGCTGGTGTGCCGTGCGACCTGCGTTCGCCTCCGCATCCCTTCCCCGCACCGCGGACGCCGTACGGGCGCTGCGGGCCGAGGGCGTCGAGCGGGTGGCCGTCGCCCCGTACGTCATCGCGCCCGGATTCCTCCCGGACCGGATCGCGGCCGGCGCCCGCGAGGCCCGCGCCGACCTCCTCGCCCCGGTCCTCGGCCCGGCACCCGAACTGGCCCGTCTGCTGCTGCGGCGCTACGACGGAGCCGTACTGGCGGACGCCCGCGGGGGCCTGGCGGCGCTGAGCGCCTGACAGGTCCCCGGGAGGCGGCCGTTCAGCGCTCGGTACGCAGCCAGACCGTGGTCCACGGCGGCAGTTCGTCGCCGGTGACCGGTGCGGAGCTCAGCAGCAGCTCGCCGGGAGGCAGCGGCCGTGGCGCGTCCGACAGGTTGGCCACGCACTCCCAGCCGCCCGAGCGGCGGAAGTGCAGGACGCCGAAGCCCGTCGCCGGGTCGGCCCATTCCAGCGCCTCGTCGGCCACCAGCCGGCGGCGGGTGGCCAGCGCCGTGCGGTAGAGCTCCAACGGGGCGGCGGCCACGCCCTGCTGGGCCTCGACGGACAGCGCGCCCCAGCCCTGGGGCTGCGGCAGCCAGGAGCCGCCGCTGCCGAAGCCGTACGAGCTGCCCTCGCGCCGCCACGGCAGCGGCACCCGGCAGCCGTCCCGCCCCTTCAGCGCACCGCCGCTCCGGGTCCACACCGGGTCCTGCAGGCTGTCGCGGGAGAGGTCGGCGACCTCGGGCAGGCCCAGTTCCTCGCCCTGGTAGACGTAGGCCGAGCCGGGCAGCGCCAGCATCAGCAGGGTCGCGGCCAGCGCCCGGCGCAGGCCGAACTCCCGGTCCAGGGCGGGCTCCTGGCCGTCGGAGAGCAGCCATGCCTCCTCGTCGCGGCCGTCCGGGAGGCCGTACCGGGAGGCGTGGCGGATCACATCGTGGTTGGAGAGCACCCAGGTCGCGGTGGCACCGGCCGCCCGTGCGTCGGCGAGCGCGGTGTCGATGGACTCCCGCAGCTGCGTCGCGTCCAGCGCGGCCTTGAGGAAGTCGAAGTTGAAGGCCTGGCCGAGCTCCTGCGGGGTGGCATAGGCGGTACGGCGGGAGCTGCGCACCCAGGCCTCGGCGACGGCGACCCGGGGCGGGTCGTACTCATTGAAGACCTTGCGCCACTCGCGGAAGATGTCATGGACCGCGTCCCGGTCCCAGAAGGGGTGGCTGCCGTCCTCGGGCAGGTCGCCGGGCGTGTAGCCCTCGACGGTGCCGATATCGCGGAGCGGCGCGGCCAGATCCTTCGCCAGGCCGTGCGCCACATCGACCCGGAAGCCGTCGACGCCGCGGTCGGACCAGAAGCGCAGGGTGTGCCGGAAGTCCGCGCGGACCTCGGGGCTGTCCCAGTTGAAGTCGGGCTGCTCGGGCGCGAAGAGGTGGAGGTACCACCAGCCGTCCGGCAGCCGGGTCCAGGCGGGGCCGCCGAAGCAGGAGATCCAGTCGGTGGGCGGCAGTTCACCGGTTTCGCCCTTGCCCTCGCGGAAGACATAGCGCTCCCGCGCGGCGGATCCGGGCTCGGCGCGCAGCGCCTCCTGGAACCAGACGTGCTGGTGGGAGGAGTGGTTGGGCACGATGTCCACCATCACCTTGAGGCCCAGCCGGTGTGCCTCGGCCACCATGGCGTCGAAGTCGTCGAGGGTGCCCAGCCGCGGGTCGACATCGCGGTAGTCGGCGACGTCATAGCCGCCGTCGGCCAGCTCCGAGGGGTAGAAGGGGCTCAGCCAGACGGCGTCCACACCCAACTCGGCGAGGTAGGGCAGCCGGGAGGTGATGCCGGGGAGGTCACCGATGCCGTCGCCGTCGGAGTCGGCGAAGCTGCGCGGATACACCTGGTAGACGACGGCCTGCCGCCACCAGTCGGTGGTGTCGCGGGCGGGGTCGGGGTGCGGTGAGGTCACGTGGGGGCCTTTCGGGCGGTGGTGGACGCGTGACGGTGACGGCGCTGCGCGGGTCGGGTGGGCCGAGGCGGGGGCGGGCGCCCCCTGGTGGGCGGAGTCATCCCTTGACCGCCCCTGAGGTCATGCCCGAGACGATCGAGCGGCGGAAGATCATGACCAGCACGCCGATCGGTACGGTGGCGGCCACGGCGCCCGCGAACAGCGTCCCGTAGGGGACCGTGTACTGACTGGTGAACAGGGCGATACCGACCGGAACCGTGCGGTGCCCGTCCTCGCTGTTGAAGGTCAGCGCCAGCAGGAACTCCGCCCAGGTCGCGGTGAAGGTGAAGATGCCCGCGGTGAACAGCCCCGGCCGGGCCAGCGGCGCGATGACGGTCAGCACGGTGCGCAACGGCCCGGCGCCGTCGACGGTGGCCGCCTCCTCCAGCTCCCGGGGGATACCGACCAGGTAGTTGCGCATGATCCAGAGGGCGAACGGCAGATTGAGCGCGACATAGGGCACGATCAGGCCCGCGTAGCTGTTGAGCAGCCCCAGTTGCCGCTCCAGCAGGAACAGCGGCACGACCAGCGCGATCGGCGGGAAGACGGACAGCATCAGCAGCGCGGTCATGATGGCGCCGCGGCCGCGCAGCGGGGTGCGGGCCAGGGCATACCCCGCGAAGAAGGACAGCCCCAGTACGGCGACGGTGGAAACCGAGGCCACCAGCACGCTGTTGAGCAGATAGCGGCCGATGCCGTTGCGGACGAACGCCTCGGCGTAGTTGCCGAGCGTCGCCGATTCCGGCACGAGACTCGGCGGGGCGGCGCTGATCTCACCTGGTCCCTTGAAGGACGACGCGATCATCCAGTACAGCGGCAGTGTCGACAGCACGACGATCGCCAGTCCGCCGAGGTTGACGGGGTTGAGGTACCGGCGGATGCCGGATGCCGGTGCACGGCGGCTCATGCCCGCCCTCCTTCGTCGGCCTGCGTCCGGAAGACCCGCAGGAAGAGCAGACAGCAGCCGATCACGATGACGGCGGTGGTGGTGGCCACCGCGGCGCCCCGGCCGATGTCGAGGTTCTGGAAGAGCGTTTTGTATCCGAGGATGGCGAGGGATTCGGTGGCGGTGCCCGGTCCGCCCTGGGTCAGCACGAACGGCAGGTCGAAGATGCCGAAGGCCTGGAGGATGCGGAAGAGGACGGCGATCGCCATGATCGGCCGCAGCTGCGGCAGGGTCACCTTCCAGAACGTCGTCCAGGCACCGGCACCATCGATCTCCGCCGCCTCATAGACATCCCCGGGAATCAGCATCAGCCCGGCAAGAACCACAATCGCGACAAACGGCGTGGTCTTCCATACGTCGACCACCACCATCGCGCCCATGGCGGAGGCGGGCTGCCCGAGAATGTCCGGCTGATGGCCGAGGAGCTGCTCAAAGAGCCAAGTAAGCCCACCGTAGGTGCCGTTGAAGAGATATCCCCACAACTGGGCGGCGACGACATTGATCAGCGCCCAGGGCAGCAGCAGAACCGCCAGCACCCAGCCGCGGGCGGCCCCCAGCCGTTCCAGTACGAGCGCCGCCGCGGTGCCGAGCACCAGCTCCAGGAAGACGGTGACAGCGGTGAAGCCGAAGGTGAAGACGAGCGCATGGCGCCACTCCGGGCTGCTCAGCACGGCGGCGTAGTGGTCGCCCGTCAGGGACAGGATGCGGAACCCGCCGTATTCCAGGCGGACATCGGCAAAGCTGAGCAGCAGCGAGAAGAGCACCGAGAAGACCGTCACGGTGGCGATGACGAGCAGCGCCGGTGAGGCGAAGAACCAGCCGGTGCGCGCCCGTCCGCGCCGGCTCACCCGGGCCGGGCCGCCCCCACGGGGAGCGGGCCCGGTGCGCGGTCCGGGCGGCTCCGGGTCCGGGCCCCGCGAGACGGTCGCGGCGGACGAGGAGGCCGCGGAAGAGGAGGACGAAGCAGCGGAAGAGGAGGTCACGGCATTCACAGCGCCCTGCCTTCCAGCGCGGTCCGGATATCGGCGCGGGCCGCGCGCACGGCCTGGGCGGGCGTGGCCCGGCCACCGGTCACGGCGTTGGCCTGGGTGTAGAGCGCCTTGCTGACCTGGGGGTAATACGGGGTCTGCACCGGCCGGGCGACCAGCCGCAGCTCCTTTGCCCGGGTCAGCGTCGGATCACCGACCCGGCGCGCCTCCGGCCGGGTCAGTACCTCTTCGAGTGCCGGAATCACCCCGGCGTTCTTCAACAGGATCATCTGCGCCTCCTCTCCGGCGCAGAAGCGGGCGAAGGCGACCGCCGCCCCGAGTTGACGGGAGTTGGGATTGACGAAATTGCTCCAGCCGCCGGCGCAGCTCACCCCGCGCGGACCGTCGCCGTCGAAGCCGGGGCGGGGCACGACACCGACCCGGCCGGCCACCTTCGAGGCCGAGCGGTCGGCCGCATTGCCCCAGGCGTAGGACCAGTTGCGCAGAAAGACGCCGCGGCCGCCAGTGAAGGCGTCCTGGGAGTCGGCTTCCACGTAGGTGGTGACCGTACGGGGCGTGACGCCGGTCTCCGTGAGCTCCCGCATCAGCGCGAAGGCCCGCTCCGCGCCCGACCCGTCCAGCGCCACACCGCCCGCCTTGTCCAGTACGGGCGCCTGGGCGTCGGCCAGGAACTCGGTGACATTGCAGGTCAGCGACTCCGATACGGAGGCCTGCCAGAGGAAGCCGTAGGCGGCGTCCCCGGCCCGCTGGATCCTGCGCGCCGTGCGCAGCAGCTCCTCCCAGGTGCGGGGCACCGGCAGCCCGTGCTTGGCCAGCAGGTCCTTCCGATAGAAGAGGAAGGAGCTGTCGGTGTAGAAGGGCAGCGCGTACACGGCTCCGTGGTACTCGCTGACCCGCCGCAGGGCCGCCGGATAGTCCGCCCAGAAGTCCTTGGGCAGCAGCGTCTGCACGGGCAGGGCAAGGGAGTTGGCGCCGAACTGGGCCGGCCAGGTGGTGTCACCGAGGTAGACGTCGGGGGTGGGTGCGGCCCCCGCGAGCTGGGTGGTGACCGCGGCGCGGTTGGCGTCGGTGGCACTGAGGGCGTTCGACTTCCGGACCCGGAGGTTCGGGTGGCGGCGTTCGAAGGCCCGGATGATCAGGTCGGCCACCACCGGGCCCTTCCGGGAGGGGATTTCGGGCACCCACCAGACGAGGGTGGCCGGGGTACGCGGGACGTGGGCAGCCTGGGTCAGCAGGGTGTCCAAGGGCTTGCCCGCGCAACCGCTGGTGAGCCCGGCTCCGGCGGCGAGACCGCCCGCGAGCAGGGTTCTGCGGCTCAAGGCCATGAGTGCTCCTCACGTCTTGGCTGCCATCGATGACAGCGCTTGCAGGCTAGAAGTGGCCTTGTAGCCAGGTCAACGCTTCGTGAACAACGGATTTCCTCGGGAATCTCCTGGCAACGCTGTCATCGCTCTTCTGTGCTAGCGTCCCGGCATGTCCTCAGCTCAGAGCGAGGCCACGATGGCCGATGTGGCCCAGCGGGCGGGAGTTTCGGTCTCCACCGTCTCGCGCACGCTGCGCGGACTGCCGACGGTCTCGGACACCACCCGCGCCCGTGTGGAGGCGGCGGCCCGCGAGCTCTCGTTCGCGATCACCCGCAGCGCCTCCAGCCTCGTGACCGGCCGCACCGGACGGGTCGCCGTACTCCTCCCGCATCTGGAGTCGTGGTTTCTGAGCGCGGCCCTGTCCGGTATGGCGCCCGCGCTGCGCGAGGCGGGTTTCGATCTGCTGGTCTACAGCGTGGCCGATGTGCGCGAACGGGCCGATTTCTTCGACCGGTTGCCCGCCCGCCGCAATGCCGACGCCCTCCTCGTGGTGAGCTTCGCCCTCACCCCCGCCGAGCGGGCCCGCCTGGACGATCTGGGCATGCCGCTGGTCTTCGTCAGCCAGCACGCCCAGGGTCGCCCCAGCGTCTACGTGGACGACGCGGACGGCGCGCTGCGGGGCACCCGCCATCTGATCAACCTCGGGCACCGGCGGATCGCTTTACTGCAGACATCGGACGAAACGGGCTTCGCCTGGAGCAGCAAGAACCGGCTCGCCGGATATCTGCGCGCCCTCGATGACGCGGGTCTGGAGCGGGACGACGAGCTGATCATGAGCGTCCGGGGCTGGAAGGGCAGCGGTATGGGCGCGGCGGTGGGCCGGCTGCTGAGCCTCCAGGACCCGCCGACCGCACTGTTCGCCGAGACCGACGATTTCGCGTTCCGCCTGCTGGCGGCGCTGCGGGAGGCCAACATCCCGGTCCCCGGGCGGGTTTCGGTCATGGGCTTCGACGACCATGTCATGGCCGGCGTCCTGGGCCTGACGACGCTGGCCCAGCCCGCCGCCGAGATCGGACGCACCGCCGTACGTCTGGCCCGGTCGGTGATCGACGACGCCGACGGCGCGCACCGGCGCCACATAGTGCTGCCGACGGAACTCGTGCCACGCGGGAGTACGGCGCCGCCGCCTTCTCCTGGACCGGCCCGCCCCCTGCGCGACGCCAAGCTGACCTAACTGACCTTGCTGACCGCCGCTGACTCTTCACCCGTCTCCGCTCCTCCACTGTCATAGGACTGCACCTCTCCGGTGCGCCGACGGCGATCTGGGGGAACTGATGCTGGACAAGAGTTACGTCGTGCCCTGGGGGAAGCGGGGCAGCCTGTCGACCGACGCCGAGGCCGCCGTGCTGGCCGAACTCGTCCACGAGAGCACCCCGTTACCGGCCGGCGCCCGGCGCGAACGGTTCGAGCGCTCCTTCGCCGCGTCGGTCGGCAGCCGGCACGCGATCTCGGTGAACAGCGGAGCCGTCGCCCTGCACATGGCGATCCGGATGCTCGACCTGGCCCCCGGCGACGAGGTGATCGCCACCCCACAGACCCACCGCGCCACCGTCCAGCCGCTGCTCGACTACGACGTACGGGTCCGGTTCTGCGATATCGACCCCACCACCCTGACTCTCGACCCGGCCGCGCTGGCGGCGCTGATCACCCCGCGCACCCGGGCCCTGCTGCTGGTGCACTACGGCGGCTGCCCCGCCGAGATGGACACGGTCATGGCACTGGCCCGGCGCCACGGCTTCCTGGTGCTGGAGGACTGTGTGCACGCCCTGGGCGCCCGCTACCGAGGCCGCAGCCCCGGCTCCCTGGCGGACCTGGCCACCTTCAGCCTCCGGAACGCCAAGACCAGCACCGTGCTCGGCGAGGGCGGTCTGATCACCTGCGACCGGGACGATTGGGCAGAGCGTCTGCACCGGCTGCGCACCCATGACATGGATGCCCGGACCGCGCGCCCGGGGCCGGCTGCGGGCCTGGGGCCGGGGCGGGACGGGCTGTCGGGGCCGGGGCCGGGCGTGCTCCCGGGGACCTCGTATGCCATGCCCCTCCAGCGCGGCTGCGTACGGCGGCCCGGCAGTGACGCGACGATGCCGGAGGCGGTCGCGGCCCTCGGACAGGCCCAGCTCAACGGGGTCGAAGCCGCCGGAGCACGACGGCGCGCACTCGCCGGACGCCTGGACGAGGTGCTCACCCGCTACCCCTTCCTCACCCCCCAGTCGGCGCCCGCGCACAGCACCCACGCCTACCACCTCTACACCTGCCTCGTCGCCCACCAGGAGCTACGCGACCGGCTCGTCCTGGCCCTGGACCGCAGGGGCGTGGAGATCCAACTGCGGTACTTCCCCCAGCACCTGCTACCGCAATGGCGCCACCGCGGCCATCTCCGCGGCGAGTGCCCCATCGCCGAACGCAGCTGGTTCGAACAGCACCTCAATCTCCCCTGCCATGCACAGCTGACGCCGCATCAAGAGGACTACCTCATCGAGGCTTTGGACGGTGCGCTGGCAGAACTGAACGGCGGGGTACCGGCCCCGGCACCTGCCCCGTCGGCGGTGGCGGCGGTGGCGGGGGTGCCCGCGACGGCCTGCGGACGGGGGTAGCCGGGGGGCGGCGGGCCTGGCCCGGCGTGCGGCCAGGCCCCCGGCCCGTACACGACGCGCGGCGACCCCGAGATGCCCCCGCATGCGCGCCGTGGGCACCTGGTGGCCGGCAACGAGCACGACGCCTGGGACGTACTCCCCCGGATCGATGCCCCCACCCTCGTGCTGCACGGCGATCAGGACCGGGGGGCTCACGCCCGCGGCCAACGCCCCGCTGCTCACCGCCCGTATCCCACGGTCCCGGATGCACCTCTTCACGGGCGCCCGCCACGCCTCCTTCCAGGAACGCCGGGACCGGGCGGGCCAGTTGGTCAGCACCTTCCTCGCCGATCCCACGGGCCCTCCGCTCCCGGAGACGGGACACAGCTGAGGCCCTCAGGCCAGAGCCTCAGGCCGGCGCTTCCCCGTTCGGGCCCCGTTCCTGCCCCAGCAAGCGCGTACGGAAGAGGTCGAGCACCTCGTCCAGCGCCGCGCGGGTCGGCTGCCCGGGGGCGTCGATGAGGTGGTCGGTCAGTACGGAGTGCGGCGGCGACACCGGGTGCGGGTTCGCATCCGAGTCGTCCAGTTCGACGGCCGTGAAGGCCTCGCCGAGTTCGCGGCGCAGGAAGGCGAAGCGGTCGCCGGGCACGAGCCGGTCCCCGCGGAACCGGAGACCGATGACCCGAAGGCCCTCGCGTTCGCAGCGCCCCCGTACGGTGGCGAGGTCCTCGGCGGAAATATCGATGCCGCCGGCCCGGCTCCTGGTGACGGCGAGCGGCAGGGACGGCTGGGACAGGACCGGGGCGAGAAGGCGCTCGTCGGTCGCCATGGCCAGCGCGAAGCCGCCCGTGAGACACATCCCGACGGCCCCGACGCCGGGCCCGCCGCAGCGCTGGTGCTCATCCGCGGCCAGGGCCCGCAGCCAGGTCACCACCCGGGAAGACTTCCCGGTGGCCAGCACGGTGAATTCCCGGCTCACGCACACCTTTCCGATGGACGAGGCCATATAGAGCCCGCCCTTCAGCCGGCCGACGTGTGCGGGGTCGGCATCGCGGCCGGGCGTACCGAAGAGCACCGGGAGCACGGCGGTACAGCCGATGGCGGCCACCCGTTCCGCGAACTCCAGCACCTTGGGCGTGATCCCCGGTATCTCCGCCACCACGATCACGGCGGGCCCCGTGCCACGCCGCAGAACCCGGTGGGTGGTGCCGTCGTGAGTGAACGTGCCACGGTCGAAACCGGTCAGGTCATGATCTGCCATGGATACCACCGCTTCAGTCAGTAGCTGTTCGGAGGCTGGTCGATGCCACTTCCCGGCCGGGTCCCCTCCCGCACGCCCGCCCGGCGCCCTACCCGCGCGAGACTACCCGCGCCCGCCTCCCACAGCGCCCCCAGCAGCCGACTCCCCGCATTCAACTGCCTTGCGGAACACACCAGATGCGCCCGATGCACCCGATCCACCAGATGCACCCGATGCCGCTTCCCGTGACGACGGACTCTCCCCCTGCCCTACCGCCGAACCGATTCGTCCGCTGACGTTCTGACCGACCGGCCGTGCCCATGCCTTTCGGGCCGTGAACTACGTGGCCTCCGCGCCCGTTTGGCGATACTCCTCGGGTATCCGCTGCTCGAACCAGACGACCTTGCCGGTGCTCAGCATCGTCGCTCCCCAGCGCTCAGCGAGCTGGTCGACCAGGAACAGGCCGCGGCCGCCCTCGTCGCCCGTCCGCGCATGCCGCATCCGGGGAAGCTGCGGCGAGTCGTCGACCACTTCGCACCGGAGGGTCTCGGTACGGAGCAGTCGCAGGGCGATCGGCCGGGTGGCGTAGCGCACGGCGTTCGTGACCACCTCGCTGACCATCAGCTCGGTCGCGTCGAGCATCGTGCCCAGGCCCCATCGGTGCAGCGCCCTGCGGGTCAACTGCCGTGCCCGGCCTGCCGTTTGGGGCTGGGGGCTGAGGAACCAGTACGCGACGTTGTGCGGCGGGAAACCCTCGAACCGGGCGGCTATCAGCGCCACGTCATCGGCCCGTGCGTCCGGATCCAGGATGGTCAGCACGGCGTCGCAGAGCATCTCCAGGGGTGGGGACGCGAGCCCGGCGGCAGCAGCTTCCAGGCGGGTACGCAGCAGCTCCACCCCCGTCAAGACGTCCGTCGTGCGCGTCTCGACGAGGCCGTCGGTGTACAGGAGCAGCGTGGCCCCGGTAGGCGCGGGCATTTCCACGGTTTCGAACGGAATGCCGCCCACTCCGATCGGCGCCCCGGGCGGGACCTCAAGCACTTCTCCCGAACCGTCCGGATGCAGCAGTACCGGGGGCGGATGGCCCGCGTCGGCCACTTGCAGTCGCTGCGATATCGGGTCGTAGATGGCGTAGAGGCAGGTGGCCATGTGGTCGCTGCCGAGGCGCTGGGCCTGCTCGTCGAGGTGATACAGGACCTCTTCCGGCGGCAGGTCGAGCCTGGCGAGGGTCTGCACCGTAGTACGCAGCTGACCCATGATCGCGGCAGAGGTGATGGAGTGCCCCATGACGTCACCGACGACCAGCGCGACCCGGTTGCCGGGCAGCGGGATCGCGTCGTACCAGTCACCACCCGCCTGGGAGGTGCCGGACGTCGGCAGATACCGGCTCGCCAGCCGCACGCCCGTGGTCTCCGGGAGCGACGACGGCAGCATCACGAGCTGGAGAGCGTCCGCGACCGAGGCTTCAGGCCCCCGCGACATCGTGCGGTCGACGCCGAACGCGGTGTGCGTGGCGAGCTGTGAGGCGACGAGCAGGTCGTCCGCCGAGAAGGGGGGCCGGTCGGCGCCGCGCAGCAGGGCGACGGTTCCGACGAGGTGCCGGCGGCCGTAGAGCGGGGCGATGATCAGCCGTCGGCCCGGGGGCGAGGTCGGTGTCGGTGTCGGTGTCGGTGTCGGTGTCGGTGTCGGTGTCGTGAGCATGCTGGCTACGGGCTCCAGCAGCTCGGCCACCGCGGGTGCGACCTCGGGGGTGTCAGCGAACCCGGCCTCCCGGGCCAGCAGAAACTCGGCGAACCCGCCGGTGACCGTCAGAGGATTGCCCTCGGCGGCCGTCGGGGGCGGCCCGATGGCCGGGTCTTCCGGCCCTTGCGTGAGGCTGTGCAGTCGCAGGACAAGAGGCTCGGCCGCCGTCTGCCCTTCCCCGACCGGCATCGGATGACGCAGATGGAGGACGATCGTGTCGGCGAAGGCGGGAATCGCTGTCTGCCGGAGTTCTCGCAGCGTGTCGTCCAGGTCGAGGCCGCGGCCGATCCGCTGCGTCGCGGTTCCGAGGAAGCGAAGGCGGTCGGTCGAGGCGCCGGAGTCCGAGGCCACCAGGCTCTCCGCCGACTCACCGCCGGGCATGCCATCGCAAGGGCGGCTTCCGGACGCCTCGGGAGACGACGGCCGAGGCCGGGACCGGGACGGCGAAGACCGTGCTGGGGTCTCGGTCGGCTGCCGGTACGGCTGGGACCGCTCCGCGTCCGGCCGTGGCGGCGGCTGCCTCGCCGGCTGAGGCGGCGCGGTGGCGTCGGCGGGGGCGGGCCTGGCGGCCAGGTCCGGTGGAGCAGGCCCTCCCCCGGCCCCTGCGGCGAGCCTCTTGGGGCCGGGGCCGGGGCCTTGGTCGGGGGTGCGGGGCTCCATCAGTCGTTTCACCCGTCGTCCGGTGAGAGGTGCCAGGGATCTCGCGGGGCGGCCTCAGCCGCGTCGCGTGCAGTGGAGAAACAGCTGTTCCTCGGGCGGCACATCCGAGACCGCCGGAGCGTAGGTGTACGAGGACTCCTCGACGACCTCGAATCGCGCGTCCTCGATGACCTTGCGCAGGTCGTCCCGCAGATAGCCGGAGACCCGGATGGCGTGGCCGAGAAACGGGATCCTGAAGTAGTCCACATCGGCCTCCACCATCGAGAGCGTGAACAGCCCACCGGGGACCAGCAGGTCATGAACCGTCCGCAGCGCCCCCGGGATCTCCGCACGCGGCAGCATCAGCAGGGAGAAGAAGGCCACGACCGCATCGAAACGCCCCAGGTCGTGCGGACCGTCGGGCTCCAGGTCGGCGATGTCCAGCCGGTGGAAGGTTGCACCGGGCACGTACTCCCGGGCGAGCTCCACCATCCCCCGGGACAGGTCGACGCCGACCACCTCGAACCCCGCCTCCACCAGCTGCCGGGCGGTCGGCAGACCGGTGCCGCAGCCCAGATCCAGCACCCGGCCTCCGGCGGGCAGCGCCCCGATCAGCCACTCCGCCGCGGCGAGCTGCCCCTTCTTGTACGGAAACGCCTCGTCATAGCGATCCCCGATCGCGTCAAACGCCTCGGCCTGCCCCTCGCGATCGCGCCATATGCCCTCAGGAACGGTCCCGTCGCTCTCGTCATCGACCTCGATGAACCCTCTGCTCACGAAGTGCACCTCTTTTCGTGCAACCATTCGATTGTATCGAGAATGTGCGCCTTTGATCCGCTATGCCGTTGCACGAGACGGAGCGATCCGGTCATGGCGCCGAGGCCCAGGCGGAGGGGGCCGATCGTGAAGCGGGGCGATCCGACAAACGACGAGTGGGCACGACGTGCGCCGTATTTGCCGAGGTCCGGGCGCCGGGGTGGGCGCTGGAGCGAGCATCGGAAGGTGATCAGCGGGATCCTGTTCCGGATCCGTACCGGAGTCCCGTGGCGAGACCTGCCAGAGCGGTACGGGAACCGGCCCTACAGTGCCGAAGACATGACGGCTCTTGAATCCTTCACCTTCGTGCGCCACGTCGACGGCCTTCGCCACTCCTTCGAGCGCGACGGCGAGAGCCACGATCGACCTGCCTACCGCCGAACGGACGGGCAGGTGTGGTGTGTCTGGGGACCGGACGACGGCTGGCACTGCGAGCTCGCCGACGGTCTTGTCACCGCCCATCCCTTGAACCGCGACAGCGACGAACCCGAACCCCCTGCCACCGTCTGGCGCAGCTTCAAGGGCGACCGGTCCTACCTCTACGACCTCCGCCACCTCGAACCTGAAGTGTGATCCGCCGGACAGCCCTCGGCTTGAGTTTTCACCTCTGCCTGGTTTGCCCGCCGCGCGGAGCTGCTCATGGCGATTACCGGCCCCTCGGGCACGGTCGCGGCTGGGCACTGCGGTGTCAGTGCCGGCTGCCAGAATGCCGCTCATGACGATCAAGGATGTAGCCCGGCATGACGTGAGTGAGCAGCAAATTGAGCAGGCGCTGGACGGCATCGGGCGTCGGGCCCACAGCCGCTGGCACACGATGCAATACGACTGCTACTCCGACGAGCAGCTGCAGGCAATGCGCGACGAACTCCTCGACCACATAGCAGCCCGCACGGTGGCGGACCCCGAGCCCGGCACCGCCCCGTCGGGCATCGTCCTGCGCACGGCGGCCGAGTGCGCCCTGGGGCTCATGAGTCTGGGCTGCTACCCCAACGGTGATCAAGAGATCTCCTTCACCCTCGTCGGCGAGCAGCTCAGCAGCGAGGACACGGACTTCGAGGCCGTTGTCGAGCAGGCCGCAACCGCGAGGACCTGGCTGGACGCGTTCGCGCTGTCGGTGATCAGTGGCATGATCTGGGAACGGGACCTGGTCATCGGGCTGTTGCTGCGTGGCGACTATGCGCCTGACATCCACAGCGGTCTGCCGCACTCGAAGCTGCAATCGGAGTCGGACCCGGGCGAGCTGGCGGAGATGGATGCCCTGTGCGGCTACCTCACCCAGGCCGAAGGGCATCTGCCCCGGCACTGGCCGTCGGTAACGCTGTGCAAGCCGACCGCCGACGAACGCGCCGAGGCAAAGCGGCACCTGGATGCCCTCGAAGCGCTGACGCCAGATCAGCGCCTACTGCGCGCGCTCTTGGAGGACGACCAGTCGGCCTTCGAGCAGGCCCTGGAGCATCGCCTCGTCCAGCACCGGGAGAGCGCACCCACCGATGCGCCGCCCCGCAGCCTCCTGCCGCACAAGACCATCGCCCTGACCGCACTCGCAGTCCAAGTACACCACTGGGATCTGCACGTCCGATCTGCCTACCTTCCGCAGACCCTGCTGAACGCCCCGGAAGGTGTGCCGTCGATCAGCGGCTGAACCAGCGCCTGGCCCGCCTGCGGTAAAGACGATGCGGTAGTCCCACTCACCCCCCCCATCTGCACCACCCGCTTCCCGATCTGTAACGGTTCAGCCTCGAAGAGTGACTCCGACATTTGCTCAAAATGCTCTTGTGGTGCACTTGTTGGACGTGAGCCGGGCTCATGTATGTGGGGGGGGAGCGATGACGCATACGACGACATGCCCCGGATGTGGCTGGGGCGCAGCTCCGGGGGCCGCGTTCTGCAGCAAATGCGGTGCGGCCGTGGAGGCCGGCGAGGCTGGTGAGGTCGATGAGGCGGCGACCGTGACGCTGCCTCAGCAGCCTGACGGTTCTGCACCGCCCGCGCCGGCCGCGTCCACGGTGCTGCTCACCGGCCGGGCCGCCGACCGCCGCACCGGCGTGCCGCGATGGGGTAATGGCCGGGATCTGACGAGGTATTTGTGTGCGGCCGCCTATCTGGACCGCGCCTATGCCGGATCACTCATCAAACAGGTCGCCGCCGAACCCCACTTGGGGGTGGCGGCGGCCCCGGCGTGCGATATCCCCGTGGTGCTGCGGCACGCCTACCTGGCCAATGCGCGCCGTCACGGCCGGGATCTCGTACTCAGCGTCCTGCTCCTGCTGGCTTTCGTCTTCACTTTCTGGGTCGGCGACGGGGTAATCACCCTGCTGGTGCTGTTCCTTTCCTGGGTGACGGTGTTCTCCTTCGAGCTCTCGACGAAGTACGGACGCCATCTGCAGAGCCTTCGCCCGGACCGCTTCGACCCGGCGGCCGCACCGCCGCCGCTCAACAGCGATATCGCGACGCGGCTGCGCCAGATCGGCGATTACGCCGGCGGGAACGTCACCACATACAGCGGATATTCGCCCTTCATCGGTTACGGGTCCGAACTCGACTCGTGGTCCCTGACCTTCGATGTCACCACATCGAGCCGGCCGGGAGGCGAATCGCAGGAATTCGATGTGACGGAGCTCTACGCCCATATCGCGGAGCGGGTCGGCGCCCTGGCGCTGCCCTGCCTGGAGATCGAGGAGCGGCTCTTCGCCGACGGCTCGACCCTCCTGGGAGACACCCGCTTCCTGCCGGACCCCCTGGGCCGGCCCGTCGCCCGGATTCCCTTCGACCAGATCGACGCGCTGAAACGGACGCCCGAGGAAGGCGCCCGCCCGTATCTGGCCGTGCACTCCACCGGCTGGAACGGCGAGTTGGTCACCTCGCTCTTCCTTCGCTTTGTGCGCTCGGACTCCAACCTCTATGTGGAAGCCGTCCCCACGGTGCTGTGCCCGCTGCTCGACCGCTACCGGGTCATCGACACCCTGATGCCCCGCCCACCACTGGGCGAACTCGCCAAGCTGGTCTCCGAAACAGCGGTCAGCACCTTCTTCATTCTGCTCGCCGCACCCGCACGCGCCATCTCGGGATTCGCACCCGACTACGGGATGTCCCGGCGGATGCGCCGTCAGCACAAGCTGATCACCAGGCTGCGCAGTTTCGACTACGGAGCGCGGCTGAGTGTTCGTCAACAGGCGGCGGCCACACGACACCAGCGGCATTTCCAGAAGGCCGACAGCGGAATGGTCCTGAAGACGGTGGAGAAGCGGGTGCTGGACGCACTCGTCGAATTCGCCGAAGAGCGTGGCATCGACGCGGGCGAGCTGATCCAGCGTCAGCAGACCATCATCAACAACGGCATTATCGCGTCCCACGGAGCGCGAGTGGATTCCAGCTCGGTCGCCTCCGGCGACAGGTCCCGGACCGCGATGAACATCATCCATAAGATCCCGCTGCTGAAACTGGACTGAACCACCGAGAAGGAATGAGGAAACCATATGCGCAGGAACGACGGGATCATCGCCACCGGCGGCTCGAATGTCGTCGGCAACGCCGTGGCCAGCGGAAAGAACGCCAAGGCGGAGGTCCGGGACAGCGGACTGACCCAGTACGGCGACGGGCGGCAGCCGCAGCCCATGGATCTGGACAAGCTGCTCTCCCGGCTGATCGATGAGCTGGGCCGGTCGGACCACCCCGAGCGGGACGACCTGATCGAGGCCGCCGAGGACGCGCGCGAGGAGGCCACCTCGGAGGAACCGCGCAAGGGCAAGCTGAAGGTTTTCGCCAGGGCGCTCGTGGCCGCAGTGCCGGGCTTCACCGCCCTGGCTTCTCTGGCGGTGGCGATCGAAGAGGCGATCCACGGGCTGTAGCCGGACCGGCGCGAAGGCCCGGTCCGGGAACACGAGGAACAACCAGGAACACGTGGGACGACGGGGGGAGATGATCATGCCGTCCTGTAGGCACTGCGGTGCGCTCTACGAGGGTTCTGCCGCGACGCCCTGTCCGAGCTGCGGTATGCCGCGCGAGGACGGGACGCCCGCCGGCACCGGTCAGCCCGTCGGGGGCACCGGGCACGGCTATATCCGGGTGGGGCCCACCATCCTGCCGCAGTGGCTGCTGTGGCTGGTGGCGGCTCTGCTCGTGGGCGGCGGCGTGACCGCCGTCGTTCTCGCCTCGTCCGGCCCCTCGGACGACGAGACGGGCGGCCTCCTCTCGTCAACCACCCCGACCCCGGACCCGGCCACCGGCTCCCTGCCGCCCACCGACATCGGTTCCCCGCCCCCCACCGACATCGGCTCGATGCCGCCCACCTACCCCGCGTCCACGCCGCCGACCGACTTCGCAACCCCCACCCCGACCGACATCTCCCCGTCTCCCGACAACGCGAGCGCGATCGTGGAGGAGTACTACCGGGACATCAACGCCCATGACTTCTCCGCGGCTTGGGACCTCGGCGGCAAGAACATAGGCGGCACCTCGTACTCGGACTGGGTGGCGGGCTACAACACCACGGTGCGCATCGAACTCAGCGCGGTGAACAACGGCAGCCCCGGCCAGGTCAGCGCCTTCCTCCGGGCCACCCAGACCAACGGCTCGATACGGCTGTACCAGGGGACCTACACGGTGTCCGACGGCGCGATCGTCCGCGCCGACATCACCGAGCGGTGACCGCCGACGGCGTTGGCCCCGCCGGGACTGAGCCCGCCGCCCCTGGGAAGGCTCGGTGTCATCCCCGACCACTACAGAGGAGAGCCGCAGCAGTGTCCGATCAGGGTCAGCCCGTGACCTGCTCGCCGGAATGCCTTTCCCGCGCGCAGCATGCCGTCGCCACCGCGCTCTGGCACTACACGAATACGCCGTTGGCCAAGCCGTATTACGTACGTGGCTGCATTCCGGACCCGGACGACGAGGCGGCGGTGATCGTCGCACTGTGGACCGGCCCTACGGCGCGGGACAAGCGGAACCTCTTCTTTTTCGTACGCCTCATGTCCGGCGAATTGCCCGTTCCCGCGGCGCGGGTCGCCAGCGGAATGATGCGGCTGAGCCGGGGAACGCACATCTTCGGCTTCGCCGGCCGCCACTTCGACGGCAAGCGGGTTCTCCAGGGCAGCAAACTGGTCAAGGGGCGCCCCGCACCCTGCCTCTGCACGAACACCGGCGAGCCGGAGGGGCCACGGGGCTTCTACTTCGAACGGCCGGGGCAGCTGAAGCAGTACCACTGAGGGGTGTCGGGCTCACGGCATCGCGTCGGATGGAAAACGTCCACGACGCACTGCGCTGTCCACGGCAACGGCAACGGGAACGGGAACGGGAAAACGCCTGGACGTGCCATATCCGAACGGCTCCAGCGGGATCTGGAGCGGCTCCCGCGCCTCCCCGTGGTACCCGACGTTGGAAATGCGCCCGCCCGGCTTCGTGACCCGGAAGGCCGCCTCCCAGGTCTGGGGCGCGCCGAGCGCCTCGATGGCCGCGTCGACTCCCTGGCCGTCCGTCAGCTCCAGAATCCGCTCGACCGGTTCGCACTGTGTGGTCGACGATCAGGTCGGCGACGAAGCGGCGGGCGAGTTCCTGACGGGCGGGGACCGATTCGACGGCGATGATGAGACCGGCGCCGAGCAGCCGGCAGCCGATGGTGGCCGACAGCCCCACCGCGCCCTGCGCGAAGATCGCGACGGTTTCGCCCAGTTGGAGTTCCGCGTGTTCGGCGGCGACGAAACCGGTGGAGCGGGCCTGGCGACGGCCGTCGCGTCATCTTCCGCTCGTTCGGCCGACACGGCAGTTCAGCCCATGAGGCCGGCCTGGTGTGCCAGCAGCGCGGCCTGCACCCGGCTGCCGCAGCCCGTCTTTCCCAGGATCGAGCCGACATGGGTCTTGACCGTCCCCACCCCGATGCCGAGCCGCGCGCCGATCTCCAGGTTCGAGAGCCCCTCACCCAGCATGACGAGCACCTCCCGTTCCCGGTCCGTCAGACCTTGCACCCTGCTGTCCAAGGGGCCGGGCCCGCCGCCCCTGAGCATCCGCCGGACGACGGTCCCGGTGACACCGGGCGAGAGCACCGCGTCTCCCACGGCCGCGGCCCGTACCGCGCGGATCAGTTCCTCCGGCCCCTCGTCCTTCAGCAGGAAGCCGGTGGCGCCGGCGCGCAGGGCCCGGATGACGTTCTCCTCGTCGCCGAACGTGGTGAGCATGACCACCTGTGGCCGGTGTTCCAGGGCGGCGAGCGGTTCGATGGCGGCGAGCCCGTCGAGTACGGGCATCCGGACGTCGAGGAGCACCACATCGGGCCGCTCCTCGGTGGCGAGCCGGATGGCCTCGGCGCCGTTGGCCGCCTCACTCACCACTTCGATGCCCTCGGTGTGCCGGAGAATCATCCGGACGCCGTGCCGGACCATCTCCTCGTCGTCGGCGAGCAGCACCCGGATCGTGGAACCCGGCCCGGATCCAGCGGAGTTGGCCTGGTCAGTCATGCGTCCTGCTCCCACCATGAGGTTCGGTCACCATCGGAACGGTAAAACGGTCGATCGCGATCAATGTGTCGGACCGGAAGCAGTAGCGGACGATCGGCAGCCGACCGCCCTCGGGAGGATTGTCGGCGTACGGATAGCGGCACTCCGTGGCGGAGGGCGGCCGCGGCGGTTCGTGCCCCAGCGCGGCCGCGCGCACGATCCCGTCGTCCGCCGGCACGGCGCCCTTCAGCTGCTCCTTCGTCATCCCCACCCGGGGCGGTGCGGGCCGCTCGTACGCGAGCTCATAGCGTGAATGGGCCACCAGCAAGACCCCGAACACCAGCATCACCGCCACCCCGATCAGACCGAGCAGCCCGATGACGGCTCCGGCGGCGCGCCGCTGGAGGATGGCGGCTCTGCTGACGGGCTCGTCGACGCCGCCGGGCTCGTCGATGCTGCCGGGCTCATCGGCGCTCCTGGGCTTGCCGACGCCGCCGGGCTCGGCGGCGGCCATCCCCGGCCGCCCGCTGCTGTCCGACGCCGCGTCGGCCGTCCCCGCATCAGCTGCCTCCGCGTCGGCAGTCTCCGCTTCGGCAGTCTCCGCGTCCACCGTCTCCGCGGCCGGGCCGGGATCGGCGGGGATGGCGGCCACCACGGCGAAGCCGCCTCCGGGCGTCCGCCCGGCCTCCAGTGCGCCGCCGAGCAGTGCCACCCGCTCCCGCAGGCCGGCCAGCCCGCGCCCGGAGCCGAGGCCCGTCGAGGCGGCGGGCCGGGTGGGCGGCACACCGTTGCGGACCCGCACCTGCACCCGCTCGCCGGTGTGCCGGACGGTCACCGTCACATGCGCCCCGGCCGCGTACCGGTGCACATTGGTGAGCGACTCGCGCGCCACGCGATGCACCGCCCGCCGCACCCGGGCGGGCCGGGCGTCCAGATCCGCCCCCTCCCAGCACAGCTCGACCGGAATGCCGCCCCTGCGCGACTCCTCCACCAGCGCCTCGATATCCGCACGGGTACCCGTCGCATCGGTCAGCGCGCCGGTGCCGGTGTCGCTCTCCAGTGGGCCGAGGACCCCCAGCGCCTCGCGCAGCTCCTGCATCGCGTCGCGGGTGGCGCGACGCACCACGGCGGCCTCGTCCCGCAGCTCGGGCGCCTGTTTACCCAGCGCCATCTCCAGGCCGCCCGCGTGCAGGGAGACAAGGCTCAGCCGGTGCCCGACCAGATCGTGCATCTCGGCGGCGATCCGCGAGCGCTCGCGCATACGGGACTCGCTGTCCGCCAGCCGGCGCGCCTGCTCGGCGGCGGCCGCGCGCTCCCGCAGGGCCCGCAGCAGCCGACCCTGCTGACCCGCGGCGGTACCGACCAGCCCCGGCACCACGACCGTGGTCAGGGCGAGCACGGCGCCCAGCGCAAGGCCGAACAGGTTGCCGCCCACCTCCAGCGTGGGCGCGAACACCGCGCAGGTCAGCATCGTCAGGGCGGCCGCCCCGAGGATCACCCCGACCCGCTGCCGTGGCGTACGCATCTGCCGGGTCGCGGTGTAGGCGGCCACCGCGGTCAGCAGCGCCGCGGAGGGCGCCGCCCCCGTCAGCGCGGCCAGCCCGACCGCACAGGCCACCGGAAACCGGCGCCGGACCAGCACCAGCGCGGCGCCGAGAATCGCCAGCGCTTCCGCCGCGCCCACCAGCCGGGCCTCGACCGTCGACAGCCCCGTATGGGCGACCAGCACCAGCACCGCGGCCAGGACCGCTTCTCCCGCCGCCCGCCACCACAGCCACCGCCCGTGCTCCCCCGGCCCGGCAAAGAGGCTCCGGGAAACGGGGGGATCGGACTCGGGTGGGGCGCTGGACGGCATAACGACAATTATCGAGGGCCCACAGGGCGCACCTCTGCTTCTTGCGGGCGACCCGCCTCTGCCCAAAGACAGAGGCCGTCGCCGGACGGGCTGCGTGACGTACGTCCTGTGGGCTGACGGCGACACCGCCGCCCTGCTGCTCCCCGAGTACGGTTCCGGGCCACGGCGCTGGGACTCGCCGCGGGGTCACGCCGCGGGGCCACCGCGCAGGGCCACCCCGCCCGGCCACCCCGCCGGGACCGCATCTCGGCCGCCCCTCGCTAAAGCTGCCGGAGGTGATCGCGCAGCGCGCGGGCGACCTGGGCCATGACGGCGTCGGCGTCGGGCTGTGTGCTGGCGGGGACGAGTGACTCGGTGAGGACGGCGATGGCGAAGGCCTGACCGTCGGAGTGCTCGACGACGCCGACTTCGTGGCGGAGGTTGAGGAGGGTTCCGGTCTTGGAGGACCAGGTGGAGGCGTCGGAGCTGAAGTCCGGGGCGATGCGCTGCCGCAGCAGGTTGTCCGTCATGAGGGAGCGGACGCGCCCGGCCACCTCCGGGGGGATCGCCGACGGTGTCCACAGGGCCTGCAGGAGTTCGACGTAGGAGCGCGCGCTGCCGGAGTTCGCGCGGGTCACATCGAGCTGCGGCACCCGGTGGCCGCGGCCGCTGGTGCCGGCTTCAATCGCGAGCGCATGGGCGAGATGTGCTTCTGCGGCATCGAAGCGTTCCACGGGGGTCTCGGTCAGCTCGCGGACGGTATGCCGGACGGAGATGCCCTGGAGGCCGAACTCCCGGAGGATCTCCGCCACTTGAGCGGGCGGGGTGAGGGCGAACAACGCGTCCGCGGCCGTCCCGTCGCTCACGCTGGTGCTGAGGTATAGCAGATCGTCGACCGCGATCCGGGCGGGGTGACGGAACCGGCTCAGCCCGGTCGGGCCGGGCGAGGTGATCCGCCCGGGTTCCACCGTGAGCATCGTCGATCCGCTGAGCTCGCCCCGTCGGATGCGCTCCAGCGTCGCCAGCGCCAGCGGGATCTTCACCAGGGAGGCGGCGGGCAGCGGGGTGTCCGGATCGATGCCCAGCTCTTGCCCCGTCTGCAGGTCCCGTACGAGAAAGCAACCGTGCAGGCCGCCGTCGCGCAGCCGCTGACGCATCTCCCGCAGCAGTGCCTCGCTGCTCATGTCGTCACCGGGCCCTGCGTCGGCACGTCTCCCTCGTCGGCGCCGAGGCAGCGGGCGATGTCCTCGCCCAGACGCGCACGGATGTGGTCCGGGTGTCCGGCCGCGGCGGTGGCCAGGACGAACCCCCGGGTGAGGGTGATCTCGCCGATGGGGCGCCAGCGCAGGGCGAGTTCGCCGGCCTGCGCGGGGGAGCAGAGCAGCACATCGCGCGAGCACAGCACCTCCGCCGCGGCGGTCGTGTGGTCGGCCGCGACGGCGAGCTGGGCGGGCCGCAGACCGACGGCATCGCGCAGCCGCGTCAGCGGGTCACGGATGTGCGGCACATCGTCCTCCGGCTGGATCCAGATACGGCGGGGCTCGCCGACCGCCGCGCGCCCGCACCGCAGCGTCTCGACATAGATGCGCTTCGCGCCCGGATCCTGCGCACTGGCGAGTCCGAGCGGCACGGACCAGGTCGCCTCGTCGCGCGGGACGGCGAGCAAGGCGGCACGCACCTGCTGGGAGTGCAGGAGCTCGGCCCGCTCCGCCGGTGCCGCGGCACGGAGATCGAGGGTGACGCCGTGGCCTCGTGCGTCGGCGATGAGGCGGGCGAGGCCGGCGGTGGAGCAGATGTCGGGGACCGCGAGCCGCCAGGGCTTGAGCTTGGCCGTCTCCGCCTCGTGCTGCAGGACATCGGCCGCGAGCACCAGTCGTCTGGCGGCCGGCAGCAGATCCCGGCCGAAGGGGGTGAGAACGGCCCGCCGTGCCGTCCGTTCGAAGAGCTGCTCACCGAAGCGCTCCTCAAGGGCGGCGACGCGACGGCTGGCCACCGACTGCGACATCCGCGCGGCGGCCGCTCCGACGGTGAAACTGCCGCGCTCGCTCACGCTGACAAACGCACGGCACGCTCCCACCAGATCCACACCCCGCACCCTATGCGATTTCGGCATGGAAACCCGCATGAGCGCATTGGACTGCATAGATACCGGAACGCGAGGGTGGTCGCGGCAACGGAGGCCGTCCTGAGCAGGGCCGGCCACCACTCGTTCCCGTACGCTTCGCGTGCCCGGGATTCCCGGAGGTTTTCCCATGCACCCCACCCGAACCCGGCGCCTCATTGTCGGCGCACGACCCCGGCGCCTCCTTGTCGGCGCGCTTGCCGCACTCACCCTCATCCCCCTCACCACCGCCTGTGGCAACGGCACCACCGACACCAGCCCCGCAGCCGCCACAAAGGCCGCACACACCGATACGACGCCGAAGTCATCCGCCCGCGAGTTCAAGGCACTTGAGCGGAAATTCGACGCCCGCCTCGGCGTCTACGCCCTCAACACCGGAACGGGGCGCGAGGTCTCCTACAACGCGGACCAACGCTTCGCCCACGCCTCCACCTTCAAAGCCATGGCGGCCGGCGCCGTGCTGCGCAAGTACTCCCTGCACGGCATGGACAAGGTGATCAAGTACTCCCGCGACGATCTGGTCCCCTACTCCCCCGTGACCGAAAAGCACGTCGACACCGGAATGACCCTGCGCGAACTGTGTGACGCCGCCGTTCGCTACAGCGACAACACCGCCGCCAATCTGCTGTTCGACGCACTCGGCGGCCCCAAGGGCCTCGACTCCGTGCTCGAAGAGCTGGGCGACCACACCACCCGGATGGTCCGCCGCGAGCCGGAGCTGAACGAGTGGGCCCCGAACGACACCCGGGACACGACCACGCCCCGGGCCTTCGCCAAGGACCTGCGCACCTTCGTTCTCGGCGACGTCCTGCCCCGCCCCGAACGCGCACAGCTCACGAAGTGGCTCCAGACCAACACCACCGGAGCCACCCTCATCAAGGCCGGAGTGCCCAAAAACTGGGTGGTCGGCGACAAGACCGGCGCCGGCAGCACCTACGGCACCCGCAACGACATCGCCGTCGTCTGGCCACCCCACGCCGCCCCCATCGTCGTAGCCATCCTGTCGAACCGCACCGAGAAGGACGGCGAGCGCAACGACGCCCTGGTCGCCCAGGCGGCGTCGGTGGTGGCTGATCGGCTTTCGTAGGGGGCGGGCTGACTGGCCGGCCCCTACGGTCGCCGACCGTCGGATGGCCGTGACGGGTTCGCCATGGCCGGTATCCGGCTTCGTGGGTGGACGGCGTGGCTCCGTATGGCGGGGAGCATGATCATGAGGCCAAGGAATGCCAGTCCGGCGGCGGCTGCCGGGATCAAGCCCTGGCCGGCCGCGAGGAAGCCGCCTCCCACCGCTCCCCCCAGCGCCGCACCGACGTAGACCGCACTGCTCTGGACGGCCATGGCCTGCGCCGCCGCCTCCGTCCCCGCACGGGCGAGCATCAGGGACTGGATGCTGGGCGGCACCGCCCATGCGGCGCCCGACCAGACAACCAGCAGCACGGCGGTGAGCGCGACGGGGACCGGCCTGATGAGCCAGAGACCGGCAAAGGCCAGCATCGCCGCGCAGAACACCGTGCTCACGAGGACGAAGACCCGGCCCGGCGTGTAGCGGTCAATGAGGCGGCCGGCAGCCTGAGTCCCGAGCAGGCCGCCGATGCCCGAGCAGACCAGCAGCAGGGCGAGGACCGCTGGTGACACCCCGGAGACACCGGAGAGGAAGGGCGCGATGTACGTCTGGAAGGCCAGATTGCCCGCGACGGTCAGGATGGTGACGACGAGAATCACCGTGACGGCACCGTTGAGCAGCGAACGGACCATGTCGGGAAGGCTTTTGCGCTCCGAGACCGCGTGAGCCTCGGCGCGCGGGAGGGTACGGAGGAGCAGGAGGAGCGCGCCGATCCCCAGCAGCCCTCCGAATATGAAGGTCGCCCGCCAGCCGAGGAACGCACCGATCCACGTACCGGCCGGCACGCCGAGCAGGACCGCGCCGGTCAGACCGGTCATGACGGTGGCCAGATAGCGGCCCTGACGCTGCGGTGGCGCCTCGGCGCCGGCGGCGGCCAAGGCGGTGGGAAGGACGAGGGCAGCGGCCAGAGCAGCCAGGACACGCAGTGCCATGAGTGGTGCGTAGGTGTCCACGAGCAGGACCGCGAAATTCGCGGCTCCGAACACCGTGAGCGCTCCGCACAGGGCGCGTCTCCGTGGGATCTGGAGCGGCAGGAGCGCCCACAGCGGGGCGGCGAGCGCGTACGTGAGCGAGTACACCGTCACCAGCTGACCGGTGGCGGTCTCGGACAGTTGGACGGTGTTCGACACTGCCGGGAGAACGCCGATGACGATGTAGTCGTCCGTCTGCACAGCGAAGGCAGCAAGCGTCAGGGCCCATAGCCACAGCGGCCCGGCTCGGGTTAAGAACTTCATGGACATGAGGGTAACGGTCGTTTCCTAAACGGTGTGTCAGAGTATGGACGACGTAGAGGGAGAGCGGAGAGGGAGGTGCACGGGAGTGCCCAGACCGGCCGACCCGCAGCGTCGACGCGAGGTGCTCGACGCGGTGATCGACCAGCTCGCAGCCACGGGGATCGGTAGCTTCTCGCTACGCACACTGGCGGCGGGGATCGGCCAGAGCACCCGTGTACTGACCCATCACTTCGCCGACAAGAACGCCCTACTCACGGCCGTACTCGCCCGGCTCGACGAACGGCAGCACACGGCACTGCGGTCGACACCGGGCTGGTATGACCCCGCCGTCAAGATAGGCTCCCTCGTCCGGTCGGCGTGGGAACGCAACCTCGGCTCCGATGAGCTCGCCATGACCCAACTCTTCCGGGAGATCGAAGGACTCGCCGCCGCCGGCCGACTGCCGCTCCCCGGCGCCGGGTTCGTACGAGGGCGTGCCGAGTTCGTCGCCTCGTGCCTGGTCCGCCGCGGCCTGCCCGACAGCAGCGCCCTGATCAAAGCGACGCTGCTCAACAGCGGCTTCTCCAGCCTGCAGAGCGACTACCTCATCACCGGGGACAGGGAACGCACCGAAGCCGCCCTCGACGAACTGTGCGCGTGGATCGACTCCTGCGTGGACCAAAGGGGCTGAGCCCCTGCGTCCGTCAGGTCGTGGCGTCCGTCAGGTGCCTGCGAGCGCCGTCCGGGCCGACGCGGTATCGGCCCGTCCCTTCTCGTAGACCGTGAGTCCCCGCGCCAGGTGGAGCGGCACCAGGAGTAGTTCCACGATGAGGGCCTTCCAGGCGTAGACGAGATTGACTGCCTTGGTGGCGTAGACGCAGGGGATGTTCAACAGGACGGTGGCCAGCGGGAGTTTGCGGCGGTGGGCGGCGTAGAGGAGTGGTGGTGTTGTCAGGAGGAGTTCGGCGCCGGCCCACCAGAGGAAGGCGAGCGCGGGTGGTTGGTCGGTTGTCGCGGTGAGGACGAACGGTGTCGCCCACCACAGGGGTGCGGTGAGGATCTCCAGAAGGGCGAGCAGTACCCAGACCGCCAGCAGGGGTTTGTGCAGGATCAGCCGTCCGAGGTGGAGCCGGACGTTCTGGCAGAAGCCTGCCATCCAGCGCCAGACCTGTTTGCGCAGGTAGGTGAGGTCTTCCGGGTCGGCGGCCAGGGCTACCGCGTCGGAGACGTAGACCGCGCGTCTGCCCGCGATCTGTTGGGCCCACGTATAGTCCATGTCTTCGACGATGGTCCGTTCAGGGAAGCCGCCGAAGGCCATCAGGTCGTCGCGCCGGAAGACGGAGCAGCAACCCGAGCAGACCATGGGGCTGTTGGCACGGGCCTGAATGGGGCGGTGCCAATGGAAGCCGAAGAGGTACTCCGTGGAGCGGCCGCGTTCCCAGAGGGTGCGGGTGTGGCGGGTGCGGACCGTGCCCGCGGCGATCGAGACGCCGGGGTCGTCGAAGACGGGCATGACGGTCTCGATGTAGTCCGGCGCGAGGACGGTGTCCGCGTCGACGGCCAGTACGAGGTCGGTGGTGCAGTGCGGAAGGGCGTAATTCTGCGCTTTGGCCTTGCTGCCGAGATTGCGCGGCGGCCGCAGCACGGTCACCCCATGTGAGGCCGCCACCTCCCCCGTACGGTCCGTGGACGCGTCGTCCACCACCAGGACCCGGTCAGGCAGGACCGTTTGAGAGGCGAGGGACTCCAGCGTGGCCGGCAGCCCCTCCTCCTCGTTGTGTGCGGGCACGATGACGGTGATGGTGTGCAACTCGATCTCCCCCTGTCTTGCGCATGGCGCCGGCTACGACCGTGAGCAGTCCGATCACGCCGTAGACGATGGTGCTGATGCCGATGAACGGCAGTCCTCCGTGCATGTGACTGACGGTAGGGGGAATTGCGCCCGACGTGGTTCCGGAGGGTCCCTCCTGTGGATAACTCGCGTGACGGAGAGGCGGAGAGGCGGAGTTGGAGTCGTCGTGCGGTGCGCCGGGGGCCGGTCACGCGGCCCCCGGCAGCCAGGGGGTTGATTGTCGAGGAGGTCGAGGATCAGTCACCGGGCGTCATGGCAGGCGCTTCGGCCAGGGCGCGATTGCGCCCGCCGGTTGCCGGTGAGTGCGGGGAGTCGTCCTCGGCATCGTCGGTGGCTGTGTTGCGCGGGAGTTGGAACGCGGCCAGGGCGCCGGTCGTGGCGATGGCCGCGAGGGTCAGGAGGGTGGGGCCCATCGCGGAGAGGAAGGCTTCGCCGGTCCAGTGCGGTCCGGCAGGCGGGCGGGCGCCCGTGGTGGTGGGGGTCGTGAGCGTCACCAGCATGGTGGCGGTGGCGACGCCCAGTGTCGGGCCGATATTCATCGCGGTCTGCTGGAGGCCGCCCGCTACTCCGGCGTGGTCGGTGGACACATGGCGCACGATGACGGCCGTCGCCGTCACCATCACCGTGCCGAAGCCGGCGCCCAGCAGGAGGAATCCCCCGCCGATGGCCGGAGCCGTCGAGGTCCGGTCGAGTTGGGACAGCGCGAGGATGCCGAGCGTGAGGAGCGTCATCGCCACCACGGTCGTCCGGCGGGGGCCGTACCGGCGCTGCAGCACGGCCGAGGCCGGGGCGCTCAGCACCATCAGCACGGCCAGGGGCAGCACTCGCAAGCCGCACTCCAACGGGTCCATCGCGAGGACGTCCTGCAGAAAGTAGGTGCTGACGAACAGCGCGCCGAACAGGGCCGCCGACGCGGCGAGCAGGACGGCGAGGGCCGCGACGATGGTGGTCGAGCCGACCACGGAGAGGGGGATCAGCGGACTGGCGGTGCGGCGCTCGTGCCGTATGAAGGCGCCACAGGCGAATACGGCCGCGGCTCCGGCCAGTGAGGTGGCCACCGTCCAACCGGTTTCCGGGAGAGCGATGAGGGTGTGGACGAGACACACCAGGGTGAGCGCGAGGAGGCAGGCCCCGGGCAGGTCGAGTCGGGCGGCGGGGCGGGGGTCGGCGGCAGCCCCGTTGGCCCCGGCGGATGCCTCCCGGGCTTCCGGGACGGGCGCGGGGGCGGGGACAGGGACCCGAACCGCCAGCGCCAGTGCGCCGATCAGGCAGGCCGGCACCACGTTGAGGAAGAAGACGGATCGCCAGCCCCAGTGGGCGACCAGCGCGCCGCCGAGGACCGGGCCGGCGGCGGCCGCCAGGCCGATGGCGCTGGTTCGCAGGGCGAGGGGCATGCCGAGCCGGTCGGATGGATAGGCGGCGCGCAGCATTCCCAGGGTGGCCGGTTGCAGCAGCGCGCCGAAGATTCCCTGGACCACCCGCAGTCCGATCACCCAGCCGACGCCGGGCGCCAGGCCGATCCCCGCGGAGGTGGCGCCGAAGCCCAGGATCCCGAGGGCGAACACCTGTTGGTGGCCGTACCGGTCACCGAGCCGGCCGGCGAAGACCAGCAGACTCGCCACGGCGATGAGATAGCCCGTGCTGGTCCACTGGACCTGCCCGAACGAGGCCCGCAGATCGCGCTGCAGGGCGGGCTGCGCCACGGTCAGCACGGTGCCGTCCAGGGCGACGATCACGGCGCCGGTGATACTGCCGGTGAGGACGAGGCGTTGAAGGCGTCGGGTGGTCATCGGCCCTCCGGCCCGAGGTGCGCGTCCAGTGCGGCCCGGAGCAGCGGCTCGACATCGTCGGCGCCCGTGGCGAGTTGCAAGCTGCCCCACCTCCACAGCTGGGCGATGCCGTGCAGATTGCTCCAGAGGGCGCCCGCGACGACCGGCGATGGCACCTCGGACCGCGGCTGCGCCCGGGAGACGAGATCGACGAGCACCTGGAAGAGGGGCAGGCTGGTTTCCCGCAGGCCGAGGTGGTCGCTCTCCAACAGGTCATGACGGAACATCAGCTCGAACATGCCGCGGTGCGCCAGCGCGAAGTCGAGGTAGCCGCGCCCCAGGGCCATGAGCTGGGCGCGGGGGTCCGTCGGGTGGTCGTCGATTTCCGCCGCGACCCTGTAGGCCAGATCGGAGAACCCCTGGCGGGCGATGGCCGACAGCAGGGACAGATGGGTCGGGAAGTGGCGCCGCGGAGCCCCGTGGGAGACCCCGGCCCGGCGGGCGATCTCCCGCAACGACAGCGCCTGCACTCCCTCTTCGGTCAGCAGGTCAATCCCGGCCTGCACCAACCGGGCACGCAGGCCCGCCGCCTCTTGATCACTCATGGACACTGTCTACCGCATGGTAGTAGACAGTGTCTACTCGGTGCGTGCGCCGCCGCTGGCCGCTGCGGATAAATGCGACGGCAGGCGGGTGCGCGCGTGGCGCCCCCCGCCCCCTCCCCCTCCTCCCCCTTCGGGGGAGGGGGCGGGGGTGGGTTCGGGGGTGGGGGGGAGCCACCCGGCCGAAGTTCGCAAGCGCAGCACCCAGCCACCCGGCCGAAGTGCGCTCGCGCAGCACCCAGCCACTCAACCGGAGTTCACCGCACACACAACAACGCCGACCGTCGCGCCCCGTGGGGGCGGGCGCGGCGGTCGGCGTGTGGTGCTGAGGGGTCAGATGGTTACTTGATGACCTTCAGCAGCTTGTTGGGCGTGCCCTCGCTCGGGTTCGAGATCTTGTCGGGCGTGGCGCCGTCGGTCAGGGCCTTCGCCACATCGGCCGGCTTGGCGTCCTTGTGGCCGGCCAGGTAGACCGCGGCGGCACCGACGACATGCGGGGTCGCCATGGACGTACCGGAGATGGTCTTGGTGGCGCCGTCGTTCCAGTCCGAGGTGATGTCGGAGCCGGGGGCGTAAAGGTCGACCACCTTGCCGAAGTTGGAGAAGTCGGACTGCTCGTCGTCCTTGGTGCTGGAGGCCACGGTGATGGCTTCCTTCACCCGCGACGGGGAGCCCTGGCCCGCGTCGGAGGACTCGTTGCCCGCCGCGACGGCGAAGGTGACACCGGCGTCGATGGCCTTCTTCACGGCCGCGTCCAGGGCCTCGTCCGCGCCGCCGCCGAGCGACATGTTGGCGACCGAGGGACCCTTGTGGTTCTTGGTGACCCAGTCGATGCCCGCGACGACCTGCTCGGTGGTACCGGAGCCCTGACCGTCCAGGACCTTGACGCCGACGATCTTGGCCTTCTTGGCGACACCGTGCTCGGTACCACCAATGGTGCCCGCGACATGCGTGCCGTGGCCGTTGTCGTCCTCGGCCTTGTTGCTGCCGTCGACGGCGTTGAAACCGTACGACGCCCGGCCGCCGAAGTCCTTGTGCTTGATGTGGACGCCGGTGTCGATGACGTAGGCGGTGACGCCCTCACCCGCGCCATCGGGGTAGTTGTACTTCTTGTCGCCCTTGGTGTCTTCCTGGTCGATACGGTCCAGGCCCCACGAGGGCGGGTTGGCCTGGGCCTCGCTGATGTGGAACTTCTTGTTCTGGACGACCTTGTCCACGGCCGGGTCGGCGGCGAGCTGCTTGGCCTCATCGGCGCTCAGACCGGTCGCCGAGAAGCCGTCGATGGCGGAGGAGTAGTTCCGCTTGACCTTGCCGCCGTACTTGTCGGCCAGGTCACCGCTCTCCATGGTGCGGACCGACTTCTTCATCATGACGATGTAGCTGCCGTTCACGGCACCCTTGGCCTCGGCTCCGTAGATCTTGCCTTCGGCCGGGGACGCGCCCGCGGTGACCGCGGTGACGGCGGCGATACCAGTGGCGGCAACTGCGGCGGATATCGCCGTGACAAGCCGCTTCTTGCTGGAACGCTTGTGAGCCATTGCGAGGATTCTCCTCGTTCGTGGTGTGGGGGGAAAGCGTTGCGCAATAGCCCGAACAGACCGGAAGGTCTGCGTCGGACTGGCTCGAAACCCTGTCTGATTGCTGAGTTCAATTCAAGGTGAGCCGGTGTGTGTGAGATAAGCAACAAGGCCGCTGAAATGGGAAATGTTTCAGAAGTGGTCAAAGTGACCCCGGAGTTGAACCGGAGGGACTCAACTCCGTTTACGTTCACGCAATGGAGGGTGGCGGGGAGGCGAACGGCGCACCGCACTACGGCGGACCCGGTGATGCCCTCGGCCGTCGGCGCGAGAACCCATCCATCCGCCAATACGGTGTGATGCAGGGCCAGTTAGGGCTCGTTCACGTTCCCCGCGGGGGCGTCGGCCGTGTGCCCGTACAGCCCGGCTCGGTGCACCCACTCAAGGCGGCACCGATTCAGCGCTGGTAGCGGGCCAGCACCAGATTCCCGTCCTCAACGAGCCGCTTGCGCAGGGCGGTCAGGCCGATGGCGCCGCTGTAGTACTCCTGGAGGCCCGGGGTGGCGATCTTGTCTTTCCACTCCGGATAGCCGCGGACGGACTGGGCCGGGGCGGAACGCAGCGAGCCCGCCAATGCGGTGCCTGTCGCCCAGTCATATCGGTCGGTCCGTAGGGCCGGATCTTTCAGCGCCTGCTGACCCATCGGCAGCAGCCAGTCACCCAGAGCGAGTCGGACCATGTTCGGCGGGCTGAGGAGGAAGTCGATAAAGGCCATCGCCTCCTCCTTGTACGGGCAGTCCTCGGCGATCGACAGGGTCTGTGGGCTCACCCCCTGGTCCAGGGCCGTGCCCCTGGGGGCGGGCAGCACCGTCCAGTCGAAGCCCTTGGGCGCCTGCTGGGCGATCTGCTGACGGTAGGAGAAGCCGAGCGGCACCATCGCATAGCGCCCGGCGAAGAAGCCCGGGAGGGTGTCGGAGCCGCCCATGCCCAGCGTCGTACGGGAGGCGCTGCGGTCGACGTTGACCTGGTCGTGGATGGTGCGGGGGACCGCCTGGTCGACGGCGTCGAAGCGCACCTCCACCTTGCCGTCGCGGTGGCGGTGGAAGATCTGGCCGCCCGTGGAGAGGGACAGGTTGAGGGTGGCGGATACGGGTTCCTTCAGCGGCCAGGCGACGCCGTAGGTGGTGCCGCGCGTCAGCCGCTGTGCCGCCTCCTCGAACTCCCGCCAGGTCCAGGGGTGTTCGGGGGTGGGGATGCGGACGCCGGACCGGTGCAGCTCGGTGCGGTTGGCGATCAGCACCCGTGGCTCCTGGAGGAACGGGATGCCGTGGATCCGGCCGTTGAAGGTGGCGGTCTGCCAGCTCCGCTGCGGGATGTCGCGCCTGAGGCGCGGCGGCAGGAGGGGGGTGAGGTCGGCGAGATCCCCGCCGTAGGCGAAGTCCGCGAGGTCGTCGGAGGCGTCGTGGATGATGTCCGGGGCCTCGCCGCCCTCGAAGGAGGTCAGCAGCTGGTCGTGGACGGTGGGCCAGGCGCCCTGGACGTACTGCACCCGGACGTCGGGGTGTTGCCGGTTCCACTCCGCTACCAGCTGTTTGTTGGCCTTGAGCGAGTCCTGCTGCCAGGCCAGCGACTGGAAGCGCAGGGTGATCCGGCCACCGGACGGTCGACGGCGGTCGTCGGAACAGCCCGGCAGCAGGGCCGCGGCGGGCAGTGCGGCGGCCGCCGTGAGCAGGCGACGCCGCGGCATCCGGCGGAAACGGCGGCCGGGCGCAGGGTCATGACGCATCAGTTCTTCACCGCCCCGGCGAGCATCCCGCCCGTGATCCGCCGCTGGATGACGGCGAAGAGCAGCAGGCTCGGGAGGGTGGCGAGGAGCGCCGCGGCGGCGAGCGGACCGAGGTCGGCGACGCCCTCGGCCCCGAGGAAGTGGGTCAGCACCACCGGCAGGGTCTGTTTCTCAGGGGACTTGAGCAGGACCAGGGCGAAGAAGAACTCGTTCCAGGCCGTGATGAAGGCGAACAGCGCGGTGGCGACGATGCCGGGCGCGAGCAGCGGCGCGGTGACCGAGACGAGCGTACGGAACCGGCCGGCGCCGTCCACCGCCGCTGCCTCCTCCAACTCCCTTGGCACGGCCCGGACATAGCCGGTCAGCATCCACAGGGCGAACGGCAGCGACCACACCACATAGACCATGATCAGACCGATGCGGGAGTCCACCAGATGGAGACCCTTCAGGATCAGGAACAGCGGGATGATCACCAGCACCAGCGGGAATGCCTGGCTGATCACGACCCAGCCGGTGGCCGCCCGCGAGAGGCGGTTGCGGAAGCGGGCCAGGGCATACGCCATCGGGGTCGCCAGCAGGATCGCCAGCAGCGCGGAGACGGCGGCGGCCAGCAGGCTGTTGGCAGCCGCCACCGACAGCGGCTGCTGGGCGAACGCCTGCCGGAAGTTCTCCAGGGTGGGCGCCTCGGGGACCCAGGTGGGGTGCATGGAGCCCAGTTCCCGCGGTGGCTTGAAGGCGGTGGAGAGCAGCCACAGGAAGGGGAAGGCGAGGAAGACGAGATAGCCGAGGAGCGCTGCGTACTGGCCGGTGCGGGTGGCGGCGCGTCGTGCGGGGGCGTAGCGGCGTGGGGTACCGCCCCTTCCCTCACCGCGCCGAGTGTCCCCGCGTCGGCTGTCGCCGGTCCGTTCGCCTGCGCTCACCGGTCGTCGTCCCCCTTCAGCCGGCCGGCCAAATAGACCGCCAGCAGGACCGAGATCACCGCGACCATCGCCAGGCCCATCGTGGCGGCGTATCCGAACTGCCCGTAACGGAAGGCCTCTTCGTACGCGAACAGCATCGGCAGTCTGGTCCGGCCGCCGGGGCCGCCGTCGGTCAGGACGAAGACCAGGGCGAAGGAATTGAAGTTCCAGATGAAGTTGAGGGCCGTGACGGCGAGGGCGATGGGTCTGAGGGCGGGCCAGGTGACGGTGCGGAAGCGGCGCCAGGCGCCCGCGCCGTCCATGGACGCGGCCTCGTGCAGTTCGCGAGGCACGTTCTGCAGACCGGCCAGCAGGGTCACGGTGGTCTGTGGCATCCCGGCCCAGACGCCGACGACGATGACCGCGGGCAGTGCGGTGGCCGGCCCGCTGAGCCAGTCGCGGCCGTCGGCTCCGGACAGGCCCAGGCCGCGCAGGGTTTCGTTCAGGATGCCGGCGTCCGGGTGGTAGACCAGCCGCCACATGATGCCGACGACGACCTCGGGCATCGCCCACGGGATGATCGCCAGCGCGCGGGCCAGCCAGCGCAGCCGCAGATCGAGATGGAGCAGCAGGGCGAGACCGAGGGCGAGCAGGAACTGCGGGACGGTGACGCCAAAGGCCCATATCAGGCCGATCCGGAACGAGTCCCAGAACAGCGAGTCCTGAAAGAGGTCGGAGAAGTTCAGCAGCCCCACGAAGCGGGTGGCCTGGGTCCGGCCCGACTGGGCGTCGGTGAATGCCAGCCCGATCCCGTACAGCAGCGGGCCCACGCTCAGCACCAGGATGGGGAGCAGCGCGGGCAGCACGAGGAACCAGGCGCCGAGATCGCGCCGGGGCCGGGCGGGGCGGTCGGCGGCCGGTGCGGTGGACCGCCGGGGTGCGGTCGCCAGGGTCATCGAAGGGGCTCCGTACGGCGCGGCGGCCGAGACGCTCTGTTGCCGGACGGTCTGGTGTCGGAGGGTCTGGTGCCGAACGCCGCCCCCGCCGTTGGCGCTGCTGCCATCGCTGCCCCTCTCCCCGTCGGCCGTTCCCGGCCGCCGTCATCGTCGTGACGGCCGACACCCCCGTCAAGGTCCCCGGCCGATTCCACACCGGGGCCCACACCGGGGCCCGCGTCGGCACATCGGCTCACGGCCCGGGATGCCGTCCGGTGCGCCGCGGCCGACCTGCGACACTGGGCGCTTCCATGCACCGCAGGAGGCACCCCGATGACCGAACCGAGCCCCGCCGCCTTCACGGAGGCGCGCGCCCGGGACGTGCTGGCCGCGGCCGGGCACCCCGAGGCGGCCGCTGACGCCGCGCTGCTCTCGCTCGGCGAGAACGCCGTCTTCGCGCTCGGCGACAACGGACCCGTCGTACGGGTGGGCCGCAGCGCCGAACTCCTGGAGCGGGCCGAGCGGGAGCTGCGCGTGGCGCAGTGGCTGGCGGCCGAGGGCGTACCGGCCGTACGGGCCGCGGAGTCCGTGGCGACGTTGGTGGACGGACATCCCGTCACCTACTGGCGGCGGCTGCCGGAGGCCGTCCGCCCCGCCGGGCCGGGCGATCTCGCCGCGCTGCTGAAGCTCGTGCACGCGCTGCCGGAGCCGCCGTTCGCACTCCCCCGGCGTGAACTGCTCGGCGGGGTCGAGCGCTGGCTGCGGCTGGCCGGCGAGGCCGTGTCGGCGTCGGACGCGGAGTATCTGCGCGGGCGGCGGGACGCCTTCGCGGCGGCCGCCACGGCCCTGGAGCCGCATCTGCCGCGCGGCCCCATCCACGGCGACGCGCTGGCCCGCAATGTGCATGTCGGGCCCGACGGACCCGTGCTGGTCGACCTGGAAACCTTCTCCTCCGATCTGCGGGAACACGATCTGGTCGTGATGGCGCTCAGCCGGGACCGCTACGGGCTGTCCCCCGAGTCCTACGACGCCTTTGTGTCCGTCTACGGCTGGGACGTACGGGACTGGGAGGGCTGCGCCGTGCTGCGCGGGTCGCGGGAGACGGCGAGCTGCGCCTGGGTGTCCCAGCACGCGCCCGGAAACCCGGCGGCGCTCAAGGAGTTCCGGCGCCGGATCGCCTCACTGCGCGACAAGGACGCGACGGTGCGGTGGTATCCCTTCTGAGCGGGGCGGCCTGACAACGGGCCGGGCCTCTCGGCCCGGGCCTCGCAGCCGGAGCGGGGCCGGTAGCGCTCAGACCTCGGCCTGGTACGGGATCAGCGGCCAGGCCGGCTCGACTATCGCCCGAGGGTCACCGGAGCGCCGCAAATACGCCTGGAACGACGCGGCTTGTTCGGCGGCCGCCTGCTCCTGGAGGTCGTGCAGCGCGCGGGGCGACGGGATGGCGACGGCCGGGTACTTCTCCCCGATGCGCCGGGCGACCCCGGCGGCGGCCGCCGCATCTGCGCCCGCCTCGTGTGCGCCGTCCAGCCGGACCCCGTAATGACCGCAGAGCGCCTGGAGGGCACGCTTCCCCTTGCGGTAGCGGTCCACATGCTTGTCCAGGACGAGCGGGTCGATGACCGGGGCCGGGGCGTGTCCGAGGCGTTCGGTCAGCGTCGGCAGGCCATGGCGTCGGCACTCGCGGTCCAGCAGCGAGAGGTCATAGCGCGCGTTCATCACCACCAGCGGGATCTCCGTGCGCAGCGCCTCGGCCAGCGCCTCGGTGATCTCCGCTATGGCGGTCGCCGGCGGACGCCCGTGCTCTTGGACATATGCCGTCGAAATGCCGTGAATGGCCGCTGCCTCGTCGGGAATCGGCACGCCCGGATCGATCAGCCATGTCCGCTTTGCGGCCGGACGTCCGTCCCCCTCCAGACGGAGCAGGGCCGCGGTGACGATGCGGTCCTGCTCGATGTCGGTGCCTGTGGTCTCCAGGTCGAAGCTGACCAACAGCTTCTGATGCCAGCTCATGCGGCTACCTCGCTTCGCCCGGCCTCGCACGCGCTCATGCGGCCTCCTTCGGTGGTACTTCCCCCGTTGCTCGCCCACTCTCGCACGCACCACTGACAATCGACCGGCGGCCTGTCGCGGCGGGGATCCCAGAGTCCGCGCCCGGCCCGTCCGGCCCGTCCGGCCCCGTCCGGCCCCGTCCGGCCCGTCCGCCCCTAGGCTGACCGCCATGGACCTACGGCTGGCAGGACACGGCGCGCTGGTGACGGGCAGCAGTTCGGGCATCGGGGCCACGATCGCCGAGACGCTGGCGGACGAGGGGTGTGCGGTCCTCGTCCACGGGCGGAACGCGGGGGCCGCGGCGGCCGTCGCCGAGCAGGTCGCGGCCCGTGGTGTACGGGCCGAAGTGGTGCTCGGCGATCTGACGGAACCGGGCATCGCCGAGCAGGTCGCGCTCACCGCACGGGACTTCGGGGCCCGCATCCTCGTCAACAACGCAGGTCCCTTCGCCGAGCACGACTGGGAGACCTCCCGGCCCTCCGACTGGCGGGCCGCCTTCGAGGGGAACGTCCTGCCGACGGTGCGGGTCAGCCAGACGCTGCTGCCGTCGCTGCGCGCGCACGGCTGGGGCCGGGTGATCACCATCGGCAGCCGGGCGGTACGGACCCCGCTGCCCCACATGGCGGCCTACTCCGCGGCCAAGGCCGCCGTGGTGAACATGACCACCAGCCTGGCCCGGCACCTCGCCGGGACCGGGGTCACCGCGAACTGTGTGAGCCCGGGGGTGATCGCCACCCCGTCCATGTACCGGATGTTCGAGGAGCGGTCGGCCGAGGGCGACAGCGACCGGGGTGCACCGGAGGGCGGGCCGGACGAAGCGGACCTCGTCGCGGAGTACGCGCCGAATCCGAGCGGGCGGCTGGGGCGCCCGTCGGACATCGCGGCCGCGGTCGCCTACCTGGCGAGCCCGCTCGCCGACTACGTCAACGGAATCGAGCTGCGGGTCGACGGGGGCATCACGGGGACGCCGTAACACGGGAGGCCGTGGCCCGTGGGACGCCGCAGCCAGGGGACCGCGTAACCCGGAGACGCCGTAACCCGGAGACGCCGTAGCTCCTGGCCCGCCCGTCCCACCCGCCCCGCCCATCACTTCCGATTCAGGAAACCGGCCGCGAATCCGCCCACATGCTCTCGAATTCCTCCCGGTAGGTCTCGAAGAGGCCGTGATCGCCGTCGCGGGTCTCCCGGGCGTCCTGGCGGACGACCTCCCGGCCGCCGCCGCGGAGGACGAGGACGGGGGACTCCATCCCGCGGCTCTTGCGGAGGTAGGGCTGGATCACGGCCACGCCGTCGGGGCCGTCGCCGTCGACCAGGTAGGCGGTGAAGCGCGGGGTCTCGTCGAAGACCTGGATCTCGAAGGCGCCGGGGTCGCGCAGCCGGGCCCGGACCCGCCGCATATGGAGGATGTTCATCTCGATGGAGCGGCTCATCTCGCCCTTCTTCAGCCCGATTTCGCGCTCCCGGCGGCGGACCGCACTGCTGGCCGGGTTGAGGAAGAGCAGCCGGACGCGGCAGCCGGATTCGGCGAGCCGGACCAGGCGGCGGCCCGAGTAGTTCTGGACCAGGAGGTTGAGGCCGATACCCACGGCGTCGAGGCGGCGGGCGTCGCCGAAGAGGTCCTCGGCAGGAAGCTGGCGCTGGAGGCGTACCCGGTCGGAGTGCACGCCGATGACATCGGCGTAGCGGTCGCCTACCAGGTCCTCCACCGCGTCGATGGGCAGCCGTCCGGAGATACGGGTGCCGACGCCGGAGCCGAGTATGTCCAGGAGGCGGGCGGAGGCGCGCTCGGCCTGGGCGAGCACCGTCTCGGACAGCGCGCGGTTGCGGGAGACGATGTTGCGGGCGACCTCCAGTTCGTCGAGGGCCAGCTCGACATCGCGGCGGTCGTCGAAGTACGGCTCGAAGCAGGGCCAGTGCTGGACCATCAGTTCGCGGAGTTGCGGAAGGGTCAGAAAGCTGACGATGTTGTCGTCGGCGGGGTCCAGGAGGTAGCCCTTGCGGCGGCTGACCTCGCGGACGGCGACCGCGCGCTGCACCCACTCCTGGCCGGCGGGACCGGCCGCGGCGATGACCCATTCGTCGCCGTGCACCGGCTCGTAGATGGGCCGCAGGACGGCGGCGACGACGGCCCGCAGCCGTTGCTCGACGAGATTCAGCCAGATGTAGGCACGGCCGGCCCGGCGGGCGCGGGTGCGCACCTCGCTCCAGGCGTCGGCGCCCCAGTCCAGCTCCGCCCCGATCTCCAGCGGTCGTGCCAGGGACACCGCGCCGGGCGGTGCGTCGACGGAGCCGCCTTCATGGCCCTCATGACTCTCGTCACCAGGGGGCAACTCCAGCCCGCCGCTCACCTGCCACCGCCTTCCGAACCCCCGTGCCAACGATCAAGGCAGACTACTGCGGTGCGGGAGGCGGTGCAGCAGGATGGATCGAGTCGGTTACCAACTCCCCTTATCCATAGTGCCCGTTGTGCCTGGACAGCGGGGGCGGAGTGAGCGGATTCATAGCCGTGACACCGCGTGGGACCAGCTGGAAGCCCTGCCAGTACATGGGCATCGGCTCCTGGTCCTCATCCCTGGCGATGTGGTGAAACCCGATGTTGACCCACGTTGACCCACGCGATGGGGTGTTTCAGCGGCTGTCCGTTGACCCAGGTGTCGACGGCCAGTACCGGCCCGGTCGCCACAATTGGCCAGGTTGCTGCTGGCGAACTGCTCACATTTGTTGTACTCGGTGCAATAAACGTCATGTGTGGTGTAACGGCGCCCGGCGTATGTGCTGGTCGGGCCGGGGGCGATCTCGTAGGAGCACGGGGGCCGTCCGTGTTGCCGGTCGTCAGGGCGGCCACGGCGAGCAGCAGCGGTGCTCCCCGCAGTCGCCGGGGGCCCCGGACGTCCGCGGGAAGATTTCGACCGTTCCGCGGATGTGTGTCGTGGAGTCGCCGCGGCGCCCGGCGAGAAAGTGGAAGAGTCTACCCATGCAGGTCTGGCCGGGACAGATGTATCCGCTGGGTGCCACCTATGACGGGGCGGGCACCAACTTCGCGGTGTTCTCCGAAGCCGCGAAGCGCATCGAACTGTGTCTGCTGCACGACGACGGTTCGGAGACCGCCGTCGAGCTGCGCGAGAGCGACGCCAATGTGCGGCACGCGTATCTTCCGGGGGTGATGCCGGGGCAGCGTTACGGCTTCCGGGCGCACGGTCCGTACGAGCCGGAGCGGGGGCAGCGCTGCAATTCGGCGAAGCTGCTGCTCGACCCGTACGCACGGGCCATGAGCGGCCGGATCGACTGGGACGAGGCCGTCTACGGCTACCACTTCGGACGGCCCGAGGTCCGCAATGACCTGGACTCGGCGCCGCACACCATGGCGTCGGTGGTGGTCAATCCGTACTTCGACTGGGGCGACGACCGTCCGCCACGCACCGCCTATCACGAGACGGTGCTCTACGAGGCCCATGTGAAGGGCCTGACGATGCGCCATCCGGAGCTCCCCGAGGAGCTGCGCGGCACCTATGCCGCGCTGGCGCATCCGGCGATCATCGACCATCTGACCAAGCTCGGGGTGACCGCGCTGGAGCTGATGCCGGTGCATCAGTTCGTCCAGGACCACCGGCTGGTGGACGCGGGGCTGACGAACTACTGGGGCTACAACACCATCGGCTTCTTCGCCCCGCACAACGCCTACGCGTCCTGGGGGGACCGCGGGCAGCAGGTGCTGGAGTTCAAGACGGCGGTGCGGGCGCTGCACCAGGCCGGTATCGAGGTGATCCTCGATGTGGTCTACAACCACACCGCCGAGGGCAGCCATCTGGGCCCGACGCTGTCGTTCCGGGGGCTGGACAACGCCTCCTACTACCGGCTGTCGGACGACAAGCAGTACTACATGGACACCACGGGCACCGGGAATTCGCTGCTGATGCGCAGCCCGCATGTGCTCCAGCTGGTGATGGACTCGCTGCGCTACTGGGTGCAGGAGATGCGGGTGGACGGCTTCCGCTTCGATCTGGCGGCGACGCTGGCCCGGCAGTTCCACGAGGTGGACCGGCTGTCGTCATTCTTCGATCTGGTCCATCAGGACCCGGTCGTCAGCCAGGTGAAGCTGATCGCCGAGCCGTGGGACGTCGGTGAGGGCGGCTATCAGGTGGGGAACTTCCCGCCGCTGTGGACCGAGTGGAACGGGAAGTACCGGGACACCGTACGGGACCTGTGGCGGGGCGAACCGCGCACCCTGGCGGAGTTCGGGTCCCGGCTGACGGGTTCGTCGGACCTCTACCAGGAGGACGGGCGGCGGCCACTGGCCTCGGTGAACTTCGTGACCTGCCATGACGGCTTCACGCTGCACGATCTGGTGGCGTACAACGACAAGCACAACGAGGCCAACGGCGAGGACAACCGGGACGGCGAGCGCTTCAACCGGTCCTGGAACTGCGGTGCCGAGGGGCCGACCGACGATCCCGGGGTGCGTCGACTGCGGGCCCGGCAGACGCGGAATTTCCTGGCCACGCTGATGCTGTCGCAGGGCGTGCCGATGCTCAGCCACGGCGACGAGTTCGGGCGCAGCCAGGGCGGCAACAACAACGCGTACTGCCAGGACAACGAGCTGTCGTGGGTGTACTGGCCGGAGCGGGCACCGGGCGGGGGCGTCGGCGCGGCGGACGGGCCCCGGGCGGCGGACGAGGCGGACGGGCCGGGCGAGGCGGCGGACGGGGCGGCGGACGGGGACGAGGAGCGGCGGGCGCTGCTGGCGTTCGTCCGGCAGATGGTGTGGCTGCGCCGCGACCATCCGGTGTTCCGGCGGCGGCGGTTCTTCCAGGGCCATCCGATGGAGGGCACCCATGACGAGCTCTCCGACATCGCCTGGTTCACGGCGGGCGGCGAGGAGATGGGACCGCGCGACTGGCAGTCGGTGCATGCCAAATCGCTGACGGTGTTCCTCAACGGCAGCTCGATCTCCGAGCCGGGCCCCCGGGGGGAGCCGATCACCGATGACTCGTTCCTGCTGATGTTCAACGCCCACGACCAGGAGAAGGAGTTCATGGTTCCCGAGCACCTCGGCCGGCAGTGGCAGGTCGTGGTGGACACCGACCGGCCGCAGGCGGTGGCGGACGGCAGCGGCGCCAAGGTCAAGGCCGGCGACCGGCTGACGCTCATCGGCCGGAGCCTGCTGGTGCTGCAGCGACCGGCGTGAGCGCGGTGGGCGGCCGCGCGCCCCATGGGCCGGGCATACGAAGGTCCCCGCCCCCGGGGCCCACTCCGTCGGAGGAATCAACGGCACCCATGCGGGAGGGAGATGACAGAACGGGCCGTCAGCAGGGTACGGATGTTCCCATGACGCAGCCCCTGAGTCCGTCGCCGACCGCCACCTACCGGCTGCAGCTCCAGCCGGACTTCCCGTTCGCCGCCGCCAAGCGGGCCGTTCCGCATCTGGCCGCGCTCGGCGTCTCCCATCTGCACCTCTCTCCGGTGCTGGAGGCGGTGCCGGGCTCCACCCACGGCTACGACGTGGTCGACCACACGGCGGTACGGGCCGAGCTGGGCGGCGAGCCGGGGCTGCGGGCGCTGGCCGCCGCGGCCCGCTCGCACGGCCTGGGGCTGGTCGTCGACCTGGTGCCGAACCATATGGCGGTGCCGGAGCCGCTGTCGCTGAACGGGCCGCTGTGGCAGGTGCTGCGCGACGGCCCGGCGTCCCCGTACGCGCGCTGGTTCGACATCGACTGGGGCGCCGGGCACGGCGGACGGCTGCTGCTGCCGGTGCTCGGCGGCAGGATCGGCGAGGAGATGCGGCACTTCCGCGTCGAGGGCGAGGTGCTGCGCTATCACGGGCATGCCTTTCCGCTGCGCCCCGGGACGGAGACGCTGCCGCCGGACCGCCTCCTGGACGCCCAGTGGTACCGCCTCGCCTGGTGGCGGCTGGCCCGCAGCGAGCTGAACTACCGCCGCTTCTTCACCATTTCGGAGCTGATCGGGGTGCGCGTCGAGGACCCCGCGGTGTTCGAGGCGACGCATGGCACGGTGCTGCGGCTGATCCGTGAGGGCGTCATCGACGGGCTGCGCATCGACCACCCGGACGGTCTGGTGGACCCCGGCGGCTATCTGGCCCGGCTGCACGAGCGGACCGGCGGCCGCTGGACGGTGGTGGAGAAGATCCTCACCCGTGACGAGCGGCTCCCGGACAGCTGGGCCTGTGCGGGCACCACCGGCTATGACGCGCTGCGGCACATCGACGGACTGTTCGTCTGCCCGCAGGGCGCCGCGCGGCTGTTCTCCCACTACCGGGACTTCGCCACCCCGCTCGCCGACGAGGGCGGCGACTGGGAGGAGACGGTGCGCCGGGCCGCGTACGAGGTCATCACCCACGATCTGGCCACGGAAGTGGAGCGGCTGGTGCGGACCGCGGCGCGGATCAGCGCCCGAGCCCCCGAGCCGGGCGACCATGCGACCTGGGCGCTGCGCCACGCCCTCCGTGAGCTGCTGGTGCGGCTGCCGGTCTACCGTCCCTATGCCGCGGATCCGGCGCGGGCCGGACAGGACGCGGTCATGCTGGACGCGGCGGCGGCGCAGGCGCGTACCGCCTTCCGGGTGCCCGAGGAGGCGCGGGCGGTGGATCTGATCCGCGATCTGGCGCTCGGCCGGCTGACCGACCCGCCGGACCGGGACGGCGCGGACTGCGCCGACTTCACCGCGCGGTTCGCCCAGACCGCCTCCGCGCTGCACGCCAAATCCGTGGAGGACACCGCCTTCTACCGCTATCCGGTGCTGCTGTCGGCCTGCGAGGTCGGCGGCGATCCGGGGGAGCCGGCGCTCACCCCGGAGGCGTTCCACGCATACTGCGCCAGGCTCCAGCGGGACCGCCCGCTGGCCGGCACGGTGCTGTCCACCCACGACACCAAGCGCAGCGCCGATGTACGGGCGCGGATCGCGGTGCTGTCGGAGTGCCCCGACCGGTGGCGGGATGTGCTCGGGGCGATGGCCGACGACGCGGTGTGCGGCCGCACGGCGAGCGCGCTGGACGGTATCGGCCCGGCGGACCCGATGGTGTCGTGGCTGGCCTGGCAGACCGCGTTCGGCCTGGGTGCGGCCGGTGACGGCGAAGCGGCGGAGCGGGTGGCGCCCGCGGTGCTCAAGGCGGCGCGGGAGGCCGGGCTGCGCACCTCGTGGACGGAGCGGAACGCGGGCTACGAGGAGGCCGTCGAGGAGTTCATCCGTAACGGGCCCTGCGGTCCCACGGCCGCCCCGCTCGCCGCGCTGGACGGGGAACTCGCCCCGTTCATCCGCGCGAATGTGCTGGGCTCGACGCTGTTGCAGCTCACCATGCCGGGCGTCCCCGACCTCTATCAGGGCACCGAACTCGACTATGCCGCGCTGGTCGACCCGGACAACCGGCGTCCGGCCCGCTTCCGCCCCGAGCTGCTCACCGCGCTGGACGCCGGGAACCCGCCGCGCGACCTGTCCGGCGAGAAGCTCCGGCTGACCGCCGCGGCGCTGCGGCTGCGGCGCGACCATCCGCGGTGGTTCGGAGCCGACGCGTCATACGAGCCGGTGTACGGGGAGGGCCCGGCGGCCGAGCACTGTGTGGCGTTCTGCCGCAGCGGGCGGGTGCTGACGGTGGTGACCCGGCTGGCGCTGCGGCTGGAGGAGACCGGAGGCTGGTGGGACACCCTGCTGCGGCTCCCGCCGGACGGCACCTGGCGCGAGCGGCTGACCGGGCGCGAGCTGCCGGGCGGCGCAGTGGTGGGGCTGAGCGAGCTGCTGGCGGAGTCGCCGGTGGCGCTGCTCGTCCGCGAGTGACGGACCGTCAGTTCTGGATGTCCAGGCTCCGCTCCGCGCTCCCCGCCGTGCGCAGCAGCTCCGTGAACTCCGCGGCCGCGCCGGTCGGTTCGACCCGGGAGAAGATGGTGATGTCGCGCTGCCAGGGCGGATCGGTGGGCACGGCCGCACAGTCGACGCCGCGGAGTTCATGGGCGGCCGTCAGCAGCACCCCGACGCCCGCCGCCGCCATCCGGACGGCCGTGGAGCTGTGCTGGGTGCGCACGGCGGTGCGCGGGGTGAAGCCGGCCCGTTCGCACTCCCGGTCCAGCCAGCGCCGCCCCTCGACCACCGGTTCCAGGCTGCACCGCACCCACGGGCGGTCCGCCAGCTCCATGAGGCGGACCGACTCCCGGGCAGCGAGCGGGTCACCGTGCGGGACGACCAGCACCATCCGCTCCTGCCCCACGACGGTGACCGGCCCCGGCCAGTCCTCGGGGCGCGGCCCGAGCGCGAGGTCGGCGACACCGCGGGCCATCTGCTCCTCCAACTCCCCCGTCGTGGCGTACTCATGGAGCACCAGTCGGACCCCCGGACGCCTACGGGCCCAGCGTGCGCAGACCTCCGGGAGCACCCCGACCGCCTGGGCGTGCACCGTCGCGAGATGGAGTTCGCCGCTCTCCGCACCGCCCGCCGCGAGGGCGGCGCGACGGGCCTGCCGGGCGCTGCGGACGGCGAGTTGGGCGTGCGGGAAGTAGGCCCGGCCCATCGCGGTCAGCCGCACCCCGCGCGTCAGCCGCTCCAGCAGCGGGCCGCCGACCGTCCGCTCCAGCGCCTTGATCTGGTGCGAGAGCGCGGACTGGGTGACATGCAGTGCCTCGGCGGCGCGAGTGAAGGACTCCTGCTCCACGACCGCGACGAGGTACTCCATCTGCCGCAGACTCATGCCCGCCCCTCCCGGTGCGCTCGGCCCCTCATGACGCGCCATACGGGAGCCCCACCCCATGTGGGGCCCATGAAGGCTCATGAAGATTCTTCATCACCTCCATGGAAACATTGCCTTGGACTCATCACCGCAGGTGGGCGGAGTCTAATCGCATGAGTGAGACAGACGTGAACACACCGGACGTCATCGTCATCGGCGGCGGCACCGGCGGCTACAGCACCGCCCTGCGTGCCGCGTCCCTGGGGCTGCGGGTGGTGCTGGCCGAACGCGATCTGATCGGCGGCACCTGTCTGCACCGCGGCTGTATCCCCAGCAAGGCCATGCTGCACGCGGCCGAGTTGGTGGACGGTATCGCGGAGGCCCGCGAGCGGTGGGGCGTCAAGGCCACCGTCGACTCCCTGGACTGGCCGGCCCTGGTGGCCACCCGTGACACCATCGTCGCCCGCAACCACCAGGGCGTGGCGGGGCACTTGCGGACGGCGGGGGTGCGGGTCGTCCAGGGCACGGCACGGCTGACCGGACCCCGTACGGTCCATATCGAGGGCGCCGGGGAGGTCACCGCCCGCCGCGGCATCGTGCTGGCCACCGGGTCCCGGCCGCGGCTGCTGCCCGGCCTGTCCGCGGACGGCCGACGGGTGGTGACCAGCGACGACGCGCTGTTCGCGGCCGGGCTTCCGGCGTCCGTGCTGGTCCTGGGCGGCGGTGCGATCGGCGTCGAGTATGCGTCCTTCCACCGTTCCATGGGGGCGGAGGTCACCCTGGTCGAGGCGGCCGGGCGGCTGCTTCCGTTGGAGGACGAGGACGTCGGCCGTCATCTGGCGCGCGGGCTGAAGAAGCGCGGTATCGCGGTCCGTACGGGCTCGGCACTGACCGGGACCGAACTGCTGCCGGACGGGATACGGGCCACGGTGCGCACCCCGAAGGGCGAGGAGCTGGTGATCGAGGCCGAGCGGCTGCTGGTCGCGGTGGGGCGGGTCCCGGTGACGGACGGGCTGGACCTGGCGGCGGCCGGACTGGCGGCGGACGAGCGGGGGTTCGTTGCGCCTGCGGACTGGTCACGGCTGGAAACCGCCGTGCAGGGCATCCACGTGGTCGGCGACCTGCTGCCGCCGCCCTCCCTGGGGCTGGCCCACGCCTCGTTCGCGGAGGGCCTGTTGGTGGCCGAGACGCTGGCGGGCCTGCCGTCGCGGGCGGTGGACTACGCGGCGGTGCCACGGGTGACGTACTCCTCGCCGCAGACCGCCTCGGTCGGCCTGACCGAGGCCGAGGCGCGCGCCCGCGGCCTGGACATCACGGTGAACACCATGCCGCTGGCCGCCACCGCCAAGGGCATGGTGCACGGTCAGGGCGGCATGGTGAAGGTGATCGCGGCGGCGGACGGGGCGGACGGCGAGGCTACCGGCGCGGTCCTCGGGGTCCATCTCGTCGGGCCGCACGTCTCGGAGATGATCGCGGAGAGCCAGCTGATCGTGGGCTGGGACGCCGAACCGGCCGATGTCGCCCGGCACATCCATGCCCATCCGACCCTCTCCGAGGCGGTCGGCGAGACGTTTCTGACGCTGGCGGGGCGGGGGTTGCATCAGCACTGAGCGGGCCCGCGCCCGGATCCGCCCGGCGCACCCACCGGCCCCGCCCTTCACTCCGTCAGGACGTAGTCCACCTGGCCGAAGGTGATGTGGTCGCCGGGGCCGACCGGTACCTCGCCCACCACCCGGCGGCCGTTGACGCAGGTGCCGTTGGTGGAGCCGAGGTCGCGCAGCAGCCAGCCCTTGTCGGCGCTGCGGAGTTCGGCGTGGGCGCGGGAGACCGTCTCGTGGCTGAGGCGCAGGCCCGCGCCGGGGGCACGCCCTATGAGCAGCGGGAGCGGGCCCGGCTCGGGCAGCAGCAGCTTCGGGAGTCGCTCCGTACGCCAGGCGCGGCGCACCCGGAGGTGGAAGGCGGACACCCGGCCCACCACTCGCAGGACGGCGCCCTGGACCTTGCCGCGGCTCGCCAAGTCGGCGGTGACCAGGTCGAGTTCGGACTGCTGTTGGGCGGTCAGAACGAGTTCCAGGCGCCGCAGGAAGGTGTCCTGGGACAGCCGTCCCTGCGCCGCGCCGTCGCGCAGCAGATCGAGGGCGCGTTCCCGGTCGGCGTCCGACGGGCGCGCCGGACGCGCAGGGAACTGGAGCGAAGTCATGCCGTGATTCTCGGGCCACCGCGAGCCGCTGTCCAGGTGAGGTAGGTGCGCAGGGCACAGGTGGCCAGGACCGCGGACTCGCCGGAACGGCCCAGTGGGGTGGCGCGATGTCGGCCCGTATCGCCACGTCGGGCTGTCGGGTGGCGCGGCGGCGTGCTTTCGTCAGGGACCGGGACCGAACGAAGGAGGACGGCCGTGCTGTTCGAGGTGTGGGCTCCGGAGGCCGGGCGGGTCGCTCTCCAGTGGGCGGGGGACCGGGCGGGCGAGCCACCGGTCCCGATGGAGCGGGACCCCGGCCGCGCGGGCTGGTGGCGGGCCGAGGCGCCGGCCCGGGACGGCGACCGGTACGCCTTCCGGCTGGACGGCGGGCCGCCGCTGCCCGATCCGCGCGCCGCCCGGCTGCCGGAGGGCCCCGGCGGGCCCGCCGCGGTCGTCGTACACGACCGGTTCGGCTGGCGGCACCCGTGGCCCGGCCGCCCGCTGCCCGGTGCGGTCCTCTACGAGCTGCACATCGGGACCTACACCCCCGAGGGCACCTTCGACGCCGCCGCCGCGCGGCTGCGCCACCTCGCCGACCTGGGCATCACCCATATCTCCCTGATGCCGGTCTGCCCGTTCCCCGGCACCCATGGGTGGGGGTACGACGGGGTCGCCCCCTGGGCGGTGCACGAACCGTACGGCGGGCCGGAGGGGCTCAAGCGGTTCGTGGACGCGGCGCACGGGCACGGGCTGGGGGTGGTGCTCGATGTGGTGCACAACCACCTCGGCCCGTCCGGCAACCACCTCCCGGCGTTCGGGCCGTACTTCACCGACACCCACCACACCCCGTGGGGCGCGGCGGTCAATCTCGACGCCCCCGGTTCCGACGAGGTGCGCGCCTACTTCCTCGCCAGTGCGCTCTCCTGGCTGCGCGACTACCGACTCGACGGACTGCGGCTGGACGCCGTGCACGCACTGCACGACGACCGCTCCCCGCACTTCCTGGCCGCGCTGTCCGCCGCCGTCGACGCGCTGGCCGGGCGGCTGCGGCGCCCGCTGTTCCTGGTCGCCGAGTCCGACCTCAACGATCCGCGCACCACCGCGCCCAGGGCGGGCGGCGGGCACGGTCTGCACGCCCAGTGGAACGACGACTTCCACCACGCCCTGCACACCGCGCTCACCGGCGAATCCCAGGGCTACTACGGGGACTTCGCACGGGCCCCGCTCGCCGCCCTCGCCAAGACGCTCACCGGCGGCTTCTTCCACGACGGTACACACTCCACCTTCCGCGGCCGCAGGCACGGCGCGCCGCTGGATCTGCGGGTGACCCCCGCGTACCGGCTGCTGGCCTACGCCCAGACGCACGACCAGATCGGCAACCGCGCGCTCGGCGACCGGCTCGCCGCCGGGCTCTCCCCCGGCCTGCTCGCCTGTGCCGCCACGCTGGTGCTGTGCGCGCCGTTCACCCCGATGCTGTTCATGGGCGAGGAGTGGGGCGCGACCACCCCGTGGCAGTACTTCACCGATCACCAGGATCCGGAGCTGGCGGAGGCGGTACGGGAGGGGCGGCGGCGCGAGTTCACCGCGCACGAGTGGGCCGGTGCCGCCGGTGACTGGCCCGACCCGCAGGACCCGGCCACCCGCGACCGCTGCGTCCTGGACTGGACCGAACCGGCCCGGGAGCCGCACACCGCGCTGCTGGCCTGGCATCGCACGCTGCTGGCGCTGCGTCATGAGCTGCCCCCGCTGACCGACCCGGACCCCCGGCACACCGCCGTCCGCTACGACGAGGCGGCCCGCTGGCTCCTGCTGCGACGCGGCCCGCTCCGGGTGGCGGTCAATCTCTCGCGCGACACCACGGCCGACATCCCGGTCGGCGACGACGACGGGGGCGGCGGGGCCGACAGCGGGGCCGGCCGCGGGGCCGGCCGCGGGGCCGGGCTCCAGGCGCTGGCGGGCTGGCCCGGCGCCCGGCTCCCCGGCGCGGACGGGGTGCTGCGGCTGCCCCCGGAATCGGCGGTGGTGCTCGGCCCGTAGGGTCGCCTCGTGCCATCACCACCCACCAGGCCGATCGCCCGAGCGTCCACCGCAGGGCCATCTGCTGGACACTGTGTCTATGCCCCTGCATCTCTCCGACCTGCTGGCCCGGCCCGATCTCCGGCTGTCGGCCGCCTACGACGTGCCGCCGCCGCTGCTGGCCCGCACGATCGAGGCGGCGACCGTCTCGGATCTGCCGGCGCCGGGGAAATGGCTGCAGGGCGGCGAACTCCTGATGACCATCGGCCTGTTGCTGCCGGAGGATCCGGTCGCGTGCCGGGCGTACGTACGGGATGTGGCCGAGGGCGGGGCGGCCTGTCTGGCGCTCGGTCTGGGGCAGGGACTGCCGTACCAGGAGGCGCCGGAGCCGCTGACGGCCGCGGCCGAGGAGGCCGGGCTGCCGCTGCTGACGGTGCCGGACGGGGTGCCGTTCATCGCCGTCACCAAGGCGGTCTTCGAGGCGCGGGCCGAGGAGCAGCGCGAGCGGCTGCAGCGGGCGTTCGCGACCCAGCGGCGGCTGACGGCGGCGGCGACCGGCGACGGGCTGCGGCCGATGCTGGCGGAGTGGACGGCCGCCACCGGGGTCGGCGCGGCGGTCTTCGACCCGCTGGGGCGGCTGCTCGCGGCGGCCGAGCGGGCGCAGCGGACGCCGCCGGCCGCGGCCCGGGACCTGATTGAACGGGTCGCCGCGCGCGGACTGCGCGGCAGCGCGTCCAGCACGGCCGCCGGGCAGCAGCTGGAGGTGCAGCCGCTGGGGGCGCGCCGGCTGCGGGGGCTGCTGCTGCTCAGCGGCCGTCCGGACGATGCCGCCCGCTCGGTCGTCCCCGGGCTGGTCTCGCTGCTGTCCCTGGAGCTGGAGCGCCGTCATCTGCGCGATGAGCCGGAGCGCCGCCGCAGGTCGGCGCTGCTGTCCGAGCTGCTGGCCGAGGAGGATCCGGCCCCCGGGCGGGCCCGGGACATGCTGCGGTCGGCGGGGCTGACGGCCGAGCGGGTGCGGGGGGTCGTGGTGGCGACGGAGGCCGATGCGGGTGCGGGCGGCGCCGACGGCGCGGGCGGTCGTACGGCGGGGGCCGGGGCCGGGGCGGCAGAGGGGACGGCGGACGGCACGGCGGACGGGACGGACGGCCCCGCGCAGGAGATGGCCGCCGATCTGGCGCTGGCGATGCCCGGTGGCCTGGTCAGGGTCGTGGACGGAGCGCCGGGCGCGGTCATCGAGGCGGTGGTCGGCGAGGATCTGGACATCCGCGATGTGCTCGCCCGCTTCGCCCCGCGCTGCCCGGCCGGTATCGGCCCGGCCACCGCCCCAGAGGCGGTACGGGTGTCGCTGCGCCAGGCGACGGGCCTGCTCGCCGTCAGCCGGTCCAGCGGCGAGCCCGCCGAGGCCCGGCAGAGCCAGGCCAGCCGGCTCCTGCTCGACCTGGGCGACCGCCGCACGCTGCAGGGCTACGCCGACACCGTGCTCGGCCCGCTCGATCTCGCGGACAACGGCGAGGAGTTGACGGCGACCCTCGCGGCCTGGCTGGAGACCGGCGGCGCCTGGGACGCCACCAGCCGGCGGCTCGGCGTCCACCGGCACACCGTACGCAACCGCCTGGACAAGGCCATGGACCTCACCGGCCGGCGCCTCGACGACCCCGACGACCGCTTCGACCTGTGGCTGGCCACCCGTATCCGCCGCGGCGACGCCTCCGCCACCGGGGCAGGCGGCCGGCCGACGCCCCCGCCAGGCCGGTGACGCGCCGCACCTCACCCCGTCCGCGCTTCACTCTCGCGCCCGCACCGTCTTTACTTCGAAGATGACCTACGAGATCCGCACCCACACCCCCGGCGCCGCCGGAGCCGCCGACGGTTCCTCGCACGGCGGCGGACGCGGCAGATTGGTGGCCGTCAGCGATCTGCATGTCCGTTACAAGGAGAACCGCGACATCGTCGAGGGGATAAGACCGGAGTCCGACGACGACTGGCTGCTGGTCGCCGGTGATGTCGGGGAGTTCGTCTCCGACATCCGCTGGGCGCTCTCGCTGCTCAGCAGCCGGTTCGCCAAGGTGGTGTGGGTGCCCGGCAATCACGAGCTGTGGACCCCGGCGCAGGATCCGGTGCAGCTGCGCGGTGTGGCGCGCTACGAGCATCTGGTGGACATCTGCCGGGAGTTGGGCGTCCTGACCCCCGAGGACCCGTATCCGGTCTGGGAAGGCGACGGCGGCCCGGTCGTCATCGCCCCGCTGTTCCTCCTCTACGACTACACCTTCCGGCAGCCGGGAGTGACGTCCAAGAAGGCGGCGCTGGCACGGGCGGAGCAGGCGGGGGTGGTCTGCACCGACGAGCACTTTCTGCATCCGGACCCGTATCCGACCCGGGAGGCGTGGTGCCAGGCGCGGGTGGCCGCCACGGAGGCCCGGCTCGCCGCCGTTCCCGAGGAGCTGCCCACCGTGCTCGTCAACCACTGGCCGGTGGTGCGCGAGCCCACCCGGCCCCTGTGGTACCCGGACTTCGCGCTGTGGTGCGGTACGGAGTCGACCGCGGACTGGCCGCGCCGCTTCCGTGCCGCCGCCGTGGTCTACGGCCACCTGCACATCCCGCGGCTGCTGACGCTGGACGGGGTACCGCACCAGGAGGTGTCGCTCGGCTATCCGCGGGAATGGCAGCGCCGGGCCGCCGCGCCGGGCCGGCCGGTCCAGATCCTGCCCCTGCCGGCCACGGTCGCCTCCGGCACCCCCGGGAGCCCGGCATGATCGACAAGCTGCTGCCGGCCCCGATCAGGACCGCCGAGGCATTCGAGGACGCGCCGCTGTCCGAGATGTTTCCCGAGGAGCTGGCACAGGTGGCCAACGCCGTGCCCAAGAGGCAGCGGGAGTTCGGCACCGTACGCGGCTGCGCCCGCCGGGCACTGGCCGAACTGGGCTTCCCGCCCGCGCCGCTGCTGCCCGGCCCCAACCGGGAGCCGCAGTGGCCGGCGGGTGTCGTCGGCGCCATGACGCACTGCGCCGGCTACCGCGCCGTGGCGGTGGCCCGCGCGGCGGAGGTCCGGACGATCGGCCTGGACGCGGAGCCCAATCTGCCCGTGAACGACCCCGGGGTGGTCGACCTGGTCACCCTCCCCGAGGAACGCACCCAGCTCCGCCGGCTGGCCGCGCTGCAGCCCGAAGTGTGCTGGGACCGCCTGGTGTTCAGCGCGAAGGAGAGCGTCTACAAGGCGTGGTTCCCGCTCACCCGCCGCTGGCTCGACTTCGAGGAGGCGCTGCTCACCCTGGACCCGACGAACGCCACCTTCACCGCTCAACTACTCGTCCCCGGACCCGTGGTTGACGGCAGGGAACTCACCGAGTTCAGCGGCAAGTGGCTCGTCGGCTCGGGTTTCGTGGTGACGGCGGTGGTGGAAATGGTGTGACGGGGACGGCCGCGGGGGTGGCGCCCGCGTCCCCGCGGCCGTCGGTCCCCCATCTGTCGCCGAATGACGGACCGGCCGCGGAGCTGTCCACTTCTTGCGGTACTTTCGTGGCCCGTCAGTATGTTTTGAAGGGTAATCAGCCGACTCATGCAAGAGCACTCCGATACCCTCGGTGGGGCCAGGCCCTCCGATACCGAGCTGGTCCAGCGCATCCGTGCGGCGGCCCGGACCGGTGGCCGGGCTGCGGCCGGTCCGCATGGCGCCCAGGCTCCGGACGGCACCACCGGGGCGGCTGAGGAAGCCCTCCACGAATTCCACCGACGGCACTATGCCGCCGTGCTCGCCCAGGCCCGCGACTGCTGCCGGTCCTCCCAGGCGGCAGCGGATCTGACGAAACAGGCCATCGACGCCGTCCTCCGCTCCCCCGGACCGGCAGCGGGTTCCGACGCGGACTGGCGGAAGACGTTGCTGACCGCCGTACGGGACACCGCCGCCGCCTGGCACCGGACGTCCCGGGACACCGAGCTGCGCGACGACTTCCCGTCCTGGCTGGCCGCGCGGATGGAGGGGGAGCGGCCGCCGCCCGCCGACGGTCAACGGGCCTCCCCCGGCGGCGCATTCGCCCCCGCCGGGCCGCCGGTGCCTCCGCCGTCCGCCGCACCGCCCCGCACCAAGGGCTCCCGGCTCTCACCGGCGCGTCTGGCCGTGCTCGCGTCCGCGGTGGCCGTCGCCGTCCTGGCCGGCGTCGCCATATCCGCCGGCTCCCGGGTCAGCTCGGCGCACCACGACACCTCGGCCGACAGCCCCGAACAGTCCGATTTCCCTTCGGCGCCCCCTCCGGACCGGTCGCCGAGCGCCGATCCCAAGGGTTCGGCGACCGCCTCCCGCTCGGCGCCGGGCTCCCCGGACCCCACCCACAGCAAGGCGTCGAAGCGCCCGAAGCCACGGCACCCGTCGTCGAAGCCGTCGCGCTCCTCGCGTCCGGGCGGCAAGACCAAGCCGCCGGCCGGCCAGACCACCGCGCTGACCACCCGGATGTGGACCTCCAGCTCCAGCACCTTCTCGCCGGCGCGACAGAACACCAGCATCGACGGACATCCCCTGACCATCCACGGAACCGGCTACCCCCAGGGGCTGGGGGCACACGCCAACAGCGAGGTCACCTACCACCTCGGCGGCGAATGCACCTCCCTGAGCGTGGATGTGGGCCTCGACGACGAGGTGGCCGCGAACGGCTCCGTGGTCTTCCAGATCTACCGGGACAGCACGCTGGTCGCCGACAGCGGGCTGATGACGGTCGGTCAGCCCGCCAAGCGCCTCACCGCGGACCTCACCGGCGGCAACGACCTGCGCCTGGTGGTCACGGACGGGGGGAACGGAAACGACTCCGACCACGCCGACTGGGGCGGCCCCGCCATCACCTGCCGCTGATCCGGCTGCTGACGCCTCGTCAGGATCCTGACCGGCCCCTATCGGCCCTTGTGACCGCGCTGAGGCCGCGGTCCAGCACGGAGTCCGGGAGGAGTCGCGACAGCGTCGCGGCCGCCCACGCATCGGGGCCTACGCAGTAGCGGGTCCGGGGCCGCGGAGCGGTCAGCGCCCGGAAGACGGTACGTGCGAAGTCCTCCGGCCGGGTGCTGCTCGACTGCGCCCGCTGCTCATTCATCCGCAGGAACTGTTCGAAGGGCGCCCGGTAGCGGCCGGCGATGTCTTCGGGGCCCTTGTTCAGGATCTCCTCACCGGCCTCCCGCACCTTGTCCCAGATCGGGGTCGCGATCGCGCCCGGCTTCACGACCGAGACCGAGACGCCGAAGGGCCGCAGCTCGCGGCGGAACGCGTCGCTCATTCCCTCCTTCGCGAACTGCCCCGTCGCATAGGCGCCGAGGTAGGGCATCGCCACGCTGCCCATACCCGAGGAGATGTTGACGACGCGCCCGCGGCTCCGGCGCAGCTGCGGCAGGAAAGCCTGGGTGACGGCGACCGGACCGACGACATTGGTGTCCAGCTGCTGTCGCAGCTGATCGGGCGGCACACACTCCAGGGGTGCCGACAGGCACGTACCGGCGTTGTTCACCAGCGCCCACACGCCCTGCTCGCCCACGGACTCGGCAACCTCCGCGGCAGCCGCCCGGAGGGACTCCTCACCGGTCACGTCCATGAGGACCGGCCGCAGACGCGCGGAGGACGCCTCGGCACGCAACCGCGCGCCGTCCTCGGTCCTGCGCACTCCGGCGAAGACGCGGAAGCCGCGCCGTTCCAGGTGGAGCGCGCAATCCTTGCCGAGTCCGGAGGAGGCGCCGGTGATGACGACGGCGCGTCCGGCCGGAGACAGGGGCTTGGGCTGCCAGTTGAGCACTTCGTTCTCTTTCAGTGGTGGGGTATACGGCCTGGACGACCGGTCAGGCGGAGGCGTCGGACACGTGGGTCGCGTCGGACTCGGGTGACACCGCGGACAGCAGGGTGCGTACGGACATATCGGCGATCTGGTGGGCGCGCGGTGCCGGAACGATTCCCTCGATGTAGCTGAAGTTCCAGGCGAGTTGGCCGTGACTGGTGATGGCGGTTGCCACGACGGCACCCGTCACCGAGATACCCGCGACGACCTGGGTACCGGAGACGCGCCAAGGGCCCACCCGGTCGGGGACGGCATAGCGGCCGAGGTTGGAGAGGCACAGGTTGAGCGGGCCCTGTTCGTCCATGTACCGCATGAAGGTGTCGTCATCGGCCGCTGTCCTGGGCCCTGCCCGGTCCAGCAGGTTGACCAGGGCCAGGTGTTCCTCGCGCTGCCGGCGGTCCGCCAGGTCGCGGCTGATGGCGCCGGCCATGGGCCACAGCGGCATGCCGGGCCGGTGGAGGACGCGGGAGGGGAGGGTGGCCGCGTAGGTGCCGGCCTCGCCGTAGGAGACGGCGGGGTCCAGTTCGGCGCGGAAGTCGAGCGGGGAACCGATCGAGAAGTGGGCGGGTTCCTGCGTCCCCGCCTCCAGGGCGACGGCGGTCACCATGGCGGCGGCCAGGGCTCCGTGCACCGTGACCTCGTGCCGTTTGCAGGCGCCCACGAGCAGCTCCAGTTGCCCGGCGGTGAGGGACCTGTGCACCAGCCGGGTGCGCCGCCGGTCGAAGGGGACCGGCCGGCTCGGGACGATACGCCGTGGCCGCAGTCGACGGGCTTCCTCCTCATCACGCTCCATCAGGGCCGTGAGAGCGGCGGCGCCGGCCTCCCCCCGGTGGTGGTGCGGAAGCAGGTCTTCCGCGGCAGGCAGCGCCCGGTGTGACGTAGCCGGCGGCTGCTCGCCGGTGCTCAGCCGCGCGGCGATGTCGACCCACTCCCCGAGCAGGGACAGGCCCGTCATGCCGTCGGCTATGCAGTGCGCCGCCGTGAAGAGCAGGTCGTGCACGTCCTCCCCGTGCTCCGCACCCTCCCGGGTGATCACGGCGGCCCGGACCAGGGGCCCGGTGCGCCAGTCGATGCCCTCGGCGAGCTCGTGCTCGTCGATCTCGCGTTGCCAGCGCGCGTCGGCCTCGGCCTCTCCGGCCGGCACCTGGACGTGCCGCAGCGGGATCGGCCGCCCGCCCACCGGACGGAACGCGGGGGCCGCTCCCTCCTCGTCAGCGCTGATCGCGACGCGCAGCAGCGGGTGCCGGGACTGGAGGATGTCCAGGGCGCGACGCAACAGGGGCAACTCCAGGGGCCCGTGGACCCGGGTCCGGTTGACACCGTGGAGCGGTGAGGTCCGGTCCGCGGTCCAGTACCAGCGCTCCAGAGGGCTCAGCTTCCGCCGGACGCGTGGTTCGGGGTCCGGGATGGCGGGGAAAGTGAGCGATTCCTCCTGCTGGCGGACCAGTTCCTGCCGGGGCGTCAGCCGGAAGTAGTCGTCCCTGACCTGCCGGTGTTCGGGGGTGTCGGCCTGTTCGAGGTCGCTCATCGACCGGGACGCGGCGACCATGGCCCGGGTGCGGTCGCGGCGGCGGTCCTCGTACGTCCGCAGCGCGAGCGGCAGGTCGTCGCGCGCCCCGGGCTCGGCCAGGGTGTGGGCCAGGACCACGGCGTCTTCGATCGCCATGCCCGAGCCCTGGCCGAGGGTGGTCAGCATGGGGTGCGCGGCGTCGCCGAGCAGGGTGACCGGACCGTCGCCCCAGCGTTCCAGGAAGGTGCGGTCGCGGGAGGGCACGGCGAGGATGTCCCCGGGTGGGGTGGCTTCGATCACGGCCGTCACCTCGTCGGCCCAGCCCGCGTAGGCCCGGGTGATCTCGTCCTTGGTGCCGTCCCAGGCGTGCGAGCGGTCGGCGGGCATGTTCTTGGTGCCCCACCAGTAGTAGCGGCCGCGGCCGATGTCGATGAGGCCGAAGCGCTGTCCGCTGCCCCAGTAGTGGCGCACGCTGCCCGGGGCGAGGACGGGGTGGTCGAAGGGGACGATGCCGAGCCAGCAGACATAGCCGCTGTCCTGTGACGTCTCCGGCCCGACGAGCCGGCCGCGTACGGCCGAGCGGAATCCGTCGGCGCCCACGAGGATGTCGCCGTGCGCCGAACTCCCGTCCTCGAAGCGGACGGTGACGCCCGTGTCGTCGGTCTCGAAGCCGGTCGCGACGGCGCCCAGGTGGATGGGGCAGTCCGCGGCCGCGTCCAGCAGGGCCTCCTGAAGGTCCGAGCGGCTCAGGCAGACGCTGGGCGCGCCGACCGTCTCGCAGACCTCTTTGAACGGCAGGTCCCTGATGTCCCGGCCGCGGTGGTCCATGACCGTGAAGGACTCCACGGCCTGGCCCCGCTTTTCCAGGCCGAGGTCGATGCCCAGCGTGCTGAGCGCGGTGAGGGCGTTGGACATGACCGATAAGCCGGAACCGGCGGCACGCAGCTCGGTGGCGCGCTCGTACACCGTCACGTCGATGCCGACCCGCCGGAGGGCGATGGCGCAGGCCAGTCCGCCGATACCGGCTCCGATGACGATGGCCTGCACGGGCTGGTTCCTGGTGCTTTCCGGGTTTCTCGACATGGCGTCAGTTCTCCTCGTGGGATCGGGCGTGGGAGCCGGCCGGGCCGGTACCGATCAGGTCCGCGACCGTTTTCGCCACGTGGGCCACGTGCGGTTCTTCCATGATCGTGAGGTGGTCACCGGGCACGTCGATGACCTGGAGCGGGCCGTCGGTCATATCGCTCCAGCCGTTGGTCCGGTCCTCGTGGCGGCTTCCGGCGGCGCCGTGCATCGTGGCGAGGACGTCCGGCAGCGGCTCCATGGCGCGGATCAGGGTGACCCCCTGGCCCGCGGCCTCGGGCCGATAGTCCAGCGCCGCCTGCCAGTTCGCCTGATAGACGCGGAAGAGCCGGCGTATGACGGCGCCCGAACTGCCGGCCGGCAGCACACCCGCATCGGTCGCGAGACGGGCGATGAAGTCGAACTTCTCCTCCAGCGAGGACAGTTCGTCCGGGATGACCTCCATCGGGGAGTCGCCGCCGCGCTCCAGCCAGAGCAGTTCCCAGAAGAACCACCCGAGCAGCGCGTCGTCGTCGTGACGGTGGCGCTCTCCCTGGCTCAGCGCGGTGGTGTCCAGGAGCACGAGCCTGGCCACGTCCTCCCCCGATGCCCGCAGCCGCCGGGCGATCTCGAAGGCGACGAAGCCGCCGAAGGACCATCCGGCGATGGCGTACGGGCCGTGCGGCTGCACCGTCCGCATCGCGGCGATGTAACTGTCCGCGATCTCCTCGACGGTGCGCAGCGGCCTGGTGCCGGGGTCCGCCCCGGCCGCCTGGAGCGCGTACAGCGGCTGATCGTCCGGGAGGTGCCGGGCGAAGCGTACGTAGCACAGGACGTTGCCGCCCATGGGATGGACCATGAACAGCGGCGTGCGGGTGCCCTCCGGGCGGATCGGCACCAGGGGGTCGTACGCGGCGACCGCGCCGCCCGCGCGCAGCCGCGCGGCGAGCCCGGCCACGGTGGGGGTGGCGATGAACTCCGCCAGCGGGATGTTCACCCCGTAGCGCTGCTCGATCCGGACCACCAGCCGCATCGCGGTGAGTGAGGTGCCGCCCAGGTCGAAGAGGCTGTCGTGCACACCGACGGCGGGCAGCTGCAGCAGGTCCGCCAGCATCTCCGCCACGCCGCGTTCGTAGGCGTCGCCCGGCCCGGCCCCGGCGGCTTCGGCGGTGGCGGTGAGCGGGAGCCCGCGCAGGGCGGCGTCGTCCCGCTTCCCGCTGGGAGTCAGCGGCAGCTGCGTCACCCATTGCAGATGGGAGGGGACCATGTGGTCGGGCAGCGTGGTGCGCAGCTGCCGGCGGATGCCGGCCAGATCCGCGGCGGTGCCGTCGCCGACGAGGAAGGCCGTGAGGAGACTCTCGCCGTTCTCGTGCCGCCGGGCCACCACCGCGGCGTCGCGCAGGCCCGGGTACTGCCCGGCGAGACCGGTGACGGCCAGCTCCACCTCGGCGAGTTCGACGCGGAAGCCGCGCACCTTGACCTGGGTGTCGGCCCGGCCGGCGTACGCGATCGTCCCGTCGGGCAGCACCAGGCCGAGGTCCCCGGTGTCGTACAGCCGGTGGTCCCCGCCCGCGAAGGGATGCGCGACGAAGCGTTCCTTGGTGAGGTCGGGGCGGCCTTCGTAGCCGTCGGCCAGGCAGCTGCCGCCGAGGTAGATGGTGCCGCGCGCGCCGGCGGGCACCGGGCGCAGCCGGTCGTCCAGCACATGTGCCTCGGCGCCGTCGACGGGGCGTCCGATCGGAGGCAGCATGGGAAACGCGTCCGGGTCCCCGGTCATGGTGCAGGCGGTGGCGACATGGGTCTCCGTCGGCCCGTACTGGTTCTCCAGGACGGCGCCCGGGAGTGCGGCGCACAGCCTGCGGATCTCCTGGGTGACGCGCAGCTGTTCGCCGGAGGAGATCAGCACCCGGAGGGCACGCGGGGTGATACCCAACGCCTCTGCGGTTTCGGCCAGTTGCTGGAGCGCCACATAGGGCACGAAGATCCGCTCGATGCCCGCGCGGTCGATCAGCCGCAGCAGCTCCGGCATGTCGCGCCGCTCGGCGTCGCTCACCAGATGCAGCGTGCCGCCGGAGCACAGGGTGGAGAAGATCTCCTGGAAGGAGACGTCGAAGCTCAGCGGCGCGTACTGGAGGGTGACGCCGCCGACGGCGCCGCTGGTGGCCCGGGTCTGCCAGGCCACCAGGCCGGCCAGGGAGCGGTGCGGCATGGCCACACCCTTGGGCGTGCCGGTGGAGCCCGAGGTGAACAGGACGTAGGCGGTGCTGTCGGCGGGTATCTCCGCCGGAGGGTCCGCGAGGGGGCCGGTGGCCGGCTCGGTGACCGACTCGGCGGGCAGCACCAGCGACGGGTCGCCGATGAGATGGGCATGGGGAGCGTGTGCGATGACGCGGAAGGGCCGGGCCTGTTCCAGCATCGCGGCCAGCCGCTGGGCGGGGTAGCCGACATCCAGCGGCAGCACGGCGCACCCGGCCCGCAGCACGCCCAGGATCACCGCCATCGTCTGCGGTGCGCGGTCCATCGCGATCCCGATCCGGGCGCGGGGCGGGGCACCGAGCGCGCACAGCTGCCGGGCCACCCGGTCGGCCGTCTCGGCCAGCCGGGCGTAGCTCCACCGCTCCTCCCCCCTCACCAGGGCCGTCGCGTCCGGGGTGTGGGCAGCCTGCCGCGTGAAGCGTTCGACGACGCCGGGCAGGGGCGTGGCATGGGCGAGGACCGGCCGGTCGGCGAGGAAGGCGAAGTCGGGCTCCCCGTGCGGGTCCGCCACCATCCTCCACAGGATCTTCCGGTAGCCGTCGGCGAAGAGGCGGGCCTGGTCGGCGGAGAATCCGTCGCCGTCGCAGTCGATCCGCAGCCACACGCGTCCGCCGTCCGGTTCGGTGACCGCGTTCACCAGGAGCCGGAAGCCGGTCTCTTCCCAGGTGCGGAACTCCCGCAGCCGCACGCCCGGCAGGCCGAGGACCTCGTTCAGCTGGTGGAAGTGCACATAGTTGAAGGCGGTGTCCAGGACGGGGCCGCCGTGGTCCTCCTGGATGGCGCTCAGTGGGTAGCGGCGGTGGGGGTGGCCGTCCTGTTCCTGCCGGAAGGCCGCCCGCGCCACGTCCAGCCATCCGGCCTGCGCCACGTCGAGACGCAGCGGGACCGTGTTCAGGAAGAGCCCGGCGGTGCGTTCCGCGTGGGCGAGTTCGGGCCGTCCGTGGGTGATCAGTCCGGTGGTCACGTCGTGGGTGCCGTCAGCCCCGGCAGACCCGTCCAGCATGGCCAGCGTCAGGCAGTGCGCCGCGAAGAGCACGGACTTCATGGGCAGGTGGTGTGCGGAGGCGAACTGCCTTACCTGGGCGACCAGGTCGTCGGCCAGGTCGGCGCGGTGCGCGGACGGCTCGTGGCCGGTGCCGGGCAGGTGCGGCCGGAACGCTTCGATCTGCAGGGGTTCGCAGCCGGCCAGCTTCTCCTTCCAGTACTGCCGGGTCTCCGCGGACCCGAGGGCGGCCAGCTCCTCCTGTACGTGGCAGGCGGGCGAGGGCGATGCCGTGCCGTCGACGGGGCCGATGCCCAGTCCCAGGCCGTGCGCGTAGTCCTGGAGGAGTTCCTGGAGGAGGTTCGCCACGCTGCCGCCGTCGAGCAGGGCGTGGTGGAAGCTGAGGACCAGGTCGACGGCCTCGGGCCGGACGTGTGCCCGGCAGAGGTACAGCGGCGCCCGTTCGAAGACGTAGGCGTGGCGGCGGCGTTCCTCGATGTGCGCGCGGACCTCGGCGTCGGCCGCGGCGCCGTCGAGCGCGCGCAGATCGACGATGTCCAGGCCAGCGGGCGCCTGAGAGCGGACGATCTGCAACGGCTCGGAGCCGCCCACCAGGTCGAAGGCGGAGCGGAGCGCCGGATGCCGTGCCACCAGCCGCTCGAACGACCGCCGGAACGCGTCCTCGTCCCAGGGGAGTTCGAGGGTGTACTGGAAGACGTCCTTGTACGTGGCGGAGTTCTCGTGCTTGCGGCTGTCGTAGAGCAGGCCGAGCTGGAGCCGGGTGAGCGGCCAGGCGTCCTCGGCGCCTTCCAGACGGGCCCGGTCCACACCGGAAACCAGGGCGAACGGGGCGAGGGCCGCGTCGTTCCCCGGCGCTGTCAGGCTCTCGACGCATGCGGCCAGCCCCGACACCGTCGGGTTGCGGACGAGGTCGGTGAGGGAGAAGCGCAGGCCCCGCGCCTCGGCCTCGGCACGCACCTTGAGCATGAGGATCGAGTCGCCGCCGAGCGCGAAGTAGTCGTCGTCGATGCCGACGGTCTCCCGGCCCAGCACCCTGGCCCAGATCTCCACCAGGGCGGCCTCGGTGGGGTTGCGAGGCTGCCCGCCGGTGGCCGGTGTCAGGGTGTCCTGGAGCGGGGGCAGCGCCCGGCGATCGGCCTTTCCGTTGGGGGTCAGCGGAAGGGCGTCGATCCGTACGAAACCTGCCGGGATCATGAACGCCGGCAGCGTCCGCGCGAGCAGTTCGCGCAGCGTCGCGGGGTCGATGGCGGCGTCGGCGACGTAGTAACCGGCGAGGTGGGTGCCGCGCGCGGCGGTGGTGTGGTCGACGACGAGGGCGTCGCGGACGCCGGGGACCGCGCACAGGGCGCCCGCCACCTCACCCAACTCCACCCGGTTTCCCCGTATCTTGACCTGGCCGTCGATCCGCCCGAGGTACTCCAGGGTCCCGTCCGCCAGCCATCGTGCGAGGTCGCCGGTGCGGTAGAGGCGGTCGCCCGGCAGGAACGGGTCGGCGATGAACTTCTCGGCGGTCAGTTCCGGGCGGTCCAGGTAGCCCCGGGCGACACCGACTCCACCGATGCACAGCTCACCGGCGACGCCCACCGGCTGCGGCAGATCGTCGGCTCCCAGTACATACAGCCGGGTGTTGTCGATCGGCCGGCCGATCGGGACCCGTGCGACGGGCCGGGCGGGATCGGCCGGGCAGTCGTGGTACGAGACGTCGACCGTGGCCTCGGTCGGTCCGTACAGGTTCACCAGCCGCACGGGGCACTCCGCACCGGATATGCCGGATATGCCGAAGATGCTGTTGAACTGCTCAACCCGTGCCGGGGGCAGGGCCTCGCCGCTGCAGAAGACGTACCGCAGGGAACTCACGCCCTCGCGCGCCTCGGGTATCGCCTGGAGCAGGTCGAGGAACGGGCCGAGCATCGAGGGCACGAAGTGCACGACGCTGACCCGCTGTTCCCGTATGGTCCGCAGGATCTCCCGCGGATCCTGCTGGCCGCCGGGCGGCAACAGGGCCACCGCGGCGCCCTCGACGGCCCACCAGAACAGCTCCCACACCGAGACGTCGAAGGAGACCGGGGTCTTCTGCAGCAAGACATCATTGTCGCCCAAGGGATAGCGGCGCTGCATCCACGCGAGGCGGTTGACCACGCTGTGGTGCTCCACCATCACGCCCTTGGGCCGGCCGGTCGAGCCGGAGGTGTAGATGACATAGGCCAGATCGCGGGAGCCGGCGAGCGGCGGGAGCGGAGCACCGCTGCCGTGCAGCAGCTCCTCGACATGCCGCACCGTCGCCCCTTCGGCCACACCCGTGGTGGGGCCGTCGCCGTCCACGATCACCACCTTGGCGCGGCTGTCCGCCAGCAGGAACCGCACCCGTTCGGCCGGGTAGCCGGGGTCCACCGGTACGTAGGAGCCACCAGCCTTCAGCGTGCCGAGGAGCGCCACCAGCAGCCGCGGCCCCCGCTCCATCATCACCGCGACCCGGTCGTCCGGGCCGACGCCCTCGTCACGCAGGGCACGGGCGACCCGGTTGGCCCGCTCGTCCAGTTCGGCGTAGGTCAGGGTCTCGCCCGTGGCGCCGATGACGGCGATCTGCCCGGGGCGGCGGGCGGCCTGCCCCTCGAACAGGCCGTGGAGCGTGGCCTCGTCCGCATAGGGCACCGTCGGACCGTGGCTGCGCACCGCGGTGAGGTCCTCGTATTCGGCGGGCTCCAGCATCGGGACGGCCGACGCGGGCCGGTCCAGCATGTCCACGCCGTGCTCGATCAGTGTCCTGAGGTGGCCGGCGACGGAGGCGATGGGCAGGTCCTCGTCGAAGACGTCGAGGGCGTAGTCCAGGTCGATGTGGATGTCGGCCGTGTCGTCGAAGGCGCACACCATGACGCCCAGGGCGTCCTGTTCGTGCGACGGGGCCATCATGGCCGTCTGCCGTTCGACTCCCGGTATCGGTGCCGGCCGCGGCCAGTGCAGGTAGGAGACCGTCACATCGAAGAGCTGGCGGGGGCCGGCCGACGTGGGCAGTTCACGCAGGACGTCGCCCAGCGAGAGCCGTTCGTGGCGCCGGAGCGCACGGGTCGCCTCCTGGGTGTCGGCGACCAGCTCCCGCACCGTCCGCCCGCCGTGTGCCGCGACCCGCAGCGGAAGGGTGTTGGCGAACTGGCCGAGGACGTCCTTGTGGTGAGCCTCCGGCCGGTTGAGGAAGGGAATGCCGAGGACCGCCTCCTCGCTGCGGTGCAGCCGCGTCAGCCAGGTGCCGAACATGGCGGTGAGGTACGCGAACGGGGAGAGGCCGGCGCCGCGGACGCGGTCGACGAGCGGGCCCTCGAAGACGAACGAGTGGCGGCCGCGCCCGCTGCCGTCCGCCGTGCGCGTGAAGAGCGCGGGCGCCACACCGGCGAGGGCTTCCCGGTGGAAGGCACGGTCGCGCTCGCTGCCGGCGCCGGCGCGGTAGGCGGCTTCCTCCTCGACGAAGGCGAGGTAGGAGGACGGCTCGCGACGGGCGGTGGACTCGCGGCCGGCACCCGTGGCCCGCGCGAAGTCATCGAGAATCTCGTGGCTCAGCCGATCGACGGTCCAGCCGTCGGCGACGATGTGGTGCGCCTTGATGTGCAGATGTGTGACGTCCGGGCTCTCCACCAGCAGGGTGGCTTCGACCAGAGTGCCGCCGCCCGTGAGCGGCAGTGCCGTCGCCATCGAGCGCCGCATCCACTCGGCGCACGCGATGTCCGGTTCGGGCTCTTGAGCGAGGTCGACCCTGCTGACCCGGACGCCCTCGCCCGCCACCCACTGGAAAGGCTCCCCCGCGTTCTCGCCGAACCGCGTCCGGAAGGTCTCGTGGCGGTACAGCGCGCGCTCGGCGCAGTCGGCGAGCGTGTCACGGTCGACGCCGCCGCGCAGACGTTCGTGGAGGACGCAGTTGAACTGCGGTGATTCCGGAGCCTGTAACCCGGCGGCCCAGATGTCCCGTTGATACGCCGTCAGCGGACTCGTGGGGTGTTCGTCCACCCGCACCTGCGTTCCATGGAGAGCTGCGCCGGCAGCCGCGGTCCTCTTCATGATCGACATCATGCCTACCGCGAGTAAAATAAGCGGCAAATCCGGATGGCGGCGGGGCAGAAGAGGATGAAATCGCGCCAAGGATCGCGAGCGTCTCTCAGCAGCACATACCAGACCCGGCAGTTCGGCGATCCACCGGAGTGATCCCGTCCTCCGGCCGGAGTGAGATGCTCCTTTGCGGCCTCGCCGCACCGACCGGAAACTTGTCCGAATCCATGGTATTCACGGCGGCGCCTCCCGGCGACTCCCCGAGGCCGACCGACCTGGGAAGCTGCCGGAGGTGGCTGCGGGAACGCGTCAGCCGGCCGTGTCGATCAGCGCTCTCAGTCCTCGTCGGGGGTCAGCCGCAGCGAGATCGAGTTGATGCAGTACCGCTGGTCGGTGGGGGTGGGATAGCCCTCGCCCTCGAAGACGTGCCCGAGATGCGAGCCGCAGCGGGCGCACCGTACTTCGGTGCGCACCATGCCGTGCGAGCGGTCCTCGATGAGCTCGACGGCGTCGGTGTCCTTGGGGTCGTAGAAGCTCGGCCAGCCGCAGTGGCTCGCGAACTTGGTGCCGGAGCGGAAGAGCTCGGCACCGCAGGCCCGGCAGGAGTAGACGCCCTCGGTCGTGGTGTCGGTGTATTCGCCGACGAAGGCGGGCTCGGTGCCGGCCTGGCGGAGCACCTGGTACTCCGCGGGGCTCAGCTCGGCACGCCACTGCTCGTCGGGCTTGTCGATCTCGTACGGCATCTTGGGTTCTCCTCAGCTCAGCTGCCCAGGCGGGACAGCAGGGCGGGGCCGAGGTCGGTCACATCGCCCGCACCCATGGTGAGAACAAGGTCACCGGGCTTCGCCATTCCGGCGATGACCTCCGGGACGGCGGCCTGGTCGCTTTCGGGGGTGACATCGGCGCCCGCGGCGCGCGCGGCGTCGATGATCAGGGCGCTGGTGACGCCCGGGATCGGGTCCTCACGGGCCGGGTAGATGTCCAGCACGACGGAGGCGTCGGCGAGGGCGAGCGCCTGGCCCATCTCCGTGCCCAGCTCCTGGGTGCGGGAGAAGAGGTGCGGCTGGAAGACGACCAGGACGCGGGCGCCCTCGGCGGCGCCGCGGATGGCTTCCAGGTCGGCGGTCATCTCCGTGGGGTGGTGTGCGTAGGAGTCGATGACCTGCACACCGGCCGCCTCGCCCATGAGCTGGAGGCGGCGCTTGACGCCGGTGTACTTGCCGAGCGCGGAGGCGAGATTGTGCGGCGGGAGGCCCAGGGCGACTCCGGCGGCCAGCGCGGCGACGGCGTTGTGGGCGTAGTGCCGGCCCGGGACGGAGACCGTGAAGGTGAGGATCTTGCCGCTGGTCAGGGTGACGGTGACATCGCTGGTCAGGCCGCGGGGGTTGACCTTGAGGATGCGGACGTCGGCGTCCTCGGACTCGCCGTAGGTGACGATCTCGATGTCATGGCGGCCGGCGATCCGCTCGGTCAGCTCACGGGCGCCGGGGTGGTCGGCGGCGATGACCAGGGTGCCGCCGGGGCGGATGCGGCCGACGAAGGTCTCGAAGGACTCGTAGATCTCGTCCATCGAGGCGTAGTTGGCGTGGTGGTCCAGCTCCACGTTGAGGATGATGGCGACCTCGGGGGCGTACTTGTGGAAGCTGCGGTCGCTCTCGTCGGCCTCGGCGACGAAGATCTCGCCGGTGCCGTGCTCGGCGTTGGAGCCCGGGGCGTCGAGATCCCCGCCGATGGCGTAGGACGGCGCGACGCCGAGGGCGCCGAGGGAGACGGCGAGCATGGAGGTCGTCGTCGTCTTGCCGTGGGTGCCCGCCACGGCGATGGGGCGCAGGCCGTCCATGAGGGAGGCGAGGGCGTCGGAGCGGTGCACGACGGGGATGCCGCGCTCATGGGCGGCGGCCAGCTCGGGGTTGTCGGCGCGGATCGCGGAGGAGACGACGACGCTGGTGGCGTCCTCGGCGAGATGATCGGCGGCGTGGCCGATGTGGACCGTGGCGCCGCTGGCGCGCAGGGCCTGGGCGGTCGCGGAATCCTTGGCGTCACTGCCGGCCACCCGGGCGCCGCGCTGCGCAAGGATCTTGGCGATGCCCGACATACCGGCTCCGCCGATGCCGATGAAGTGCGGCCGGTCCATCGAGGCTGGGATGGCGGGTGCCATGGGTGGGTCTCCCTGATCGTCGATCATCGCGAGCGGTGGTGCGGGTCGTGCGGTGGTGCTGGGGATGATTCTCGCACCCGGCACCGACAGAACCCGTCCGCGGACCCCGGCCGGGGCCCGGCAGGTGCCCGCACGGCCGCCCGGCCCGGCGGCCCCTCAGCCGCCCGTGGTGTCCTGGGGCTGGTCGTCCGGCGCGTGCGAGAAGAGTTTGAGGACCGGGACGCCGACCTTGTGGCGGGCGCGGGAGGCCCAGTCACGGTGGAAGAACTCCTCGACGAAGTGCGGGGTGGTCAGCACGATCACCTCGTCCGCGCCGGTCTCGTCGACGATGGACCGCAGCAGGTCCAGCGGCTTGTCCTCGACCACCTGCCCGACGGCCTCCGAACCTGCGTCCCGCAGCGCCTGCAGGGTGTGCGCCAGGGCGAACTCGGCGGGGGCCTCGGCCTGGGCGCCGCCCGGCTCCTCGGCCTCCCGTACGGCGTCGTCGAACTCGCCGAGGGCGACATCGTCGATGGCCCGCAGCAGCACGTCCTGCTTACCGCGCGGCTGCATGAGCACGATGAACGAGATCCGGTCATCGCCGTGCAGCGTGGTCACAAACTCCACATCGGCGGGCGTCAGAGGCTTCTCGATCATCAATACGCTCGTGAACACGACGGACGCCCTTCTTCTCTTCGGGGCGCCGCATGGCACGGAGCCCGACAGACACCATCCTGCCCCGTCGCCACACGGGACCTGTTGGCTTTTAGTGTGCCCAACCGAAGCTAAGCGGAACAGATAGTTCCGCTGATTGTCAGGACCGACGGTAGCGAGTGAACAGGAACCCGGCCTCTTCCAACACCGACGCCAGGGCGAACCGCTCCGGCACCGCGACCGCGGGACCGTTCATGATCCTCGGCGCGTCGCCCACCGCGGCCACCGGCGCCAGCGACAGACACATCTCGTCCAGCGCACCGGCCGCCACCAGCTGCCCCAGCAGCCTCGGCCCGCCCTCCGTCAGCAGCCTGTGGTGGCCCCGCCCGGCCAGCACCCCGGCCACCCGGGCCGGGTCGACGCCCAGCCCCTCACCGGCGAACAGCACCTCCGCGCCCGCCGCACGGGCCTCGGCCACCCGGTCCGCCGGGGCCCCCGCACCGGTCAGCACCACGGTGGGCACCAGCGGCTCGGTGAACAGGGGCAGGGTGAAGTCCAGCCCGAGACCGGCGGTCACCACGACGATGGCCGGGGCCGGGCCCTGCCCGGCGGCGGCCCGGCGGGCGGCGAACGCCTCCCGGGCCCGTGCCGGCCGGTAGCCCTCCTGCCGCACCGTCTCCGCCCCCACCACCACGGCGTCCGCGAGCGCCCGCAGCACCCCGAAGATCCGCATGTCGGCCGCGCCGGACAGCGGCTGCGAGCGGCCCTCGTGATGGGCCGCGCCGTCCAGGGAGGACACCATGTTCGCCCGCAGCCAGCCGGTGCGCCCGGAGCGCGCCGGATCGTCCGCCGCCGGGTACGCGTACGCCTCGGCCAGCTCGTCCAGCGACCACTCGCGGTCCGTGACGTCGGCCGTCCCGGTCCCCCTGCCATCGAGGTCAGGGGCCGTTACGGGTGGGGCGGGGAGCGGGTACAGGCGTCGCATGGCGGCAGTGTGACATGCCTCGCCCGGCGGACCGGCGGGTACCGCATACGAGATAGGCTGGACGGCTGTGTCGCCTTCCCAGCCCTCCTCCCCGCAGCCCGACCCGACAGCCGGACCGCCGGCCGACGGGGACGACGCGGTGCCCGCCGCGCTGACCGCCCGCGCCCCGCACGTCCCGGCCGACCGCCTGGTCGCCGAGATGGTGCCGCCGCCGCGTTTCCAGGGCGCCCGCTTCGACACCTACATCCCGGACCCGAAGCAGCCCAGCCAGGCCGAGGCCGTACAGGTCCTGAGCGACTTCGCGGACGGCCTCGACGCCGGGCGGACGGGCGCGGGCAAGCGGCGCTGGTTCGCCAGGAAGCCTGCGGCCCCCCAGGGCCCGCGCGGGGTCTATCTGGACGGCGGCTACGGCGTCGGCAAGACTCATCTGCTCGCCTCCCTGTGGCACGCCACCCCCGCCCCGGCCGAGCGCAAGGCTTTCGGCACCTTCGTCGAGCTGACCAACCTCGTCGGCGCGCTCGGCTTCCAGCAGACCGTCCGCACACTCGGCGACCACAAACTGCTGTGCATCGACGAGTTCGAGCTCGACGACCCCGGCGACACGGTCCTGGTCTCCACCCTGCTCGGCAAGCTGGTGGACGCCGGGGTGGCGCTGGCCGCCACCTCGAACACCCTCCCCGGCAAGCTCGGCGAGGGCCGGTTCGCCGCCGCCGACTTCCTGCGCGAGATCCAGGGGCTCAGCGCCCACTTCCGTCCGCTGCGCATCGACGGCGAGGACTACCGTCACCGCGGTCTGCCCGAGGCGCCCGCGCCGTACGACGACGAGACCGTCACGCGCACGGCCTACCGCACCCCGGGCGCCTCGCTCGACGACTTCCCCTCCCTGCTGGACCATCTGTCCAAGGTCCACCCCAGCCGCTACGGCGCCATGTGCGACGGCATCGAGGCGGTCTGCCTCACCGATGTCCAGGCGGTGCCCGACCAGTCCACGGCACTGCGGCTGGTCGTCCTCGCGGACCGGCTCTACGACCGCGAGGTGCCGGTGCTCACCTCCGGCAAGCCCTTCGACGAGCTGTTCAGCGACGAGATGCTGGACGGCGGCTACCGCAAGAAGTACTACCGGGCGATCTCCCGGCTGACGGCGCTGGCACGCGACGCGGGCGGCCTGGTGGACGGCGGGCGGTAGCCGGGGCGGCGGCACGGGGTGGGTGACCGGCGCGCGGTAGGAGGCGGGCCGGCGGCGACACCCGGTTGATGTCCGTCGGCTGGTTCCCGGCGGCCCGGCCGCGTGGTACACACAAGCGGGTCACGTCACCTGTCCGCCAACAGGGAGTTGCCCATGTCCGCGACACGACGTCAGATCCTGGCCCGAACCGGTGCGCTGGGGGCGGGAATCGCCTTCTCCGGAAGCCTCACGGAGCTCTTCGCGGGAACCGCGACCGCCCAGAGCATGGGACAGCGCGGCTACGGCCCGCTGGTCCCCGACCCGGCCGGTCTGCTCGACCTCCCCCGGGGCTTCCGCTACCGGGTCCTGTCCCGGGAGGGCGACCCGCTGCGCTCGGGCGAGGGCAAGGTCCCCAGCAACTGTGACGGCATGTCCGCCTTCCCCGGCCGCCGCGGCGGCACCTACCTGGTCCGCAACCACGAGAACCGTACGCACTCCCGCCAGGCCGTCCCCCGGGTCCGCGATCTGACCTACGACCCCGGTGGCGAGGGCGGCTGTACGGCCCTCGAACTGGACCGGGACAACAAGGTGCTCTCGGAACGGGTCGCCATCGCCGGCACCTCCACCAACTGCGCGGGCGGACCCACCCCCTGGAACACCTGGCTGACCTGCGAGGAAACCGAATTCCGGGCCGGTGAGGAGAACTACACCAAGGACCACGGTTTCATCTTCGAGGTCGACCCCTACGACCCGCGGCGCACCGGAGCCGTCCCGCTGACCGCGATGGGCCGCTTCCAGCACGAGGCGATCGCCGTGGACCCCGGCACCGGCACCGTCTACGAGACCGAGGACGCCTTCGAGAAGCCGTTCGGCCTCTTCTACCGCTTTCTGCCCGAGAAGCCCATGGGTGGACGCGGTTCCCTCCGGGCCGGCGGCCGCCTCCAGGCGCTGCGTGTCCCCGGTGTGCCCGACCTCTCCACCATCCAGGACCCCGGCGCCACCTTCGACCACGTCACCTGGGTGGATGTGCCGGACCCGCTCGCCCGCGAGACCCCGATCCGCTTCCAGGACTTCGGCCCCCAGGGCATCACCCACGCCCAGAAGCTGGAGGGCTGCTACTGGGGCGGCTCCTGCGTCTACTTCATCTCCAGCTTCGCGCACCGCAAGGACGGTTCGGCGGCCGACCACTACGGACAGGTCTGGAAGTACGACCCGAAGCGGCGGCGGCTCACCCAGGTCGTCGTCTTCGGCCCGGACACCGATCTCCAGCTGCCCGGCGAATCCCCCGACAACATCTGCCTCGCCCCCAGCGGCGGCCTCATGGTCTGCGAGGACGGCGACGGCGCCCAGCATGTCTTCGGGCTCACCCGGCGCGGCGAGGTGTACCCGATGGCGCGCGGCCGCCAGAACATCGGCACCCCGCAGAAGCCGGAGTGGGGCGAGTTCGCCGGCGTGACCTTCTCGCCCGGCCACCGGACGATGTACGTCAACTGCTACACACCGGGGACGACGTTCGCGGTGACCGGTCCCTGGGGGCACTGAGGGCGGGCCGCTCCGCGTCGAGGTACCTCCGCTCCCCCCACCCCCGAACCCACCCCCCGCCCCCTCCCCCGAAGGGGGAGAGGGGGAGGGGGCGGGGGAGAGCCTGCGGGGCCGGTTCGGCCGCGCCGGTTCGGCCGCGCCGGTTCGGCTCCGTCGGTTCGGCCGCGCCGATTCAGCCCCGTCGGTTCGGCCGCGCCGATTCAGCCGCCCCCCGCCCCCGCACGCCACGGGACGCCTCCCCCAGCCCCGTCCACAAGACCCGAGAAAAAATGTGTGCGGCCATGTCGAGAACCCGCAACCGGCTCCGTCCCCGAGGTGAACGTGACCAAAATGGTCGCACCAGCACCGAGGAGAGACATCATGGCCAAGTACTTGCTGCTCAAGCACTACCGAGGCGCTCCGGCTGCGGTCAACGACGTGCCCATGGACCAGTGGACGCCGGAGGAGATCTCGGCGCACGTGCAGTACATGCACGACTTCGCGGCCCGGCTCGAAGAGACCGGCGAGTTCGTCTTCGCTCATGCACTCGCCCCCGAGGGGACGTTCGTCCGGTACGACGGTGAGGGGCGGCCGCCGGTCACCGACGGCCCGTTCGCCGAGACCAAGGACCTCATCGCCGGCGGGATGGTGATCGACGTCGACAGCTACGAGCGCGCCGTCGAGCTGGCCGGGGAGCTGTCGGCGGCCCCCGGGGCGGGCGGGAAGCCGATCCACGAATGGCTTGAGCTGCGCCCGTTCCTGACCGAGCCGCCCACCATCACGGAGTGACCTCACCGATGGATGAGGCCCTGCTCCGGAGCCTCACGCCGAGCGTGCTCGGGATCCTCGTCCGCCGCGGAGTCGACTTCGCGGCGGCCGAGGACGCCGTCCAGGACGCGCTGATCGAGGCGGTCCGGGTCTGGCCGGACGCCCCTCCGCGGGACCCGAAGGGTTGGCTGGTCACCGTGGCCTGGCGCCGGTTCCTCGACGCGACCCGGGCGGATGCCGCCCGCCGCCGGCGTGAGGGCCTCCTCGACGAGGAGCCGCCGCCCGGCCCGGCGCCCACGGTGGACGACACGCTCCAGCTCTACTTCCTGTGCGCCCATCCGTCGCTGACGCCGTCGTCCGCGGTAGCGCTGACGCTGCGCGCCGTGGGCGGGCTGACCACCCGCCAGATCGCCCAGGCGTACCTGGTGCCCGAGGCGACCATGGCGCAGCGCATCAGCCGCGCCAAGCGCACCGTCTCCGGCGTGCCTTTCGACCGGCCCGGTGATGTCGCCACCGTGCTGCGCGTCCTCTACCTGGTCTTCAACGAGGGCTACTCCGGCGACGTCGACCTCGCCGCCGAGGCCATCCGGCTCACCCGGCAGCTCGCGGCCGCGATCGACCACCCCGAGGTGGCGGGTCTGCTCGCGCTCATACTGCTTCACCATGCCCGGCGCGCCACCCGTACGGCGCCCGACGGCAGCCTGGTGCCGCTCGCCGAGCAGGACCGCAGCCGGTGGGACACCGCGTCGATCGCCGAGGGCGTGGAGATCCTGCAGACGGCCCTCGCCCGCGACCGGCTGGGCGAGTACCAGGCGCAGGCCGCCATCGCGGCGCTGCACGCCGACGCGCCCACCGCCGAGGAGACGGACTGGGTGCAGATCGTCGAGTGGTACGACGAGCTCGCGCGCCTGACCGACAGCCCGGTCGTCCGGCTCAACCGTGCGGTGGCCGTCGGCGAGGCCGACGGACCGCGCGCCGGGCTGGCGGCGCTCGCGGAGCTGCAGGACACCCTGCCCCGCCACACCGCGGTGGCGGCGTACCTCCACGAGCGGGACGGCGACCTGACGACGGCGGCACGGCTGTACGCCGAGGCGGCCCACAAGGCGCCCAACCTCGCCGAGCGCGACTACCTCACGCGTCAGGCCGCCCGGCTCAACGCCCGCCGGGGGCGCTGACGGTCGTGCCGGGTGCGGCCCCGTGGCCGGAGCGGCATCCGGCCGCGTCCCCTTCACCCCCGCCGTGAACTGAGGGCGCACGCCACCGCGGTCGCCGCGGCCGCGATCAAAAGGGTGGCGATGAGCGGCAGCCAGGGGATGCTGATCGTCCCGTGGAGGGAGCCGGTGACCAGTCCCGATACGGCGGCGTTGGCGGGCGAGGCGCCGAGCACCAACAGCAGCAGGGCGGCGACCAGGCCCGTCGGGATGCTCCAGCCGGTGCTGCGCAGCACCGGCCAGTTGCTCAGGGCGCCGAGGGCGGTGCCCATCAGCAGGCACACCAGCGCGGCGAGCAGCCCGGCGAAGGCCGCGGGCAGGACCGGAACGGCCACCTGGTGGCCGGTGGAGCGCGGGTCCGACACCAGGACGACCAGCGCCGTGCCGACGAGTGCCAGCAGCAGCGCGGTGCCGGCCGCGGTCAGTACGGCGGCGAGGTGCGCCCGTCCGGGCCCGGCGGCGGCCGCGGCGCAATTACGGGCGGCCGACGGCTCGTTGGTGACACAGGTCCGGGTGAGCCATACGGCGGCCGGCAGCAGCCCGCCGGCGGCATAGCCGAGCCCGTCGAGCAGCGGGTCGCCGCCGCGGACGCTGATGGCCAGCCAGGCTGCGTAGAGGATGACCGGCGGCAGCCAGCGGTGCGAGCCGATGAGCAGGGCTGTCTGGTAGCGGAGGAGAGCGATCACGGGCGGGAGTCCTCGTGGGGTGCGGGGGCGTCGTCGGCACGGGTCCCGGGGGCTTCGTGCGGCCGTGCGGCGGCGGGGAGGGTGTCGGGGGCCTCGTCGGCGCCAACGGCGGTGGTCCCGGGGGCCTCGTCGGTACGAAGGGCAGTGGTCCCGGGGGCCTCGTCGGCACCAAGGGCAGTGGTCCCGAGGGCCTCCCCCGGCCGTACGACAGCGGTGACCGAGCGGATGTGCCAGGGCGGACGGGCGGTGAGCAGGGCGCGCAGCAGGGCGTCGGAGTGGACGGCCGGCACCGTCAGCCGGGTCGTCCCGTCCGGACCGGGCGTGATCTCCGGCCCACCGGGCAGCTGCGGCGCTCCAGTGAGCGGCAGGCTCCCCGGTGCGCCCTCGGCCTCGATCAGCACGCGGGGACCGGCCGTGGCCGTCGTACCCGCCGCCGGGCCGCTCTCCTCATGGGGCAGCAGTCGTCCGTCCGCGACCCGGTAGCGCGCGTCGGCGGCGCCCGCCAGCCGCTGCGGGTCGTGGTCGACGAACACGACGGTGCCGCCGTCCGCGACCCGTTCGGCGACCGCACGGTCGAGCACCTCGCGCGCGCCGCCGTCCAGACCGGTCCATGCCTCGTCCAGCACCAGCAGTTCGGGCTCGGCCAGCAGCGCCTGGGCGACCGCGACCTTCTGGCTGGTCCCCTTGGACAGCTCGGCCAGCGGGGTCCGCGCATGCCCGGCCGCCCCGAAGCGTTCGAGCCACTCGGTGGCGCTGCGGGCCGCTTCGGGGCCGGGCAGACCGTGGATGCGGCCGAGGTGGGTGAGGTAGCCGACGGCGGTGAAGGGGAGGGCGACCGGGAAGCGTTCGGGCACATAGGCGGTGCGCGGGCGGCCGGTGATCCGTCCGGTGCTGGGCCGGTCGATTCCGGCGAGCAGCCGCAGCAAGGTGGATTTCCCACTGCCATTGGTCCCCTCGACGCGCAGCAGCGCACGCGGGGGCACATCGAGATCCACCTCCCGCAGCACCCAGGGGCCGCGCACCCCGTACCGCCGCCCCACCCCGTCCAGCCTCATACGTTCCGGCACCTCCGCTGCCTCCTGGCGGTCCCGCCGCTCCGCCGCCCCCGACGGTAGCCGGAGCGGGCGCCCGGTGCCTGCCCAGGGGCGCGTTCTCCCCGGGCCGTACGCGCCCCAACCTCGCGCCGGGCGGGCGGGGTTGACGCTCGCCGCTGCCGGATGGGGGCGGGGAGGCGGGAGCGGCGCGAGGGCGGGCCGGGGGCGTTGTCGGTGGTGACTGGCAGACTGAGCAGGTGACCAGCACCGAGACCACCGACCCGTCCGACAACAGCGCCACCGGCCCCGTCGAGCACGCAGAAACCGACCGCGACGCGGCACCGGAGTTCGTGCTGCCGCTCGTCGTACGGATCGAGCGGGAGGCACCACCGGCGCGTACGGACGCGCTGGAGACGGCCGCACGGGCGGTGCTGGTGCTGCTGTCCGACGAGCGCTCGGCCGGGGACGGCGAGTGGGCCGCGGCGGTAAGGGACTGGCAGGACGCCCGGATCCGGAAGGTGGTCCGGCGGGCGCGCCGCGCGGAGTGGCGGCGGGCGACGGCGCTCCCGGGCATCACGGTCACCGGCCGCGAGGCCGAGGTACGGGTCTTCCCGCCGGTGCCACTGGACGGCTGGCCGAAGGACCTGGCGCGGCTCCAGGTCTCGGGCACGGAGCTGGACGATCCGCAGCCGCCCGGGGCCCCCGCCGACGGCCCGGTGCTGTGGTTCAACCCCGAGCTGGAGATGTCGGCGGGCAAGGAAATGGCGCAGGCCGGACACGGCGCGCAGTTGGCGTGGTGGGAGCTGTCCGAGCAGGAGCGGGCGGCCTGGCGCGCGGCCGGGTTCCCGCTGTCCGTACGGTCCGCCGGGCGCGTGGAGTGGGACGCACTCACCCGCAGCGGTCTGCCGGTGGTGCGGGATGCCGGGTTCACGGAGGTCGCGCCGGGCTCCTGCACCGTCGTGGCCGACCATCCCGCGCTGCGGCGGGCGTTGCCGCAGACGGGCTGAGCGCGGAGGGCCCTGCCGTATACCGGCTGATGGGGCGCCGCCGCGCGCCCCGGCGCAACCGGCGGTGAAGCTCAAATCAACCTCTGAAGTCGGCCGGTGCAGGGTTCGGCCCGGCCTGGTGCGGCATGAGTACGGACACCACGGAGCGAAAGGGGGAGCCCATGGAACGGCTGGGTACCGGAATCGGCTGGCGGCCGGAGATCGCCGCGGAGATCGCGGAGCTGCCCGGGGTGGACTGGGTGGAGGTGGTGGCGGAGAACGTCTGTCCGGGCCATCTGCCCGACGCCCTGGGGGAGTTGCGCGAGCGCGGCACGACCGTGATTCCGCACGGGGTCTCGCTCGGCCTCGGGGGTGCCGACCGCCCGGACCCCGGTCGGCTGACGGCGCTCGCCGAGCGTGCCGAGGCGCTCGGCGCCCCGCTGGTCACCGAGCACATCGCCTTCGTCCGGGCGGGCGGGCCGCTCACCGCCTCGCCCCGTATGGAGGCCGGGCATCTGCTGCCGGTACCACGTACCCATGACGCCCTGGACGTGCTGTGCGAGAACGTACGGATCGCCCAGGACGCCCTGCCGGTGCCGCTGGCACTGGAGAACATCGCCGCGCTCATCAACTGGCCGGGCGAGGAGATGACCGAGGGGCAGTTCCTGGCCGAGCTCGTCGAGCGGACCGGGGTGCGACTGCTGATCGATGTCGCCAACCTGCACACGAACCACATCAACCGGGGCGAGGACCCGGCGACCGCCCTCGACGAGCTGCCGGTCGAGGCCCTCGCCTACGTCCATGTCGCGGGCGGGGTGGAGCGGGACGGGGTGTGGCACGACAGCCATGCCCACCCGGTGACCCAGCCCGTGCTGGATGTGCTCGCCGAGCTGTGTGCCCGGGTCACCCCGCCCGGGGTGCTGCTGGAGCGGGACGACGACTTCCCCGAGGGCGGGGAACTGGCCGGTGAACTCGACGCGATACGCGCCGTGCTGAAGGAGGCCCGCCATGACCGGGCGGCTTGAGGCGGTCCCGGACGCGCCGTCGGCGACGGAGACCCCGCCCGTCACGGACACCACCACCCACGCCGCCCGTCAACGCCTCGCCCTGGCGCAGACCGCGCTGCTGTCCGCGCTGGTCGCCGGGACGCCCGTCCCCGAGGGCTTCGACCACAGCCGGTTGCGGGTGCAGAGCCGGGCGCTGGCCGCCAAGCGGGCCGATGTGGTCGCCAAGGTCGCGCCCGAACTGCCCGAGATCCTCGGCGCGGACTACCGGGCCGCGTTCGCGGAGCATGCCAGGAACCGGCCCATGAGCGGTGGCTACCGCCAGGACGCCCTGGACTTCGCGGCGTATCTGCTGGCCCAGGGGCGGCCCGAGGACCCGGCCGCGCGGCGGCAGTTGACGCGCTGGTGGCGGGACCGCGCGGGCCCGACGCCGCCGTCCGAGCGGCCCGCGGCCCGGCTGCTGGCAGGCGCCCTGCGGCTCCTCCGGCGCCGGGGGTGAGCACGATGACCTACTCCCAGGCGGTGTACGCGGGGATCGGTGCCTCGTCGCTGCTGCTGGTCCTCGGCGTGGTCCTGGTACGTCTGCGCCCCGCGGCCGCCCGGCGGACGGAGGCCCTGGCCCAGGACGTGTGGGAGATGGCGTTCCTCGCGGGCGGGCCGGGACGGGTGGTGGACGCGGCGCTCGCCGGGATGCACGAGGACGGCCGGCTGGCCGTGGGCGGCCCGGGGGTGGTGACCGTACGCCAGGCCCTTGCCCGGGACGCGGTCGAGGCGGCCGTCCTGGACGCGATCACCGGCACGCCGGGCGGGGCGCTCGCCACGCTCCGGGCGACGGCGATGCGCAGCCCGGCGGTCCAGGGCGTCGGCGACCGGCTGGCGGCCCGCGGTCTGCTGCGCCGTCCGGGGCCGGGCCGGGCTTGGCGCCGGTGGGCGGGCGTCCAGATGGCGGCGTGCGGGGTGCTCTTCTTCGTCGGTGTGCTGGTCTCGGTCGCCGGGGCGGACGGGGCCGCTGTGCCGCCCTTCCTCGCGACCTTGCCCGCGGTGGTCGGCGGTCTGATCGTGGCCTGGCTGTGCCGGGAGGCGTTCGCCCGCCGGATCACCAAGGCGGGGTCGTTCGCCCTGAACACCGCGAAGGCGGCGCACACACCAGGGGGCGCGGGCGGGGCCTGGCAGCCCGCGGGGCTGGTGGTGGCGCTCGGCGGTACGGCGCTGCTCGCGGACGAACTGCTGCGGCAGCAGTTCGAGGAGGCGCACCGGGCCGCGGCGGCCGGCGGTTCCGCTTCCGGCTCCGCGTCGTCCGGCAGCTTCTCGTCCGATGGGTCCGGTGGCGGCTCGGGGAGCGATGGTGGCGCCTGGTGCGGCTCCTCCGACGGTGGAGGGTCGGGGTGCGGCAGCGGCGGCTCGTCGTGCGGGGGAGGTACGAGCTGTGGGGGTGGCTCGTCGTGCGGGGGCGGGTCGAGCTGTGGCGGCGGTTCCGGCTGCGGGGGCGGCTGACTCCCGGCGGGCAATTGCCCGGATGCTGAGATTTTTGTGGCGGTTGTGGCGCCACATCGCATAAAAACTCCGGCATGTGGCTGCTTTTCCTCCTCGTCGCCTGTGCGGCGGCGGTGCTGTCCTGTGCGCTGCTCTGCCGGGCGGCGGTCGCCGCCGCCCGCGCCTCCTCCGGTCCGGCCCCGCGGCGGGCTCCCGGCGCCGTCCCGGATGCGGCCGCCGCGGGCCGCCGCGGCGGCGGCCTGACCCTGTACGAGATGGCGTACCTCTCCGGCGGGCCGCACCGGCTCGCCGATGTGGTGCTGGTGCTGATGGCCCAGCAGCGACGGCTGCTGCTCGCCGACACCGGCTGGGCCACCGTCGTCGACCCGGTCGGCAAGGACCCCGTCGAGCGTGCCGCCCTCACGGCGATCGGCCCCGACGGGCAGCGCCGCATACCGGCCATACGGGATGCCCTGGTCGGCGAGGACGCGGTGCGGGAGGTGGCCGACCGGCTGGTCACCGACGGGCTGGCGGTGCCCGCCGCGGTCCGTCCGGGCGTCGGCAGCGCCGTCCGCCTGGTGCAGGGCGCCGCGCTCGTGGTGCTGCTGTCCGCCGCCGGGGCCTTCTGGATGGCACCGGCCGGTGCGGACAGCGGGCCGCTGCCGGCGTGGTTCTCGCTGCCGCTGATCCTCACCCTCGGCACCTGGGCCGTGGCCCGTTTCGAGCTGCACCCGTACAGCGACTGGGCGACCACCGCGGGCGAGCGGCAACTGCCCGACGTGCGCCACTCCCCCGCCACTCCTGCCACGCCCGCTTCCCTCGTCACTCTCGCCCTCCGCGGCCCCGCCGCCCTCACCGATCCCGCCTTGCGCGCCGCGCTCCACTCATCCGGGGCATAGCCTCCGACACCGGAGCCAGGTGCTTTACAACGACAATCGCCGCCCCAACTATCCCTTTTGTATGCACACACGAAGGGACGGCCAGTGAGAGCACTTGCGTTGTACGGCACCATCGGGTCGCTGTTGGTGACCGCCCTCGCCACTGCCCCGGCAGGCGGCGCCACGGGGGACGCCGCCAAGCCACCCGCACCCGTGGCGCACCGCATCGAATTCGGCCGCTGCGCCGCGGTGGAGCATCTGCCGTCGACCGTCGAGTGCGGCAGACTCACCGTTCCTCTCGACTACGCGCGCCCCGACGGCAAGAAGATCCACCTCACCGTCAGCCGGATCCGCGCCACGGCGCGCGGCGAACGGCAGGGCGCCCTGGTCTTCAACCCCGGCGGCCCCGGAGCGTCCAGCATGGAGTTCCCGCTCTACGGGGGGCTCCCCAAGTGGCGCAGGGTGGCCCGTGCCTATGACTTCGTGGGCTACGCACCCCGCGGTGTGGGCCGTTCGGCGCCGCTGTCGTGCCAGAACCCCAAGGAGTTCGCCAAGGCGCCCACCGACAGCCGGATGCACCCCGATGCCGAATTCAAGCGCCGGAAGCGGGCGGCGGCCAGGGAGTACGCCCGCGGCTGCGTCCGCCGGGCCGGCGCGGACCTGCCCTACTACAACTCCGTCAACAACGCCCGCGACCTGGACATGCTGCGGGCCGCGCTCGGCGAGAGGAAGCTGACGTTCATGGGCGCGTCGTACGGGACGTACTTCGGTGCGGTCTATGCGACGCTCTTCCCCGGCCACGTACGGCGGATGATCTTCGACAGTGTCGTCAACCCCTCGCCCCGCAAGATCTGGTACCAGAACAACCTCGACCAGGACATCGCCTTCGAGCGCCGCTGGGGCGACTTTCTGCGCTGGGTCGCCCGGCACAACGGCCAGTACCACCTCGGCACGACCAAGAAGGCGGTACAGCACGCCTACGACAAGGCCGTGGGCAAGCTGCGCCGCACACCGCTCAACGGGAAGATCGGCCCCGGCCAGCTGCAGTCGGCGTTCCTCAAGACCGGCTACAACGACGCCTTCTGGCCGATGCGCGCCGAGGCGCTCTCGGCGTATCTGCGCGGCAACCCCAAGCCGCTGATCGCCCAGGCCCTGCCCCGGGCCACCGGCGTCGCAGAGGAAGAGAACAGCAACGCGGTCTACACGGCCGTGGAGTGCAATGACGCGCCCTGGCCGCACGACTGGGGTACCTGGAACCGCGACAACACCGCGGTCGCCCGGATCGCCCCGTTCGAGACCTGGGACAACGCCTGGATGAACCTGCCGTGCGCCTACTGGCCCGAGCGGCCGGAGTCGGCCTCGGCGGAGCTCGACGCCGCGGTGCACCGCGCCGACCACCCCGCCGGCGGGCAGGGCCTGGCCGATGCGGCCGGTCATCTGGCCAGGACCCAGGTCGACCACCTGCTCCACGGACGGCGCGGTCCGCTCGATGTCCGTACGGAGCCCGGTGCGCTGCCGCCGGTGCTGCTGCTGGCCGCCGAGCGGGACGCGGCGACGCCGTACCGGGGGGCGCTGGAGCTCCAGCGGCGGCTGCCCGGCTCCTCGCTGATCACCGAGAACGGCGCGGGCACCCACGGCGTCGCGTTCAACGACAACGCCTGTGCGAACAAGTACGCCGAGGAGTATCTGCTGCACGGGAAGGTCCCGGGGCACCGGGTGTACTGCGCGCCGCGCGCGGAGCCGGTGCCGGGCCAGCAGAAGATGCGGGCGCAGCACGCACTGCCGGGGAAGTAGCCGAGGACCCGTCACACCGCGGGCCGTCCCCGAGGGGGCGGCCCGCGGTGCGTTGTCGTCCGGGAACCCCGGCAGGCCGCGCGGCTGTACCGCCCGGCCCGCGTGACACCAGCCCGCGTTACGCCAGGCCCGCGACCAGCTCGGCGACGGGCTTGCGCCGCCCCGTGTAGAACGGGATCTCCTCGCGGACGTGCATCCGCGCCTCGGAGCCGCGCAGATGACGCATCAGGTCGACGATGCGGTACAGCTCATCGGCCTCGAAGGCCAGCACCCACTCGTAGTCGCCGAGCGAGAAGGACGGCACGGTGTTGGCGCGCACGTCCGGGAAGCCGCGGGCCATCTTGCCGTGGTCGGCCAGCATCCGGCGGCGGTCCTCGTCGGGGAGGAGGTACCACTCGTAGGAGCGCACGAAGGGGTAGACGCTCACATAGGCGCGCGGCTGCTCGTCGGCGAGGAAGGCCGGGATGTGCGACTTGTTGAACTCGGCGGGGCGGTGCAGCGCCATGTTCGACCACACCGGCTCCAGCGCACGGCCGAGACGGGTCCGGCGGAAGAGGTTGTACGCCTCCTGGAGGGCGTCGGAGCTCTCCGAGTGCCACCAGATCATCAGGTCCGCGTCGGCCCGCAGACCGGACACGTCGTACGTGCCGCGGACCACCACGTCCTTGGCCGCGAGCTGCGCGAACAGCTCCTCGACCTCGTCGGCGTAGCCGCCGCGGTCCTCCGGGAGGACGTCGCGCAGCTTGAACACGGACCAGAGGGTGTAGCGGATGACCTCGTTGAGGTCCTTGGCCTTCTTGCCGGCGTGCGGCACCTTCTCGGGCGCCGCGGGGGTCTGCGGCGCGGAAGCGGGAGTGGAAGCGTCTGTCATGTCGTCCATTCTCACTCGGCGGCGACGGCGTCCGGCGTCAGGGTGCCGAGGAGCTCGTCCGCGGCGCGCCGCCCCGAACCGACACAGGCCGGGATGCCGACGCCGTCGTAGACCGCACCGCACACCCGCAGCGCCCCCGGCATCCGGGCGACCGCCGCGCGGATCCCGGCGACCCGCTCCAGATGGCCGACCGCGTACTGCGGCAGTCCGCCCTCCCAGCGGGTGACCGTGCTCGCCACCGGCCGGGCGGTCAGGCCGACCGCCGCGCCGAGGTCGGCGAGCGAGAGGTCGACCAGTTCGGAGTCCTCGCGCTGGAGATCGGCGGTGTCCTGATACCGGCCGAGGGACGTGCGCAGCACGAAGAGGTCGGGGTCGGCGGCGTCGATCCAGCCCCATTTGTGGCTGGCGAAGGTCGCGGCCTTGATGCGGTGGCCGTCGACGGGCGGGACGAGGAAGCCGCTGCCGCCGGGCACCCGGTCCAGGTCGGCGCGGCGGAAAGCCAGGGTGACCAGCGCCATCGAGGCGTAGTCGACGGTGTCCAGCGCGGCGGCCGCGTCGGGGCACCCGTCGCGCAGCAGGCCCGCCGCGGCGTCCGCGGGCGCGGCCAGCACGACCGCGTCGGCCGCGAGCGTCCGGTCGTCCCCGAGGCGGAGCCGCCAGCCCGTCTCCGCGGACCAGTTGAGGGCCCGGACGGGGGTGCCGAGGCGGATCTCTCCGCCGGCCCGGCGGACGGCCTCGGCGACCGCGTCCGGCAGTGTCCCGATCCCGCCGTCGAGGCCCATGAAGACCGGCGGGGTCCGGTCCGGCCCGCCCGTTGGCGCGGTGGCGGCGGTGCGCGCCTGGAGGGCCCGTACGCCCTCGATCAGGGAGCGCTGCGACCGGGCGGCCTCGAAGAGCTGCGGGACGGCGGCGCGCATCGAGATGCGGTAGGCGTCGCCCGCGTAGACACCGCCGAGCAGCGGTTCGACGAGCCGGTCGACGACCTCCCGGCCGAGCCGGGCGGCGACATACGCGCCGACCGCGACATCCTCGCCGGCCTCGGTCCGCTCCAGCGTCTCGTCCTCGGCGATCCGCGCCATCCCGTCCGGCGAGATCACCCCGGAGGCGGCAAGCGGACCGAGGTCCCCCGGGACGCCCATGACGTGTCCCTTGGGCATCGGGCGCAGCGCCCCGCGGGTCCACAGCGACGCGGTGGCCGTGGCGGGCGGCTGCAGCCGGTCGCCGAGCCCGACGGCGCGCGCGAGGTCCACCGCTTCCGGGCGCCTGGCCAGCATCGATTCGGCGCCGAGATCGACGGGGACGCCGGCGATCGCACCGGCGCGCAGCTTGCCGCCGAGCCGGCCGGACGCCTCCAGGACGGTCACCCGGGCGCCGCCTTCGAGCAGGCGGTGCGCGGCCGCCAGTCCGGAGATTCCGCCACCGATGACGACGGCATGACCGGGCCGGTGGCTGCTCGTACGGGTGTGCACTGCGCTCATGCCCCCACTCTCTCAGAGCCCACTGACACACCTCCGACCGGATCATGGTGCACGGGGCCGGGGAAGGTGACCGGGAGCCCCGTTGACAGCGGGCGGCGGCGGGCAAAGACTCGTGGTCGGCGGCGGCGATCTTCGCACCGCCCACCGACGTCGAGCCGGGACAGCGAGGACAGCGCCTGATGACCGACCCACACGTCCGGGATGTGTACATCGTCGATGCCGTACGGACCCCCGTCGGCAAGTACGGCGGCGCGCTGGCCGGGGTACGGCCCGACGACCTCGCCGCCCATGTGGTCCGGGCCCTGGTGGACCGCACTCCCGACCTCGATCCGGCGCGGATCGACGATGTCTGCTTCGGCGACGCGAACGGCGCGGGCGAGGACAACCGCAATGTGGCGCGGATGGCGGTGCTGCTGGCCGGGCTGCCGGTGACCGTCCCCGGCGTGACCGTGAACCGGCTGTGCGGGTCCGGTCTGGAGGCGGTCATCCAGGCGGCCCGCGCCATCGCCCACGGCGACGCGCATATCGCGGTGGCGGGCGGTGTGGAGTCGATGAGCCGTGCGCCCTATGTGCTGCGCAAGCCCGAACGCGCCTTCCCGGCGGGCCATCAGGAGATGTTCTCCTCCACGCTGGGCTGGCGGATGGTCAATGCGCGGATGCGGCCGGAGTGGACGGTCGCGCTGGGCGAGGGCGCCGAGCTGATCGCCGACCAGCACGGCATCACCCGCGAGCAGCAGGACGTGTTCGCGCTGGCCAGCCACCAGAAGGCGGTACGTGCCTGGCAAGAGGGCGCCTACGAGGCCGAGGTCGTGCCGCTGCCGGACGTGGACCTGCTGCGCGACGAGACGATCCGGGAGGCGTCGTCCCTGGAGTCGCTGTCCAAGCTGAAGCCGGTGTTCCGCCCGGCCGGAGGCACGGTCACCGCCGGGAACTCCTCACCCCTCAACGACGGTGCGGCCGCGCTGCTGCTGGTCGACGAGGAGGGACTGCGGGCCACCGGGCGGGAGCCGCTGGCCCGTATCCGCGCGAGCGCGGTGACCGGTATCGAGCCGCAGCTGTTCGGGCTGGGCCCGGTGGAGGCGGTACGGCGCGCGCTGGAGCGGTCCGGGCGCGGCTTCGACGACGTGGCGGCCTTCGAGCTCAACGAGGCGTTCGCGGCCCAGGCGTTGGGCTGTATCGGGCAGTGGCCGGAACTGGACCCCGCGGTGGTGAATCCGCGCGGCGGCGCCATCGCCATCGGCCATCCGCTGGGCGCGTCCGGCGCCCGTCTGGCGGGCTCGGTGGCCCACCAACTCGCCGCCCTGGGCTCGGGTACCGGCCTCGCCGCGCTCTGCATCGGCGTGGGCCAGGGACTCGCCCTGGTCCTGGAGCGCTGAGCGCCCGCCCCGGCGGGCCGGACCGGCACCCACCACGACGAAGCACCGACACAACGAAACACCGACGAAGGAGCACACGGCATGGCGGCGGAGCGGCTGGTAGTCGTCGGGGGCGATGCGGCGGGGATGTCCGCGGCCTCGCAGGCACGCCGGCTGCGCAAGCCCGGCGAGCTGGCGATCACCGCGTTCGAGCGCGGCCACTTCACCTCGTACTCCGCCTGCGGCATCCCGTACTGGGTGGGCGGCGACGTCGACGGCCCGGAGGCGCTGATCGCCCGTACGGCCGAGGAGCACCGCGCCCGGGACATCGATCTGCGGATGCGCACCGAGGTCACCGAACTCGACCTGGACCGCGGCCGGGTGCGGGTCCGGGAGCTGGACAACGGCGGCCGGGAGTCCTGGGCCGGCTTCGACAAGCTGGTGCTGGCGACCGGCGCGCGGCCCCGCCGCCCCCGTCTGCCGGGGATCGACGCGCCGGGGGTGCACGGTGTGCAGACCCTCGACGACGGTCAGGCCCTGCTGGACACCCTCGCCGCGTCGTCCGGCCGTCGGGCGGTCGTCGTGGGCGCGGGCTACATCGGCGTGGAGATGGCCGAGGCGCTGATCCGTCGCGGCTATGCCGTCACCGTCCTGGAGCAGAGCGCCCAGCCGATGTCCACCCTGGACCCGGACATGGGCGCGCTCGTCCATGAGGCGATGTGCGACATGGGCATCGAGACGGTGTGCGGGACGACCGTCACCGGGGTGCTGACCGATACGGAGGGGCGCGCCCGCGCGGTCACCACCGGGGACGCCGAGTACCCGGCGGATGTGGTCGTACTGGGCATGGGGGTGCGTCCGGAGACCACGCTCGCCGCCGCGGCCGGGCTGCCGCTGGGCGAGTCCGGCGGGCTGCTCACCGATCTCGCGATGCGGGTCCGCGGCCAGGAGCACATCTGGGCGGGCGGCGACTGTGTGGAGGTCCTGGACCTGGTCTCCGGGCACACCCGCCATATCGCGCTGGGCACCCACGCCAACAAGCACGGGCAGGTCATCGGCGCCAATGTGGGCGGCGGCTACGCCGTCTTCCCCGGAGTCGTCGGTACGGCCGTCAGCAAGGTCTGTGATCTGGAGATCGCCCGGACGGGGCTGCTGGAGCGTCATGCGCGGGCCGCCGGACTGCGCTTCGTCACGGCGACCATCGAGGCCACCAACCGGGCCGGCTACTACCCCGGCGCCCGCCCGATGCACGTCAAGATGCTCGCCGAACTCCGTACGGGCCGGTTGCTGGGGACGCAGATCGTCGGCCGCGAGGGCGCCGGGAAGCGGGTGGACATCGCGGCGGTCGCGCTCACCGCCGGGATGACGGTGGAGCAGATGACCGCCCTCGACCTCGGCTACGCCCCGCCGTTCTCCCCGGTCTGGGACCCGGTCCTGGTGGCGGCCCGCAAGGCGGCCGGCGCCGTACGGGCCGCCGGGGCCTGACACCGCGCTGCGGCGCCGGACCGCCGCAGCACTGTCGCTCAGCGCGCCGTCTGCGTGTGCACGTACTCGACCAGGCGGGTCAGCGCGTCCGGGTCGGTGGTCGGCAGGACGCCGTGGCCGAGGTTGAAGATGTGGCCCTCCAGGCCGGCGGCCGCGTCGAGGACCTCACGGGCCTTGGTCTCGACGGCCTCGCGGGGGGCGAAGAGCACGGCCGGGTCGATATTGCCCTGGAGCGCCTTGCCGGGGCCGACGCGGCGGGCCGCCTCGTCCAGCGGGACCCGCCAGTCGGCGCCGACGACATCCGCGCCCGCCTCGCCCATCAGACCGAGGAGTTCACCGGTGCCGACACCGAAGTGGATCCGCGGTACGCCCAGGCCCTCGACCGCCCGGAAGACCTTCTCGGAGGCCGGCATCACGGAGCGGCGGTAGTCGGCCGGCGAGAGCGCGCCGACCCAGGAGTCGAAGAGCTGCACCGCGCTCGCCCCGGCGGCGATCTGGACCTTGAGGAAGGCGGCGGTGATGTCGGCGAGCCGGTCCAGGAGGTCGGCCCACAGCTGCGGGTCGCCGTACATGAGGGCCTTGGTGCGCTCGTGGTTGCGCGACGGGCCGCCCTCGACGAGGTAGCTGGCGAGCGTGAAGGGCGCACCGGCGAAGCCGATCAGCGGGGTGCCGCCCAGCTCGCGGACGAGCATGCCGATGGCCTCGGTGACGTACGGGACGTCGCCGGGCTCCAGGCGGCGCAGCTGCTCCAGGTCGGCGCGGGTGCGGATCGGGTTCTCGACGACCGGGCCGACGCCGGGCTTGATGTCGAGGTCGATACCGATGGCCTTGAGGGGGACGACGATGTCGCTGAAGTAGATGGCGGCGTCGACGTTGTGGCGGCGCACGGGCTGGAGGGTGATCTCGGTGACGAGATCGGGCCGCATGCACGAGTCGAGCATCGCGATGCCCTCGCGGACCTTGCGGTACTCGGGGAGCGAGCGCCCGGCCTGACGCATGAACCACACCGGGGTGTGCGGCACCGGTTCACGTCGGCACGCCTTGAGGAAGGCCGAGTCTTGGGTACCGGTCTGCTGCTGGCCCGAGGGGCTGTGGTTGGCGCTCACGCCCCAAATCTTCGCACGCCGGGCCGACCGCCCATGGGGGCAGGTGGCCGATATCTCCGCATGCGCCCGGGGGCACCTCCGAATGGGCGACGCGCGCACCGGGTGTCCTCCCCGTATGCGGGCCCGGTTCCGCCTAATCTTCCGGGCATGGCTGCGGCTCATGAACACCTCGCGGACAGCGCGGACGAGACCCCGATCCCCTTCCGTCAGGCGGTCGAGGCGCTGCGCGCGGCACGACTGCGGCCGGAGATCGAGATCGATCCGACGCCCGCTCCGAAACGGCTCGCCCCGTTCGCGTATGCGCTGGAGGCCGCGGTCGTCGAGCGCGGCGCGGGTCCGGACGGCGAGGACCGGGATCTGGCGGACGGCCGGCTGGTGGTGCTGCACAACCCGGCCGGGGACGAGACCTGGCAGGGCACGTTCCGTGTGGTGACCCTGGCGCGGGCGGAGCTGGAGCCGGAGATGGGCGCCGATCCGCTGCTGCCGGAGGTGTCCTGGTCGTGGCTCACCGGCGCACTGGACGCGCGCGGGGTGCACTACGGCGCACCGAGCGGGACGGTCACCCGGGCCGGCTCGCACTACTTCGGCGGGCTCGCGGCGCGTGAGCCGGCGACCCAGATCGAGATCCGGGCGTCCTGGACTCCTGCCGAGGGCCCCGGCGGAGTGCCGGATCTGGCGGCGCATCTGTCGGCGTGGTGCGATCTGCTCTGCCAGGTCGCGGGCCTGCCGCCGGCCCCGCTGGACATGACGACGCGCGGCGGGATCGTCCCGCTGCCCCAGCGCCGCGGCGCACAACCCCGCTGAACTCCGCTTTTCCCCGCGGCCCGGCCGCGCTGACCGTGTTCGCACACCGCCGGCCGCGGTGATCGTCGCGCTGCCGTCCGGCGCGCATCCCACCCCGCCGCCTCCCCCTGAGGCGTTCCGTTGACGCGGTCCGGGCGGCATCGCGTACGGCTTTGATCATCTCGGTGCGCACCGGGTGCTCACCCTGATCGATCACCCATCCGATTTGCCCGAATTGCCCCTAACTAAATCGTGATCAAAGTCTAAAGTCCCGCCGGTTTGCTGCCGAAGAGGTCAGTGACCCTTCAAACACGGATCATTCCGGCGCCCCCAAGCCGGCATCCGTCCCCCGCCACTCCCCCCAGGAGGCCCGGTGTCTGTTCTCCTCGAGCAACCTTCGAGCCTGGTCGCCTACCGCCCGAACAAGCCGACGGCCATGGTCGTCGTGGCCGACCCTCGCGTCCGCTCCACCGTCACCCGCCACCTGTGGGCCCTCGGAGTGCGCGACGTGATCGAGGCGTCGTCCATCGCGGAGGCCCGTCCCCGCGTCGGCAACCCGCGCGACATCTGCGTTGCCGACGTCCACCTTCCCGACGGCTCCGGCCTCACGCTGCTGTCCGAGACCCGGGCGGCGGGCTGGCCGAACGGCCTCGCGCTGTCCGCGGCCGACGACATCGGTGCCGTACGCAACGCCCTGGCCGGCGGCGTCAAGGGCTATGTCGTCACCGGTACCCGCACCAACCTGGGCCTGCCCGGCCGCCCCGGCACCTCACCGATCGGCGCCAACGCGGCCCGTATGCAGCGCCGTCCCCCGGGCGCCCCCGGTCACCCGGGCGGCTACCGGGAGCTGTCGGGACGCGAGGTCGAGGTGTTGCGGCTGGTGGCGGAGGGCCAGTCCAACAAGGCCATCGGCGTCTCGATGGGGCTGTCGGCGCTGACCGTCAAGAGCCACCTCGCCCGTATCGCCCGCAAGCTCGGCACCGGCGACCGGGCCGGAATGGTGGCGGTCGCCCTGCGCACCGGCATCATTCACTGACCGTCCACACGACCGTCTCGCCCGTCGAGGGAACGTTCCCTCGACGGGCGACGTGCATACACAGATACCCTTGACTGGTGACCGACGCCCAAAAGACCGCAGCAGACACGACACTGCGAGCAACCGGAGACTCGCCTCCGGACCCCCGACCGGCGCCGGTCCCTCTCCTGGAGCCCCGCGAGGGCATCCCCCCGGTGACCGCCACGGACGAGGCACTCGCCGAGGTCGTGGCCGCCTTCGCGGCCGGTACGGGCCCGGTGGCCGTCGACGCCGAGCGGGCCTCGGGCTACCGCTACGGCCAGCGCGCCTACCTCGTACAGTTGCGCCGCGAGGGCGCCGGCAGCGTGCTGGTCGACCCGGTCGGCTGCCCCGACCTGTCGGCGCTGGGGGAGGCGATCGGCGACGCCGAGTGGGTGCTGCACGCCGCCACCCAGGACCTGCCGTGTCTGCGTGACATAGGGATGGTCCCCACCCGGCTGTTCGACACCGAGCTGGCCGGGCGGCTGGCCGGCTTCGCCCGGGTCGGCCTGGGCGCCATGGTCGAGAACGTGCTCGGCTTCGCCCTGGAGAAGGGCCACTCCGCCGTCGACTGGTCCACCCGCCCGCTGCCCGAGCCCTGGCTGCGTTATGCCGCGCTCGATGTCGAGCTGCTGGTGGATCTCCGGGACGCGCTGGAGGAGGAGCTGACGCAGCAGGGGAAACTGGAGTGGGCCCGGCAGGAGTTCGCCGCGATCGCGGCCGCTCCCCCGCCACCGCCCCGCAAGGATCCCTGGCGCCGTACGTCCGGGATGCACAAGGTTCGCCGGCGCCGCCAGATGGCCGTCGTACGGGAGCTGTGGACGGCCCGTGACCAGGTTGCCCAGCGGCGCGATGTGTCGCCCGGCAAGGTGCTCGGGGACGCCGCGATCGTGGAGGCGGCGCTGAGCCTGCCGCCGAACAGTCACGCGCTGGCGGGGCTGCCCGGCTTCGGGCACCGGATGGGACGGCGGCAGCTGGAGCAGTGGCAGGCCGCCGTGGACCGCGCCCGCGCGCTGCCGGAGAGCGAGCTGCCGCAGCCCGGCCAGCCGCTCAACGGCCCGCCGCCGCCCCGCGCCTGGGCCGACAAGGACCCGGCCGCCGCGGCCCGGCTGTCGGCCGCCCGTGCGGCGGTCACCGCGCTCGCCGAGAACCTGAATCTCCCGCAGGAAAACCTGATCACTCCGGACACGGTGCGCCGGCTGTGCTGGGAGCCGCCGGCCGAGCCGAGCCGGGAATCGGTCGCCGAGGTGCTGGCCGGCCACGGCGCCCGCCCCTGGCAGATCGAGCAGGTCGCGCCGCTGCTCACCGAAGCGCTGGTGACGGACGCCGGCTGACGCGGATGCCCCGGGCACAGGAGACTCCGGCCCGGGGCATGCGGGGTGGTCGCTCAGTCCTGATCGACGTTCATCCACAGGACCTTGCGGTTGGTCGCGTCGATCTCGTACGTCGTCTCGTTCCAGTCGTCGGGGGTCACCACGCCCACCGTCCATGCCACGGTGTCGTTGCCGTGGTCGGCGTCACCGAGCTCGATGGTGGTGACGGTGCCCTTGGTCTTCTCGGTGGCCGTCTGCGCGGCCTGCTGGGCCGTCACGGTGGCCTTGGTCAGCCGGGCGGCCAGCTGCTGCTTGTCATCGGGGTCTTCCGACTGGGGCTGCGGCTTCTGGGCCTTGCCGGAGACCGCGTCGACGCGCACGGCGTAGGCCGCCCCGTCGGTCGTCGCCACGGCGGTGTCCCAATACGGGCTGGCGGGCGTCCCCTTGAGTTCCGCGGCGATCGCCTCCGAAGAAGGCACGGCCGCGATGGCCGCCTTCAGCGCCTGCCCGTAGTCCACCTTCGCCTTGGGGACCAGGGCCTTGCGCTGGGCCTGGTCCGCGCTGAGCGAGCCGGTCGGGGAGGCGGGTGCGGTGGCGGGCACCGCCCGTGAGGGGCCCGCGCTCTTGTCGGGGCTGCCCGTGTCCTTGCCGCTGTCCCCGCAGCCCGACAGCAGCGCGCCCGTGGCGGCGACGGCACAGACCAGTCCGATCGTGCGCGGCCCCGCCGGACGCCCGCGCCGGACCACGACACCACTCCTCTTCGTATCCATATGGGCACTTTAGGTGTGAGATGGGACCAATTACTCCAAGACCCGACGGTGTTCTGTCCTTTTCGCTCACCGGTTTCCACCGGTTGCGGTGCACTCACCCCGTAGCCGGGGCATCCGCCGGGTGTGACCTTCAACGCTCCGGGCGGTGGGGGTGTGCAGCCTGGTTACCCGTAAGTAGCATGTCGGTGGGAAGCGCCCCGCGGGGCGCCCCGCAGCAGCAGTGCCATCCCGCACCTGGAGGAGAGCCAACGTGCCTCGTACCGCTAGGGACGTCGTCTTCGTCGACGGCGTCCGCACCCCGTTCGGCAAGGCGGGCCCGAAGGGCATCTACCACGAGACCCGCGCCGACGATCTCGTCGTGAAGGCCATCCGGGAGCTGCTGCGCCGCAACCCGGCCCTGGACCCCGCGAAGATCGACGAGGTCGCCATCGCCGCGACCACCCAGATCGGTGACCAGGGTCTGACCATCGGCCGCACGGCCGGCATCCTCGCGGGCCTCCCGCAGTCCGTCCCCGGCTACTCCATCGACCGCATGTGCGCCGGTGCGCTGACCGCCGTCACGGCCACCGCCGGCTCCATCGCCTTCGGCGCGTACGACGCCGTCATCGCCGGCGGTGTCGAGCACATGGGCCGTCACCCCATGGGCGAGGGCGTCGACCCGAACCCGCGGTTCGTCAGCGAGAAGCTCGTCGACCAGTCGGCCCTGTTCATGGGCATGACGGCGGAGAACCTCCACGACCGCTACCCGCACATCACCAAGCAGCGCGCCGACGAGTACGCCGTGCGCTCGCAGGAGAAGGCGGCGAAGGCGTACGCGAACGGGAAGATCCAGCAGGACCTGGTGCCGGTCTCGGTGCGCAACACCAACGCGGAGGTCGGCGAGACGGGCTGGGGCCTGGTCACCGCCGATGAGCCGATGCGTCCGGGGACGACCCTGGAGAACCTCGCGGGCCTGAAGACGCCGTTCCGTACGCACGGCCGCGTCACCGCCGGTAACGCCGCCGGTCTCAACGACGGCGCCACCGCCTCGGTCATCGCCTCCGAGGACTTCGCCCGGGAGCACGGCCTCCCGGTCAAGATGCGCCTGGTCTCCTACGCCTTCGCCGGTGTCGAGCCCGAGGTCATGGGCTACGGCCCGATCCCGGCCACCGAGAAGGCGCTCGCCAAGGCGGGCCTGGGCATCGAGGACATCAACCTCTTCGAGATCAACGAGGCGTTCGCCGTGCAGGTGCTCGCCTTCCTCGACCACTACGGCATCGCGGACGACGACGCGCGCGTCAATCAGTACGGCGGCGCCATCGCCTTCGGCCACCCGCTGGCCTCCTCCGGTGTGCGGCTGATGACCCAGCTGGCCCGGCAGTTCGAGGAGCAGCCGGAGGTCCGCTACGGCCTGACCACCATGTGCGTCGGCTTCGGCATGGGCGCGACGGTCATCTGGGAGAACCCGAACCACAAGGACGCCGGAGGCGACAAGTGAGCAACACCACCACCGCCGAGCTTCTGAAGGGTGCGGCCGAGCTGTTCCCGGACGAGGTCGTCACGTCGGCGCATGTCCGCCACCTCGATCTGCCGTACGGCGCGGGCAAGTTCGCGCTGATTACACTCGACAACGGCTTCGACCACACCAAGCCGACCACCTTCGGTCCCGGCTCGCTGGCGAACCTCAACGCCGCGCTCGACCAGGTCGAGAAGGAGGCCGCGGACGGCGAGATCGTCGGCGTCGGCATCACCGGCAAGCCGTTCATCTTCGCCGTCGGCGCCGACCTCAAGGGCGTCGAGCTGCTGAAGAAGCACGAGGACGCGCTGGCCATCGGCAAGGGCGGCCACGAGGTCTTCAAGCGACTGGCCGGGCTGGCCGTGCCGACCTTCGCGTACTACAACGGTGCGGCGATGGGCGGCGGCGTCGAGGTCGGTCTGCACTGCTCCTACCGCACGGTCTCCAAGGCCCTTCCGGCCTTCTCGCTGCCCGAGGTCTTCCTGGGTCTCGTCCCGGGCTGGGGCGGCTGTGCGCTGCTGCCGAACCTGATCGGCGCGGACAAGGCCGTCTCGGTCATCATCGAGAACTCGCTCAACCAGAACAAGCAGCTCAAGGGCCAGCAGGTCTTCGACCTCGGCATCGCGGACGCGATCTTCGAGGGCGCGGACTTCCTGGAGCAGTCGCTGATCTGGACGGCGAACGTCCTCAAGGGCGAGGTCACCGTCGAGCGCCCCGAGGTCGACCGCGGTGAGGGCTGGGACCAGGCCGTCGCCAAGGGCAAGTTCATCGCCGACGGCAAGGTGCACGGCGCCGCCCCGGCCGCCTACCGGGCCCTCGACATCATCGCCGCCGCCAAGGACGGCGATCTGCAGGCCGGTTTCGACGCCGAGGACCAGGCCCTGGCGGACCTGATCATGGGTGGCGAACTCCGCGCCGGCATCTACTCGTTCAACCTGGTGCAGAAGCGCGCCAAGCGGCCCGCCGGTGCGCCGGACAAGAACCTGGCGCGTCCGGTCAGCAAGGTCGGTGTCGTCGGCGCCGGTCTGATGGCCTCGCAGCTGGCCCTGCTGTTCCTGCGCCGCCTGGAGGTGCCGGTCGTGCTGACCGACATCGACCAGGAGCGCGTCGACAAGGGTGTGGGCTATGTCCACGCCGAGATCGACAAGCTGCTGGGCAAGGGCCGGATCAACCAGGACAAGGCCAACCGCCTCAAGGCCCTGGTCTCCGGTGTGCTCGACAAGGCCGAGGGCTTCTCCGACGCCGACTTCATCATCGAGGCGGTCTTCGAGGAGATCGGCGTCAAGCAGACGGTGTTCGCGGAGGTGGAGGCCGTCGCCCCGGCGCACGCCATCCTCGCCACCAACACCTCCTCGCTGTCGGTCACCGAGATGGCCTCGAAGCTGAAGCACCCCGAGCGGGTCGTCGGCTTCCACTTCTTCAACCCGGTCGCGATCCTGCCGCTGCTGGAGATCGTCCGCGGCGAGAAGACCGATGACGCCTCGCTGGCCACGGCCTTCGGTGTCGCCAAGAAGCTGAAGAAGACCGCGGTGCTGGTGAAGGACGCCCCGGCGTTCGTCGTCAACCGCATCCTGACCCGCTTCATGGGCGAGATCCAGAACGTCATCGACGAGGGCACCCCGGTCGAGACCGCCGAGAAGGCCATCGAGCCGCTCGGTCTGCCGATGTCGCCGCTGGTGCTGCTGGAGCTGGTCGGCCCGGCGATCGGTCTGCACGTCTCCGAGACGCTGAACCGCGCCTTCCCGGACCGCTTCACGGTCTCGCCGAACCTCAAGGCCGTCGTCGAGGCCGGCAAGCGCGGCTTCTACGTCTACGACTCCGGCACGCCGGAGCTGGACCCCGAGGTCGCCGCGCTGCTCAAGCAGGGCGACTCGGTGCTGACGGAGGAGCAGGTCCGCGACCGTGTTCTGGACGCGGTGGCGCAGGAGATCGGCCTGATGCTGGACGAGGGCGTGGTCGCCGAGGCGCAGGACATCGACCTGTGCCTGATCACCGGCGCCGGCTGGCCCTTCCACCTGGGCGGCATCACGCCGTACCTGGACCGCGCGGGCGTCTCCGAGCGGGTGCGGGGCAAGAAGTTCCTGGCCCCGGGTATCGCGAGCGTCCCCGCGTAAGGGCGCACCGATCACCACGGCGCGGGTCGGCTCGGCGGAGCCGGCCCGCGCTGTCGTGTGCCCGGCGCGGGCCGGGCCCGGCATGGGAGGGTGGCGCCATGGATTCCCTGGTCATTGTCGATGCCGCGAATGTCGTCGGCTCGGTGCCCGACGGCTGGTGGCGGGACCGGCACGGCGCGGCGGAGCGGCTGCGCGACGCCCTCGCCGGCTACGCCACCACGGGCCTGCCGGGCCTGGCGCCGCCGCCCCTGGAGATGGTCCTGGTGGTGGAGGGCGCGGCACGCGGCGTCGAGTCCATCGAGGGCGTCCGGGTGGTCCCGGCCCCCGGCAGCGGCGACGACCGCATCGTCCAGCTCGTCTCGGACGCCTGCCAGGACCGGGACTGCCTGGTCATCACCGCAGACCGCGAACTCCGCACCCGCGTCCAGGCCCTGGGCGCCCGCGTCACGGGGCCGAGGGCGGTGTGGGGGCGGGGGCGCGGCGGGGATTAGGCGGGCTCATGCCATGCCCTCCCAGGCGTCGGCTCCGAAGGTGCCTTTCACCTCGGAGGCGAGGGTCGCGGGGTCCACGGTGGCCTGGAGGGCGTAGACGGTGGTCTTGCGGGGGCCGCGGACGCTGAGGTGTACGGGGCTGTCGCCCGGGTGGTCCGCGAGGATGCGCTTGAGTTCCTTGACGGACTGTTCGGTGATGCGGTGCGCGGGGAGCGCGAGCCGTACGGGGAGCTTGCCGCCGTGTTCGGCGGCGGAGAGGTCGAGGACGGTGAGTTCTCTGCCGAAGAGCTGCACCGTGCCGTCCCGGTCCTCGATCCGGCCGGTGACGGAGATGACGTTGTCCTCGGCCAGTGCGTGCTGGACGAGTTGGTAGGCGGCGGGGAAGAACAGGACCTCGATGGCGGCGTCGCGGTCTGCGAGGGTGATGACGGCCCAGGCGTTGCCCTGTTTGGTCATCTTGCGCTGGATGCCGGTGATCAGGCCGGAGAGCCGCACCTCTCCGGTGCTGCGGCCGGAGGCAAGCAGGTCGGCGATGGTGCAGTCGCGGGCGCGGGAGAGTACGTCCTCGGCACCGTCCAGCGGATGGGCGGAGACATAGAGGCCGAGCATCTCGCGTTCGGTGGCCAGGAGCTGACGGCGGGGCCACTCCGTGTCGTCGACGGGGAAATCGAGCCCGAAGACGGGTGCGCTGCCGCCTGCCCCGGCCGGCTCGGCGAAGAGGTCTTCCTGTCCGAAGCTTGCCGCCTTCTTCACCGGGGTGATCGCATCGATGGCCTCCTCGTGGAGGGCGGTGAGGCCCTTGCGGGTATGTCCCAGGGAGTCGAAGCTGCCGGCCTTGATCAGGGACTCCACGGCCCGCTTGTTCAGTGCGGGCAGACCGGCCTTGTCGAGGAAGTCGGCGAAGGAGCTGAACTTTCCCTTGGTGCGGCGGGCCTCGACGATCGCGTCGATGACGTGGTCGCCGACGTTGCGCACCGACCGCAGACCGAAGCGCACATCGTCGCCGACGGCGGTGAATTCGGCGACGGATGCGTTCACATCGGGCTGGAGGACCCGTACGCCGTTCTTGCGGGCGTCGGCGAGGTAGACGGCGGCCTTGTCCTTGTCGTCGCCGACGGAGGTGAGCAGGGCCGCCATGTACTCGGCCGGGTAGTTGGCCTTCAGATAGGCCGTCCAGTAGGAGACGAGACCGTATCCGGCGGTGTGGGACTTGTTGAACGCGTAGCCGGAGAAGGGGAGCATGACGTCCCACAGGGCCTTGATGGCCTCCTCGCTGTAGCCGTTGGCACGCATTCCGGCGTGGAAGGTGTCCCACTCCGCGGCCAGCACCTCGGGCTTCTTCTTGCCCATCGCACGGCGCAGCAGATCGGCACCGCCGAGGGTGTAGCCGGCCAGCTCCCGGGCGATGGCCATGATCTGCTCCTGGTAGACGAGCAGATGGAAGGTGTTGCCGAGGATGGGCTCCAGGGCGTCCTGCAGCTCGGGGTGGATGGGGGTGATGTCCTGGCGGCCGGTCTTGCGGTGGGCGTAGTTGGTGTGGGCGTTGGCCGCCATCGGGCCGAGCCGGTAGAGGGCGTTGACCGCCGCGATGTCCTCGAACCGGGTGGGTTCCATCTGCCTCAGCAGCACGCGCATGCCCCCGCCGTCGAGCTGGAAGACGCCGAAGGTGTTGCCCTCGGCCAGCAGCCGGTAGGTCGTGGCGTCGTCGAGCGGGATGACGGTGGCGGAGGAGTCCCCGTCCTGCGGGTCGACGGTGGTCAGGCTGACGCCGCGGTTCTCCCGGATGTTCTCGATGGCCTGGTCGATGACGCCGAGGTTCCGCAGCCCCAGGAAGTCCATTTTGATCAGGCCCATGGCTTCGCAGGACGGGTAGTCGAAGCCGGTGATCTTCACCCCGTCCGAGGCGCGCATATGCAGCGGGATGCGGTCCGTGAGGGTGGTCTTGGAGAGGATCACCGCGGCGGCGTGCACACCGGTGCCGCGGGTGAGTCCCTCCACGCCGCGCGCGGTGTCGATGACGCGCCGCACGTCCTGTTCGCGCTCGTACATCTGCCGGATCTCCGCTGCCTCCCCGTAGCGTTCCTGGGCGGGGTCGACGATGACGGCGAGCGGAGCCGAGGTGCCGTTCTGGTCCGGCGGAAGCGCCTTGGTGATCCGTTCTCCGTGGGAGAAGGGATAGCCGAGAATGCGCGAGGAGTCCTTGATCGCGTTCTTGGCCTTGATCTTGCCGAAGGTGTTCACCATGGCGGTGTAGTTCTCGCCGTACTTCTCGGTGACGTAGCGGACCATCCGGTCGCGCTGACGGTCGTCGAAGTCGAGGTCCACATCCGGCGGATTGATGCGCTCCGGATTCAGGAACCGTTCGAAGAGCAAACCGTGCTCCAGGGGGCACAGTTCGGTGATGCGGGTGGCGTAGGCGACGATCGATCCGGTGGCCGAGCCCCGCCCGGGGCCGAGGGGGATCCGGTTCTCGCGGGCGTGCCGGCAGATGTCCGCCACGACGAGGAAGTACGAACTGAAGCCCATGGGGCCGATCACCGACATCTCGGTCTCGAAGCGCGCCACGATCTGCGCGGGCACCGGATCGCCATAGCGCATGGCCAGGCCCTTGACTGCCTCCTTGCGCAGCCACGACTCCTGGGTCTCCCCTTCGGGCACGTCCGGGAATTGCGGCATCTCGTCGACGTAGTGGAAGACATCGTCATAGGGCTCGGTGCGCTCGGCGATCAGCAGGGTGTTGTCACAGGCTTCCGGGAGCTCCGAGAACAGGCGGCGCATCTCCGCGGCGGTCTTGAGGTAGTAGCCGGATCCGTTGAAGCGGAAGCGGTTCGGGTCGTCCTTGTCCTTGCCGACGCCGATGCACAACAGGCTGTCGTGCGCGTCGGCCTGGTCCTCCGTCACGTAGTGCGCGTCGTTGGTGGCCAGCAGCGGGATGCCGAGATCCTTGGCCAGTCGCAGCAGCCCCTGGCGGACGTCGCGCTCGATGTCCAGGCCGTGGTCCATCAGCTCCAGGAAGTAGTTCTCCTTCCCGAAGATGTCCTGATAGGCGCCCGCGGCGGTCCGGGCCTCGTCGTACTGGTTCAGCCGCAGCCGGGTCTGGATCTCTCCCGAGGGGCAGCCCGTGGTGGCGATGATGCCGTCCGGCCGCTCGGCGATCAGCTCCCGGTCCATACGCGGTTTGCCGGCCGGGAACTGGCCCTCGTAACTGGCCCGCGTACTGAGCCAGAACAGGTTCCGCAGCCCCTGAACGTCCCGCGCCCACATGGTCATATGGGTGAAGCGGCCGCCACCGGAGACATCCTTCGAGCCCTCGCCGTCCTCGCTCATGGCGCGACGGCCTCCGGGCCCCCAGAACTCCTGCTTCCGGACGAAGCGCGAGGACGGTGCCAGATACGCCTCGATACCGATGATCGGTTTGATGCCCTCGAAGTCCTTGGCCACCTGCGCGAATTCATAGGCGCCGAACATATTGCCGTGATCGCTCAGGGCAATCGCGGGCATGCGCTGGCGGGCCACCTCGCCGAACATCGGCTTCATCTTCTGGGCGCCGTCAAGCATCGAATACTCGGTGTGGTTGTGCAGATGGACAAAGGAATCCGGCACGAGTGGGGGCACCTCAGGGGTGAAGGGACACAAGGGATTTGTGCAACCGCAGGTTGACCACACCTATGAAAGCGGCCGGTACCTCTGGGGATCAAACAACCATTTCGACGCAATGAACAACGGATGGTTGTTCTCTTAGGATGGCGGCCGTGGATCTCAACGCCGTACGCACCTACGTCACCGTCGTCGACACCGGACAGTTCCAGGAAGCGGCCGCCGCTCTCTCGGTCACCCAGCAGGCGGTCTCGAAACGCGTCGCCACACTGGAAAAGGACCTCGGCGTAGCGCTGTTCAGGCGGCCCGCCCGGGGAGCCGGGCTCACCATCGACGGGCAGGCCTTCCTCCCCTACGCCAGAGCGCTCCTACGGGCCGAGGAAGAGGCCGCCGCATCCGTACGGCCCGGACACCGGGCACTGCGCGTCGATGTGATCGGCCGACGGCTCTCCACGGCGGGCCTGCTCCGCGACTTCCACCGGGCCCACCCCGAGACCGGTCTCGACGTCATGACCCTGTTCAACTCGGCCGAAGCCATCGCCGCCGTCCAGGCCGGCACTATCGACGCGACCTTCCGTGCCCTGATCGTGCCGGGCCGGCAGCTGCCCGACGGCCTGGCAGCCACCGTGGTCTTTGATGAACCCCTCCAGCTGTTCACCGGGCCCGCGCACGAATTCGCCACCGCCCGCTCCCTCACTCCCGCGCAGCTCGCCGGGCGCCGGATCTGGATGCCGGGCAACGCCGCCGACACCGAGTGGGCGGCCTACTACGACGAACTCGCCGCCACCTTCGGCATCACCATCGACGCGGTCGGCCCGAACTTCGGCGTCGAGCATCTGCTGGACACGATCGCGGACTCCTCGACGCTGGGGACCTTCCTCAGCGAGCAGACCCCGCTGGTCTGGCCCGCCGGTCACGACCTGCGGCGCATCCCCCTGCGGGACCCCACCCCGGTCTACCCGCACTCACTGATCTGGCGCTCCGACAACCCGCACCCCGCCCTCGCGGCCCTGCGCCACCACCTCACCTCCGCCTATCCCGGCCGCCCCGCCACCGGCATCTGGACCCCGCAGTGGGCCCAGCCCGCTCGTGCTGAGCACCGGTGACGGGCGGCGGTCGTCAGTCCTTCGCGGACTGGCGGTTGCGGAGGCCGAGGCGGCTGTGGGAGCGGCCGTACAGGAAGTAGACGACGAAGCCGGCCACCATCCAGGCGGCGAACCGGACCCAGGTCTCGGCGGGCAGGTTGAGCATCAGCCACACCGAGGCCGCCACCGAGAGGACCGGCACCAGCGGGACCAGCGGGGTGCGGAAGGAGCGGGGCAGGTCGGGCCGGGAGCGGCGGAGCAGGATGACTCCGACCGCGACCACGACGAACGCGAACAGGGTGCCGATATTGACCAGTTCGGCGAGTTCGTCGATCGAGGTGAAGCCGGCGACCACGGCGACGACGACGCCGAGCGCGATGGTGGAGCGGTAGGGGGTGCCGAACCGCGGGTGGGACCGCGAGAAGACCCGCGGCAGCAGCCCGTCCCGGCTCATCGCGAAGAACACCCGGCTCTGGCCGAGCAGCAGAATCATGCAGACGGAGGTCAGACCGACGGCGGCGCCGAAGCTGATCACGCCCGCGTAGAAGGGGTGTCCGAGGTCTTTGAAGGCATCGGCGAGCGGGGCGTCGGTGGAGAGCTTGGTGTACTTCTCCATACCGGTCACGACGATCGACACGGCCACGTACAGGAGCGTGCAGATGGCCAGTGAGCCGAGGATGCCGCGCGGTACGTCGCGCTGCGGGTTGCGGGTCTCCTCGGCGGCGGTGGCCACGATGTCGAAGCCGATGAAGGCGAAGAAGACCACGGCCGCCGCGGCGAAGATGCCCAGGGTCCCGAAGTTGGAGGGGGTGAAGCCGAACATCAGCTGGGCCAGCGGCGCGTTCAGTCCGCCGCCGGCTTCCACGGGCTCGCTGGGCGGAATGAACGGCGTGTAGTTGGCACCGTTGATGAAGAAAGCACCGGCGACGATGACCAGCAGGACGACGGTCACCTTGATCCCGACGACCACCGCCGTCACCCGCGACGACAGCTTCATCCCGAGCACCAGGATGCCGGTCAGCACCAGGACGAGGATGAAGGCCAGCAGATCGAAGCCGAACCGCCCCTCATGGGTGCCGGACAGAGCGGCGGGCAGATGCAGCCCGCCGGTGTCCAGCAGGGACCGCACATAGCCGGACCAGCCGACCGCGACCACCGCACAGCCCAGGGCGAGTTCCAGGATCAGGTCCCAGCCGATGATCCAGGCGGGCAGCTCGCCCAGTGAGGCGTACGAGAAGGTGTAGGCCGATCCGGCGACCGGCACGGTGGAGGCGAACTCCGCGTAACAGAGCGCCGCCAGCGCGCAGACCACGCCCGCGACGACGAAGGACAGGGCAACGGCGGGCCCGGCCTGTTCCTTGGCGATTTTTCCGGTGAGTACGAAAATGCCGGTGCCGATGACGACACCGACACCGAAGACGGTCAGATCGAACGCGGACAGCGACTTCTTGAGAGTGTGCTCCGGCTCCTCGGTATCCAGGATCGACTGTTCCACGGTTTTCGTCCGGAACAGACCGCGACCGCGGCGTGAATCGTGTGGTGTGCCGTGCTGTGAACTCATGGGCGAACCTCCACCTGGACGACCCTGGCAACTCTGCTGAACTGACCGAGTCTCCGCAATGCCGGGAAACAGTCAGCTTCGGCGGGCCTCCGGGCGGGGGTGATTCACCCGATGGGGTGCGGCCGTACGTATGCCGATGGGCCGGGCGGAACATCCGTACGGATGACCGGCCCGGCCCATCGTGCCGTTCGCGGGATCAGTCGCGGGTGGCCTCGGCAGGCTCGGCCGCACCCTTGGCGCGGGCGGCCTCGGAGGCGTCCGCGGTGTCCGTGGTGTCCTCGTCGGCCGCGCGGAGCGGGGACTGGGACAGGCCGTCGATCTTGGAGACCAGGCCGGTCACCTGGCGGGCGATGTCCGGCGCGGTGAGCCCGATCTCCGCCATGACCTCCTTGCGGGAGGCGTGGTCGAGGAACCGCTCGGGGATGCCGAAGTCGCGCAGCGGCAGGTCCACCCCGGCGTCGCGCAGCGCCTGGGCGACGGCCGAACCGACGCCGCCGGAACGGACGTTGTCCTCGACGGTGACCACGACCCGGTGTTTGGCGGCCAGGCCCGGCAGCGCCGCGTCGACCGGCTTGACCCAGCGGGGGTCGACGACGGTGGCCGAGATCCCCTGCTTGTCGAGGAGATCGGCGATCTCCAGGCACATCGGGGCGAGCGCGCCGACGGACACCAGCAGGACATCGGGCCGGGTGACGCCCTCCGCGGGCTCCCGCAGCACGTCCATACCGCCGATCCGTCCGACGGCCTCGACGGCGGGGCCGACGGCGCCCTTCGAGTAGCGCACCACGGTGGGCGCGTCCTTGACCTCGACGGCCTCGCGCAGCTGGGCGCGGACCTGGTCGGCGTCGCGCGGTGCGGCGATCCGCAGCCCCGGGACGACCTGCAGGATCGACATGTCCCACATGCCGTTGTGCGAGGCGCCGTCGGTGCCGGTGACTCCGGCCCGGTCCAGCACGAAGGTGACACCGCACTTGTGCAGCGCCACATCCATCAGCACCTGGTCGAAGGCGCGGTTGAGGAAGGTGGCGTAGACGGCGAAGACCGGGTGCAGGCCGCCGGTGGCCATGCCCGCCGCGGAGACCGCGCCGTGCTGCTCGGCGATGCCGACGTCGAAGACCCGGTCGGGGAACTCCTTGGCGAACTTGTCCAGGCCCACGGGCTGGAGCATGGCCGCCGTGATGGCGACGATGTCCTCGCGCTCCTTGCCGAGCTCGACCATCTCGTCACCGAAGACGGACGTCCAGTCCTTGCCGCCCGAGGAGATCGGCAGGCCGGTGTCGGGGTGGATCTTGCCGACGGCGTGGAAGCGGTCCGCCTCGTCCTGGAGGGCGGGCTGGTAGCCGCGGCCCTTCTCGGTGAGGCAGTGGACGATGACCGGGCCGCCGAAGCGCTTGGCGCGCGTCAGGGCGGACTCCAGCGCCTCGATGTCATGGCCGTCGATCGGGCCGACGTACTTGAGGCCCAGGTCCTCGAACATGCCCTGGGGGGCGATGAAGTCCTTCAGGCCCTTCTTGGCGCCGTGCAGGGTCTCGTAGAGCGGCTTGCCCAGGACGGGCGTGCGCTCCAGCAGGTCCTTGCCGCGGGCCAGGAAGCGCTCATAGCCGTCCGTGGTGCGCAGCGTCGCCAGGTGGTTGGCGAGGCCGCCGATGGTCGGGGCGTAGGAGCGCTCGTTGTCGTTGACGACGATGACGAGCGGGCGGTCCTTGGCGGCGGCGATGTTGTTGAGCGCCTCCCAGGCCATACCGCCGGTCAGCGCGCCGTCACCGATGACGGCGGCGACCCGGTCGTCCGACCCCAGCACCTCGTTGGCCTTCGCGATGCCCTCGGCCCAGCCCAGGACCGTGGAGGCGTGGCTGTTCTCGATGATGTCGTGCTCGGACTCGGCACGGGAGGGGTAGCCGGACAGGCCGCCCTTCGCCTTGAGCTTGGAGAAGTCCTGACGGCCGGTGAGCAGCTTGTGGACGTAGGACTGATGCCCGGTGTCGAAGAGGACCTTGTCCTTCGGGGAGTCGAAGACGCGGTGCAGGGCGATGGTCAGTTCGACCACGCCGAGGTTCGGGCCGAGGTGTCCGCCGGTCTTGGACACCGCATCGACAAGGAAGGAACGGATCTCCCCCGCCAGCTTCTCCAGCTGTTCCGGGCCCAGTCGGTCCAGATCGCGCGGTCCCCTGATACGGGAAAGCAACGCCACCCCTGCCTCCTTGCTGCTGCTTGCTGCCGTGGGTCGAGCTTGCCGATCAGATGAGTCTAATGTCGCGGCCGCCCCGGCGACGCACGGGCCTCGCGATGTATGTCACTCGGGTGACACGGGTCTCGGAGCACCGCACGGCCTACCGCTGCGCACGCGGGCCGGCCCCCACCGGATGATGCCCGGTGGGGGCCGACGGCGTCGGACGGGGGCCGCGATCAGGTGCGTCCGGCCGTTTTCTGGGTCCGGCGGGAGACCGAGTCGATGACCACCGCGGCCAGCAGGACCGCGCCGGTGATCATGTACTGAATCTCACTGGCCATGCCGAGCAGGTTCAGGCCCTGCTGGATCGACTGGATGACCAGCATGCCCAGCAGCGCGGACCAGATCTTGCCGCGGCCGCCGAAGAGGCTGGTGCCGCCGATGACGGCCGCCGCGATGACGTTCATCAGGGTGTTGCCGGAGCCCAGGTTCTTGGTGGCGCCACCGGAGAGGCTGGCGATGAACAGGCCGCCGAAGGCCGCGAGCATGCCGGAGACCGCGAAGACGCTGATCCGGATCTTGTTCACATTGATACCGGCGCGGCGGGCCGCCTCGGCGTTGCCGCCGACCGCGAAGATCTGCCGTCCGTAGGTGGTACGGCGCACCACGAAGTCGGCGATGACCAGGACCGCGAGGAACAGCACCAGGGCCAGCGGCAGCCCGCGGGCGCCGGCCGGCTCGTTCAGGACATAGGCGACAACGAAGGCGAGCAGCGCGACCACGCCGGTGCGCAGCAGGATCTCGCTGAGCGGCCGGGACGGCAGCGCGGCGGCCCGGCGGCGCTTGCTGTCCAGCAGCAGCGATCCGGCGTAGGCGAGGACCGCGACCAGCGCGAGACCGTACGCGGCGGCCTTGTCCTCGAAGTAGTAACCGGTGAGGTTCTCCACGACACTGCCGCTCGGCGTGTTGATGGAGCCTTCGTTGCCCATCATCCAGATCTGCAGACCGCTCCAGCCGAGGAATCCGGCCAGGGTGACGACGAAGGCCGGCACTCCGATCTTGGCGAAAAAGAACCCGTGCAGGGCGCCGATGGCGATACCGGCCACGATGGCGATCAGCACGGCGAGCCAGTCGTTGACGCCATGGGTGACGCTGAGCACCGCCCACACGGCCGCGCCGACACCCGCCACCGAGCCGACCGACAGATCGATCTCGCCGAGCAGCAGCACGAAGACGATGCCGACGGCCATGATGCCGAGGCCGGAGGTGTAGACACCGATGTTGGCGAGGCTGTCCGCGGACAGGAAGCTGCTGTTCTTCAGCTGGAAGACGACCGCGATGACGAACAGGCCGATGACCACCGGCAGCGAGCCCAGCTCACCGCCGCGCACCCGGCGCTTGAAGTCGTTGAGGTAACCGGCGAAGCCCTGTTCGCGGACGAGCAGACGGGGGTCGACGGCGGCCGGCTGGGGGGTGTCGGCGCCCGGGGCGTCCGGGACGGCGGGGGCGTCCTGCGCCGGCTGCTTGGTGAGATCACTCATGCCCCGGCCTCCTTCTTCACCTGGTCCGTACGCGCCCTGCGGCGGGTCACGGCGTTGTCCGAGGCGCCGGTGATGGCGGCGATGATCTCTTCGTGGGAGGTGCCCTCGACATCGAAGACACCGTTGTTGCGGCCCAGCCGCAGCACCGCGACCCGGTCCGCGACGGCCTGCACATCGGCCATGTTGTGGCTGATGAGGATGACGCCCAGACCGCGCTCCCGCAGCCGCTCGACGAGGTCGAGGACCTGCGCGGTCTGCTCGACGCCGAGCGCGGCGGTCGGCTCGTCCAGGATGACGACCTTCGGGTCGCCGATCAGCGCACGGGCGATGGCGACGACCTGCCGCTGACCGCCGGAGAGCGCCGCGACCGGGATCCGGACGCTGGGGATCCGGATGGACAGCGTGTCCAGCAGCTCCTGGGCCCGCTTCTCCATGGCGATCTCGTCGAGGACACCGGCGGTGCGGGTCTCGTTGCCGAGGAAGAGGTTGGCGACGACATCGAGGTTGTCGCAGAGCGCGAGGTCCTGGTAGACGGTGGCGACGCCGAGTTCCTGGGCGTCGTGCGGCTTGTTGATGCGGACCGTCTCGCCCTGCCATTCGATGGCGCCGTCATCGACCGGGTGGACGCCCGAGATGGTCTTGACGAGGGTGGACTTGCCGGCGCCGTTGTCGCCGACGAGGGCGACCACCTCACCGGGGTGGATCTCCAGGGTGACGTCCGTGAGTGCCTGGACGGCGCCGAACCGCTTGGAGATTCCGCGCAACGCCAGCACAGGCGTAGCGGACACGTGAATCATCTCCTTCGCCGCCGTCACAACGGCGGGGATGGTGGTGCGTGGAGCGGGGGGGATTGCGAGGGGACGGTCCGGTGTCCGCGCCCGGGACGGGATGGCGGGGCGCGGGTGCGGGCCGGTGGAGGTAGGGGTGCGGGCCGGTCGGGGTGCGGACCGGGAGGGGATGCGAGGCGGTCGGGGGTGCGGACCGGTAGGTATACGGGCCGGTCCGGGGCCGCGGGCGGTGCCGCGCGGCCCCGCCTGACCGGGGGCTGGGGCCTGGGGCCGGGGGCCGGAGCGTTGAATCTGGGCCGGAGGCCGTGGAATCGGGGCCGGGAGCCGTCGTCGGAGGCCCCCGGGGCCTTACTTGATGCCGGCCGCGTCGCAGGCCTTCTTGGCGTCGCCGGTGCAGATCTGGCTCGCCTTGTAGACCTTGTCCTTGAGGATCGTGGACGCGATGTTGTCCTTGGTCACGATCTGCGCGTCGTACAGCTTGGCCGGGATGCCCTTGACCTCGCCGCTGAGGCTGTCGACCTTGGTGTCCGTCAGGGAGTCGATCTTCTCGCCCTTGAGCAGCTTGACGGCGATCTCGGCCGTGGAGTCGGCCTGCGGCTTGATCTGCTTGTAGATCGTGAACGCCTGCTCGCCCTTGAGGATCCGCTGCAGACCCGCGAGCTCGGCGTCCTGGCCGCCGACCGGGACCTTGACGCCCTTCTGCTTGAGCGCGGTGATGATGCCGCCGGCCATGCCGTCGTTGCCGGAGTAGACGCCCTGGACGCCGTCCTTGCCGAGCGAGTCGAGGGCGGCGCCCATCTTCTTGTTCGCCTCGTCCGAGGACCAGTCCGGGATGTCCTGCTCGTACGCGATCTTCTTGACCTGCTTGTCGAGGACGCTGTGGGCGCCCTTCTTGAAGAACGGCATGTTCGGGTCGGTCGGCGAACCGTTGATCATGACGACATTGCTGTCCTTGGCCTTGTCCCCGAGCGCCTTGACCAGCGCCTGGCCCTGCAGGCGGCCGATCTTCTCGTTGTCGTAGGACACGTAGGCGGAGAGCTTGCCCTCGGCCAGCCGGTCATAGGCGACGACCTTGACGCCCTTCTTGGCGGCCTGGTTCACCCAGGACTTGGTCGCCTTGAAGTCGACCGCGTCCAGAATGATCACCTTCACGCCCTGGGTGATCAGCGCGTCGAACTGCTTCTTCTGGGTCTCGGTCTCCTGCGCCGCGTTGTTGTACTTGACCTTGCAGTCGCTGCACAGCTCATGGATCTTCGCCTCCATGAGCGGGCGGTCGAAGGTCTCGTAACGCGTGGTCTTGTTCTCCGGCAGGAGCAGGCCGATGGTCTTGTTGTCGCCACCGCCCTTGGCGTTGTCGCCGGCCTTGCCGCACGCGGCCACGGAGAGTGCCATCGAGACGGCGGCAGTGCCTATGACGACGCGACGCGTCCAAACGTTCATGGGGATGCCTCCCTGACGAGGCCGCGTCGTTGCGGCCGAGGTGGCTGGAAGTCAACTCGGCCGCCAGCCGACCGTCAAGGAGTAAATCCTTAACGAGATGACAACGGTGCCATGCGTTAGCTGCGTGAACTCAGAGCGCTCAGGCCAGGGCTGCGGCGTCCGACGGCTGCACGCCGTCGAGCAGGGTCGAATCGCCCATCTCGCTCAGGACGAGTGCCAGTGCGCCGAGCACCTCCGCGCGGCCGCCGAGCGTGCCGGGGACGATCCCCAATTGCCGTGCCGCGCTGGGGATCGCGTACCGGGACACCGACTCACGGATCGGTGCGAGCACCAGCTCACCGGCCTCGGCGAGGTCCCCGCCGAGCACCACCCGGCTGGGATTGAGCAGATTGCACAGATTCGCCACACCACTCCCGATATGGCGGCCCACGTCCGCAATGACCCGGCGGCAGCCCGGGTCGCCCTCGCGGGCCAGCTGGACCACCCGCGCCATGGTCAGATCGGGCCCATGGCTCGGCTGCAGCAGCGGGAGGACGTACCGGGCCGCGGTGAAGGTCTCCAGGCAGCCGCGGTTGCCGCAGCGGCACACCGGGCCGGCCTCGTCCAGCGTGATGTGCCCGATCTCGCCCGCCGTGCCGCCCGGCCCGCGGTAGATCTGCCCGCTGATCACCAGCCCGGCGCCGACGCCGCTGGCGACCTTGATGTACGCCAGGTCGGCGGCCCCGCGGCCACCGCCCCAGACCAGCTCGCCCAGGGCGCCGAGGTTGGCGTCGTTGTCGACGTGGACCGGCACCCCGAGGCGCCCGGAGAGCTCCCGCCCGGGGTTCGTGCCGGTCCAGCCCGGCAGGATCGCTGTGGAGCCGAGCGTCCCGGATTCCACGTCGATGGGCCCCGGTACTCCCAGGCCGACGCCGACGACCTTGCCCGGGTCGATCCCGGTCGCCGCGATCAGCCGGTTGACCAGCTGTTCCGCCCGGTCGAAGCCCTCGGCGGCGGAGGCGTCCACATCGATCGGCTCGGCCTCCTCGGCGAGCACCTGATGGGCGAGGTTGCCGACCGCCACGCGCAAGTGGGAGTGCCCGAAATCGACCCCTACGACGATGCCCGCGTCGCCGGAGAGCGAGACGCTGCGCGCCCGCCGACCGCCCGCCGAGGTCGGCGTCACCTCAACGGTCCCGCCGTCCTTCAACTCGCGAACGATGTTGGAAACGGTGGCCGCGGACAGCCCCGTGCTCCGGGCGATCTCCGCCTGCGTGAGTGAGCCCGCCATACGCACCGCGCGTACGACCCGCTCCAGATTGGCCCGGTGCAGCGAGGACTGCGACCCTGGAGTCTCCATCGACTCATCCACTCCCGTCTGGGGCCGGGGGTGCCTCCCAGCGGCAGCTGGGGAGGCACGACGACCGCCCGCCGACCGCACCCACGTCCTTGGGGGGGGCGGCCATCGATTCAACATGTGAACCCTAAGCAGAACGCCAGCCGGGAAGTCTCGTCAAGGCGTTGAGCCCGGCATGATCGGGAAGCGGCTGATCTGGGCGGCCGCGGAGGCGTCCCGTCCGCCGTGGAAGCGCCGCGGAGCCGCCCCGGGGCCGCCCCGGGAGGCGGCGGGACGGCGTGCCGGGCAGCCCCGAAGGTGGCGCAAATCTTTCGCCCGGCCGCCCGGCACACCCGGCCCGCCCGCAATGGGCCGCCCGCCCCCGTCGGACCGGCGCCCGCTGCCCGCCGTCTACTTCAGTGCGCCGGCCGTCAGCCCGGCCACCACCTGCCGCTGGAAGACGATGTACGCGGCGAGCACCGGCAGCATCGCGATGGTCAGCCCGGCGAACAGTCCGGACCAGTCCCCCTTGTAGCCCTGACTCACCGCCAGGGCCACCAGCCCCTGCGTCAGCACCTTCTTGTCCGGCTCACCGACGTTGAGCACCGTCGGCAGCAGATACTGATTCCACTGGCCGAGGAAGTTGAAGATCCCGACGCTGATCAGGCCGGGCTTGGCCATCGGCAGCATCACCTGGAAGAAGGTGCGGGTGTGCGAGGCGCCGTCGATGAGCGCCGCCTCGGCCACCGAGGTCGGCAGCGTTCTGAAGAACCCGCTGAGGAAGAAGACCGTGAAGGGCAGCGAGTAGGCGATATAGACCAGGATCAGCCCGTGGTAGGAGTCCAGCAGCGCCATGTTCTTCATGACGAAGAACAGCGGGACCAGCGCCAGGATGACCGGGAAGCCCATCCCGCCCACGAACAGGAAATACAGGAAGCGGTTGCCCGGGAAGTCGAAGCGGGCCAGGACATACGCCGCCATCGCGCCCAGCAGCATCGTGCCGATCAGCGAACCGCCCACGACGATCAGCGAGTTGAGGAAGTACTGGCCCATGCTCGCCTTGTCCCAGGCGCGCGACCAGTTGTCGAAGTGCAGGGCCGAGGGCAGTCCCCAGGGCGAGCCGAAGATCTCGCCGTCGTCCTTGAAGGAGTTCAGCACCGCCCACAGCAGCGGCATGGTGACCAACAGGCCCCAGATCACCAGGACTCCGTGCGAGAAGACATTGAGGACCTTGCCCTCGCCGCCTCCGTCGCCGCCGGACCCGGTGCCGTCCGTCCGCTCCTGTCCGCCCCGTTGGCCGGGCAGCCGCGAGCTGCCCGGAGACGGGCGCTGCTCCTTCGTCACCCCCGGGAGGTCCGCGGGATCTGTCTGCGCACTCATCAGAACTCCAGTCGCTCGCGCCGTCCCAGCCGCATGACGACGGCCGAGAAGACGAGGGTCACGATCAGCAGGGAAACGCCGATGGCGGTCGCATATCCGGCCTGACCGTCGCGGAAGGTCTTCTGGTACACGTACAGCGGAAGGACCTCGGTCGAATAGTCGGGGCCGCCCGGACCGACGCTCATGATCTGTACGAAGGCGAAGGCCGACACGTCCAGGGCGAGAATGCCCATATAGATCCAGCCGGTCTGGACGGTGTCCCACAGCAGCGGCAGGGTGATCCGGAAGAACGTGTTGAAGCGGTTTGCGCCGTCCAGCAGCGCAGCCTCGTAGAAATCCTTCGGAATGGAGCTCATACCGGCGGAGAAGAGCACGACATAGAAGCCGACATTGGCCCACACCATCGCGGCCATCACACACCACAGCGCGATCTGTGGATCCCCCAGCCAGTCCGGCTGCACATTGTCGAGCCCGATCGCCTTGAAGAAGGCATTGAGCGCGCCGCTCTCCGGGTTGTACGCGAACTGGAACAGCAGCGCGACGATCGGTACCGACAGCACCTGCGGGAAGAAGTAGAGGATTTTATAGGTGCCCGAGCCGCGCACCCCGCCGATGACCGCCTTCTTCCGGCGGCGGCCACCGACGTTGAGCATGAACGCGAAGAAGAGCCCGAGCGAGAGCGTCACCACCGGCAGCAGCAACAACAGCGTCACGCTGTTGCCCACGGCGGACCAGAAGACATCGTCCTGGAAGAGGCGCGCATAGTTGTCGAAGCCGACCACCTTCATATCCGGACTCAGCCCGGTCCAGTCCGTGAAGGAGTAGTAAATGGCCTGCACAAAGGGCGAGATCACGAAGATCGCGTAAATCGCCAGCGGGAGGACCAAGAATCCCGCGATGAAACGGTACTTACCGTGTTTCATGCCTACCGATCCCGTTCTCTGCCTGCGTGTGCCACCACCGGTGCCGCATCGAACTTCTCGGTCAGCGCTTGTACTTCTTCACGCTGGAGTCGTCGCGGGTGTCGTCCGCATACTTCTGGATCTTCTTGATGGCCTCGTCGGGAGTCAGCCGGCCGGCCATCATCTCCCCCAGCGCGGCGACCCCGATCCGCTCCTTCTGGAGCGCCACATACCAGTCCTGCATCCGCGGATTGACGATGTTCTGCCCGGCCTTCTGCAGTGCCACCTGCGCCGATGCCAGGCCCGGCGGGAGCTTCAGCCCCTCGGTGCCGCCGTTGAGCGACGTGAGCGAGGAGACCTGTTTGATGAAATTCTGCGAGGACTTCTTGCTGAGCATGAGGCGCAGCAGTTCCATGCCGCCCTCGGCGTTACGGGCCTTCCGGGGCACGATGAAGGGCTCACCGCCCGAGGCCCAGATGGTGCCGTAGGGCATCTTGTCGGAGTCCGACAGGCTGGACGGGGCGCCGACCGCGAGATCGAAGTCCGGGTTCTTCGCGATCTGCTGCGCGGATTCGTTCTCCACCCAGGAACCGTTCGGGATGAACAGTGCCTTCCCCTCGGCCCACGCCTTCTGCGACTGGAGGTGGTCCAGTCCGGGCGAGCCCTTGAGGACATAGCCCTTCTTGTAGAGCTCGTAATAGGCGTCGAATGCCGCCTTGACCGCCGGGTCCTTCCAGGCGTTCGGCTCCAGATTGTCGATCTTCCGCAGGACCTCCGCACCACCGATCTTGGCGATGAACGGATAGAGGCTGAAGGGAAGGTAGTACGGGTACTTGCCCGGGTACGTCCAGCCCGCGACACCCTTCTTCTTGGCCTTCGCGCACAGGGCCAGCATGTCGTCCCAGGTCTCCGGGTATTCCGCGTCCAGCTTCCGCAGGTTGCCCTGGGAGTACCAGACGCCGTAGACCGTGTACGCGTAGTAGAGGATCCAGGTTTCCTTGCCGCCGAACTGGCCCATTTCGACGACACCGGGGCGCAGGGTGTCTCGCACCTTCTTGTTCGGGTCGTCGACGGAGGGCGCGTCGAGGAGCGCCGTGAGGTCGGTCAGCTGGTCCTTGCCGACCAGTGTGCCGAAGTCCATTTGTTCCGCACCGGAGTTGTCGACGAGGTCCGGTGGGTTTCCGCCGTTGAAGCGCGGCTGCAGCGTCGACTGGATCTTCTGGGTCGAGGTGAGCTTCACCTTGCCCTCGGCCTTCGGGAAGGCCTTGAGGTACTCGCTCTGGGCGTCCTTGGCGTACTTGTCGCCGAATCCGCCGTCGAAGATGACGACATCGAGACCGGCCGACTCATTGACCGCCAGCGGATTCTTGGCGGACTTCTTGCCCTTTTCGACCTTGTTATCGCTGTCACTGCCGCCGCCGGCACACGCCGACAGCATCCCCATGGCAGGTACGGCGACGATTCCCAGGGCCGCGGCTCGCTTGACCAGGTCGCGACGGTTGAATGCAGAGGTGGATCCCATGCTCAAGTCCTCGCCTTCTTCAGGACTCAGGCGGTGTACCGGAGCCACCCCGGCACCGCGGGTCAGATGAAGCTGAGTTGTACGGGATGTGCACCGGGCGCGCTAGGTAAGTGCGGGGCAGTCATGCGTTCCCGCCGTCCTCCCCGGATCCACGGCCTCGTCGTACGGCCGGTCGGACGCCGACAGGTATAGTCCACTTCCGGCGGCAGGGGCAAGATCGAATGCAGGGTTGGGCGGCAGTCTTTCCCTAGTTGAGACCTCCCCGGTATGCGGGGATTCGCCCGGCCGTCATCCGCCGGACCGCCCGGCGACACGACCGGCACACCGATCGCAGCGGCACCCTTGACACCAAAGTCCCCACGCACCTTACTTATCTCTGTTTATCTCGGCGCCATGTAACTGACAACGATGTCCATCTCGTTGAGAGGGCTCGCGTGCGGCTCAGACACCGGCACAGTCCACTACGGGCGATCGCCCGCCCCGCCGCCCTCGTGGCGGCGGCTCTGCTCGTCCTCACCGCGCCCGGCCCGGCCCAGGCCGCGCCACCCCAACCGCCGCAAGGCACAGCGGAGTTCAGCTCGTCCTTCGAATCCGGCGAACCCCGGCCGGACTGGACCGACACCGTCGAGACCGGCCCCGACGGAAAGCCCCGGACCTCCGGGGTCACCCCGGAGACCACCCCCGGGACACCCGGGATGACCACCACGACCGACACCGGCCCCCGCGACTCCCCCACCGCCAAGGCGCACGCCGGCTTCAGCGGAGGCCATGCGCTGCGCTACGCCGGTACCCACAGCGCCCACGGCCGCGGCTACTCGTACAACAAGATCTTCGACGTCGATGTCCCGGTCACCGCTGCCACTTCGCTCTCCTACAAGATCTTCCCCGAGATGGCGCAGCGCGATCCGGACTACCCGGCGACCCATGCCGCCGTCGATCTGGCCTTCACCGACGGTACGTACCTCAGCGAGCTGTCCGCCGTCGACCAGCACGGCACGCCGCTGACGCCCCGGGGCCAGGCCGCCGCCAAGACGCTCTTGGTCAATCAGTGGAACAACCGGGAGGCGCGGATCGGCGCGGTCGCCGCGGGCAAGACCGTCGACCGGATCCTGGTCGGCTATGACGCCCCGTCGGCGCCGGGGACCGCACCAGCCTTCCGCGGCTGGATCGATGACCTCACCCTCGCGCCGAAGGCCCCCGACAAGCCGCTCGCCCATCTCGCCGACTACGCGGTCACCACCCGCGGCACGCTCTCCAGCGGCAGCTTCTCGCGCGGCAACACCTTCCCCGCCACCGCGGTCCCCAACGGCTTCAACTTCTGGACCCCGGTCACCAACGCGGGCTCCTCCGACTGGCTCTACGAGTACGCACGGAAGAACAACGCCGACAACCTCCCCACCCTCCAGGCGTTCAGCGCCAGCCATGAGCCGAGCCCGTGGATGGGCGACCGGCAGACCTTCCAGGTCATGCCGTCCGCCGCGGCCGGTACCCCGGACGCCTCGCGCACCGGCCGGGCGCTGCCGTTCCACCACGCCAACGAGACGGCCCGGCCGCACTACTACGGCGTGACCTTCGACAACGGCCTCAAAACGGAGATCACCCCCACCGACCATGCCGCGCTGATGCGGTTCACCTTCCCCGGCGACCGGGCGAGCCTGATCTTCGACAACGTCAACAACAAGGGCGGGCTGAGCCTGGACACCGGGCGCGGGATCGTCACCGGCTTCTCCGACGTCAAGAGCGGACTGTCCGTCGGCGCCACCCGGCTGTTCGTCTACGGCACCTTCGACGCCCCGGTCACCGGCGGCGGCAGGCTCGACGGCGGGGGCGGCAAGGACGTCACCGGCTATCTCCGCTTCCGGCCCGGCGCGGACCGCACCGTGACGATGCGGATCGCGACCTCGCTGGTCAGCGTGGACCAGGCGAAGGCGAATCTGACCCGGGAGATTCCCGACGGCGCGACCTTCGCCGGCGTCAGGGACCGGGCGCGGTCGCAGTGGGACGGCCTGCTGGGCCGTATCGAGGTCGAGGGCGCGAGCCGCGATCAGCTCACCACCCTCTACTCCAACCTCTACCGGCTCTACCTCTATCCCAACTCCGGCTTCGAGCGGGTCGGTTCGCGCAGCCGCTACGCCAGCCCGTTCTCGCCGCAGACCGGCCAGGACACCCCGACCCACACCGGCTCGAAGATCGTCGACGGTGAGGTGTATGTCAACAACGGCTTCTGGGACACCTACCGGACGACCTGGCCGGCCTATTCCCTGCTCACCCCGAAGCGTGCGGGGAAAATGGTCGACGGCTTCGTCCAGCAGTACAAGGACGGCGGCTGGATCTCCCGCTGGTCCTCGCCCGGCTATGCGGATCTGATGACCGGGACGAGTTCCGATGTGGCGTTCGCCGACGCCTATGTCAAGGGGGTGGAATTCGATGCCGAGGCGGCCTATGCCGCGGCCGTCAAGAACGCCACCGTCGCCCCGCCGCATCCCGGAGTCGGCCGCAAGGGCATGACCACCTCCCCCTTCCTCGGCTATACGAGCACCGATACCCGCGAGGGCATGTCCTGGGCACTGGAGGGCTACCTCAATGACTTCGGTATCGCCCGTATGGGCAAGGCGCTGTACGAGAAGACGAAAAAGCCCCGCTACAAGGAAGAATCGGCCTATTTCCTGAGCCGCGCGCAGAACTACGTCAAGCACTTCGACCGCCGGGTCGGCTTCTTCCAGGGCAGGGACGCCCGGGGCAACTGGCGGCTGCCGCCGGCCACCTTCGACCCCCGGGTCTGGGGCCACGACTACACCGAGACCAACGCCTGGACCTTCGCGTTCACCGCACCGCAGGACACCCGGGGCCTGGCCAACCTCTACGGCGGCCGGGCCGCCCTGGCCAAGAAGCTGGACGCCTACTTCTCCACCCCGGAGACCGCGTCCAAGGAATTCGCCGGCTCCTACGGTCAGGTGATCCATGAAATGACCGAGGCCCGCGACACCCGGATGGGTATGTACGGGCACAGCAATCAGCCCTCGCATCACATCGCCTATGTCTATGACGCGGCGGGACAGCCCTGGAAGACCCAGGAAAAGGTCCGCGAGGCGCTGTCCCGGCTCTACCTCGGCAGTGAGATCGGCCAGGGATATCCGGGCGACGAGGACAACGGCGAGATGTCCGCGTGGTACGTCTTCAGCGCGCTCGGTTTCTACCCGCTGGTGATGGGCCAGGGCGAATACGCGGTGGGCTCCCCGCTCTTCACCAAGGCCACGGTCCACCTGGAGAACGGCCGCGATCTCACCGTCAACGCCCCGCGCAACAACGCCCGCAATGTCTATGTCCAGGGCCTCCGGGTGAACGGCAAAGCCTGGAACTCCACCGCGCTGCCGCACCGGCTCCTCGCCCGCGGCGGCACCCTGGACTTCACCATGGGCGACCGGCCGTCCGCCTGGGGCACCGGAGCGCACGCCGCCCCGGCCTCGATCACCCAGGACGACCGGGTACCCGCCCCGCCGCAGGACATGACCGGCCCCGGCGGCGGCCCGCTCTTCGACGACACCTCCGCCACCTCGGCCGAACTGACCGGTACCCCGGTCGCCCTGACCCGGCCCGCGCGGGTCACCTCGTACACCCTCACCTCGGCGGACCGTGCCAAGGCCCCGGCCGGCTGGACCCTGGAGGGCTCCCCGGACGGAAAGCGCTGGACCCGGCTGGACCACCGCGACGGCGAGTCCTTCACCTGGGACCAGCAGACCCGGGTGTTCGCCGTCCCGCAGCCCGGCGCGTACCGGCACTACCGGCTGGTGCCCGGCGGCACCGGCACCCTCGCCGAGATCGAGCTGCTCGGGACGCCGTAACCCCAAGGGCCGGTGAAGCCCGGACACGCGGACGGGCCGCACCCCCTCGACCGAGGGAGTGCGGCCCGTTGTGCTGCCCGCCGGGACTTACTTGCGGATCAGCGAGCGCAGCACGTACTGCATGATGCCGCCGTTGCGGTAGTAGTCCGCCTCGCCGGGGGTGTCGATGCGGACGACCGCGTCGAACTCGACGCCGCTGTCCGTGGCGACCTTGACGGTGCGCGGGGTGGTGCCGTCGTTCAGCTCGGTCACGCCGGTGACCGAGAAGGTCTCCTCGCCGGTCAGACCGAGGGACTCGGCGGACTGGCCCTCCGGGAACTGGAGGGGCAGCACGCCCATGCCGATGAGGTTCGAGCGGTGGATGCGCTCGTAGGACTCGGCGACGACGGCCTTGACGCCGAGCAGCGCGGTGCCCTTGGCCGCCCAGTCACGGGACGAACCGGAGCCGTACTCCTTGCCGGCCAGGATGACCAGCGGGGTGCCGGCGGCCTGGTAGTTCTGCGAGGCGTCGTAGATGAACGACACCGGGCCGCCGTCCTGCGTGAAGTCGCGGGTGTAGCCGCCCTCGGTGCCCGGCGCGATCTGGTTGCGCAGGCGGATGTTGGCGAAGGTGCCGCGGATCATGACCTCGTGGTTACCACGGCGCGAGCCGTAGGAGTTGAAGTCACGACGCTCGACGCCGTGCTCGGTGAGGTACTGACCGGCCGGGGTGTCGGCCTTGATCGCACCGGCCGGGGAGATGTGGTCGGTGGTGACCGAGTCGCCCAGCTTCGCCAGCACGCGGGCGCCGGAGATGTCGGAGACCGGGGTGGTCTCCATGGTCATGCCCTCGAAGTACGGGGGCTTGCGCACGTAGGTGGACTGCGGGTCCCACTCGAAGGTGTTGCCGGTCGGGATCGACAGCGCCTGCCACTGGGCGTCACCCGCGAAGACGTCCTGGTAGGACTTGTTGAACATGTCCTCGCCGATGGCGTTGGCCACGACGTCGTTGACCTCGGCCTCGGTCGGCCAGATGTCCTTGAGGAAGACCGGGTTGCCGTCGGTGTCGGTGCCCAGCGCGTCCTCGGTGATGTTCACCTTCATCGAACCCGCGAGGGCGTACGCGACGACCAGCGGCGGGGACGCCAGGTAGTTCATCTTGACGTCGGGGTTGATCCGGCCCTCGAAGTTACGGTTGCCGGAGAGCACCGAGGTGACAGCCAGGTCGTGCTCGTTGACGGCCTTGGAGACCTCCTCCGGCAGCGGGCCGGAGTTGCCGATGCAGGTGGTGCAGCCGTAGCCGACGAGGTTGAAGCCGACCTTGTCGAGGTACGGGGTCAGCCCGGCCTTGTCGAAGTAGTCGGTGACGACCTTCGAGCCCGGCGCCAGGGTGGTCTTGACCCACGGCTTGCGGGTCAGGCCCTTCTCCACGGCCTTCTTCGCGACGAGCGCGGCGGCGACCATGACGTACGGGTTCGAGGTGTTGGTGCAGGAGGTGATGGCCGCGACCGTCACCGCACCGTGGTCGATCTCGTAGGTCGAGCCGTCGGGGGCGGTGACCGTGGTCGGGCGGGTCGGCACGCCGTTGGCGGCGGCCGGGGAGTCGGAGGCCGGGAAGGACTCCTCGCCCGCCTCGTCCGCGTCGGAGACGTAGTTGAGGACATCGCGCTCGAACTGCGTGGCGGCGTTGGCCAGGACGATCCGGTCCTGCGGGCGCTTCGGACCGGCGATCGACGGGACGACCGTCGCCAGGTCCAGCTCCAGCTTCTCGGAGAAGTCGGGCTCGGCGGCCGGGTCGAGCCAGAGGCCCTGCTCCTTGGCGTACGCCTCGACGAGCGCGACCTGCTGCTCGTCGCGGCCGGTCAGGCGCAGGTACTTCAGGGTCTCGTCGTCGATCGGGAAGATCGCGGCGGTGGAGCCGAACTCCGGCGACATGTTGCCGATGGTGGCGCGGTTGGCGAGCGAGGTGGCGGCGACGCCCTCGCCGTAGAACTCGACGAACTTGCCGACGACACCGTGCTTGCGCAGCATCTCGGTGATGGTCAGCACGAGGTCGGTGGCGGTGGTGCCGGGCTTGAGCTCACCGGTCAGCTTGAAGCCGACGACGCGCGGGATGAGCATCGAGACCGGCTGGCCGAGCATCGCGGCCTCGGCCTCGATGCCGCCGACGCCCCAGCCCAGCACACCGAGGCCGTTGACCATGGTGGTGTGCGAGTCGGTGCCGACGAGGGTGTCGGGGTATGCCTGGCCGTTACGGACCATGACCGTACGGGCCAGGTGCTCGATGTTGACCTGGTGGACGATGCCGGTGCCGGGCGGGACGACCTTGAACTCGTCGAAGGCGGTCTGGCCCCAGCGCAGGAACTGGTAGCGCTCCTTGTTGCGGCCGTACTCCAGCTCCACGTTCTGGCCGAAGGCGTCCTTCGTGCCGAACTTGTCGGCGATGACGGAGTGGTCGATGACCAGCTCGGCCGGCGCCAGCGGGTTGATCTTCGCCGGGTCGCCGCCCAGCTCCTTGACGGCCTCACGCATGGTGGCGAGGTCCACGACACAGGGCACGCCGGTGAAGTCCTGCATGATCACGCGGGCCGGCGTGAACTGGATCTCCTGGCTGGGCTGGGCCTGCGAGTCCCAGCCACCGAGCGCTCGGATGTGGTCGGCGGTGATGTTCGCGCCGTCCTCGGTGCGGAGCAGGTTCTCCAGCAGCACCTTCAGGCTGTAGGGAAGACGCGCGGCGCCTTCGACCTTGTCCAGCCGGAAGATCTCGTACGACTCGTCGCCCACCTGCAGCGTGCTGCGGGCGTCGAAGCTGTTCGCCGACACGACAGTCTCCTTCATGCATGAATTCGCGCGTACCACCGCAATGCTGCCGTCACCGTCCTTGCCCCATCCGCTAAGGTGAGCCTAAGTTAGGTATGCCTTACTGGCGCGGCAGCGGTACGCCTCTCGGCAGATATCTCGATGTCGAGATAACTCTAATACATCGCCGCGTCCTGGTCATGCCCTGGCCGGGGTGCGCTGTGCCCGCGATGTTTGATCCGGATCACCGAAGGCCGCCGGTCCGTACCGCGTCGCGCGAGAAAAAGCGCAGGTCAGGCAGCCATGTCACATTCTGCCGAGCCGATCCGTCGTGATGTGTGCAAGCCCTGACACGCAGGTGCGCGAGCACTGCACACTGAGGAGATCACCATGAGTGCCCGTTTGGACGCCTTCAGCAGCCCGACCGTAGGCAAGGTCTTCAAGCACATCATCGCGGCAGGCAAGGTGCTGGAGGACTCGACGCTGCCGATCGCGACGCAGGAGCTGGTGCGGCTGCGCGGCAGCCAGATCAACGGGTGTGGTTTCTGCACCGATATGCACAGCAAGGACGCCGCCGCTGCCGGTGAGACCTCGGTACGCCTCCACCTGGTCGCGGCCTGGCGGGAGGCCACCGTCTTCACCGAGGCCGAACGGGCCGCCCTGGAGCTGACCGAGCAGGGCACCCGTATCGCGGACGCGGCCGGCGGGGTCACGGACGAGGCATGGGCGAACGCCGCCAAGCACTACGACGAGGAGCAGCTGGCCGCCCTGGTGTGCGCGATCGCCCTGATCAACGCCTTCAACCGGGCGAATGTCATGATCCAGCAGCCCGCGGGGGACTACCGGCCGGGCCAGTTCGGCTGATCCGGGGTACCTGGCCGGGGCGGGAAAAGGCGGCGAGCGGAGGCCGGGCGAGCGGCAGACTGCCCTCATGACTGCCGCTTCGGATCCCAGGACCGACCTCCGCCGCTACCTCCAGTCCGCCCGCGATGCCCTGCTGTGGAAGCTCGAAGGGCTCTCGGAGTACGACATCCGCCGCCCGCTGACACCGACCGGTACCAACCTCCTGGGCATGGTGAAACACGTGGCCAGTGTGGAACTGGGCTACCTCGGCGACACCTTCGGACGCCCGTCCGGAGAGCCGCTGCCCTGGCTCGAAGACGCTGCCGAGACCAACGCGGATATGTGGGTCACCGCCGACGAGTCACGTCAGCAGATCGTGGAGCTGTACCGCCGGGCGTGGGCACACTCCGACGCGACCCTGGACGCGCTGGCGCTGGACACGGTGGGCAGGGTTCCGTGGTGGCCGAGCGGCAAGGGCGAGGTGACGCTGCATCACGCCGTGGTGCGCGTGATCGCCGATACGCACCGGCACGCCGGGCACGCCGACATCCTCCGGGAACTCATGGACGGTGCCGTGGGGATGAACCAGGGCAACGACAGCATGGTGCCGGGCGACTCGGCGTGGTGGGAGGACTACCGGAACCGGGTGGAGCGGGCGGCTCAGGAGGCCGGCGGGGAGGCGTAGCCGGTCACTCGGGGCCGAGGACCGGGTCGACGCCGGTCAGATCGCGGCTGGCGGTCCACAGTCGCGCGGCGGTACCGGCGTCGGCCAGGTGGTCCCAGAGGGGCTCGGTCACGGGTCTGCCTCGCAGGCCGAAAACCCGGGGCCCCCACAGCTGGCCGCCGCGCACGTCCGGGTCGAGCACCGCCCGTACGGCGGGCCACGCCCCGGATTCCTTGCCCTGGACGAAGAGGCCGAGCGGCAGCCCGCGCAGCCGCTCACCCGTGGAACGGACCCGGACCGGCGGGCGGGAGGGGGTGAGCGAGTCGAGCGCGCCGCCGGGATGGGCCACCACGCTGAGCGTCGCGCTGCCCGCAGCGCGCAGCTGGCGGTCCAGCTCGACGCCGAAGAGCATCTGTGCCAGCTTCGAGCGCCCATAGGTGCGCTTGGGGCGGTAGTCGTGGGCGCTCTGGAGATCGTCGAGATCCAGGCGTTCGGACTTGGCTGCGAAGCTGCCGGTGGTCACGATCCGGCTCTCCGGTGTGGCCGCGAGCAGGGGGGCCAGCCACCCGGTCAGGGCGAAGTGCCCCAGGTGGTTGGTCGCGAACATCAGCTCATGGCCGTCCCTGGTTTCCCGGCGCGGAGGGTGGTCGAGCGCCACTCCGGCGTTGTGGACGACCGCGTCGAGACGGTCCAGCCCGAGCGCGGCCACCGACGTCCTGAGCGAGGCCGGATCGGCCAGGTCCAGACGCAGATGCCGCACGCTGGCACCGGGCACGCGGGCGCGGATCGAAGCGGTCGCGGCTTCGGCCTTCGCCGGGTCGCGGCTGCCGAGCACGACCGTGGCCCCGGTGCCGGCGAGCTGCTCGGCGACGAAGTACCCGATGCCCGCGTTGCCGCCGGTGACCAGGAAGTTCTTGCCCTCGGCGGACGGGAGCCGGTGGACGTCCCACTCCTGGGTATTGCCTGCGGAGACCATCGCGGGTTCCTTTCTGTCGGACCGGTCCGGCGGCGACCGCGACCGGGACCGCATCCTTCTCAGCGGTGCCGTCCGTGCCTACGGTCCCGGAGGCGGCCGACAGCGCGCCGACAGTCCGCTGTCCGCCGCCGACAGCGGGCCGACACGACACGTATGTGCCCTCAAAGCGGCGCGCCGACGGCGGAGCCCGTCCCCGCCCGATGCCCGGAATCCCGCACACGGGCACCCCTCCGGCTCCTACGCTGACGCCGTGACGGCTACCCCCGAACCCGCGCCCCCTCGCCCGTCCTTACCCGCCGACACGGCCCCACCAGCTGCCGCTCCGCCGCCTGCCGCCCCACCACTTGCCGCCCCACCAGCTGCCGTCACACCACCTGCCGCTCCGCCCCTCTGGCGCGACCGGCGGTTCGTGCTGCTGGCCTCCGCCCGCACCATCTCGGTCCTCGGGAACGGCTTCGCCCGGGTGGCGCTGTCCTTCGCGGTGCTGGCGCTACCGGGGGCGGGCCCCGGGCAGCTGTCGCTGGTGCTGGCCTGTCAGGCGGTGCCACAGCTGCTGTTCGTCCTCGCGGGCGGGGTGATCGCGGACCGGATGTCACGCTCCCGGCTGATGGTCGTCACCGATCTCGTCGGCGCCGCCGCGTACGCCGCACTCGCCGTCATGGTGCTGACCGGGCATGCCCCCCTACTTGCGCTCTGCGCACTGGCGGCGCTGGCGGGTACGGCCACCGCGCTGTTCTCCCCCGCGATGGACGGCGTCATTCCGCTGCTCGTCCCCGCCGCACGGCTCCAACAGGCGAACGGGCTGCTGCGGATCGGTATGAACAGCTCGATGCTGCTGGGGCTCGCGCTGTCCGGTGTGGCCGTCGCGGTCGTCGGAGCGGGCTGGGCGCTGGCGCTCAACGCCGCGTCGTTCGTGGTGAGCGCGCTGCTGATCCGGGGCCTCCGGCTGCCCCCGCGGGCCCGTACGGGGTCGTCGGGGTGGGCCGATCTGCGGGACGGCTGGCGGGAGTTCGCCGGGCGGCAGTGGCTGTGGGTGGTGGTCGCGCAGTACTCGGTCGTCGTCGCCGCGCTCAACGCCAATGCGGGGGTGCTGGGACCACTGATGGCCGAGGACGCGCTGGGCGGCGCACGGTCCTGGTCGCTGATCGTCGCCGCGCAGGCGCTGGGCACCCTCGCCGGCGCCGGGCTGGCCGCCCGCATCCGGGTGCGCCGCCCGGTACTGACCGCCGTACTGGCCACCTTCCCGCTCGCGCTCCCGATCGCGCTGCTCGGCCTACGGGCGCCGGTGCCGTGGATCGCACTCGCCATGTTCGGTTCGGGCATCGCCTTCGACATCTTCGGTGTGCTGTGGACGACGACCATCCAGCGGGAGGTCCCGGAGGCGGCACTGTCCCGCGTCAGCTCGTACGACTGGTTCGGCTCCCTGGCCTTCGCCCCGCTCGGCCTGCTGATCGCCGGGCCGGTCGCGGCACGGATCGGCGTCGGCCCCGCCCTCACCGGCTGCGCCGCCCTGATCGTCCTCGCCTCGGCCGCGGCCCTGCTCTCGCCCCAGGTACGCCGCGTCCGTACACCGGAGTTGTAGCCGACGGGCGGGAATGCGGACAAATACGGAGCAAGCGAGAGGAGGGAGTAAGGGCGAGCCAATGTCAGCCCCATCTCATATCTGAGATACGGTCACCCCATGACAGACGACTACCTCGTACGTATCGGCAGGCTCATCCGTGACGCCCGGCAGCACCGTGGCTGGACACAGACGCAGCTCGCGGAGGCTCTGGGCACCAGCCAGAGCGCCGTCAACCGCATCGAACGCGGGAATCAGAACATCAGCCTTGAGATGATCGCCCGTATCGGCGAGGCTCTCGACAGTGAAATCGTCTCGCTCGGCTATGCCGGGCCGATGCATCTGCGGGTGGTCGGCGGACGCCGGCTCTCCGGCAGCATCGATGTGAAGACGAGCAAGAACGCGTGCGTGGCGCTGCTGTGCGCCACGCTGCTGAACGCGGGCCGCACAACTCTGCGCCGGGTGGCCCGTATTGAGGAGGTCTACCGCATCCTCGAAGTCCTGGGCAGCATCGGCGTACGGACCCGGTGGATCAACGACGGCAACGACCTGGAGATCATCCCGCCCGCCGAGCTCGACCTCGACTCGATGGACACCGAGGCGGCCCGCCGCACCCGCAGCGTCATCATGTTCCTCGGCCCGCTGCTGCACCGCATGGACCACTTCAAGCTGCCGTACGCGGGCGGCTGCGATCTCGGTACCCGCACCGTCACGCCCCACATGACGGCCCTGCGCCACTTCGGCCTGGAGATCACCGCGACCGACGGCACCTACATCGCCGAGGTGGACCGCAGCGTCGCCCCCAAGCGCGCGATCGTCCTGACCGAACGCGGCGACACCGTCACGGAGAACGCGCTGCTCGCCGCCGCCCGGCACGACGGCGTCACGGTCATCCGCAACGCCTCCTCCAACTACATGGTCCAGGACCTCTGCTTCTTCCTGGAGGAGCTGGGCGTCCGGGTCGACGGCATCGGCACCACCACGCTCACCGTCCACGGCGCCGCGCACATCGAACGCGATGTGGACTTCGCGCCGTCCGAGGACCCGGTCGAGGCAATGAGCCTGCTGGCAGCGGCAGTTGTCACCGAGTCCGAGCTGACCATCCGCCGGGTCCCGGTGGAGTTCCTGGAGATCGAACTGGCCGTCCTCGAAGAGATGGGCCTGGACCACGAGCGCAGCGCGGAGTACGCGGCCGACAACGGCCGCACCCGCCTCATCGACCTGACGGTCCGCCCCTCCAAGCTCCAGGCCCCGATCGACAAGATCCACCCGATGCCCTTCCCGGGCCTCAACATCGACAACGTCCCCTTCTTCGCGGCCATCGCGGCCAGCGCCCAGGGCCAGACCCTCATCCACGACTGGGTCTACGACAACCGCGCCATCTACCTGACGGACCTCAACCGCCTCGGCGCCCAGGTCAAACTCCTCGACCCACACCGCGTCCTGGTCGACGGCCCCACCCGCTGGCGCTCCTCAGAAATGATGTGCCCCCCGGCCCTCCGCCCCGCCGTAGTAGTCCTCCTCGCCATGATGGCCGCCGAGGGCACCTCCGTCCTGCGCAACGTCTATGTCATCAACCGGGGTTACGAGGACTTGGCGGAACGGCTGAACTCTATTGGGGCGCAGATTGAGATCTTTCGGGATATTTGACGTGACGATGCCGCCGCGCCCCGTGTGACCTGCACTGATGGGGTCAGAGGGGTGCGGCGGCCCCTCTGGCCTCAACTCGCCGCGCGGCGGGCCACGGTTGTCGCGAAGGTCGTGGCGAGCATCGCCGCGGTGGCGCCGATCAGCAGAGTCGGGGGCATGCCCGCCGGCAGACCGTCGGGGCCGCGCAGGGCGCCCATGAAGTCGAGGGGTGTGATGCCGTTGACCGTCGCGTACCACAGCGGTAGGTACGCCGCTTGGAAGAGTCTGTGGGTACGGCTGAGCGTGCCGAGGACCAGGGCGAACGAGGGGATGAACAAGGCGCCGAGGAACCAGTGCAGCAGTCCGGGTCCGTCCGATCCCGTGACCATCCGCAGGGCCGGGCCGATTCCCGCCACGGCGGTGAGCAGAAGACCTGCTCCCCATTCCGCCAGCACCCGCCTGCGGGCGGCCGGATAGGCGCCGAGGAGGGCCTCGACCCCGTGCTCGTGCCGCTGCGTACCGAGCCGTGACCAGATGAGCACGGGCCAGATCCAGGCGAGCGGCAGCAGGATCCTGGTGACTCCGGTCGCCGGCGTCACCATCTGGGACACGGCGGTGAGGGTCAGTACACCGGCCCACCACCACAGCGGGATGCCCTGGAGCAGGACGCGCACCTCGCCGACGAGCAGCCGTACCGCCGAGTTGCCCCACTTGACCTGGGTCCGCGGTACGTTGCCCAAGGTGTCGGACCGCGCGCTCCCCGGCTCCTCCTGGATGACCACGGTCGGCACGGGCGGGGGCGCGCTTTCTTCCCGGTCGTCGGCGGACCGTGCCGACGGCGGATCCTGGAGTTCCCGCCCGCGGGCCGGGTCGAACCGGGGGAACCAGAGGGCCGGTGTCAGGGCCAGCGCGATGGCGATCAGGATGAGCAGGCAGCGGGTGAGGAGGTACTCGGAGTTCGGGTCGAATCCCGCCCAGTCGAAGGTCTTCAGGGGCTTGCTGACCAGGGTGAGGCCGAGGCTGAATTCACCGGCCCGGGAGGGATCGATGCCCTGTGCCGTCATGCTGTCGCCCAGGGACCGCACCACCTGGTGGACACCGATCCCGCCGAGCGGCGCATGCGGCGACTGGCCACCGATCGCGAGGAAGGCCCAGACGAAGAACCAGAGCACGTTTCCCAGGCCCGCCCGCAGAAGCGGGATGGCCTCGAAGAGCAGGGCGGCTGCCGCGGTCAACGCCATGAGCGGCAGCGCGATCAGGGCGAAGGGGCTCAGCAGATCGACGGGGTCGACCGCGGTCGCCTCACCGCGGGCCAGCTGCATCACCACTGCCGTGACGGCGAGGACGCCCAGCATGGACGCAAGTACCAGGACGCTGCTGAGGAACTTCGAGGCCAGGTAGGCCACGTTGCTCAACGGTGTGGCGGCCAGAAGGCGTCCGACACCGGTGCTCTGGTCGCGCGAGATGGCGTTGCGCACGACGTAGAAACCACCGAGCGACAACCACACCGCGCCGGCCAGGGCAACGACCATGCCGATGTAGGCACTGTTGTATGTGCCGCGATAGTCACCGACCTGCATCACGACCCAGCCGGCCTCCTTGGCCGGGGTGGCGAGGTAGCCCAGGCCCACGGCGGCGAAGAGGATCACCGCATAGGCAGGGCGCCGTACCCGGTCCCGGAAATCTGCGACGGCGAGCCTGAAGAGCATGCGCATGACTACCTCCCCCCGGGGTGCCGCGGACCTGCAAACTCCCGTGTCCTGCTGACCACTTGGCCGACGATGGCCAGGTAGGCGTCCTCCAAGTCGGGCGTCACCTGCTGCGCCGTCGCGTACGGCGGCACTTGGGTCAGCAGGCGTACGCGTACGCCGCTGCTGGTACGTACCAGACGGCTGACCAGGTGCCGCTGCTGGAGCGCGGGCACATCGGCCGGGTCGGCAAGGACCTCCCACACCCAGCCCTCCACGGCGGCGAGCAGATCCTCCGGGGAACCGCGGCGCAGGAGGCGGCCCTGCGCCACCACCGCGATGTCGGAGGAGACCGACTCGACGTCCGAGACGATGTGCGTGGAGAGCATGACCACGCGGTCGGCGGCAAGCTCACTGAGCAGATTGCGGAAGCGGACCCGCTCCTCGGGGTCGAGACCGGCGGTGGGCTCGTCCACGACGATCACTTGCGGATCGGCGAGCAGAGCCTGGGCGATCCCGACCCGGCGCAGCATCCCGCCGGAATACTTGCCGAGGGGGCGTTTGACCGCCTCGGTGAGGTTGACCAGTTGGAGGAGTTCGTCGATGCGGGCGCGTGCGGAGCGGGCCGAGAGCCCCTTGGCCGCCGCAAGGTAGGAGAGGAACTCCCGCGAGGTGAGATGGGGGTAGACCCCGAAGTCCTGGGGGAGGTAGCCGAGCGCGCGGCGCAGCACGTCCGGCTTGGCGACCACGTCGGTGCCGTGGAAAAGGACCCTGCCGCTGGTGGGGCGGGTGACCGTCGAGGCGATCCGCATGAGCGAGGACTTGCCCGCACCATTGGGGCCGAGCAGGCCGAGCATTCCGTTGTCCAGACGCATCGTCATGCCGTCCACGGCACGCTTGCCGCCGCGGTAGACCTTGGTGATATCGACGAGTTCAAGCATGGTGTCCCGCTCCCTGGGCGCAGGGCCGGACACGGCCGGCGCGGCCGGTGAGAACGGTGCCTGCGGCGAGGACGACACCTGCCATGACCTTCCATGGCCACGTACGAGGAACCACGATTGCCTCCGGTTACGTCATTGAGCGGTGGCATCGAGATTCGCCGTCCGGGCAGCTGGGCACATCTGCCGTTCGGTAGATATCGGTGATTCGGCTTTCTCGGTGGTCAGGGGCCGGCCGACCCCGCCCCCCATTCATCTTGGATCTGACGCACCGTCACCACCAAACAGCGCCCCACCATTACCCCACCCTCAAAGCTGCCCCTCCGGAGTGAGGACCACGAACTCCGCGCCCGACGGGTCCGTGCAGACGGCGAGGCGGCCGACGCCCTCGGCTGTTTCGGGACCCATGGAGAGGGTGCCGCCGTTGCCGGTTGTCAGGCCGACGGTGGCGTCGCAGTCCCGGGAGGCGAATACCGGGTGCCAGTACGGCTTCCCGCCGGGGCCGAGCAGGTCCGCCGGGACGCCCATGAGGCCGCCGTGCATGCGTTCCTCGCTGCAGCCCGCGGGGGTGAGCAGGGTGTAGGTGCCACCGCCGCCGGGGAGCGGCATGTCCTGTGTGCTCCAGCCGAGGACGGACGTGTAGAAGGTCTGCGCGGCGGCCGGGTCGGTGGTGTAGAGCTCGGTCCAGACCAGCGTGCCCGGCGCGTCCGCGGCCTCGAAGCCCGGGTATCTGGCCGGTTCCCAGACGGCGAACTCGGCCCCCTGCGGGTCCGTGAGCTGGGCGAACCGTCCGTCGTCCGATCCGACGCCGACCGGCGCCACGCGAACCGTGCCGCCCGCCCGTTCCACCGCCTGGGCCGCGGCATCCGCGTCGGGGGTGTGGAAAAAGAGCGTCCAGGCGGAGCGGGCGCCGTCCTCGGTGAGCGGGCCGACCGCGCCGACGGCCTTGCCGTCCAGCCGGAAGAGGGTGTATCCGCCCGCGTCCCGGCCGCCGTGCGGTTCGGACTGCCAGCCGAACACGGCCCGGTAGAAGGCCGTTGCGGCCTCGACATCCGGGGCGCCGAGATCGAGCCAGCAAGGGGAGCCGGGAACGAAGTCAGTAGTGATCATGGCGATTCCCTTCGCGGAATCCTCTCTGCTGTCAGCCTGACATCCGGCACCGGCGCTCGCCCGTCGGCCGGGGGCCGGGAGCCGACCGCCGGAAGCCAGGAGCCAGGAGCCGGGAGCCAGGAGCCGGGAGCCGGGAGCCGACGGCCGTATCCGTGTCCCTTCCCGTGCCCGTCTCCATGCCCGTCTCCGTGCCCGCGCCCGCCAGTCTGACGTGCGCTCGTCAGGACCGCCCCCGGTACAGCTCCTTAGCGATGATCGAGCGCTGCACCTCCGTCGCGCCCTCGTAGATGCGTGGCGCACGGACCTCGCGGTAGAGGTGTTCCAGCAGGTGGCCGCGGCGTAGTGCGCGGGCGCCGTGGATCTGTACGGCGGCGTCGACGACGTACTGGGCGGTCTCGGTTGCCAGCAGTTTGGCCATGGCGGCGCGGCGGGCGAGGTCCGGGGCGCCGGTGTCGTACGCCGAGGCTGCCGCGTAGACCAGCAGGCGGGCGGACTCGACGCGGGTGGCCATCTCGGCCAGCTGGTGGCCGACGGACTGGAGGTCCTTGAGGGGGCCGCCGAACGCGGTGCGCGCGCCCGCGTGCGTCAGCGCCGCGTCCAGCGCGGCCTGCGCCATGCCGACCGCGAAGGCGCCGACGCTCGGCCGGAAGAGGTTGAGCGTGGCCATCGCGACGGCGAAGCCGCTGTCCACTTCGCCCAGCACATCCGCCCTGGTCACGGGAGTGCCGTCGAAGACCAGGGTGCCGATCGGGTGCGGGCTGAGCATGTCCAGATGCTCGCCGGTCAGGCCCGGACGGTCGGTGGGGACGAGGAAGGCGGTGACCCCGCGGGCCCCCGCCGCGCCGCCCGTCCGGGCGAAGACGGTGGCGAAGTCGGCCTCGGGGGCGTTGGAGATCCAGCACTTCTCGCCGGTGAGCCGCCAGCCGTCCGGGCCGTCCGGCTCGGCGGCCAGGGACAGTGCGGCGGCGTCCGAGCCCGCGCCCGGCTCGCTCAGCGCGAAGGCGGCGACCGCGCGGCCGGCGGCCACCTCGGGCAGCCAGCGGGCGCGCTGGGCGGCGGTCCCGGACTGCACCACCGGATAGGCGCCCAGGCCCTGTAGTGCCAGCGCGGTCTCCGCCTCCGTGCACTCCTGGGCGAGGGATTCCCGCAGCAGACACAGGTCCAGAGCGCGCAGCGCGCCGTCGGCGGGGAACAGGCGGCGCAGCAGGCCCAGTTCGCCGAGGGCGGCGACCAGCGGGCGGTTGACCCGGCCCTCCTCGCCCTTCTCCGCCAGCGGGCTCAGCCGTTCGGCGGTCAGCGCGCGCAGTTCGGCGCACCATTGCTGCTCGTCCGGTCCCAGCGCGAATACGGTCACGAGGCGGCTCCCTGGTAGCGGTCCTCTATCGCGGTCTGTTGACTGCCGTCACGAACACGTTACGCTGACGACGGATCCGAACGGCAGTAGTCGACCGCAGTGGTCGACGGCAGTACTCGACCGCAGAACGAGCAGCCAAGCGAGCAGTCCCGACCGGTTTCCGCACCGGATTCCGCACCGGCCTCCACCGTCCCGCATTCCTCTCCCGGCCGCGCGTCGGCCATCCTGGCCCTCACGACACCGCCCTAGGGGGCACCCGTCATGGAGCTACGGTCCTCGGCACATACCGACACCTTCGCGCGCGACCGGCTGCCGCCCCGCGAGCAGTGGCCGCAGCTCACCGATCTGGGCTATCCCGACCGGCTGAACTGCGGTGCGGAGCTGCTGGACGGCACCATCGGGCGGCTCGGGGCCGAGCGGCCCGCGGTGCGTGACGCGAGCGGGCCGGTGTGGACGTACGGGGAGCTGCGGGCGCAGGTGGACGCGATCGCGCATGCGCTCACCGACCGGCTGGGGGTGCGGCCGGGTAACCGCGTGCTGCTGCGCGGCCCCACCACGCCCTGGCTGGCCGCCTGCTGGCTCGCCGTGATGAAGGCGGGGGCGGTCGCGGTGACGGTGCTGGCCACCCAGCGTCCCGAGGAGCTCGCCACGATCTGTGCGCTGGCGCAGGTGCGGTATGCGCTGTGTGAGGTGCGGGCCGTTGATGATCTCGTCAAGGCCGAGGTCCCGGGGCTGCGGATCACGACGTACGGCGGGGACGGGCCCGGCGATCTGCGGCAGCTCGCCCGGCCGGGCGGCGCGCCCTATCCGGCCGTGGCGACCTCCGCCGACGATGTCGCGCTGATCGCCTTCACCTCGGGCACCACCGGGCGCCCCAAGGGCTGTATGCACTTCCACCGCGATGTGCTCGCCATCGCGGACACCTTCTCGGCGCAGGTGCTGCGCCCGGAGCCGGACGATGTGTTCGCCGGCAGTCCGCCGCTCGGTTTCACCTTCGGCCTCGGCGGGCTCGTCATCTTCCCGCTGCGGGCGGGCGCCTCGGCCCTGCTCGCCGACTGGGGCGGGCCGGAGCAGCTGCTCGGCGATATCGCGGCGCACCGGATCTCGGTGCTGTTCACCGCGCCGACCGCCTATCGCGCGATGCTGCCCAAGCTCGCCGGGCACGATGTCTCCTCGCTGCGCCGGTGTGTGTCGGCCGGGGAGAATCTGCCCGCCGCGACCTGGCAGGGCTGGCAGGAGGCGACCGGACTGCGGATCATCAACGGCATAGGCGCCACCGAGCTGCTGCACATCTTCATCTCGGCCGCCGACGACGCGATCCGCCCCGGGATGACGGGCCTGCCGGTCCCCGGCTACCAGGCGCGGGTGGTGGGCCCGGACGGCGCACCGCTGCCGGACGGCGCTCCGGGGCTGCTGGCGGTACGCGGGCCGACCGGCTGCCGCTATCTCGCGGACCCCCGGCAGACGGAGTACGTACGGGACGGCTGGAACCTCACCGGGGACACCTACGTCCGCGAGCCGGACGGCTACTTCCGCTATGTGGCCCGCGCGGACGACATGATCATCTCGGCCGGGTACAACATCGCCGGTCCGGAGGTGGAGGACGCGCTGCTGCGGCACCCCGATGTGACCGAGGCGGCGGTGGTCGGCCGGCCCGACGAGGACCGCGGGCAGGTGGTCGTCGCCCATCTCGTGCTGCGGGCCGGGGTCCCCCGGGACGACGACACCGTCGCCGCGCTGCGCGCCTTCACCAAGACCCGGATCGCGCCGTACAAGTGCCCGCGCGAGATCGTCTTCCACACCTCGCTGCCGCGCACCCCGACCGGCAAGCTCCAGCGCTTCCGGCTGCGGGGACCCGATCTAGAGTGACCCGGTGAACGACCAGCAAACGCAGCGCACCCCACGGTCCCTGATCGTCACGTTCTACGGCGCCTACGGGCGCGGCGGGCCCGGTGCTCCGGGAGGCCCGGCCGCTCCGGTGCCGGTGGCCGCCCTGATCCGGCTGCTCGGTGCGCTCGGGGTCGATCCGCCGTCGGTGCGCTCCGCGGTCTCCCGGCTCAAGCGGCGCGGGCTGCTGGCCCCCGCGCGGACGGCCACCGGCGCGGCCGCGTACGGGCTGTCCGACGCGGCCCGCCAGCTGCTGGACGACGGCGACCGCCGGATCTACGCCCGGCCCGCCGCGCGGCTCTCCGACGGCTGGGTGCTGGCCGTCTTCTCGGTCCCCGAGGAGGAGCGGCACAAACGGCATCTGCTGCGCTCCCGGCTGGCCCGGCTCGGTTTCGGCACCGCCGCGCCGGGTGTGTGGCTCGCCCCCGCCCAGCTCTACGAGGAGACCCGGCACACCCTGGAGCGGCTGCAACTGGACCCGTACGTCGACCTGTTCACCGGTGCGCACGCCGGTTTCGCCCCCACGGCGGACGCGGTCGCCCGCTGGTGGGACCTGGACGCGATCGCCGCACAGCACCGCGCCTTCCTCGACGAGCAGGAGCCGGTGCTCCAGCGCTGGTCGCGGCGCCGCTCGGTGCCCCCCGAAGCGGCCTACCGCGACTATCTGCTGGCGCTGGACGCCTGGCGCCACCTGCCCTACGCGGATCCCGGACTGCCCTCTCCCCTCCTGCCTGAGGACTGGCCGGGCGGCCGCGCTGCCGAGGTGTTCGGCCGGCTGCACACCAAACTCCGGGCCGCCGGGGCCCTGTACGCGCACGAGGCGATGACCGGGGCGCAGGGCCTGTCTTAGCGACCCCCGCGCACCGGTCTCAGCGGCGGCGCGGCTGGGCCCCCACCTTGACGCCGGTGCGCGGCCGGGCGGCGGCGATCACGGAGACCACGTCCTTGAAGGAGCCGCACATCCGGGTTCCAGCGACCCCGGCGAGTTCGCCGAAGGTGCCGACGCCGTACGTCACCGCCACCGGCTCCATCCGCGCGGTCACCGCCATTCTCATGTCCCCCACGGTGTCCCCCACATACGCGCTCTGCCAGGCCGCGACACCGAGCCGGCCGGCCGCCCGCAGCACCATCTCCGGGTGCGGTTTGCCACGCCGGACCATGTCCTGGCCGACGACCGGGCCGACCAGGTCGCGGATGCCCATGACGTCGAGCAGCGCTTCGGCGCTGCGGGTGGTCTTGGACGTGGCGACGGCCAGCTCGACCCCGTGGGCGCGCAGCGCGGACAGCCCCGCGGTCACGCCGGGGAAGAGCAGCTGCGGCCCCAGACACAGCACTTCGTAGGCGAACAGCTCGCGGTAGCGGGAGATCGCCGCCTGCACCCGGGCGTCGTCCTCGGGCTTGCCCAGCAGCCGGCCGAAGGCGGGGCCGGGAGGCTTGCCGATGGCGGCGGCCGCCTGCCGGGCGGTCACCGAACAGCCCTGCTCCGAGGCCACCTTGACCAGCAGCTTGCTGATCGCGGGGAGGGTGTTGGCGAGAGTGCCGTCCAGATCGAAGACGGCGGCCTTGATCGTCTCACCTCCGGCGCCCCGGACACCTCTCACGGGACGTTCGCCGACTTCCGTTGCTACGCGCATGGCTGGAGACCTTTCCGGATTGCGATGGGGGGTGCAGGGGCTCGGATGACGTTGCTGGCTCGGCTGATGGGGCGGCCTGCGGTCGACGACTGGAAACGGGCGCGGCGGTCTCGCCATGGCGCACCGCCGTCCGGGGCGGTACGCAACCGTCGAGGCGGTGCATCGGAAGAGAACGTCCCGTTTACCGCCTTCGGAGATTTAAAAACCGCCTGCGCTGTTTGTCAATGCGTCCCCGTCTCCCCTGACGGGTCGACAACACACCTTTGCCCAGCCAGACTGGAGGCAGCCGCCCCCCGGCAGAGCCGAGCGCCCGCACGTGTGACCGATCATCACCTTCGCGTCAGGGCCCGTGAGTTCCGGCCAATCCTGGGGAGGATATCGAACCGCATGGTTGGTTTTCTATGTAGACTGCAATGAGCTCGCAGCCGTACTAGAGACGGGACGGACACCGTGCCCACCCAGCATCGCGCCATCCAGAGCCGCCAGGCACTCATCCGCTCGGCCGCAGAGACCTTCCTGGAGAAGGGGGTTCCCGCAGCGGGCATGGTCGAGATCAGCCGGCGGGCCCGGCTGAGCAAAGGGGCGCTCTACTTCCACTTCACCTCCAAGGACGACCTCACGCTCGCGGTACGGGACGCCGCGCTGGAGGCCCTGCAGGAGCTGGAGGACTCCTTCACCCACTCGACGGAGCCACTGACCACCGCCGTACGGGACTTCACCATCGAGCTGTTCGGCCGGGTGCAGTCGGACGCCGTGCTCCGCGCCGGACTGCGGCTGCGGCCGGAGACCGCGCCGGGGCTCGGTATCTACGCCCTGGAGCAGCGCTGGTATGCGCTGTTTCTCGACAAAGCGGTGACCTGCGGGACCGGCGGACCGGCCGGACCGCATGCCTCGGACACCGAACCCCGGCGCACCGCCCAGCTGTTGACCTCGATCGTGGTGGGTCTGCTGCATCTGGGCGGCGAGGACGGGACGTGGTGGGACCACGAGGCCATCGTCGGCCTGTGGGCGCTGCTGCCGTCCGCACCGGGCCGGATCCCGGCCGCCGTCCCGGCCTCGGCGCAGCTTCCGGCGGCCGGCTGATCCGGCGCCCCGGTCCTCATGCCGCCGGTCTCACAACTCGACCAGCACGGCCCCGATATGGCGCCCCTGCGTCAGTTCACGCAGCGCCTGTGGTGCCTGCTCGATCCCCTTCAGCAGGGCATGCGGGAAGACCAGAGTGCCGTCCCGCAGGCCCTGACCGAACTCCGTGGTCCACTCCTGCGGCAGATCCGGGTGGGCGTACAGCCCGAATCCGCGCAGTGCCACCCGCCGCGTGATGATCAGCCCCGGGTCCAGCTCCACCGGGGCGATGGCGCCGCGTTCCCCGCCCAACTGGCCGGAGAGTGCGCCGACCAGCGCGAACCGGGCATCGGGGCGGGCCACCGCGAGCGCCGCCGTCAGCTGTTCGCCGCCCACGGTGTCCAGCAGGACGTCGATACCGTCCGGCGCGGCCCGCCGCAGCTGCTGCTCGATCGGCCCGGCGCCGCGCACGATCGTGTCGTCATACCCCAACTCGGCGCGCAGCCGCGCGGCTTTGCGCTCCGAGCCGGTGCTGCCGACGACCCGTCCGGCGCCCAGCCGCCGTGCGAGCTGTCCGGCCATACTGCCCACGCCGCCCGCCGCGCCGCTGATGAACACGGTGTCCCCGGGCCTGACCCCGGCGGCCCGGCGCAGGGCGCCCCAGGCGGTCGCGCCCTGCGACAGATACGCGGCCGCGGTCGGCAGCGGGTCCCCGGCGAGGCGCCGTACGCGCGACTCCTCGACGGCGGCGAACTCCCGCCATCCGTAAGGGTGCTGGACCAGTTCGCCGGGCGTGAAGCCGCCTCCGGGCGCCGCCACAACCTCGCCGACCGCGGCGCCCCACAGCGCCTCACCCCGCACGAATGAGGCCATCGGCAGCCGGATTCCGGTCATCTGTGACCGCATCGCCGCGGTCACCGCCATAATCCGGTTGCGCACCAGCACCTGACCCGTCCGCGGCTCGGGCACGGGCACCTCGGCGATCTCGAAATGGCGTGCCGCCAGTTCGCCTTCGGCCTGATCGGCGAGCCGGACCTCGCGGTGGACGGCGGGGACGAGGGTGGGGGGCATCGGACAGCTCCTCGCTCTGGTAGCACTGTGGCGGCGCCGCACGACTGGGCGACGCCGGTTCACGCCCGAGGGGCCCGCCTCGGGACAGGCGCAAATTCAATACCGCATGGTTGGCTTCTTTATGATGCGGAAATAGACTGCGCGGCCACGGGCAGCGGGTCGCACTCAGGCACAACAACTCCAAGAGAGCATACGGAGGATGATCGGTGGTCAAGCAGGAACGCGCAGTGCGCACCCGACGCGCCGTCCTCGAAGCAGCGGCTCATGTCATCGGCACCCGCGGGTACCAGGCCGCCACGATGGCCGAGATCATCCAGCGCGCCGGGGTCACCAAAGGGGCGGTGTACTTCCACTTCACGTCCAAGGACGCACTGGCCCGCGCGGTGATAACGGAGCAGACCGATCCGTTTCTGCCACAGGTCAGTGAGTCCCGGCTGCAGGACGCCATCGACTTCACCCACCAGGTGGCGCTGGCCCTGCGCAGCGACCCGTTGCTGCAGGCCGGCACGCGGATCGCGGTGGAGACGACCTTCAGCGAGGATCCGCTGGTGCCGTACCAGGCATGGACCGACATCATCACCACGATGTTCACCGAGGCCCGGGACAACGGGGAATTACTGCCCGGCGTGGCACCGGACAGGGCGGCCGAGTTCTTCGTCGCCGCTTACATGGGCGTGCAGTTGTTCTCGCGCGCCGCGACCAATCGCGCGGACCTCCCGGAGCGGGTCACGGCCCTGTGGAAGCACACGCTTCCGGGTCTCGCGTCGCCCGGCGCGCTGAGCCATCTGGATCCGCACGGCCGCTGCGTACAGATCCCGGTCTGACGCACTGAGTCACCGCCCTGACGGAGCCGTCGGCTCCGGTGACTTGGAAAACAAACCACATGGTCCGTATCTTAGAGACGCAGGAACGCTACGAAGCCTCAGCCCGTCAGGGCGCTGAGAGCCGCACCTCGGAAAGGAACCCCCCATGGCCAGCGCCACGCTCACCCCGTCCTTACGCGATCAGCCGCACGACACCGGAGCCCGGTCGTCCGACGGAGAGCGACCGCCGGCCCTCACCACGACCGTGCCGCGCGAGTATGTCCACCGCAACGCGCTGTCAGAGGTGTTCCTGACGGACTGGCGGCAGGACGCGGCCGACACCTGGGTGGTCAGCGCCCAGTGGCCGCGCGCCCACAGCTTCTACGGGCCGCTCCACGGGCTGCACGACCCGATCCTGCTGATAGAGACCGTGCGGCAGTCCGGCATATTACTGAGCCATGTCGGGCACAGCGTGCCCCTCGACCACCCGATCATCTGGCAGCGGGTCCGCTACGACCTCGCGCCGGAGGCGCTGCGCACCGCACAGCGGCCCGCCGAGATCGAACTGCACGTCACCGACCGCGAGATGGTCCACCGCGGCAAGCGTCTGGTCAGCGCCCTCCAGGAGTTCCGGATCGTGTGCGACGGCGCCGAACTGGCCTCCGCGATGCTCGACTACTCCTGTCACAGCCCGGCCGTCTACCGCCGGCTGCGCGGCGAGTACAGCGATGTGGCGCTCGCCAACTCCCGGGCGGTGCCGCTGCCCGAGGCCGTGAGTCCCGCGCTGGTCGCCCGGGAACACGAACGCGATGTGGTGCTCTCCCCCACCGACCTTCCCGACCGCTGGCAGCTGCGGGTGGACAGCTCGCACCCGGTCCTCTTCGACCACCCCGTCGACCACGCCCCCGGCATGCTGATGGTCGAGGCCGCCCGGCAGGCCGCCCAGGCCGCCACACCCGGCTGCACGCTGCCGGTCACCCTGGAGTGCTCCTTCTCCCGGTACGCCGAACTCGACGCACCGACCTGGGTTCAGGCGCGGACCACCGGCCAGGGCGACGACGACCGCCGACAGGTCGAGATCACCGTCGAACAGCACGGCCAGCCGGTCGTCTCGGCGCAGGTCACCTGCGTGCCGGTGCCCTGATCAGCCGCCGCCCCGGCCCGCCGACGCCCTGACCGGGCCCCGGAAACGGCCCCGCCCCGCTGCCCGTGCCTCCCCCGTCACCGCAGCGTGAGGCGGGGCTTCGGCGCGTCCGTGCGCCCGGTGGGCGGGGTGCGGCTGCCCGCCTGGTACGGCAGTGGCCAGGGGGCGGCCGGCCCCGCGTACCCCTGCTCCGCGGCGGCGTGCAGCGTCCAGTGCGGGTCGTACAGATGCGGTCGGGCCAGCGCGCACAGGTCCGTCCGCCCGGCCAGCACCAGGGAGTTGACGTCGTCCCAGGAGGAGATGGCGCCGACCGCGATGACCGGGACGCCGACGGTGTTGCGGATGCGGTCGGCGAACGGGGTCTGGTAGGAGCGGCCGAAGTCGGGGCGCTCGTCGGGCACCACCTGACCGGTGGACACATCGATGGCGTCGGCGCCGTGCTCGGCGAAGGCCCGCGCCATCGCCACCGCGTCCGCCGCGGTGGTACCGCCGTCCGCCCAGTCCGTCGCGGAGATACGGACGGTCATCGGGCGCCCGGCCGGCCAGACGGCGCGGACCGCGTCGAAGACTTCCAGCGGGAAGCGCAGCCGGCCGGTGAGGTCGCCGCCGTAGGCGTCGGTGCGGTGGTTGGTGAGCGGCGAGAGGAAGCCGGAAAGCAGATAGCCGTGGGCGCAGTGGAGTTCGAGCAGATCGAAACCGGCGCGGGCGGCGGATTGCGCGGACCGGACGAACTGGTCGCGGATGAGGGCGAGTTCGGGCTCGGCGAGGGCGTGCGGGGTCTGGTTGACGCCGGGGCGGTAGGGCAGTGCGGAGGGCGCCACGAGGGGCCAGTTGCCGTGCGGGAGCGGCTGGTCGATGCCGTCCCACATCAGCCGCGTCGAGCCCTTGCGGCCGGAGTGGCCGAGCTGGACGCCGATGGCGGTGCCGGGGGCGGAGGTGTGCACGAAGTCGGTGACCCGGCGCCAGGCCGTCTCGTGCTCCGGCGCGTACAGCCCCGTACAGCCGGGCGTGATCCGCCCCTCGGGGCTGACGCACACCATCTCCGTCAGCACCAGCCCGGCGCCGCCCAGCGCGCGGGCGCCGAGGTGGACGAGGTGGAAGTCGCCGGGGGTGCCGTTGCCGTCCGCGGCGGAGTACATGTCCATCGGGGAGACCACGACGCGGTTGCGCAGCGTCAGCTCACCCAGTCGGAACGGCAGGAACATCGGGGGTGTGCCGGGCGGGGCGCCCGCCTCGTCCTCCACGGCCGCGACGAAGCCGGGGTCGCGCAGCCGCAGATTGTCATGGGTGACCCGGCGGCTGCGGGTGAGGAGGTTGAACGCGAACTGGTGCGGCGGCTGGTCGAGATAGGTGGCCAGCTCCTCGAACCAGGCGAGGCTGGCGCGGGCGGCGCGCTGGGTGGAGGCGACGACGGGGCGGCGCTCCTCCTCGTACGCGGCCAGCGCACGGGCCGTGTCGGGCTGCTCCTGAAGGCAGGCCGCCAGCGCCAGGGCGTCTTCGACGGCCAGCTTGGTGCCGGAGCCGATGGAGAAGTGCGCGGTGTGTGCGGCATCGCCGAGCAGCACGGTGTTGCCGTGCGACCAGCGGTCGTTGACGACCGTGCGGAAGGCCGTCCAACTGGAGTTGTTGCCGCGCAGCGACCGGCCGCCGAGGGCGTCGGCGAAGACCTTGGCGCACCAGTCGGCCGACTCGCGCTCATCGCAGCGGTCGAGTCCTGCCGACCGCCAGACTTCCTCGCGCATCTCGACGATGACCGTACTGGCACCGGCGGAGCCCCCGGTTCCGGCGGACGGTTGCCCGGGGTGCTCGCCGCTCTCCGCACGGGCGAAGGGGTAGGCGTGGAGCTGTACGACGCCGTGCTCGGTCTCCGCGATCTCGAAGCGGAAGGCGTCGAAGGCGAAGTCGGCGGCGAGCCAGATGTAGCGGCAGCGGTGGGTGGTCAGCTGCGGGCGGAAGGCGTCGGCGTGTGCGGTACGGGTCGCGCTGTGCACCCCGTCGGCGGCGATCACCAGGTCGTAGGAGCGGGCCAGTTCGGCGGCGGGCGGTGCCTCGGAGCGGAAGCGCAGCTCGATGCCGAGGTCGTGGCAGCGCCGGTGGAGTACGGCCAGCAGCCGGCGCCGCCCGAGCGCCGCGAAGCCGTGCCCGCCGGAGGTCAGGGTGCGGCCCCGGTGGACGATGTCGATATCGTCCCAGCGGACGAACTCGGCCTGGAGGGCGCGGTAGACCTCCGGGTCGGCGTGCTCGATGCCGCCGAGGGTCTCATCGGAGAGCACGACGCCGAAGCCGAAGGTGTCCTCGGGCGCGTTGCGCTCCCATACGGTGATCTCACGGGTGGGGTCGAGGCGCTTGAGCAGGACCGCGGCGTACAGCCCGCCCGGCCCGCCGCCGATGACGGCGACCCGCATGGCTATTTCCCCTGCCACTTGGGGGCCCGCTTCTCGGTGAAGGCGGCGTGGAATTCCGCGTAGTCGTCGCTGTTCATCAGCAGCGCCTGGGTGGCGGCGTCCATCTCCACGGCGGCGGCCAGCGGCATATCGAGCTCGGCGGTGAGCAGCGCCTTGGTCTGGGCGTGGGCCATCGCGGGCCCCTCGGCGAGCCGCCGGGCGAGCGCCGCGGCCGCCTCGTCGGCCCGGCCCTCATCGGCCAACTCGCTGATCAGGCCGAGCCGTTCGGCCTCCGGTGCGCGGACGGTGTCGCCGAGCATCAGCAGCCGGGTGGCGTGGCCGAGGCCGATGACGCGGGGCAGCAGATAGGCGGCGCCCATGTCGCCGCCGGAGAGGCCGACCCGGGTGAAGAGGAAGGCGAACCGGGCGGACGGGTCGGCGACACGGAAGTCCGCGGCCAGTGCGAGCACCGCACCGGCGCCCGCCGCGACCCCGTGCACCGACGCGATCACCGGGAACGGGCACTCCCGCACCGCCCGGACGACCTGCCCGGTCATCCGGTTGAAGTCCAGCAAGTGCGCGGTGTCCATGCCCAGGGTGGCGCCGATGATCTCCTCGACATCGCCGCCGGAGCAGAATCCGCGCCCCTCCCCCGCGAGCACCAGCGCGCGTACGGAACGCTCCCTGGACAGCTCGGCGAGCAGGTCGCGGAGGTCGGCGTAGGCCTCGAAGGTGAGCGCGTTGAGCTTGTCCGGGCGGGCCAGGGTGACGGTGGCGACCCCGTCCTGCCGCGTCACACGGAGATGTTGCCAGGTCTCGGTACTGCGGGCGGATCCTGCGAACGGGCTCATCGGGCTGCCTGCCCCCTTTGGCCGGTCGGGCCGGTGGATGCTGTTCCGGATGCTCTCCGAAGTTATCACTCCTTCATGACTGTCGTCATGAGAACGCGATACGACACGGGGCGGAAGACGGCCTCTCGCCCACTCGCCGGGACCGCCGGGACTGCCGGGACCGTCGGGACCGCCAGGACCGCCAGGACCGTCAGGTTGACCGGCCGAAGGTCCCGGCCGCCACATGCCGTAGGTCCGTGCCATCCCCGGCCGCCCGCCCCTGATCCCCCGCCTCCGCGCTTTCTACCGTGGAGGCATCCCGATCCCGCCTCAGGCCCGCCGGACAGGGCTTCTGCGAACGGACGAACCCCGCATGCTGGAACCGCCGCCCCCTGCGACCTGGCGCATCACGCTGCCGCGCGGTGCGACCGCGGTCCCCATCGCCCGTGCGATGGTAAGGACCGCCATGCAGGATCTCCGGATGACGGCCGACCGGACCACGGCCCAGCTGCTGACCGCCGAGCTGGTCACCAACGTGCTCAAGCACACCTGCGGCGCGGCCCCCATCGAGCTGGTGGTGGAGCAGCGCTCGGCGGGCTGCCGGATCGAGGTGCACGACGACGATCCGGTGCTCGTGGAGGGGCTCGGCGATCCGCTGCCGCTGGGGGATCCGGGTGACGGCGGCGACGAGGACGACCGGCGGGCGGGGCCCGACCCCGATGCCTACGCCGACGACTCCCGCGCCACGGACGACACCGCCGCCGCGGACGACACCGAGGCCCCCGCCCCCGACCCCGCCTGCGCCGACCGCGACGGCCGTGGTCTGGTGCTGATCCGTTCCCTCAGCGCCGCCTCCGGCTGCCGTCCGACGCCGCGCGGCAAGGCGGTCTGGTTCACCCTTCCCGAGCTGCGGCGCCCGCGCCGGCGCTGACGGGGGCCGCACCGGCCGTGCCCGCGTCGGCCGCCGGGCTCTGCTGCGCCGCAGCGAGCCGCGAGCGGCGGCGCCCGTAGCACGCGTAGACGAGCGCGCCCGCCACCAGGAACCCGGCGAACTGGAGCCAGGTCGCCGGACCGGTGCCGTACATCAGATAGAGGCAGAAGGCGATGCCGAGCACCGGGCTGACCGGGAAGAGCGGGACGCGGAAGCGGCGCGGCAGATCGGGGCGGGTGCGGCGGAGCACCATCACACTGAGGTTGACCACCGCCATGACCGCCAGCGTCCCGATGGTCGACAGGTTCATCACCGCGTCCAACGGGACGACCGCGGCCGGCACGGCGAAGACGGCCGTGACGATCCAGGTGTTGGCGGCGGGGGTGGACGTCCGGGGTGAGACCCGCTCGAAGATCCGCGGGACCAGTCCGTCCCGCGACATCGACATCAGGATGCGGGTCTGGCCGTACAGCACCGCGAGGACGACCGAGGCGATGGCGACTACCGCACCGAACGCGATCACCCCGCCGCCGAGCGCCGAGTCGGTGACGTGGTTGACGATCAGCGACAGCGCGGCGGGCCGTCCGGCGACCTGGTCGGCGGAGAGCGCGCCGATGGCGGCGACCGCGACCAGGCAGTACAGGACGGTGACCACACCGAGGGACACCATGATCGCCAGCGGGATGTTCCGCCGCGGGTCCCTGACCTCCTCACCGGCCGTGGTGATCGCGTCGAAGCCGATGTACGAGAAGAAGGCGAGCGAGGCGCCGGAGGTGATGCCGGCGACGCCCTCCGGGGCGAACGGCGTCAGATTGCCGGCCCGGAAGGCGCTGAGGCCGATCACACAGAACAGGACCAGCACCGCGAGCTTCAGCACGGCCATCGCGGCGGTCGCGCGGGCGCTCTCCCGGATGCCGCGGACCAGCAGCAGCGCGGCGAGCAGCATCACGACGACGGCCGGGATGTTGACGATGCCGCCGTCGCCGGGCGGCTGGGAGAGCGCGGCGGGCAGCTGCCAGCCGGTCAGGCTGCCGAGCAGCTCATTGAGGTACTGGCCCCAGCCGACGGCGACCGCCGAGACCGAGATGCCGTATTCGAGCAGCAGGCACCAGCCGACGAGGAAGGCGAGGCGCTCGCCGAGGGTGGCGTAGGCGTAGGAGTAGGCACTGCCGGACACCGGTATCGCGCCGCCCAGCTCCGCGAAGGAGAAGGCGGTGAAGACGCAGGTGACGGCCGCCAGGACGAAGGAGACGATGACGGCGGGGCCGGCCTCGGCGACGGTGTCGGACAGGCCCACGAAGATGCCGGTGCCGACGATGGCGCCGACGCCGAAGCAGACGAGCTGGAAGAGCCCCATGCTGCGCCGCAGGCCGTTGCCTTCGAGATCCGCGCCCGATTCGGCGATGAGGAGGTCGGGGGACTTGATGCGCAGTCCGGACGGACGCGGGAAGGGCGGGCGCACGGTGGTTCTCTCTCTGGTGGTGCGAGGCGCGCGGCGCGGGGTGGGCCACACACGGAGCGGGGTCCGGACCGGTGGGTCCGAACCCCGCGAGCGCTCGATGGTAACCGCCGAGGGTGAATGACCGCGCGTCTGAGCCGCAGGGCCCTCGCGTATGGCTATGCAGCGCGCGGTCTGTGCCGTGTGCCGTGTGCGCCCGCGCGGCGCCCGGCCCTATCGGGCGAGCGTCGCGACCAGTACCGCCTTGATCGTGTGCATCCGGTTCTCCGCCTCGTCGAAGACGACGGAGTGCGCGGACTCGAAGACCTCGTCGGTGACCTCCAGCGACGAGAGTCCGTGCCGGGCGTGGATCTCCCGGCCGAGGGCCGTGCCCAGGTCGTGGTAGGCGGGCAGACAGTGCAGGAACTTCACGTCCGGCTTGCCGGTGGCGCGCAGCACGTCCATCGTGACCGCGTACGGGGCGAGCAGCGCGATCCGCTCGTCCCAGACCTCCTTGGGTTCGCCCATGGAGACCCAGACGTCGGTCGTCACGAAGTCCGCCCCGCGTACGCCCTCGGCCACGTCCTCGGTGAGCGTGATGCGGGCGCCGCTGTCCTTGGCGAGCGCCCGCGCCTCGGCGATGACCGCCTCCTCGGGCCACAGCTCCTTGGGCGCCACGATCCGTACGTCCATGCCGAGCAGGGCGCCGGTGACGAGGTAGGAGTTGCCCATGTTGTTCCGGGCGTCGCCGAGGTAAGCGAAGGCGGTCTCCGCCAGGGGGCGGCCCTGGCCGTGCTCGACCATGGTCAGCACATCGGCGAGCATCTGGGTCGGGTGCCAGTCGTCGGTCAGCCCGTTGAAGACCGGCACTCCGGCGTACGCCGCCAGCTCCTCGACATCGGACTGCCGGCTGCCGCGGAACTCGATACCGTCAAACATCCGGCCGAGGACCCGGGCGGTGTCCTTCACCGACTCCTTGTGCCCGATCTGCGAGCCGGACGGGTCAAGATAGGTGGTGGCGGCACCCTGGTCCGCGGCCGCGACCTCGAAGGAGCAGCGGGTCCGGGTCGAGGTCTTCTCGAAGATCAGGGCGATGTTCCTGCCCTGGAGGCGGGGGACCTCGGTGCCGGCGCGCTTGGCCGCTTTCAGCTCGGCCGCCAGGTCGATCAGTCGGCGGAATTCCCCGGCGCTGAAGTCCAGCTCCTTGAGGAAGTGGCGGCCCGTGAGGTCTATCGCCATGGGGTGGGCTCCTGGTTCGCGGCGGTCGGGACGGACTCGGACCCTGGAATTGTATACGCACCCACGTATCTCTATTCAGGCTGCCCGCGGCCGTACGGCTCCGGTACCTGCTCCCCGGCGGAGCAGTCGTCACGCTCAGGCTGCCCCCGGCACCGCGTCCCTCGCCACCGGACAGCTCATACAGCGCGGTCCGCCGCGGCCGCGCCCCAGCTCGCTCCCCGGGATCGTGATCACCTCGATGCCGCGCTTGCGGAGGAAGGTGTTCGTGGTGACGTTCCGCTCGTACGCCACCACCACGCCCGGCTCCACCGCCAGCACATTGCAGCCGTCGTCCCACTGCTCCCGCTCGGCCGAGTGCACATCCTGGGTCGCGGTCAGCACCCGGATGTCCGACAGCCCCAGCGAGGCCGCTATGGCGCGGTGCATATGCTCCGGCGGATGATCGGTGACCTTGAGGTCCTGGTCCCCCGAGCCCGGCTCGATGGTGTACGAGCGGAGCATGCCCAGGCCCTCGTACTGGGTGAAGGTATCCCCGTCGATCATCGTCATGACGGTGTCCAGGTGCATGAACGCCCGGCGCTTGGGCATGTCGAGCGCCACGATCGTGCGCGCCGAACCGGCCGCGAACAGCCCCCGCGCCAGCAGCTCGACGGCCTGCGGAGTGGTCCGCTCGCTCATCCCGATCAGTACCGCGCCACTGCCCATCACCAGGACGTCGCCGCCCTCGATCGTCGAGGGGTAGTCCGCCTGCCCCTCGGACCAGACGTGGAAGTCCCCGCCGCGGAACAGCGGATGGTGACGGTAGATCGCCTCGTAGTGCACGGTCTCGCGCTGCCGGGCGGGCCAGCGCATCGAGTTGATGGACACACCGTCGTAGATCCAGGCGGAGGTGTCGCGGGTGAAAAGGTGGTTGGGCAGCGGTCCCAGCAGGAAGTCGTCCAGATCCATCACATGGAAGCGGACCGAGATCGGCTCGGCGTGCCGCTCCAGGTACTCCCGTTTGGTCATGCCGCCCACCAGCGCCTCGACGAGCTGCGGCACCGGCAGCTCGTCGAAGGCCGCCCGCAGATGGTCGGTGGCCAGCGGCCCGTATTCCTTCTCGTCGAAGACGCGGTCGAGGACGAGCCGCCGCGCCTCCGGGATCTGGAGGCTCTCGGCCAGCAGATCCCCGAAGAGGTGCACTTCCACCCCACGGTCCCGGAGCACATCCGCGAACCCGTCGTGCTCGGCCCGCGCCCGGCGCACCCACAGCACGTCATCGAAGAGCAAGGCGTCCTTGTTCGAGGGCGTGAGCCGCTTCAGCTCCAGATCGGGGCGGTGCAGGATGACCCGGCGCAGCCGCCCGGCCTCGGAGTCGACTTGGAATCCCATCCACCCATCTTGGCCGCTCGGACGGCTCGGCGGAGGGAGTCGGGCGATCTCGGTTCGGTCATGCGGTCCGGCCGGGCCGGAGAGGCGAGGGGTGCGGCCGGGTTGGCGGAGAAGAGACGGCCGCCTCTGTCGTCCTGCCGCCCCTCCCCGCCGAACCGTTCTACAGCCGCGGGTCCACCGGCTCCGACTCCAGCGCGAGCACCGCGAAGACCGCCTCGTGGACCCGCCACAGCGGTTCGCCGTCCGCCATCCGGTCGAGCGCCTCCAGGCCGAGCGCGTACTCCCGCAGGGCCAGCGAGCGCTTATGGCCCAGGTGACGGACGCGCAGCCGCCGGAGGTTCTCCGGACGGGTGTACTCCGGCCCGTAGATGATCCGCAGGTACTCGCGGCCACGGCACTTGACGCCCGGCTGGACCAGCCGTCCGTCGGCCTGCCGGAGCAGCGCCTGCACCGGCTTGACCACCATGCCCTCGCCGCCCTCGGCGGTCAGCTCCTGCCACCAGGCGATCCCGGCCGCGACCGAGGACTCGTCCTCGGTGTCGACGAGGATCCGCCGGGTCGTGGCGAGCAGCCCCGGCCGGTCCGTGCCGCCCCCGCCCGTCCCGCCGTCCCGGGCCGCCACCGCGTCCTCGGCCGCGATCAGCCGGTCGAGCAGGGCGAGCTGCTCGGTGTGCGCCAGCCCGGCGAGGCTGCGGCCCCGCGCCGCGAGGATCTGGAACGGTGCGAGCCGCACACCCTCCAGAGCACCGAGCCCGGCGCCGCCGCCCGGCTCCCGCGGTGCCCCGCCGTCCGCCGACTCCGCCCCCACCCGCCAGCAGTAGCGCCGGTACGCCTCGGTGAACGCGGCCGCGTCCGCCGCCCGGCCCCGCTGCCGGCCGAGGAGCGGTGACACCTCGACGCCGCGGGCGGCCGCCGCCTCCAGCGCACCGAGCACGCCCGGGAAAGCCGCTGCGGACGCCGCACCCACGGCCGCGTACTGGCGGCGCAGCAGACCCGTCGCCTTCAGGGACCAGGGCATCAGCTCGGCGTCCAGCAGCAGCCAGTCGGTCTCCAGCTCGTCCCACAGACCGGCCTCCTCGGCGCAGTCCCGGACCCGCCGCAACACGCGCTCGGTCGCCTCCGGGTCGTCGAAGAACGGCCGGCCGGTACGGGTGTACAGGGCGCCGGACACCCCCTTCGGCACACCGAAGAGCTCACCGGCCGCGGCCTCGTCGCGGCACACCAGCGCCACCGCACGCGACCCCATGTGCTTCTCCTCGCACACCACTTCCCGCACACCGTCGGCCCGGTATCCGGCGAACGCCTCCGCGGGGTGCTCCAAGTACCCCTCCTCCGCCGAGGTCGCGCAGGGCGCCATGGTCGGCGGGAGGTACGGCAGCAGCCGCGGGTCGATCGCGAAACGGCTCATCACCTCCAGCGCGGCCGCGGCGTTCTCCCCCTTGACCGCGAGCCGGCCCATGTGACGGGTCTCCACGATCCGCCGCCCGGTCACATCGTTCAGATCGAGCGGACGGCCGTCCGCCCCGCCCGGGGCCTCCGTCGCGAGCGGCTTCGTGGGCTCGTACCAGACCCGCTCCGCCGGTACGTCCACCAGCTCGCGCTCCGGCCACCGCAGCGCGGTCATCGCCCCGCCGAAGACACAGCCGGTGTCCAGGCAGAGGGTGTTGTTGAGCCAGTTGGCGCGCGGGGTAGGGGTGTGGCCGTAGACGACGGCCGCGCGGCCGCGGTAGTCCTCGGCCCAGGGGTAACGCACCGGCAGGCCGAACTCGTCGGTCTCGCCGGTCGTGTCGCCGTACAGCGCGAACGAGCGCACCCGGCCCGACGTCCGACCGTGGTACTTCTCCGGCAGCCCGGCGTGGCACACCACGAGCCCGCCGCCGTCCAGCACGTAGTGGCTGACCAGGCCGCGGATGAACTCCCCCACCTCGGTGCGGAAGGCGGCGTCCTCCTTGTCCAGCTGCTCGATGGTCTCGGCGAGCCCATGGGTGTGCTGGACCTTGCTGCCCTTGAGATAGCGGCCGAGCTTGTTCTCGTGGTTGCCCGGCACGCACAGGGCGTGCCCGGCCCCGACCATGCCCATCACCAGGCGCAGCACTCCGGGACTGTCCGGCCCGCGGTCGACGAGGTCACCGACGAAGACCGCCGTACGGCCCTCGGGGTGCGCCGCGTCCACCGGCCGGCCGAGCGCGTCGCGCACCAGCGCATAGCCCAGCCTGCCGAGCAGGGTCTCCAGCTCGGAACGGCAGCCGTGGATATCGCCGATGATGTCGAACGGGCCGGTGAGATGGCGCAGATCGTTGAACCGCCGCTCCGTGACGACCTCGGCGGACGCCACCTCCTCCTCGCCGCGCAGGACGTGCACCTTGCGGAAGCCCTCCCGCTCCAAGTGCCGCAGGGAACGCCGGAGTTCACGCTGGTGGCGCTGGATCACCCGGCGCGGAAGCCCGGCCCGGTCGGCGCGCGCCGCATTGCGCGCGGCACAGACCTGCTCGGGTACGTCCAGGACGATGGCCACCGGCAGGACATCGTGCTCCCGGGCCAGCCGCACCAGCTGGGTGCGCGCCTCGGACTGCACATTCGTGGCGTCCACGACCGTCAGCCGCCCGGCGGCCAGCCGCTTGCCCGCGATGTAGTGCAGCACGTCGAAGGCATCGCCGCTGGCGCTCTGGTCGTTCTCGTCATCGCTGACCAGCCCCCGGCAGACATCGGAGGAGAGCACCTCGGTCGGCCGGAAGTGCCGCGCGGCGAAGGTGGACTTGCCGGAGCCGGTGGCGCCGATCAGCACGACGAGGGAGAGGTCGGGCACGGCGAGGGTACGCGGCGCCGCCGGCTGGGGGCGGGGGTCCGGGGGGCCGCCGCATTTCTGGTGGGTGGTGGTCATTTGCTGGCTTTCGGGGGCCTGGCGGTTCTTGGGTGAGGGCGTGTTCTCGGGTGAGGGCGTTTTCTTGGGGAGAGGGTGGTCGTCGTGCGGGTGCGGGTCCTCGTGCGGGGGCTGGTCCCGGCTCTCGTGCGCGTGCGAGTCCTCGTACGTGGGCTGGCCCCGGCTCTCGTGCGGATGCGGGCTCTCCGCGCCGTACTCGCTGCGGTCGTCGTTCGTCATGCCGCCGCCTCCTTCCCCCTGGCCGAAGCGCTGCGGTCCGCAGCGCCACTGCCGCCGCCTTCAGGCCCCTGGCCTTCCCGGCTTTCCTGGCCTTCCCGGCTGCCTTGGCCTTCCCTGCTGGTCCCGCCGCCTTCGGGGCCCCCGCCGCCGCCATCGTCGTCACCGGCCATACGGAAGTGCGCCAGCTGGGTGGGCGGGCCGACCTCGGGGTCGTCCGGGCCCACCGGGCCGAAGCTCACCTCGTAGCCGTGCCGGTCGGCGACCGCGCCCGCCCACTGCCGGAACTCCTCCCGCGTCCACTCGAATCGGTGGTCGGCATGCCGCACCTGGCCGGCCGGCAGCGACTCCCAGCGCACGTTGTACTCGACATTCGGCGTCGTCACCACGACCGTGCGCGGCCTGGCCGCACCGAACACCGCATACTCCAGCGCCGGCAGCCGCGCCGGATCGACATGCTCGACGACCTCGCTGAGCACCGCCGCGTCGTACCCCTTCAGCCGGCTGTCGGTGTACGCCAGCGACCCCTGTACGAGCCGTATGCGCTCCGACTGCCGCTCGGACATCCGGTCCAGCCGCAGCCGGCGCCGCGCCTCGTGCAGCGCCCGCATCGACACATCCACGCCGACGATCTCGGTGAACTGCCCTTCCTTGAGCAGCGCACCGACCAGCTGGCCCGGCCCGCAGCCCAGGTCGAGCACCCGCGCCGCCCTGGCCGAGCGCAGGACCGTGAGGATCGCCTCCCGCCGCCGGACGGCGAGCGGCACCGGCTTCTCCTCGGTGTCCGCCTCCTCGTCCACGGCGTTGTCGAGCTCCTCGGCGACCACGTCATCCGACTCGGCCAGCCGCTCCAGCTCCAGCCGCTCCATCGCCTGGCGTGTCAGCGACCAGCGCCGCGCGAGATAGCGACCGACGATCAGCCGCTGCTCCGGATGGTCCTCCAGCCAGCCCTCGCCGGCCCGCAGCAGCTTGTCGACCTCGTCCGGCGCGACCCAGTAGTGCTTGGCGTCGTCCAGCACCGGCAGCAGCACATACAGATGCCGCAACGCGTCGGCCAGCCGACACTCCCCTTCCAGGACGAGCCGTACGTAGCGCGAGTCGCCCCACTCCGGGAACGTCTCGTCCAGCGGCAGTGACTCGGCCCGCACCGTCCAACCCAGCGGCCGGAACAGCTTGTCCACCAGCTCCGGGCCGCCCCGGGCAGGCAGCACCGGCACCTCGATACGCAACGGCAGCGCCTGCGCCACCAACTCGGGCCGTGCCGCGCACTGCCCCTTCATCGCGCTCGCGAAGACACTCCGCAGCGCCACCGCCAACAGCGAAGACGCCGCGTACGGGCGGTCGTTGACGTACTGCCCCAGCGCCGAATCCGGCGCGCCGCCACGGCCCTTGCCACGCCCCTTGCGCACCAGGGCGATGGGATCGACCTCCAACAGCAGTGCGGCGGTGCACCGTTGAGCGTCGGCCTCCGGATAGAGGACGTGTGCGGTGCCATGCGACATCGAGAACTGCTGCGCCTTGTCGGGATGCTTGTGCAGCAGGAACCCGAGATCGGTCGCGGGACGGTCAGCGCTGCCGGTGGTCGTTATCGTCAGGAACACCCGTCCGAGTATTCCCGCAACCAACCGACTCCGCACCGAATTTCCAGCAGCACCGCCCCGCCCACCGGACCTCTCGTCGACCTGCGCGCCTGGGCTTCAACCCTTCTCAGCGAGAGCTTCGGCCGGAGTGACGGGCGGCGGCGCTGGGCAAGGCATTGTTATCCCCTCCCTGCCGCTCGTGCGTGATGGTGTACCCACATGCGTGGCATTCCTGAACGTGAGTCCCATCCGCCTTGATATTCGTGGTGTGGTGCTCGGACGGACATCCGTGTTCCGCCATCGTGGCGAGCATGCTGACCTCCGTGATGGATATGGGGCCGGTCGCTGGCACTCTCCCCTCAGCCATCCACATGCGGGTGCGCCGAAGCCTCGCCCACCATCCAAACGAGCGACGCCCCACCGAGTCGCTCCTCGCGCTCCCCACCCCGGCACCTTGACCAAGTCAGGCGCTGCTCTCCAGCCCCTCCCCTCCCTCCCCCTCCCCTCCGCCCCACGTCAGCTCAACTCAGCTCACCCCAACTCAACTCAGCTCACCCCAACTCAACTGCTCACCTCAACTCAACTCAGCTCACCTCAACTCATCCCAGCTCAGCTCAGCTGCGACTGCACCCGCGTCGAGATCAGCTCAAGGTGGTCCAGGTCGTCCAGGTCCAGCATCTGGAGGTAGACACGGGACGCGCCGATCGCGGCATAGCAGCCGATCTTGTCGACGACCTCGGCGGGTGAGCCCGCGAGGCCGTTGGCCTTCAGCTCGTCCACATCGCGCCCGATGGCCGCGGCCCGGCGCGCCACCTCGGCATCGTCCTTTCCGACGCATGCCACAAGGGCGTTGGAGTACACCAGCTCATCGCCCTTCCGCCCGGCGGCCTCGGCGGCCGCCCGCACCCGTCCGAACTGGCGCTCACTGTCTTCGAGCGAGGCGAAGGGGATATTGAACTCATCGGCGTACTGCGCCGCCAGCCGTGGCGTACGTGTCGCACCGTGCCCGCCGACCAGCACCGGCACCTTGCCCTGGGCGGGCTTGGGCAGTGCGGGCGAATTCTCCAGCTGGTAGTAGGTCCCGTCGTAGCTGAACTCCTCTCCTGTCCCGGTGGCCCACAGGCCCGTGATGATCGCCAGCTGCTCCTCCAGCCGCCCGAACTTCTCCTTGGGGAACGGAATGCCGTACGCCTTGTGCTCCTCCTCGAACCAGCCCGCTCCGAGACCGAGTTCGACCCGCCCACCGGACATCTGGTCGACCTGGGCCACCTGGATGGCCAGCACACCCGGCAGCCGGAAGGTGCCCGCCGTCATAAGCGTTCCGAGCCGGATGCGCCGGGTCTCCCGAGCGAGGCCGGCCAGCGTGATCCAGGCGTCGGTCGGGCCGGGCAGCCCGTCGACATTTCCCATCCGCAGATAGTGGTCCGAGCGGAAGAACGCATCGAATCCAAGATCCTCAGTGGCTTTGGCGACCGTCAGCAGGGTGTCGTAGGACGCGCCCTGCTGGGGCTCGGTGAAGATTCGTAGGTCCATACCTCCATCCTGCACTCCGCACGACGCCCCAATCGTCGGAGAGCATTTCCGTGACCCGGCGGTCGGCAGGGCGGGTGGGGTGGGGTGGGGTGGGGCGAGGTGGCCGGGGGGGACGCCGGTGCTGTTACGAGGTTGCGAGCGCCCATGTACGGCGTGGGTGGCGCGGGGGGCCGGGCGCCGGAGGGGAAGCGGGGACAGCGCGGGTCGAGAGCAGCGCAGGGGGCACCGGGGGGACCGTGCAGGCGACGGGGCACCGCTCGGGGCCGGCGTACCGCGTGGTCGCGGTCGGTGCGGTGATGTTGTGCTCAGGTAGCCGTTCTCACGTAGCTGTGCTCAGGCAGTTGTACATCAGGCGGGGTTCCGGTCGCGCACCTCCAGTTTCTCCAGTATTCCGGCCACGCGATCTCTCGATTCGTCGACCGTGTCCATCGCCTCGACGCAGGTCCAGTACATCCCCTCCTCATCCGCCAGCAGCACCACCGCCACCAGCGCTTCGCACACCTCTCGCAGCAGTCGGCACAGGCCGGTTAAAGCCGCCTTGGCATCACGCACCTCGGACAGCTGAGCCGCCCGCAGCCCGCCGGTGACCGACGCCGGGCACAGCAGTCCCCCGCTGAACCGCCCGCCTGCATCGCCCAGTCCCCGGGCCCTGGACCGCACTTCGTACGGCCCGAATATCGCGAGATGGCTGCCGACCGCCTCCGCCAGGGCCTGCGCCTGCCATGCCTCGACTATCACTCCCTGAACCGTGTTCGCCTCTGCCAGCCCGCGCCGACTGGCCGCAATGATCCGCACCGCGTCCATCCGCTCCCTCCTTCCCTCTCCATTCGCATGCACCCTGCACTGTTTCCACTACCCAGAGTGAATGCGAACACCCAAAAAAGCCAGGGGAATTCGCAAATCTGTGGACAAGCAAGGCGGTGTGGAGAGGTTTGTAACTCCGGAGAGTGACAAGTGGTCGCTACGGCCCCGCTCCCTCCCCTCCCGCCCCAGCACCCCCACCCCTCACACCACCGGCACAAGCCACGCGAATCCTCCGAAGCGAACACGGACCGGACCCCCGCCGCGCCCCGGACCCGAAAACGCAGCGGGGGCGGAGCCGGCACCCCCGCCGACCCCGCCCCTGCGCTCCTGGCCCCCGCTCTCCTTGAGCCCCCGCGCCCCCGCGCCCTCGCGCCTCGCGCCCTACTCCTCGCCCTCCCGCGGCCGGTCCGGCCGTGCCGAGCGGACCGCCGGGAAGCGCGACTCATTGCGCTCGATCTTCGCGGCGAGCGCCGCCAGGGCATCGATCCCCAGCGCCTCGCAGAACTGCAGCAGATACGCCAGCACGTCCGCGACCTCGTCCTCGACCCGGCCGGCCTTCCCCGGGTTCGACATCACCTTCGCCGACTCCTCCGGCGTCAACCACTGGAAGATCTCGACGAGTTCGGCGGCCTCGACGCTGAGCGCCGCGGCCAGGTTCTTGGGCGTGTGGTACTGCTGCCAGTCCCGCGCGGCCGCGAATTCGGCCAGGCGTCGCTGCAGCGCATGAAGATCCTCGCTCATACCCCTAGGTGTAGCACCTGTACGCCGGGCAGTCCCTCGGCGGCCGAGGGATCCCGCACCGTCCCCAGCAGCCGTACATGCCCGCGCTCGGTCATCCGCAGGGCCAGCGACACCAGCTCGCGGGCCTGCCTGGGGTCCATACAGCGGTCCATCCCGTCCGCCAGCACCGTCATCTGCTGATGAGCGGACGGGACCTCCCCGACCGGATCCATCGCCAGCACGTCCGGCCCCGTGAGCAGCACCAGCGCCAGCCCAAGAAACCGCAGCTCACCATCGCCCAGCTGCTCGACGGGCAGCTCGCCCAGCTCCCCCCGGTCCAGTACGGCCCGCACACCGGCCCCGCTCGCTGCACCGGCCCGCGCCCCCCACGCACCACCCGGCCCGGCGGCCACACCGGCACCGGCGGCCCCTCCCGCCGCCCCGCCCGCCTGTCGCGCCACGGCCCGCAGCCCCTCGACGGGACCGGCGCATGCCTCCCGTACCGCCGCGACCAGCACCGCATGCCGCCGCGCGCACTCCTGGCTCGTACGCTCCAGCACCGCCGGCAGGTTGTCGCAGGACGGCCGCAGCCGCCCCTCGGCACGCACCCCGTCCCCGTCGCGGCCCCTCGTACCCGCACCGACCGCCCCCACTCCCCGCATGGCCTCCGGCCGTGGGTCGCACACGAAGGCCGACCGCAGCGCGACCACGACCTGTTCGGCCGCCGCGAGCACCAGCCGCTGCCCCGGCGTCTTGCCCGCGACGCGCAACGGCAGCAGCGAGGTGCCGAGCCGGTCGTCGGGCAGCGGGGCACGGGTCACCGGAGTCGCACCCGCCGTATACCAGGCCGCCTGGACCGCGGGACGGGTCGGATCAATGAGCGCGGTGGTCAGCAAGGTCTCGCCGCCACCGGTCAACCGCTCCCCGACGATGCGCAGTTCGGGCTCGGCCTGGACGGCGAGATCGAGACTGACGGGGCCGACCGGGCCGTCGACCGTACAGCCGATACGGAATCCCCGCCGCCCCTGTTCGTCGGGCCGCGCCCCCGCCGGCACACACGCCGCCGGGCTGCCGGCCACCTCCCCCACTGCCCGCGCGAGCGACTCCCCGCTACCGAGCCGGGCGAGGATCTCGTAGGCCTGGAGCGCACTGGACTTACCGCTTCCGCTCTCGCCGCTCAGCAGGGTCAGCCGGGTGAGCGGCAGGGTGACGCCGCGGTGGGATTTGAAGGCGGACAGCCGTAATGCGGTAACCGCCGGCCGCACAGTGTCGGTATGCATGCGGGGACGCTATGCAGCGGCCCGACCGGAGAACCGTTACGCCCAACAGCTCTTCCTACGAACGGGGGATGCCCCCGAGTGCCGTTTCCGCGACCTCGGTGCCGACGGGCGCCAGCAGGAAGACATTGGTGTCGACGCGGTGCATCCCGCTGCCGAGTCCGAAGACGACTCCGCTGGAGAAGTCCAGGATGCGCTTGGCGACATCGGTGTCGGCGCTGCTGAGATCCAGCAGGACGGGGATCTGCGCCATCAGGTACTCGGCGACCTCACGGGCGTCCGCGAAGGTCTGGACGCGGATGACGATGAACCGCCGCATCTGCTCCGCCGGCTCCTCCTCGGGGAGGGCGCGGTGGTCGGGCCAGGAAGGCCATTCGCGACTGCTGCGGAGCGGGACGACCTCGGCGAGCCCTTCCCACTGCTCGTCGGTGGCATCGGGGCCGTTCACCGAATCACCTCACCCAGGGGAGCGCTGGAAGTCTGCGGTATCTGCATCGCACAATTGTAGAGATAAACATATAAAGCCCGGCGGACGCGACACACGCCGCGTCGCGTCCGGTTCCATCCTGCACCATGGCCGCTGACCTGTGCTGACATCCTCGGCAGATATCCTGCGTCGAGATTCTGTGTGCCCGTTCATCCCCCTTGTGACGGAGGTCCGTTCTGTCGTGAGCTCTGAGCCTCCCGGTCGTCGGCAGCGTGGCCTGCGCGGCCTGCGCAAACCCGCGAAGAAGCGGCCCGCGGGGCCACCGCCCGCAGAAGCCCCCGACGACTCCGTCTCACCGGAACCGCCGGCCGAAACCCCCAGCAGCGTCATCAGCGCCGCCCTCTACCGCGACGGCCGCCGGGTCAGTACGCATGACACGCTCGCCGACGCCTTCCGGCAGCAGCGCGCCACCTCCGGCACCCTCGCCTGGATCGGTCTGCACCGCCCCACTCCCGCCGAACTGGTCACCCTGGCCTCGGAGTTCGACCTCCACCCGCTCGCCATCGAAGACGCCCTGGAGGCACACCAGCGGCCCAAACTGGAGCGCTACGGCGGCACCCTCTTCGTGGTGCTGCGCGCCGCGCGCTACCTCGACGATGCCGAGGAGGTCGACTTCGGCGAGCTGCATGTCTTCGTCGGCCGCGACTTCGTGATCACCGTGCGGCACGGCGGCGCGCCCGACCTCTCCGCCGTACGCCAGCGCATGGAGGACACCCCCGAACTCCTCAAGCGCGGCCCCGAAGCCGTCCTCTACGCGATCCTCGACGCGGTCGTCGACGGCTATGCGCCGGTCGTCGACGGCGTCCAGACCGATATCGACGAAATCGAGACCGAGGTCTTCGGCGGCGACCCGCGGGTCTCCCGCCGTATCTATGAACTCTCCCGCGAGGTCGTCGAGTTCCAGCGTGCCACCCGCCCGCTGAACACCATGCTGGAGAGTCTGACCGCGGGCTTCGAGAAATACGCCATCGACGAGGAACTGCGCCGCTATCTGCGCGATGTGGCCGACCACGCACTCCACACCACGGAACGGGTGGACGGCTTCCGGCAGGCCCTGCAGGACATCCTCACCGTCAACGCGACCCTGGTGAACCAGCAGCAGAACGCCGAAATGCGGGCCCTGGCCGAGGCCGGCTTCGAACAGAACGAGGAGATCAAGAAGATCTCCTCCTGGGCGGCGATCCTCTTCGCCCCCACCCTGGTCGGCACCATCTACGGCATGAACTTCGACAGCATGCCGGAGTTGCACTGGGTGTTCGGCTACCCCTTCGCCCTCGTCCTGATGGCAGTGGTGTGCACCAGTTTGTACTTCATCTTCAAACGGCGGGACTGGCTCTGAGCAACCGTCGTGAGACGAGGTCCCGTGATGCAGTGCAGCCCAGATCGCAGGCGCCGGCGACGCATCCGAGACCGCTGGGGAGAATCTGGGGAGAATGAGCCGCGCTCCGATCCGGGCGGTCCCCAGCGCTCGCGAGCATCGGGCCATACAAGCCTCGCCTTTACCGTGCCATCTGGGAAGGCCGTTCAGCACGGAGAGTAGTGGGCCTCCGGGATGCACCAAAGCGAAACAATCGTGGGAGCCGCCTCGCACCACAGCAGGACGGACTTCATCGGCACGGAGCAGGGTGCGTGGCGGGTGGTTTTCGGGCTGAGTCGGGGCATCGTGGCCTTGGGGGTGCTCAGCACCGGGTGCTGGGTTTCGGACGCCGCCGCGCAGGCGGCGGGTGTCCAGAGCCGGGGGGCTCGGTTCGGCCGTCCTGCGCACGCTGCTGGACCGGACCGATTCCGACGGCCTGCCCGTCCACCTGAACGTCCTCCAGGGCAGCTCCGTCCGGCAGCTGTACGAGCGCCACGGGATTCACTGTGGAGGTTCAGGACCCGACCGGCATCTACATGGTGCGACTGCCGGCCACCGTCGCCCTCGGAACGTCACCAGGGCGATCACGGACGCGGGCTGGCCAACATCACCGGCCCCACCACCGGCTGGACCACCACCGAGCAGGTGAGCAAGGGCGGTACGACGACGGTGATGGGCGCCAGCGTGCAGGCGGGGCAGGCCCCGGCGGCCGGAGTGAAGCTGACACTGTCGGCCACCTGGCCGCCCTTCGCCATGGCAACCGCGCACATCGCAAGCTAGCTTGTTGCCTGGTGACGGTGCAGGGGCTTCACGGGCGCCTCGCCCAAGAAGCCACCAACAGAAACCACCTCCGAGCAGAGGACGGTTGACGCTGCTGAGCACGCAAGAGATGTGAACATCGAGTCTCAGCGGGATCCTCGACGCCTCACCGCCAACCGTGGACGACCTCGTAATCGGAAGTTGCCTGCCAGCGGTCTGAAGGTCAGCGATGATGGCAACCGGCCATTCACATGGCTTTCGTTGGGGGTCGGGGTGCATCTGAGTCGGATCAAGGTATGCGGGTTGCGGGCCAGTGCCAAGGACGAGCTGGTCTGCGAGTTGCCTGGGCGGTTCAGCGTTCTGATCGGTGCTAACGGCGCCGGGAATTCCACGATCGCTGACGCCCTCTATCTCGCCCATCCCAGCCGCTTCCCGGCCTTCCCTCGACAGAGTTCCTCCGCGCTCGGCCCCAGGGAGGTCACGCGCAGTATCGACGTCGAGTACTCGCTCGGGCCGGATGCAGCTGCGGAGGGGCGGCTTGGGCAACAGCTGCATCAAGCGCAGTACCAGAGCCTCGGCACAGTCGCGAAGCGCTGGAGCGTCTCCCTCAATCGCAAGCTAGGGACCATCAGCCCCAAGGTCGACCTCCTGCACGGCATGGGTCAGGAGCTTGATCCTTTCAAGCTGATCTACCTGCCGGCCTGGCGTCATCCGCTGGACGAGCTGGCGAGGCGTGAAGCCCGCATGCTCATCGAGCTCCTGCGAGCCCAGCAGCAGCGACTAAACGGGAGTCGCAGCCTGGTGCCTCTTCGAGTGCGCGCTTCCAACCTCCTGGAGGAGCTGGCGAAGGACGACATCATCGACGCCCTTGAGGAGCGAATCCGCGGGCACCTCGCAACGCTGTCAGCCGGTGTCAACCCTCAGTGGCCCTACATCAGAGGGCAGGTCGTTGATGACTCGTATCTAGCCCGCGTTCTGGAACTGATGCTCGCGGTGATGGAAGGGCGCACGACAGCCCGGCCCCTGGAGGTTTCCGGGCTCGGGTACGTCAATCTGCTACATATTGCGGTGACTCTGGCTGCAATACCTGATTCCTCCGAACACCCGCTGATGGAATCCGTTCAAGAACCATCTCAGCGTGAGCAGTCCACCTCTGGCATCGAACCCGTTTCGGAAGAGGCGGAGGAGCAGCAGGTGCGCGAGAGCCTCGTTCAGGCACAGGCCGAAGCGGACTCGGAGGAAGATTCCTTCTTTCCCGCGACTCCCTTTCATGTCACGCTCGTCATCGAGGAACCTGAGGCGCACCTTCACCCCCAGTTGCAGCATGCTCTCACCCGGTATCTGCGCAAAACCGTCAAAGCACGGCCAGAGTTGCAGGTCATCCTCTCCAGCCACGCCACCGACGTCATCACCTCGTGCGACCCTGAACAACTCGTCGTCGTACGGCAGACCGATTGCGGAAGAGTCTGCCGCACAGTGGCCAACGTTGTGCCGACGAAGCATCGCAAGGCGACGCTCAGGATGACACGTCTGCACCTGGACGCCAGCCGATCCGCTGCCCTGTTCGCCGAGCGCCTTGTCCTAGGGCGTTTCCTCCGGATCATCTGATCGTTGATCTGGTTGTGTCGTTAACTGACGTGCAGTGGACCCGGATTGAGCCGTTGCTGCCGGACCGGACACCCCGGAGGGGTGGTCGGTGGCGGGATCACCGGCAGGTGATCGACGCGATCGCGTTCAAGTACCGGACCGGCTGTCCGTGGATGGACCTGCCCGCCGAATTCGGGTCGTGGAAAGGCGCCCACAACCGGCTGCGGAAGTGGGCGGCCGACGGCACGTGGGAACGGATCTTCACTGCGCTCCTGGCCCAGGCCGACGCCGAAGGTGACCTCGACTGGGTTGTCGCGGTCGACTCCACGATCGTCCGTGCCCACCAGCACGCCGTCGGCGCCCGTCAAAAGGGGCCCCGGCCGACGAGCCCGCCGACCATGCCCTCGGACGGTCCCGCGGCGGACTGACCACCAAAATCCACCTCGCCGTGGACGGCCGGTGCAGGCCCCTCGCCTTCATCCTGACGCCTGGCCAGGCAGGGGACGCCCCCGCATTCGAGCAGGTCATGGCCAAGATCCGAGTCCCCCGACAGCGCGGACGGCCACGGGTGCGGCCCAGCACCGTCCTGGCCGACAAGGCGTACTCGTCCCGCGCGATCCGTGACCACCTGCGCAACCGCGGGATCCGGGCGGTCATCCCGCTGTCGGCCGACCAGATCGCCAACCGCAGGCGGCGGGGCCGTGCCGGAGGCCGCCCGCCCGCCTGCGACAAGATTGCCTACAAGCAGCGGAACACGGTCGAGCGCTGCATCAACAAACTCAAGCAGTGGCGCGGCCTCGCCACCCGCTACGACAAGACCGCCACCATTTACCAAGCAGCACTCCACCTGGCGGCCATCCACATCTGGTCCGCACGATGATCCGAAAGAAACGGCCTAGCCCCGATCCGCAGGGGCCCGATGGTTAAACGCCAAGCTGAGAGGCTGTCCCTGGTTCCGCATGCTCGGGGGATGGTCCCGAGGAGCTGGCAGTGTTTGCCGGTAACCGGATCCTCTCCCCCCGCCCGCGGGGACGTCCCCTCGGCCTTCGCTGTGGCGGTCTGCTCTCCCGTCCCGGGGGGCCGCGTCAGCGGTGACGATCCTTCAGCGAGACGGGACGGTGCCGGCTGGTGTTGGTTCACGAAGTCCGACCGGATGACGCAGTTGTGGTTTCGCGAATGCCGGAGTTGGTGGAAGTGGTTCAGAACGGTGCTGTACGCGTGCAACGATGCAGGTTACGAGGCATACTCCCCGCGCCCGCGGGGATGGCCCCCGTGTCCCCTCTATCCGCGACCTCGCGGCGGACTGCTCCCGCGCCCGCAGGGATGGCCCCGAAGCCGCCAAGTGGATGGTGCGGTTCTCCATGTGCTCTCTGCGCCCGCAGGGATGGCCCCAGGGTGGTCCAGGTCGACCGCTGTGCGGGGTCGTGCTCCCCGCACCCGCGGGGATGGTCCCGCGACAGCGGGAAAGACGGTATCCCGCGGTGAGTGCTCCCCGCACGCGCGGGGATGGCCCCTCTGCGGAGGCGCACGAGCGACCTTCCGCATCCTGCTCCCCGCGCCCGCGCGGATGGCCCCGACCCCAGAGCGCATCATGGCCGCCCTGCCGGCTGCTCCCCGCCCGCGCGGGATGACCCCGTCGGCGTACTCGACGCCGAGGCGCACGGGCTCTGCTCCCGCCCGCGCGGGGATGGCCCCGCCTGCGCGGGGATGGCCTCCCGGGCGAACGCGGCCTAGCGAAACTGCTCGGCGTCGTCGCGGCGCAGGAAGGAGCGGATGTCATCGAGGCCATCGAGGGCTCGTCCATCGACATCCGACGGGTCCAGCTCGGCCCGGGTCGCCAGAGACTCGGCCAGCGCAACCGCTCGGTCACTGAGTTGTCCGAACCTGCGGGCCGTGTGCCCCAAGCACAGGCCAGCCAGCCCAAGCAGCTGGCTCCCAGCCGCCGCCCTCGATCCCACCTTGATACAGCAGTGCTCGATGAACGCTCGATCGTCGTCGTTCAAGGCGATGCCGACCAACGCGACTGCTGCTGGGGCTTCCAGCGCGCTGTCATCAAGTGCCCTTTCCACTGCCTTGGCCACGACGTCATGGGGTAGCGCGGGGGGATTCTCGAACGTGCGGTGGGAGTGCGTCACGCAGTGAGGCTACGCGGTGCACATGGACGCGCAGCGCGAAGCTCTACCCCCGGAGTCAGGGGCATACGAGGGGAAGGTTGCCTGATGCGGTACTAGTCGGCGGGTGGGCGCTACTTTGACACGCTAATCGCTTGTCGGGCGTGACTCGTTCCGGCGCCAGGTGAGGGCGACGGTGAAGTTGGCGGTGCTGCCAGCCGCGGCGATGAACGCGCCGGCCTTGGAGTGCAGGCTGAGGCCGAACTCGACATGAATCCCGTCGAAGGACTGTGCGATCGCCCGGAGTTGGTAGCACGTGAGCGGATGACGAGATCCCGTACGCCAGCTGCACGCGGAGTCCGGATCCGGTGCCAGCGGTCGGGGTCTACCGGGAAGATGTGAGGTTCAGTCGCCGTGGGTCCATGTGCGCAGGGCTGCTGCGATGTCGCGTACGGATAGCTGCCCGGACGCGCTCTGGGCGACGAGGTCTGCTGCCTGGTCTGTGGCCACCTTCACGGGTCGGCCACTGGCACGGAGGTACGCGGCGGCGATGGTGACCGCGAACAGCTCGTTGGAGTGCTCCAGTGCAGGGAGCCGGACGAGGGACTGCAAGAGCGCCGCGGCCCGGTGGTGCGGCTCTGGGTAGACGGTGTTGCCCATCACGACGGCGCAGTGCCGGGCTCGGGCGGCTTCCAGGGCTCCGTAATCGAGTACGTCGGGGTCCCCCGGGAGCTGTTCCTGGGCGGTCTGCAGGAGCCAGCTCAGGTCGACGGTTAAGATCACGCGGCTTTGTCTCCAGTGGCGTGCGGGCCGAAGCGCTCAGCGAATCCGGCGGCGTGCTCGCTGATGAACTCCCCTGCGCCGGTGAGGAACCGTGCACGAGCCACGTCGTCGGCGAGCATGCGGGCAGCGTACTCCTCGGCGGGCACGTGCTCGCTGGCCGCGAGGATTTGGAGCTCGTCGTAGACGTCGTCCGTGACGCTGATGCGCAGTTCGCGTCCGTTGGGGTTCGGAGTCTGAGCGTTCATGTCGGTCTCCTGGCGGGTGGAGAACAAGGACCTGGATCGACAGTCCAGGGGCGTGGCGGAGGGACTTGCGTCCGGTTGGCGGTCCGGCTTGCTAATCCCGTGTCTCACGGTACCGAAAGTGAACCTGGGTTGCCTTTCCTTCGAGAGCCGTGGAGCAGCGCGCAGTTGACTGATCGGGCGCTGGGGCGCTGCCACACGGCGAGGATGTCTCTTACCCTCGGCTCGTGCCCCGCCATCCGAAGACGCCCCGCCGGCTGGTCGCCGACGGGCGCGTGTACTTGTGGACGCTTCGCCACAGCCACCATGTGCTGGATAGCGGCCGGGCCGCGGACTGTCGCGAGATCCTGACGCTGTACCCGCAGCCGGATGGCACCGGCGGCCCGCTGCGCATCGTTTTCGTCGAGGCTCCCGGCCGGTACGTTCCGGGAGGGTTCCCCATGGGCTCTGGGGACGTGGGGTATGTTCGGGGCGCCGCCCTCAACCTGCACGAACCGGGCGCCGTCCGGGCCCTGCTCGACGCGGCTGCGGCCCGCGGGTGGCAGCCGGGGCAACAGCGCGCGGCGGAGGTCGACGGCTGGTCCTTGCTCGACTGCTGCCCTTTGCCCGATACCGGCATCCAACCACAGGCCCGTACGCCGGGCGGCGAAACCCCCTAAATCGAACACACGATCCCTTTCGCCTCCGGTAGAGGTGTCCTCGCTGTGCGCACGACGAGCAGGCGTTCCCTTCGGGGTTGTAGCGGCGGCGCCACCAGGGCCAGTCGAGGCAGGAGGGGCACTGGGTGTGCGGGGGCCGTACGGGCAGGTCGCAGGCGCCGTCGTTGCCAGTACACTCGGCCATGGGCGGCCGGTAGGCCACGGCCTCGCCGGGTGTGCGGTCGGCGGCGGAGGCCGACTCCTTCACCTCGGCGAGGTCGTCGTCGGTCTCGCGCTGCGGGACCAGGAGGCTGCTCCCCGCGGGTGCGGGGATGGCCCCTCGGACTGTGGGACCGAGAGTTGGACGGCATACTGCTCCCCGCACGCGCGGGGATGGTCCCCAGTCCGTGTTCCAGGACAAGCCCGTGGACTGCTGCTCCCCGCACTCGCAGGGATGTCCCAACGAGACGAGGGGCCCGGCCAGCGCGGCTGCGGATCTGCTCCCTCGGCGTGAGGCTGCTCCCTGTACCCGCGGGGATGGTCCCGGCAGCAGGGCCAGTCGTACGCCTGCAGATCGTTGCTCCCTGCACCCCGGGGGCGCCACCTCGGCCTTGGTCGCGAGGGCCTGCTCTCCGCGTCAGGTGTCCACCTCGGCGGTGACGGTCCTTCAGCGAGCGGGATGGTGCTGGCGCTGTTCGCGAAGACCATTTGGAGGAGGCGGTGGCGATGTCGTGTATGTCGGAGTTGATGGAAGTGGTTCAAATCCGGGCTGTGCGCATGTAACGATGCAGGTCACGAAGCCTGCTCCCCGCGCCTGCGGGGATGGCCCCAAGCCCTTGTGTTCCCGGTCCTGGTTGACTCGCTGCTCCCCGCGCCTGCGGGGATGGCCCCGTTCCAGGGCTGGTCCTCGCGGGGGCTGCCTGCTGCTCCCCGCGCCTGCGGGGATGGCCCCGGGTGGCAGTGCTGGCCGAGCTGGGGGTGTTTCTGCTCCCCGCGCCCGCGGGGATGACTCCCGGCGACGCCGTTGCCTGCCGCCGCGACCTCAACCCGCCCTCTTCCCCGCACCTGCAGGGACGCCGCCTGGGCCTTGGTCCGGGGACCTGTGTCCCGCACCGGGTGTCCGCCTCGGCGGTGACGGTCCTTCAGCGAGCTGGGAGGGTGCTGGCGCTGTTCACTAAGGCCAACTGGAGGTGGTGGCGGCGGTGTCGTGTATGTCGGAGTGGATGTAAGTGGTTCAAATCCGTGCTGTGCGGGTGTAATGATGCAGGTCACGAAGACTGCTCCCCGCATCCGCGGGGATGGTCCCTGGGTCACCACAGACGAAATCTGCGATAACGTCTGCTCCCCGCACCCGCGGGGATGGTCCCCCCCCGGCCGCTTCGATCCTGCGGGCCGAGCGCTGCTCCCCGGGGAACGCGTGACGCTTAGTGATCTTTCCGGCGAATGCGGGGGAATCTTCGAACCTCCGCACAAGGGCTTCGATGACGGCAGACTCCTACTCGGGCAATTCCACTCAGGCACAGCTGGGTGGAACTTGGCAGTCCACCGCGCCGCTTCTCTCGGGTTTGCGCCTTGCCCCGACGGGCGCGGGCAGATCACCGCTGGTGGAGGCGGTGAAACGGCCCGAGAAACGTCCGCGACAGGTGCCGCGGACGGGCCCTGCCCGAAGTGAACCGCTAGCTCAGCCCAGTCGAGGGCTGTCCCACACTGGGTCATCTGGGGCTGGGCGGCCAGTGAGTCGACGGAGGGGCGGACCAGGCGAGGTCAGTTGCTGACGGACCTGTTCATTGAAAGCGAGACGAGTGGCTTCGACCCTTTCTCGCAGCGCAAACCAGTTGTCAGGTGTACTCGGCCCGCGCTTCAGTTCCAGGTGCACGCGCCAGATCTCTTCATCGAGGGCATTAGCTGCTTCGACGATGTTGTGGTCTGCGACGAGACTCAACTCAGCAAGTGCTTCATTCCACGTCCGCCAGTCCGGAGTGGCCGACGATGATCTGCACCGTCCGCTCAACACGGACAGTGCGACGAGTAAGGTCGATGATTCGCGCAGTACGGCCACGCACGCATTTGTTTGCCGGTCGAGCGACCATTGGCGGTGCTGAGATCGCCTGCTCAGCGCGGCGCCCGTCACGACACCTATGAGTGTGGTCAGAGCCGCGCTCGTCGTCGTCAATATCGCATCCCACGGTGTCCCCATGTCCGGCAGTGTCTCGTAGCACCGCGGATACGGGACAGATGGGAGCCCAGCGCCGGTCTCTGATTGACATTGGAGACTCGGTTTGATCGTTACGATTCGTGATCGCTGCAAGGGACGCTGACCAAGTAAAGACCAGTCGAACAAGGCTCGGGCCAAGACGGACCACGTTAGAGCCCGCCGAGGTTTGACGAGATCGGCGTGATGCCGCGTTGAGCTGGCCTTATGAGTTCCCGGCTCGTGGCGCGTGCGGCGGCGAGGTCATCGTTCCGCTCGGCGAGTTCGGCCTGGAAGTTGAGGATCTGCTGCTCCAGTTCGCCGATCCGGTGGGTAAGCGTTTTGACGTCGGTGGGGCGCCGAGGCCGGAGGCTCCCCTGGGCAGAACCAGGGGAGCGGAAGGAGCGGCGGCTGCTCCCCGCATCCGGGGATGGCCCGGCGGCGGTTGAGCCTCTCGCGGTCCGCCGGCCTGCTGCCCGCGTGACGAGGGCCGGCAGGGTGCAAATACTGCAATGGTCGGAGTTGGCGTAAGTGGTTCAGAACCGTGGTGTGCACGTGTAACGATGCAGGTCGCGAAGTCTGCTCCCCGTACGCACGGGGATGGCCCGAGCAGCTTCAACTCCACTACATCCAGGCCGAGCTGCTCCCCGTACGCACGGGGATGGCCCCACCCCGCAGGACGCCCGGCGTACCTCGGTCCGCTGCTCCCCGTACGCACGGGGATAGAGACCGGCGTTGTGCCAGCGCTCCTGCTCCCCGCACCCGCGGGGATGGTCCCGAGTCAGGTGACGCGATGGCGCTTGGCCACCACTGCTCCCCGCCCGCGCGGATCCGGACAGCACAGGAACCGCCGACATCGACGCGGCAGGACACAGAGCCCGACGAGGACTCCGGACCCGTTACCGAGTGAACGGCTCCAGGACGGCACCCGGCATCCCGGCCAGGTTCCCCACCGCGCGCCCGGTTCCGGCCGAGCGGCCCGCACGAGCCTGATCGACCGGATCGAGATCACCCCGAGGAAAGCCAGGTTCTCCTGGTGGGAATGGGCAGGTGAGCGGACTCGGGCTTCATGAGGAGGCTCCTGCCAGCCGGGCGAAGCGCTCGGCCCGGCTCAGGTCGGCGGCTTTGCCCTCGCACCCGCGGGGATGGTCGCTATCTGACGGGCTATCGACCCCTCCATTGGACTACTCCCCGCGCCCGTGAGGATGGCCGCGAGTGCCAGGTGGGTACCCCGGGTACCCACCTGGCACTCGCACGAGCGGGGATGGTCCCCCGCCGACGCTAGACGGCGCCCCTGAATAGATCTGCTCTCCGCGCCTGCGGGGATGATCCCTACGTCGACCTGGCGGCCCGCCCCCGGGACAACTGCTCCCCGCACCCCCAGGGATGTTCCCAGCTAGGCATCGCCGGTGATGAGTTCTTCGATCTGCTCCCTGCATCCGCGGGGATGGTCCCCTCAACATTTCCCCCGAACCACGGGAGGGTGCGGTGCTCCCCGCCCTGGGCCTCCGACGTCGTCGAAGGACACGTCAACCGGATCAAGATGCTCAAGCGCCAGATGTTGGGCGGAGCTGGCTTCGATCTGCTCCGCAAGTGTGTCCTGGCAGACCAGGCTTAGGCCGCCATGAAGCGGCCCAGCTCACGTGACTTCTGCTGCAGGGTGGCTACCCAAGCACACTCGGAGGAATCCGGGGCCGTCGGGACTTGAACCTCCTTGAGGCCGTCGCCCTCAGCGAAGCCTGCTGGCGGCCAGTTCACTTCGATGCCTGCTCTCTCCGCCAGGACTAGCACCGTGGCGACGAGGCCATCGGACAGGGCAGCCATGACTGCGTGACTCGTTCTCCGGTGCCACGCGAGCAGGGCGTCGACGAACGCTTTGAACGCCACGGGGTCGATCTGGCACTCGTCGGCGTGCATGGGGCCAATTCCGGACGGCAGACCCAGTTCGGCTTGATAGACGCTCACCTGGCTCATGAATAGTCGGGAGGCCCCGTTGGACGGGTTCCATAGGGTCTGGTCGCCCATGTCGTAGTACTGGCTCAATGCAACCTCTCCCTGCTGGCCATACTCACCAACGCAATAAGCACATGACGTTACGGTCAGTCGGCCCTCATCGAAGGTGGGGAGGGCCCGCAGCCCGATATCAGGTGGCAGGCGAAGTTGGTGGCCACCAACCAGCTCACGAAGTGCGCTCCCCGCGCCTGCGGGGATGGTCCCCAACATCCGACGGCCCAACGGGACGTGGATGGGTGCTCCCCGCGCATGCGGGGATGGCCCCCTGTTCAGGTCCATGGCCACGGACCTGAACTTCTGCTCCCCGCCGGGGTGTTCACGAGAGACCCTGGCCAGGGGATTCTGGCGGATTTGGAGATCGCTTCCCGGCTGCTGAGTGATCGTTTCCCATCAGACGTGCCCGAGAGACCGATCACTCCGCTGATCTGGGTTTCTTGTGCTGGTTGGCATTGAAGCGCGCTTTCTTCTGACGATTCCCGCACGTGTTCATGTCACACCATTTGCGGGTGCGTCTTTGGCTGGTGTCGAAGAAGGCAGCTTGGCAGGTTGGTGAGGCACACAGGGCCAATTTTCCGTCTCGTTCGCCTGCGATGATGCTGATCGCGTCGGCGGCGATCACGCTGAGGACATCTTCCACACAGGAAGCCGAGCTGAGCCGCCATCGCCGATTACCCTCGGGCGTCAGGAACGCCGCGGCCCGCCCCTGAGCGCTGCAGTCATTGATGACTTGGACAGCAGACGCAGGGAGAGCGTCCTGGATCGCGACCGCTGTCGCGGCGGCGTGAATCGACTCCCTCAGTTCCCGAGCACGGTCGAGCTGGGCAGTGGTGCAGGAGTCCACGGCAAGGCCGTTCACTCCCAGCCAGTCGACGAGTCGGTGCGGCGTGGGAATGCGCTCCACAGCTTCACCATGACGCTCCGACAGAGTCCCCGTGAAGCTGGTCGCCAGCACGTTGCCGAGGCGGAAGTCAGGGAATCCAGCACGCATGGAACCACCTTAGGTGGTTCCAGTGCGGTTCGGAAAGCTGCTAGAACCACCTTAGCCGGTTCCGCGATGGCCAGGAGGTCTCATGCCCCGTCCCACCAGCGACGTGCAAGCATTTGAAGCCCACGCAACGGACGCCGACCTCGACGATCTGCGCGCGCGACTGGCCGCGGCGCGACTACCGGAGGCCGAGACGGTCTATCGCGCCGCGCCCGGCCCTCGCCGATGGGACCAGGGCGTCCCTCTCGCCGACCTCGTCGACGTCGTGAACTACTGGCGCACCGGGTACAAGTGGCGGTCGTTCGAAGAGCGCCTCAACCGGATCGGCCAGTTCCGCACGACCATTGATGATCTGGGAATCCACTTCCTGCACCGCCGATCCGCGCGCGCAGATGCCACTCCTCTGATCTTGACGCACGGGTGGCCGGACAGCATCGCTCGGTTCGTCGATGTAGTGGACGAGCTGGCAGATCCCAAAGATGCAGACGCGCCGGCGTTCCACGTCGTGGTTCCATCGCTGCCAGGCTTCGGTTACAGCGACAAGCCGGCCACCACCGGGTGGGGAACCGAAAAGATCGCAGCCGCATGGGTGGAGCTGATGGGAAGGCTCGGCTACAGCAAGTTCGCAGCCCACGGCGGCGACTGGGGAGGGAATATCACCACGGTTCTCGGCGGCAGGTTCCCGGCGCACATTCTCGGCATCCACACAACGTTCGCGGAGGGACCGCCCGGGTTGACAACGGACGGGCTGACCGCGGTCGAACGCGAGTGGACCGAGGAAACCCGCGATTTCTGGCGCCACCGCGCGGCGTACGCGAAGCAGCAGGCGACCCGACCGCAGACCATCGGCTACTCGCTCGTCGACTCACCGGTCGGGCTTCTTGCCTGGATCCTTGACAAGTTCGCCGAGTGGTCAGACACCGAAGACAGCCCGTTCGAGACGATTTCCAGAGACAGGGTTCTTGACAACGTCACCCTGTATTGGCTGACACGGACCGGCGCATCGTCGGCCCGCATTTACTACGAAAGCCACAACTCGCTGGACCCCGAACTTCGGGTCGACGTCCCGTCAGCAATCACTATGTATCCCCGCGACGTCGAGAAGTGTCCGCGCGCCTGGGCACAGGAACGGTACCGACAGATCGCCCGATGGAGGGCGCCCGAAACCGGGGGACACTTCCCGTCGCTGGAGGTTCCCGAGTATTTCGTCAAGGACCTGCAAGAAGGCCTCGCGGCAGCGCTGGCCGCTCATCGGTGAACGCGGCTCGACCCGGTTCGGGTTGCCGGGCCGGTGGCAGACGTGCAGGTGAGGGCTGCGGCATTCGCCGCCCGTGCGGGAGGGATTCGAGCCGGGGCCGCTGTCTCCTGCATCGGTGGGGAGGACCTCTGCGATCGGAGCTCGCAGAGGTCCTCTCGACCGTCTCCGCGGCGGCCGGCTCCCCTGCGGACGGCCTGCGTGTAAGGATGCAGGTCACGAAGACTGCTCCCCGCACGCGCGGGGATGGCCCCTGTACGGCGCGGCTCATCGGCCGGCTCCCTTCCTGCTCCCCGCACGCGCGGGGATGGTCCCGCACCGCGGCACATCGCACGCCGTCAGCACCACTGCTCCCGCGGGCGCTAAGCCGGCCTCCCTGCTCCCCGCGCCTGCTGGGACGGTCCCACCATCCAGGCCTGCCGGAGCTGCGCCCGCCAGTGCTCCCCGCCTGCGGGGATGGTCCCTCTCCGTGCTCCAGCAACCCCTCGTCAAACAGCTGCTCCCCGCGCCTGCGGGGATGGTCCCTCGGACGCTAGCTTCTCGGCCAGCTCCCCGAACTGCTCCCCGCACACGCGAGGATGGTCCCGGGGTCAGCCCACTCACGGTGAGTAGGCTGACCTGCTCCCTGCACCCGCGGGGATGGTCCCGACGTGGCCAGCGCACCCCATGCCTCGTCTCCCTGCTCCCGCCCGCGCGGGGATGGTCCCAAGGCTCGCGGCGAGGTGTCGGGAGGACCGCTGCGATCTCGTCCTCGCACTCACAATCTCGACGGCGCTGACCCGGAACGTGGGTTTGCCAGCCGCCTGAGGTGCTGCCGCACGCCGTTGGCCAGGTTTGCGTAGAACGGCACTCGGGGAGCTGCTTGGAGGATTTCTGTGCAGGCGGTCAGCTCGCCGATCCGGCCGGCCGGGGTGTCCAGTTCGTGGGTGAACTCCTTGCGGATGCGCTCGGCGACGTCCGGTACGGGCAGGGAGTGCAGGTAGAGGGTCGCGGCGTCGTAGCCGAGGGGCGCCGTTCCCCACCCTTCCCAGTCCAGAAGGGTCAGGGCAGGGCCGGTGAGGTTGGCCCAGTGGAGGTCGCCGTGGGCCGTGGTCCAGGTGATTTCGCCGGGGGTGATGCCGGTGAACTCCGGTACGCGGCGGCGGATGTACTGCTCGCGAACCGCCTGACGGCCCGTCCGGATGAGCGCGATGTGTGCCAGGGCCTGGTGGAGGCTCTGCCACCAGGTGTCCGGGAGATCTGCGTCGTGGTGGAGTACCGGGCTCCTCGCCACGGGGAGAGTCGTGACGAACTCATAGTGCTCGGCTCGGTAGTCCCAGCCGTCGGCCGACCAGTCGCACAGGCCAAGTAGCCGGGGCCGGGGCACTGCGGGCGGCAGGGACTGTTCCGCCTCCCGTGGGCCTTCCCACAGCTTCCCGCCGCTCTTCCCCTGGGGATCACTCACCAGCCGCAACCACGCCGCACCCGTGAGCGTGCGGACTGCGCGGGACAGGGTCCTTCCCGCGTATCCCCATACTTCTCCGCCCGCGGTGTCGGCGAGGCCCAGCAGGGCGCAGGCGTGGCTGCGGGCGGAGAGCATGCGGTCCCTGACGGCAGGCTCAGGGGCAGTGAACATCCTCGGCTACCTTCTCCGGCTGACGGCGGCGACGCCGGCCTCGACCAGCTCGGAGACCAGGGCTGCGACGTGGCCGACGGGGAGGCCCGAGCTTACCGACAGTTCGCCCAGGGTTGCGGTGGCTCCGTTGAGAAGGAGCTTGATCACGGCGAGGACCGACCTGCTGAACGTCCACTCCTGGCCGCCGGCGCTGAACACGACGTGGCCGTCCCCGTCCACGCCGTACCAGGCTCCGGCAGCGGTGAGCCGTACGCTCAGGCTCTCGTCCGCGGGGATGCCGTCCACGAACGGCAGGGACGGCATGGGCCGGCCGGGGTCGGTGCTGCCCCGGGCGTTGATGAACTCCTCGATCACGCCCTCGTGCAGGCTGTCGGTGAGCTCCTTGCGCAGAGCTTGGAGATATGTGGTCCGTTCGTCCGGCGGGGCGAAGTACGGCAGGTTCGCGCGGACGGTGTTCGAGACCCGCAGCTGGTCTGCGAGCCAGGACAGGAGGTCTGCTCCGGTGGTGGGCTTGAGGCCGCAGATCAGGTGGAGGGACCGGCCCTCGGTGGCGGCAACGGCGTGCCACCACCCGCGGGGCAGATAGAGCATGTCGTCGGCCTGGAGGACGATCTCTGCGACCGGGGCCCCGGTTGGTGGCTCGGGTGCCTCGGTGTCGACGCGCAGTGGGTCGATCCGGGTGGCGCCGTAGATCTTCCACCGCTTGGCGCCTTCGAGTTGGACGACCACCACATCGTGGTCGTCCCAGTGGACGCCGAAGCCTTCCTTCGGAGTCCATGAGGCGTAGAGGTTGACCTGCACGTCGGTGCGGAAGTGCCGCTCCAGCGCGCTTGCGAGGTCTTCGACGCCGGGGTGCAGTGCGTCCACGGCGTCCAGGACGAGCGAGGCGCCGTCCTTGAGCTGGTGGTGCAGGTTGGCGGGCTCGATCCGGTGCCAGATCGTGTGGCGCTTGGACACCACGGGGTGGGCGTAGCTGTGTTGCGGGATCTGGCTGCCGTCGTTGAAGAGCCGCAGCCGTGGGGGTTCGAGGCGGTGCCGGGCGATGATTTGGTTGAGGTCGTCCCACGTGAACATGTCCGAGAAGTCGCCGACGCGTGGCCAGAGGCGATACGTGCGGCCGAACGCCTCGGCGGGGAAGTCCCCGCCGAGGCTCCGGACCGCCGAGGAGATGGCGGTCATCTACGGCTCCGATCAGTCGTTGCCGTCGCCCTTGCCGGTGCCGCCGCCGTCGCTCAGCCGGTCCTGGCTGCGGGCGACCTGCACGGTGCGCTTCGCGAGGATCAGGTCGTTCATCGCGTGTTCCTTTCTCTTCGGTTCTCCCACCGGGATTCCGGCGGGAAGTCTGTGGACGCCTGGGCAGGCGGCGCCGGGTCGGTGTCGGGTGCGGAGACCGGGACTGTCAGGCTGTGGTCGGCGTCCTGCTGCGCGGTCATGGCCAGGAGCGTGAGGGTGGCCGATGCACCCAGCAGCCACAGTCGTCCCAGCCAGGTGTCCGGTCGCGGTTCACCGCTGCGGTGGCGGCCCCTGGCTCCGTGCTCGGACCGCGTCACCTCACGCCCCCTGGTCGTGGTGGATCTGGCGGTGGAGCTGCTGAACGGAGCGGGCCAGTCTCTGCAGGCGATGGGCGGCAGACACCAGCCCGTCGCCAGGCCCGGATCGCAGCTGGATCTGGGCGTTGTCGATCTGGACGTGTTCCCGGTACCAGGCGACCTCGCCAGGGCGGTGCTCCTGTACGTGCCCCTTGGCCTGTTCGACCAGCGGGCCGAGATGCCTCTTGAGGGTGTCGATCAGCCGGAGGACCTCGTCGTACGGGGGAAGGACGATGGTGGAGCGCAGAGCTGCAGCGATGTCCGCCTGGATCTGGTCGATGCCGTCGGTGCCCGCCGGGCGTAGCTGGCCCGGCAGCGGCTGCTGATCGGCACGGGTGGCATCCATGGTGCAACTCCTCGAAGACGGTGGTGGTCATCACCGCCGCCAGGGGCGAGGAGAGGCTGGCCGTACGCGGCCCTGGCGGCTGAGGACGAGTTAACCGCCGGAGGAGCAGGTAGATCCGCAACCGGGTTGTGAGGTAGTAATCCCTTTGCGGGTGGGTCAGTTGACGGCTACGCCCGCGCGGCCGGCGAACGCCCGGACGCCCGGGAGGGTCCGGTCATGCCGGAGCAGGCCGCTGGCCAGGTTCTTTACCGCCCCGCGTCGGAGCTCCTGTGGTGCGGCCCGTTCGGCCGCCAGCAGCGCCCGGTAGCACTGCTCGGGCTTGCCCCACTGGTCGAAGCAACGGGCCACGTCGGTGAAGAAGCGGCCCTGCCGTTCGGCGGTCGGCAGGGCCGCGGGGTTGATGGTCCTGGCCAGGTCGATCGCCTGCCCGGCGTCACCGAGCAGATAGTGGACCGACAGCTGGTGCAGCAGCACCTGCTGGGTACCGGTGTCCGTGCGGGCCTCAGTGCTCGTCCGGCCGGCTTCCGCCGTCTCGGCAGCCTCACCGATCAGTGCGTGCGCGGTGTCCCGGTCGCCCCTTTTCGCTGCCGTGTACGCGGCAGTGGCCAGCAGCGAGCCGTGCGCAGCCAGCCGGGCTGCCTCGGGAGTACGGCGGTCCGCGCGTACGTCCTGAGCAGCCTTGACAGCGATGTCGGTGGCGCGTGCCAGATGGCCTTGGCGGCGCCAGGCACTGGACACCATCCGATGCGCCTCGGCGATCGTCAGGGCGTCCCCTCCGATCCGCGCAGAGGTCAGCGCACGGTCCGCGGTGATCGCCACCAGACCGTCCTCGGCGAGCTTGATGCACAGCCGAGTGGCGATGTTGTAGAGGTCAGCGACAGCGGTGGCCGATGTCTCCGCCGGCTCCAGAGCTTGGGCTTGTGCGATCCGGCCAGGCAGGTTGCGGGCCAGCGTGTCGTACCGGGCGGCCCGGAATTCCTGCCGGGATGCCTTCACTTCGGCAGCGACGCCGGCCGGTGACACCTCACCGCGCTTCGGCACGGTGGCAGTGCCGTAGAGCAGGTGCTCTTCCAGGGGCGCGAGGGTGCTGGCCTCGGCCGGAGAGGCACCGGCCAGGGGAGACGTGAAGACCACCGCCGCAGCGGCCAGAAGTTCGCGGCGTCGCACGGGGTCGTCCCCCTCCTCTGGACCAAGATTGCGAACAACCCTAGCCGAGGCGGCCCGACGCCGAGCCGATACCGACGCTGGTCCAGGCGGCGCGGCAGCGAGAAGATCGGCCAGGGGAACATCCAAGGCATCGGAGATCTGACGCAGGGCACCCAGGCCGTTGACCGGGATGACATCCCGCTCGACCTGAGACACCCAACTCTCCGACCGGTCGATCATCGCAGCCAGGTCCCGTTGCGGCCATCCCTTGCGCCTGCGCGCCTTGACGATCGTCTTACCGAGTGTCAGTCCGCTCCCCGCCACTGGGCACGCCCCCGAAGTCCCGTATCCGCATCGAGTGAGCACGCAACGTTACTGGCGGAGGAGGGCCTTCTGCAGGGGTAAGGCAGCCAAAACAGGGCCATATGCCGACTAGGCCCGCCGGGCTACGCTGGCAACGCGTGCTGCTCCCCCGCCCTGGCCTGGCGCCGGGCGCCGGTTGAGCCGCCGGCCTGCTCCCCGCACGACGACGCCAACGTGATGCAAATGTCGCAACGGTCGGATCGGGGTTGGTGGAAGTGGTTCAGAACCGTGCTGTGCGCGTGCAACGATGCAGGTCACGAAGTCTGCTCCCCGCCCGCGCGGGGATGGTCCCCACCTGCCCGCACGACCTTCGTGACGCCCTCGCTGCTCCCCGCCCGCGCGGGGATGGTCCCGATCCAGGTGTCGTTCAGCGATGCGATGTAGTCTGCTCCCCGCCCGCGCGGGGATGGTCCCCTGCTGGGCAGATTCCTCGTCACGCCGATCTTCTGCTCCCCGCTCCCGCGGGGATGGTCCCTCGCCGTCCTGCTCTGCGCCGTCGGCGTCACCCTGCTCCCCGCACCCTCGGGGATGGTCCCACCTTCGACGGCCGGTACATCAAGCCCGGAGTCTGCTCCCGCACCCGCGGGGGATGGCCCTGCCTCCGCCTCCACCGTCCGATGATGAAACGTCTGCTCTCCGCACCAAGACTGGCACGCTGCGCTGGCTAGCCGTTCTGCTCCCCGCGTGCGGGATGGCCCAGGTTCCCGAGGGTGCCGAGTGCCGACGCCAGCTGCTCCACGCGCCTGCGGGGATGGACCCTCGTGGCGCGACATGTACGGGTTCGGCTTGCTCTGCTCCCCCCACGCGCGGGGATGGTCCCGAGCAGCCCAACTGCCAGTGGCTGCAACACAGCTGCTCCCCGCCAGCGCGGGGATGACCCCTGGAACTTCGACGTGAAGCTGTGTGCCAAGAGCTGCTCCCCGCGCGCCGGCGGGGATGGCCCCGCGTTGAGGATGGTGCGGTCGTCGGCGTCGTTCTGCTCCCCGCATCCGCGGGGGAAGTGCCCTGCTTGGGAGTGTGTAAGCCTGAGCGCGCTCCTGCTCGCCGAGGCCGTGGGTCGCCCGAGCCCCACGCTGGTGGGGTGTGAGAGCGTCCAACTGGACTGGCCAGAGGTGAATGTAAAGGGGCTCTTCCTCGTACGAGGAAGAGCCCCTCTGGCAGAGCGCCCGGCAGGCCTTGCACCTGCATCTCCCACCGGCTGGTGGACGTCTTTCCTTGGACCACAGACGCATGGTTCCGGCCCGAGGACCGAAGTTGCTTCATGATCATACTGCATGGCGCTCCAGCAGGGAGAATCCGCCGTACGCCCCCGCGCAGACCAGGCAACGGGTTTGCTGGTTATGGCGGATCGGTCATAACCAGCAGAAGCACTCCTAGCGCGGTGTTGCTGCGGCAGAGACGGTGGCGATGTGGGCTCGGCAGGTAGAGACCGCCTGGCACACCGGTACCCCGTCCAGAATCAGCCAGGGACCGTCCGCTTGCTCTCCTGCTCCGCACGCGCCGGATGGCTCTGGTGCAACCAGCTGGAGTCGGCCACGGCCACCCAGCGCTGCTCCCGGCCCAGGCGGGGATGGTCCGGCGGTGACCGAGGTCACCGCCCGCAGAGAACTGCTCCCCGCCCGCGCGGGGATGGTCCCTCGATGATGGTCTGGATGGACAGGCCGGTGGTCTGCTCCCCGCCCATGCTGGGGCTGGCCCCTCCCCCGCCGAGGCCTGTCCTGGTGATCTCCCCGTAGGGTGCCTCGACGGTACTTTGACCGGAATCGGGGGGCAACCAGGTGGACGCTGACCTGCGGCGTGCGGCTGTCGTGGCGCTAGGCGAGCTCAGGCGAAGTCATGACTACCGTGACCGGGCGGATGCCGGTCACGGCCTGGCAGCGTTCGCCGAGATGCAGGAAGCCCTCGGGCCGCTGCTGGAGCTCGTGCTCGACCCGGGTGACACCCTCGTCACCCGGCGGACCGCGGAAGCATTGCTGCGGCGAAAAGACAGAGCCGGGCTGACAATAGTCGCGTCCGCACTGGCAGTCGCCAACTCGAACCACAGCGATTGGATCCACACCGCAATCGTCGATGTCTTCAGCATCTTCGGCCTCGGGGAACATCGGTACAGCGGTTATCGGTGAGAACGATCATGGTCGGCTAGCACAGTGATCCACTTCGCCGCTGGGGTTCGGTGAAATGCCTCGCCGCGGACACGTCCGCCACCTGCAACGACTCGGCGTCCCCCGGCACATCATCGAGCAGCAGTGCCGCTACGTGCCCGGCTCCAAGGCCCTCGCCCGGTACCTCGACGACGCGCTGCCCTGGCAGGACAACCCCACCCTCGCCATGCGCCGCCGGGCGGCCACGCGCGCACCGCAGTTGCTCAGGGCTGGGGAGCCTCGCATCCGGACAGGTTCCACGACAGAGAGAGTGAGCAAGATGATCGGCGACGCCACTTACACCGACTTCCTCGGCGGCCGGGTCACGTTCACCCAGACGGCAGCCAACACCGTGCAAATGTCTGGTCAGTTCAACGAGGGCTTCCGACGACCCCGACGCGGACTGCCAGCTCTACGCCGGAGACATGCCGCTGGTGACCCTCGACGGAATCAACCCCCCGGGGACGAAGCCGTTCGAGTATGACTTCCAGGACACGACCATCGATGACTTCACCGTTGCGCGTGATCGGCGACAACCAGGTCATCGGCGTGAGCGACCCGACCACGCCCGTCGACTAAGGGATCCAGTCACGGCTCTCATTCGGTAGGCGTCAGCTGACGGGTGGGCGGCCACGTGTTCTGGAAGTGTCACGGCCGCGTGCCTGGCCTCGTTGGTCAGCTCATGACCGACGCCTCCGATGCCCTGGCCGATGCGCTCCGCCGCGACGCGGCCGCCCTGCTGCAGCAGTACCGCAGCGGGGCGTGGGTGCCCTGCGCCGAGGAGCGGGACCTGGCCAGGATGCAGTGGAACGCTCACAGCCTCCGGGCGAACCTGCGCGAGATTCTGGCCGCTGTGCGTGCTGGGAGGCTGGTTGACGTCCTGGACCCGGCGGTCGCCGTGGCGGAGCAAGCCGGCGCCGCCACGGCCGACGGCACGCTGCTGCAGCTGCGTCGGCTCGTCGACGCCCTCACCGCCCCGCTCAATGTGGTTGGTGAGGGGTCTACTGGTGTGGAGTCAGGCACTGGTGAGGCGGCGGCCGCCGGGGCCGACAGCTGAGGGCTGAGGAAGGACCACAAGTTACCGCCCGTCGCCGAGGGCCTTGTGGTGTCTCAGGGCTTCCCTGTGCTGACTCGGCATGGGCCCGACTGGGTTGGCTAGCGTGTCTGCATGATCAGCATGCAATGGGACGGCCTCACCGACCGCGAGCGCTTCAACGAGCGGTACCGAGAGGAGCGGGACCGGTTCTCGGACACGGCCCGGGACGCCGACTGGAACGGCTTGTTCGAAGAGTTGGAGAGGAATCCGCACTGGGCCAATCTCCCCCGGCCCGGGAACCGCAGCGGCTTCGCCCCGCTACATCAGGCGGCCTGGCACGGCGCGGACTTCGCTGTCGTCTCCCGGCTGCTCGCGCACGGCGCCTGGCGCACGCAGCGCACCCGAGACGGGCGGCGCGCCGTGGACATCGCTCGGGAACAAGGCCGCACACACCTGCTGGAACTCCTGGAGCCGGTCGTGGTGCGGCGGTTCCCCTCCCCTCCGGAGATGCTGGAGTACCACTTCCATTCGCTGCTGCGGGAGAAGACCGGCCGCTGCTTCGAGGAGACCGAACACCTGCTGCCGCCGTTGGCTCCACTGATGGAGGGACCGGCCGTGGAGATCGTCTTCCCGGTGGTCGGCATGATGGGCGGCTTTACCTACCGCCTTGAGAAGGGCTGTGTGAAGGTGCACGCCCACTCGCGGATGGACTCCGACGACGGGGATTACTATCGGGTGACCCCTGAGGGCTGGTCCAAGGTCGAACGCTCCCGCATCCCGCCGCCTCCCCAGCCCGCCCCGCAGCACCCCGCGTCCTGACCGGCGGACGGGCACAGATGACGCTCGCCCACCGCCGCTCGTTCCGCTGCGACAACGACCCGAACACATCCGGCCTCGGGGAACATCGGTACAGCCGTTGGCGCTGAGAACGATCATGGTCCGGGCGGCACGAGTGCACTGACCCGGTTCTCGTACTCGCGGCGGGCCTTGCGCTGGGCCGGGACCGCCCGGACGCCCTGGGCGCCGTCGAGAGGCTGGCAGCGGGCGAGGAGCTGGCGGTGCACGGCGGGGACGGCGGTGACGCGCAGGGTGTAGCCCTGGCCGCGCCGTACGGTCACCCCTTGGTCGAGGGCAGCGCGCTCGGCGGGTTCCAGCTCGGCGGTGCGGAGGAAGTCGGCGACCTTGCCGGGCATGTCGAGGGTGACCGGCAGCTCCGGGGCCGGGGCGTCCTCCTGCTCGATGGCCGTGTGGTCGGGCATGAGGTCGGCGACGGCCGTGCGGATGGCGCCGCGGCTGACGCCGTGGTCGCGACCGAAGTTCCCCGAGGCCGATCTTCTCCGACGACCGGGACCATGCGATACGGCTGTGCGAGGAGATGTCACGGGACACAGACGACCGTGTCGCAACGGGGGCACGACAGTTGCACGAGGTCCTGGCACAGATCGATCCCATTCTTCGACCCGCATAGCGCTGGGCGAACGCTTTCGCGAGAGCGCAGTTACTCGAGACAAGGGACAGAGAACCTCGCCCCCGAGTCTCTGCTCCCCACCCCAGCGGGGATGCTCCCCCGAGCTCGATGCCCCTACGCTGTTCGGCACGCTGCTCCCCGTGCGTGCGGGGATGCGTCCCATGGCGGTGATGAGGAGTATGCCCAGGGTCGCGGGCGGGCGGAGTGTTCGCGAGGCGGGGCGAGAATGGGGCGTTAGTGCCGTGGTGGCTGGTAGGGGCGGCGTCGCCGCGCTCGTGGTTTTGTCGGCCAGTGTGCCCAGCGCAGCGTTTCGGCCTCGCATGGTGGTAGTAGTCCTGCGCCGATGAGGGCTGCCCGGCCGGCCTCTTGCCCCGCGATCCGGTATCCGTAGTCGGAGGAGTCCGTCTCGTGGTAGGCGCCGTCGGTCAGTAGCACGGCGGCCGATACTCCATTGAGCCCTTCCAGCAAGCCGGCCCGCAAAGCGTGAAGGAATTCTGGAGGCAGCCGTGACTTCGGTACGGCGTTTAGCAGTTCAAAGTTTCCGGCAGGGCCTGGTGGTTCGAAGTCGGCAACAATGTTGGCGTAGGAGCCGCAGCCTCCGAGGTTCAGCATGACGCGGACGGCCACGTTGGGCACGGAAGCAGGGAGGGCAGCCATCGGCATACGGTACGTAGATAGGTGGCTTGTTGACTGGCCGTTGCTTTACTTCCCCGGCTCAGTAGATCAGGAGTCGAGAGAACTTCATGGACGGATCGGCTCCCACGCTGGAGACACGCCTCATCTGCACGAAATGCCGGAGTTGGTGAAAGTGGTTCAAAACCCGGTCCTGCGCGTGCAACGATGCAGGTCACGAAGCCTGCTCCCCGCACCCGCGGGGATGGTCCCGCCATGTGGGGCGGCGCGCCGCTGTCGACTGGCTGCTCCCCGCACCCGCGGGGGTGGCCCGGCGGCGGTTGAGCCTGTCGCGGTCCGCCGGACTGCTGCCCGCGTGACGAGGCCGGCAGGGTGCAAATCCTGCAATGGCCGGAGTTGGCGAAAGCGGTTCAAATCCATGCTGTGCGCGTCTAACGATGCAGGTCGCGAAGTCTGCTCCCCGTACGCACGGGGATGGTCCAACGTCGCGGACGTGGGCGAGGTAGTGCAGTTCCTGCTCCCCGTACGCACGGGGATGGTCCCAGGCCGGCGAACGCCGCGTTGTGGCAGACCAGCTGCTCCCCGTACGCACGGGGATGGTCCCCCGGCCAGTGCCACCGACATGGCGCCGGCGGCGCTGCTCCCCGCCCGCGCGGGGATAGTCCCCAGCCTTGGCAGTACGCGCACTGGTTCACCGCCTGCTCCCCGCCCGCGCGGGGATGGTCCCTGGACGGCCCGTTGCAGCAGCCAGTCCCGATGCGGCATAAGTCGCGAAACCCCAGAAGTGCAGCCGGCAGACCTCGGTGAAGCCATTACGTCGCCCCAACAGGGCAGACATTGCCTGATACGGCACTGAATCATCCCAGTTGCTGACGCTGCCCATGTCCTCGATCCTGTGTGCTCGGCAAGCAGGGAGGGCACATGGGGCTGGTTCTTTTCCCGGGCGACGGAGACAACAGCAGTCCGGATGTCTCCTGGTCCTACAGCGGCTTCGCCGCGTTCCGGCGGCGTCTGGCCGAGACCGAGGGGATCATCCTCTCCGAGATGTGGGGCTTCGGCGGCGAGCGCCCGTGGAGCGAGGTGTCCACCGCTCTGGAGCCACTCCTCGATCATCCGGATGACGGCGGTGACGACCTCTCGCCTGCCGAGTGCGCGTCAATGATGGTCCGACTGGGAGCGATCACCGACCAGTGGGCACGGGAGGGCAGCGACCGGTTCCTCCAGCAGCACATCGAGGATGCCCGCCAGCTTGCGGGCGTCATGCGGCTCTGCATAGAGAAAGGCGTCCCGCTGGCCTTCCTCTAAACCCCACCGACCCAGGAGGGCACCGTGCCCAGCCAGGGCGGGCGGGGTCGGCCGTCGCCGTTGAGCGCAACGCCGACTTCACCTCAGGCGCGGTGCGCTACGTCGGTGAGGTGGCGCACCGCTCCGTGCCGTCACGCTGGGGTTATCAGGATCGCGGAGAGGACCATCCGAGCCCCTACAACCGTATTCCGGTACTGCGCTCCAACACTCCCCTCGACTTCATGACGGCCGTAGCACCGGAATTCAGCTTGCGGTTGCTGGCCCGGGACAGGGAACCCGGCATCCTCCGGAAGTTCGTTAACCCGCTTCTGAGAGCTGTCGAGGAGGCCCGGGATGCTGGCTGCTAGCGTGCCCGGGGCGGACCCACGCCACCCGGGAGCCGGGCCGAGACGACGGAGGCCGCCATGCGACGGCGGCCTCCGATCCAGAACCCCATCGGTGTGCGTTCGACGCCCGCGGTGGCATGTCGAACCGCGCCCTGCGGCGCAAGTACGGGGTGGGCTTCTGGACAGGGAAGGCGGCGATGGCCTCGGTGTGGCCGGAGCCGCGGAAGAAGTCCCCGCCGCGCAGGACGCGGCTGGACCTGTTGCTGCAACTGCCGAACCCTAAATGGGCTGGGCCGCCGGTGGCGGCCCAGCCCTTGAGACCTTGGGTTCTCAGCGGCTAGTGCAGTCCATCAGGCGGCGGTGGACTCAGCAGCTGTTGGTGGGCGCGGGCTCGCCATCGATGGGAAAGGTCACGTTCCCGCTGTACACCCAGGCTCTCCAGTCGGAGGAGTAGTACCAGAGGTTCCCGTAGTCGTTGTAGAAGCGGCAGCTGGCGCCCGACCAACCTGGGGTTGGTGTCGGGTATCCCCGGCACTCCGCGTACGGCCCAGTACGGAAGTAGGTACCAGCCTTGTAGTGCATGCTCTGGGTTGCTGGTACGTCGTCGCCATAAGAGCCGCACCGAGCCGCTGCCCCCTGGCGTGTGGAAGTAGGTGCTGCGGATGCAACGGTGATCGAGGCGGTGAAGGTGAGGCCGACAGCGAGAGCCGCAGCGGACAAAGAGCTGGATAAGCGCATGAATACCTCTCTCGTCTACAGCAGGACGGTCGGGCAGGTAGGGGATCGCGGTCCCATGCGGGGGCCCCGGCCAGGAACGGACCCGTCGCGAGCGAGGCGTCGGTGCGCGACGCACCCTCTGCACGCTTCGCGGCCGCGACAGATCTGCGCAGCAGCGCCGCCCTCGTGATCGCTCCTCCTGGAAAGGCCGAACGACGTCAGGCGACATCGAGCATGCCCGTCAAGCCAGTGATGTTGAAACGTGGCCTTGAAACATCATGTTCACCTCAATGGCCTGACATGGCTAGGCACATGGGCTCACATCGACTGGAAATAGGGCAAGAGTGGCCATCGGAATGCCCTTGACGAGCCGAACACCCATCTGGCCCCAGGGGCAGGGAAACAGACGGCTACTCGTCGTCCGCCCATGCCCGGCCCGAAGGCGGCCGCCATGCGGCGGGCCTGCCGGTTCCAGGCCACCGAGGATGAACGCCAGGGCAAGAACCGGTGATGCCCGTGGCATCGCACCCCCGCACGCGGTGCAGGTGTTGATGCCTCATCCCAACGGGGCGCTCAACTCCATGGAACGCAAAGCCGCCGTAAGGGCTGGTCCATCGCCGACATCGAGGGCTGTATCTGTCAGCTTGATGACGTGTTCATCGCTGTGCGCCAAGGCCCGTTCAAAAACGAGCAATGCTCCTGACTTGTGGATCAGCTCCTCGGGGAGCGTGCGAAGGGCGTACCTTCCCGAGTGAGTGATCGTCAAGTCACCGAGTAGGCCCGCGCTGCGAACGCGGGTCGGGAAGGCACGCCCATGCTCAGCGTAGTGAACGAGGACCAGCGGTGGAGGGGTAGTTGACTTGACCCGGAACTCCTGTGGTCGTGATCCAGCCCTGAGAGGGCTCACAACATGTCCAGCTGACCGTGGACGACGTCGTAGGGGCGGGTCGTCATCAGCCCTGAGAGGGCTCGCAACCTGAGCAGTACCGCCGCCTCGTCCCACCGTCCGGCGTCGTCATCAGTCCTGGAGGGCTCGCAACGACCAGGAAGCGGAGCTGCCGTGGGCGCGCTCACGGTCGCCATTGAGGGCTCAGCCCAATCTGCCGCCCGATCACATACAGTTATCCCAGCGGCTCCACCTACGGGCTCGGGGGCCTGGCGCTCGGGACGGCCAGCCGGTGGACGGCACCGTCCGGTGGGGAGAATCTGGGGAGTTTCACCAGCGTTGGGGAGCGCGTGGGGAGAATCGTCTGCGTAAATCGGGATGAAGCTGAAAGCCCCTGAAAGATGAATCTTCGCAGGTCAGCCGAATGCTGAGCCTCATACCCGCAGGTCAGGGAAGTTCGGTAGAAGACTTCAAGAAGATCTCCTCCTGGGCGGCGATCCTCTTCGCCCCCACCCTGGTCGGCACCATCTACGGCATGAACTTCGACAGCATGCCGGAGTTGCACTGGGTGTTCGGCTACCCCTTCGCCCTCGTTCTGATGGCAGTGGTGTGCACCAGTTTGTACTTCATCTTCAAGCGGCGGGACTGGCTCTGAGTAACCGTCGTGAGACGAGGTCCCGTGATGCAGTGCAGCCCAGATCGCAGGCGCCGGCGACGCATCCGAGACCGCTGGGGAGAATCTGGGGAGAATGAGCCGCGCTCCGGTCCCGGCCGTCCGGCAGGGCGCTCTCCTCCTGCTCGTCGGACGCTCGTGCGGATCCGTCTGTCAGCCTTCCCGGATGAAGCCTTCCCGCACCAGCCAGTCCTTCGCCACCTCGTGCGGGTCCTCCCCGTCCACGTCCACCCGCGCGTTCAGCCGCTGGCCCTCCGCCCCCGTCAGCCGCTTGGTGATCGGGGTGAGGAGGTCGGCGATGGCGGGGTACTTCCTCATGGTGGCGCTGTTCATCTCGGGTGCCGCGTTGTAGTTGGGGAAGAAGTGCCGGTCGTCCTCCAGCACCTTCAGCTTGAGTTCGGGAATGCGGCCGTCGGTGGTGGCCGCCACGCCGAGGGCGCAGGCCGCGCCCTCGGCGACCTGGGTGTAGACGACGCCGTCGTCCATCTTTTTGAAGTTCCCGCGCCGGAGGGCGAATCCGTACGTCTTCGCCACGCCCGGCAGGCCGTCCTCGCGCACCGAGAACTCGCTTCCGCCGCAGATCGTCGCCGCGCCCGGGTCTTTCTTCGTCAGACGTGCCACGTCGGAGAGTGTGCGCAGCCGGTACTTCCGCGCATTCGCCTGGTTCGCGACCAGCGCGTAGGTGTTGTTGAGCGGGGCGGCGGCCAGCCAGGTGATGCCGTTGCGGCGGTCCTCTTCGCGTACGGCCTTCCACTGCTCGTACGGGTCGATGACCCGCTTGGTGTGACCGAGGTAGGTGATCCAGGCCGTGCCTGTGTACTCGTACATCCCGTCCGCCGCACCGGACTTGACCGCCTCGCGGGCGCCGATCGAGCCCTGGATGTTCGTCCGGTCCAGGACTTCCGCGCCGGCCGCTTTGAAGACCAGCCCCATGATCTGGCCCAGGATGATCTGCTCGGTGAACTCTTTTGAGGTCACGGTCAGTTGGGCGCCCTCCAGCGGTCGCCCCTTCCCGATGGAGCCGGGCCGCACCGAGTCGGCCAGCGGGCTTCCGCTGGTCAGTCCGCAACCGCTCAGCCCCGCGGCGGCGAGCAGCAGGGCGCCCGCGGCCGCGACGGCCGTCCGTGCCTGGGCCAGGCGCATCAGCCCACCTCCAGGCCGCGTGGGCGTAGCAACTCGACGAGCGTCCCCGGCCGGTCCGTGATCAGCGCCATGGCGACCGTCAGGACGGAGCCGAGGGCCGGCACCGGCATGCGCTGTGCCGGTTCGGTGGCCCTCGGGCCGGCCACGGTGTTGCGCATCTCCTCGACCCGGTCCCGCACCTTCGCGCGGGGCCGGCCGGTCGGGCCCGGCGGATCGGGCGGATCCGCCGGGGCCCGCGGCGCCGGACGGCGGGGAGGTCGGTTCGACGATTTCGGCAGAGTCAGCCACGGATCCCCCGTGAGATGGTGAGCCGTCCGATCAGTACGTACCCGGCGTCGAACGGCAGGGCGCGACGACGATTCCGAGCGTCCCCGACAGTACTTCGTTGAGCGTGTTCGCACTGCCCAGGCTGGAGATCCCGCGGAAGATCTGGTTGCCGAGCCCGGACCCTGAGGAAAAGGCCGCGATCGCCGCGTGCCCCTCAGCATCTGGGTCGATCGGCTGCCGGCCCAGCCGCGGCTGCCCGCTGACAACAGCCTCTCGACGCTCCTTGGAGCCGCCGCCTGGCACCGGTCGGCCCTGAGCCATCTGGGGCACGATGGCGCGGAGGGCCTTGGCCGCTCGCAGAAGTATTGCCGGCTCCGGTGAGGGTGACTCGCCGCTGGGGCGGGTGCCAGTCCCGGCCCGCGTCGCCGTCGAACTTCCGCCCCGCGCGGCGCACGGCGTGTGGGGGCGCGCGTTGCCCCCGGTCGCCGCGTAGCGATGACGCTACGGGTCGGAAACGTAGCTCTGCCCCATTCCCCCGATCCGAAGGTCAGACCGGAGGATGACGGCCGCGGTGCGGCTGATCCGAACTGCTGATCCGGGTTTGGGCCCCGGGAACGAAGACCGGGCTGACCTGGCGCTTCAAGAATGAATGTCGCACCTTCCGTCTCGTTCCCCAGGAGTCTCCATGATGGAGTCAAGCCGCTTGCGCGACTGGCAGCTCGGGGGTGAAGACCCGGTTGCCGCGCAGGAGGGCCCACAGGACGCCGGCTCGTCGGCGGGCCAAGGCAATCACGGCCTGGACGTGTTGGGAGCCCTCGCCGCGCTTCTTGAGCGGCGGCCGCGGCTCGCCTCAGTGCGTCAGGAACTCGGGTGGCACGCAGGCCCATCCCGCCGCCGGACCCAACTTGCCACCTCTATCGAAATTCGATAGCTTTCCATCGTTATTCGATCGAGGGAGCGACGTTGGGAAAGCTGACAGTGCTCGCGCTGCGCGCCGTGATGGTGGCTCTGCACGCCGGGGCGGTCTTCGCCCAGGCGGTGATGGTGGCGATGCTGACGGGCGCTATGGAGGAGAGCATCCTTGCGGACCGCCGCACTCCGGCCCTCGTGATCACGGTCCTGGGCGTCGTGACGGTCCAGGTCGTCCTGGTCTGCGTGTGGCGGCTGGTGACGATGGTGCAACGCGGAACCGTGTTCTCCCACGCCGCATTCCGCTACGTCCATCTCGTGATCGGCGCGTTCGTGGCGGCCTCGCTCCTGGTGCTCGCGCTCGGCGCGGTCCTGGCGCCTGGCGAGGTCGTGCCCCCGGGCGTTGTGGCCCTGCTGGGCGGGGTCAGCCTGGCGGTCTTCGGGAACGCACTCATCGTGCTCGTGCTGCGGATGCTGCTGGCACAAGCCGTCGCACGCGACATCGAGGCGTCGCAGTTGGGCGCCGAGTTGGCCGAGGTGATCTGATGCCGATCGCCGTCGACATCGACGTGATGCTGGCCAAGCGGAAGATGTCCGTGGGCGAACTGGCGGACCGCGTGGGGATCACACCTGCCAACCTGGCGGTGCTCAAGAACGGCCGCGCCAAGGCGGTGCGCTTCACCACGCTCGCCGCGCTGTGCGAGGTACTTGAATGCCAGCCCGGAGACCTGCTGCGCTGGGTGCCCGATGAGCCCGGGGACAGGGACAGGGCTGCGCACGAATCCGGAGCATCCGTCCCAGCCGGATCCCCGCCGCGGTGACCGCAGTCGCGGTAGCCGGCCGCCTGCACACAATCACCAGGTACGACGCCCTCGACCACCCCTGCCGCGCGACCGGCTCCGCCTGACCTTCAGCAAGCTCCCGAGTGACGACCTGACGACGACGTCCGCACACCTCATCGCGGCACGAGCCCGGCCGTACTGCCCGCCGCCGGTCGGCGCCTGCCACGCGCCGCACGCACCGATGACGGACTCCACAAGGAACAGAGCAGACATGACGACAGCACGCCTCTCTTACCGCCTCGGGGGCACAGACAGCGCCGACGTACTGGTGGTCGGGGCCGGCCTGGCCGGACTCAACACCGCCACACTCCTCGCCCGACAAGGCCACGACGTGCTCCTGGCCGAACGCCGAACGAACCTTGCCGGCGCGATCCGCACCACAGGAATCTTCGTACGGAAGACACTCGACGACTTCCCGCTGCCCCCCGACTGCCTCGGACCACCGATCCGACGCGTGGTCCTCTACCCCCCTGACCTGCGTCGCCCGGTCAGCCTCACCAGCCCCCGCGACGAATACCGGGTGGGCGACATGGCACCACTCTACGAAGCGACGGCCGCCACCGCGGTGGACGCCGGCGTACGCATCGCACTGGGCACGCGCTACACCGGCCGACAGGGCAACACCTTCCACCTGGCCGGTCGCGACGGACCGACCACGGTCCGGGCCCGCTTCATCGTCGGCGCCGACGGGGCCCGCTCAAGAGTCGCCCGCGACCTCGCTCTCGACCGCAACCACCACCTGATCGTCGGCGCCGAAGAGGTCTTCGAACTACCCGGAAGCGACCAGCCACCGACATTCCACTGCGTACTCGACCCCTCACTCGCCCCCGGCTACCTGGCCTGGGTAATCAACGACGGGCAACACGCCCACGTCGGAGTCGCAGGCTACGCCGACCGCTATCCAGACGGTCTTCGCCGTGCGATGGAGCAGTTCAGCGCCTCAGCGCCCGGACTGACCGGCATCGAACGTCCCGAAACGGTGGAGCGGCGCGCAGGCCCCATCCCCGTCGGCGGCCTGCTGCGCCGGATCAGCTGCGCCGACGGGCTTCTCGTGGGGGATGCAGCAGGCGCGGTCTCCCCCCTCACCGCCGGCGGCCTGGACCCGTGCCTACGGCAGTCGCAACTCGCAGCCGAGGTCCTCGACGACGCACTGCGCACCGGAAATCCGGACACGATGGCCAACTACGACGGAGCCGCGCTCCGCCCCCACTTCCGCGGACGACTCATGCTGCGCCGGGCATTGGCCCACGTACGGACGCCTGCCATGGCAGCAGCGGGATTCACCCTGCTACGCACACCGTTCGGCCGGGCCGCGGCAAGCCGAGTCCTCTTCGGCGACAGATCCTTCCCCGATGCCACACCCAAGTGAACTCACTGACAGAGAGTCCGAGTCATGCCCACATTCCCCATACCAGCAGGCACGAAGCTCATCACCACGATGGCGGGGCTGGCTGTTGCCTGCGGACTCCTGACGGCTTGCGGTGACAAGAGTCCCGCCGTGACGTACAAAGCCTGGACCGAAGGAGGCAACCTGCAATCCGTCAGGCACGACTACGTCGATGGCCTCAACGGCGCGGTAAGCGTGCCGGCCAAGGTGAGCGGAGCCACATGGAAGACCCAGGAGGACGGCGGGCACACTCCACGCCTCAAGGTCGTACCTACTGGCAAAGGCGTGGCTCACTGCCTCCTGATGGAAGGCAACGACCGCGTTCTGGACCAAAAGAAGGGAGCAGCGGGCCAGCCGGTGACATGCTCCGCCCAGCGGTAGCGCACGACCCCCACCACTTTCCCGCCGTGCACAAATGATCCGTTCAGATCCATTGATCACGAGCGTCGTTAACAGCCGCCGGGCTTGATCATGGCGAAGACCTCCGGGTGTGGTGGAGCCGTCTAGGACTGCACCGCACGGAGGCCTTCGTGTCCCACCGTAATGCCCGGCTGACCGTCTTCGGCAGGCGGCCCTCGGCCGTGACGCCGGCCGACCCATCAGCGGCATGGGCTTCGACTACCTGCACTCCGCCGTCGACGACCACCCAACAGCCGCGTAAGCAACGCTCCGGGTCAATACACCAGGCTGCGTGCTCTCCGCGCCCGCGGGGATGCTCCCGGCTCGGGAATGTGGACGTCTGAGCGCGCTCCTGCTCGCCGAGGCCATGGGCGTCGCGCGAGCCCCATGCTGGTACGGGGTTTGAGAGCGCCCAACTGGACTGGCCAGACGTGAATGTAAAAGGGGCCCTTCCCCGTACGAGGAAGGGCCCTGTTAGAGCGCCCGGCAGGCCTTGCACCTGCATCTCCCACCGGCTGGTGGACGTCTTTCCTTGGACCACAGACGCGTGCTCTCGGCCCGAGGGCCGAAGTTGCATCATGATCATACTGCATCGGCGCTCCAGCGGTCAGAATCCGCCGTGCGAGCCCTCGCAGACCAGGCCCCTTCCCCGACTTCCTGTGAATCGTTCTCCTGCGAAGGTCGCGGCGCGGCTGCGGGTCTCGCGGCTGGTGGCGGAGACCGCCGCCGGAGCGGAACCCGCGTGGACAAGCCTCCGGGTGTGTGACGCGCTCGATCGTGCTGTGCGGCTGATGGCCTTGCGGCAGGCCCCGGGCCGGGCGGTCGGATCAGCGCAGTCCGGCGAAGAGATCGTTCTCGGGTACGGCCGCGCCGGTGGCGTCCTGGACGCGTACGAAGGTCTCCATGCCCATCAACTCGCCGAACCTCTCCTTGCCCATCTTGAGGAAGAAGATGTTCTCGCCCTGACTGGCGTGTGCGGCCAGTGCGTCGAACTTCTGGCCGCTGAATGCGGTGGTGTCGACCCACGTGGTGATCTCGTCGTCGGGGAGGCCGATCTCGGCCATCGCGGCGGCCTCGGCAGGATCCGGCTCCGGCATGTCCTCATGGAACTCGCGCATGATCTCGCCGAACCGCTGCATCCCCGAGCGGGGCATCGTCGTCCAGTACACCTTCGGTGTCAGCGCGGTCATCTCCAGCGCCGCCATCGTGATGCGGTGGGCCTGGATGTGGTCGGGGTGGCCGTAGAAGCCGTTCTCGTCATAGGTGACGACCACATCGGGTCGGTAGTGCCGCATGAGTTCCGCGAGTCGGGCGGCGCCTTCCTCCACGGGGGTCTGCCAGAAAGATCCAGGGGCGTCGTTGCTCGGCCAGCCCATCATCCCGGAGTCGGCATAGTCCAGCATTTCCAGATCGCTGATCTTCAGGGCTTCACAGCTCGCCTCCAGTTCTTGACGGCGCATCAAGGCGACGGCCGCCGGGTCGTGCCCGGGGTCGCCCGGCTTGGCACCCCCCGGTCCATCACCGCAACCGCCGTCGGTACACGTCACAAGAACCGTGCGGATACCCTCCGCCGCGTACCGCGCGAGGACCCCTCCGGTTCCGCTGGCCTCGTCGTCGGGATGGGCGTGCACTGCCATGAGCGTCAAGGGCCGGTCGGTCATGAACAAGTCCTCCTGCGGAAATACGTCTTGGTCCGAGTGCGCGGCAGGCGTACCGCGACCCCGGGGTCCGGATCCTGTCGCGGCGGATGATCTTGTTCCCACCCGTGCGGCGCCGGTCCCTCGGTCGATGCAACAGTGCCGACAGGACCGGATGTTCCCGGCCCCGTCCCCTTGCTCCCCGCAACCGCGGGGACGGCCCCCGGGCGTTCTGTGACTGTCAACAGCGCTCGTGATCAATACACCTAGGGCCTGTCGTTTGGATCAGGCCGGATCAGGGAGCGGGGTCTGGTGCGTGCAGCTGCAAGGCGGAGGAGGGAGTCGACGCGGAGCGTCGGCGAGTGACGACAACGCCGCAGATGTGCGTGCCAGACCCCGCGAGCCCGGCCTGATCCAAACGACAGACCCTAGGGCCTGTCCGATGAGGCATGGCCCACTGCCGTCTGCACATGCTGGCGGAACTGCTCCGGCGTCACGGTCCCCGGCGATGGGTGCCCGGACGGATAGAACACGCCCTGGCAGGTGTAGCAGAAGCGCGCCTCGGCGGTGAGTGCGGTCGCACGGGCCACTCCGTCCTGCGCCCGCCGTGCGTCCCGGGCCTCGCTACGGACGATGGCGATCGTGGCCACCACGATGAGCACCGCGACGACGATGCCAACGGTCGTGAGCCACGGCAGGTCCCGTTCTTCGGCAAAATACTGCCCGGCGAGTGCAGCCACCAAGGCGAGCAGGATGCCCTCGATGACGTGCAGGCAGCCGTTGTCGCTGCCCTTCGGTGCCGGCGTGAGCTTGGTCGTCAGGTCCTCGCGCCGTTCCCCTCTGTCCGTCTGTGCCTCGGCCACTGGCACGTTCTCCCGCGTCTGGCATCCGGGGCACGCCACCGGGCCGTTCGCCGCTTCGTTCCTCATGCCCCCATGATCACGCTTCACGAAGTGTCCACGTCAACTGGGTCCAGCAGAGCTTCGACGCCGTCTGATCAGGCCGAGGCGGCGGGCACAGCGTGATCAGGCGAACAGCTGTGAACCGAGCGGGTGTTGCCGGTCGAAGCCGGGGAGGATCAGGAACGTCGCGCTGGCGGTGGTGGTGGTGAATTGCAGCAGTGCGTCGGAGGTGTCCATGTGGGTGAGGGTGGCGGTGAAGGTCCGCAGGTCGTTCTGGAAGCTGATGAAGAGCAGGCCGGGGGCGGGCTCGTCGGTGCTGTAGGAGCGGCGGAGCATGAGCCCGGCGCCGACCACGGTGGCGTGCGCTCTGCGCACGTGGGCATCCGCGGGGACGAGATAGCGCCCGTCCGGTGTCTTGGCGCCGAGTTCCGGGCCCGAGGCGACGGGGCCACCGGAGAGAGGGACGCCGCTGGCCCGGCGCCGCCCGAAGACCGCTTCCTGCTCGGCTACGGACAGGGCGGCGAACCGGGGCAGGTCGAGTTCCATGCGCCGCAGTACGGCAAGGGTGCCGTCGGCGACCGGAGGGGGTCCGGCCAGCCACAGGTCGCGTTGTTGTTCGGCGGCCGTGTGCGGGCCCACGATGCCGTCGATGAAACCGAGCGGATTGCGTGGCGCGGTGAGGCCGTTGCCGACGGGCACGTTCGTACCGCGGCGTGCGGACTGCCGCCAGCGTTCGTGGATACGGTCACCGGCCTGGTCCAGGAGCGCGGCGGCGACGACCGGCAGGAGCAGCGCGTCGCTGGCGCAGATCTGCATCAGCAGGTCACCGCCGCGCGCCCGCGGGGCGATCCGCTCGCGGGAGAATCGTGGGAGGTCGGCCGCGCCGGGCAGCGAAGCACCGGCCGTGCGCACCAGCCGGGGGCCCACGCCGACGGTCACGGTGAGGTCGCCCGGCGGCAGGCCCAGCAGCCGCGGGTCGGTCCCCGCGATGAGCGTACGGATGGCCTGGCCCAGTTCGGCCAGTAACGGGCCGGGAGCCACGGTGGCACCGAGGTCGGCCACCACGGCCAGCAGGTTGCGCTGGGCCGGCTGGGGCAGCGTGATGCCTGCCTGATGCCGGCCCGTCGCCGCCACCGGCGTCGGCCTGGCCGCCGCGGTGGGGGCGTGCCGGCCCGGCCGGGCGGAGTCCGAGGTGCACCCGGCGGTCAGGCCGACGGCCACCATGGCGCCGGTGACATCGAGGAACGCGCGGCGCGACGGGTGGTCATCGGCTCGGTGCATGGGGTGCAGCGTGCCACACCCGAATCGTGCGTGTCGGTCAATCTCCCTTATTACCGCGTGGAGTTGGGCGTTCTGCCAGACTGGGATCATGTCTCGATTAGCTCTTCGCGTGGTGGCGGCGGTACTGGGCACGCTGGCACTTGTGGTCGGCTGCGGCGGCGGCGATGGCGGATCGGACAAAGGCCGGCGGCCGACCGGTGCGCATGTCACGATCCGCGTGCCTGCCGATGCCCCGACGATCGCGGATGCGGTGTCCCTGGCCCGGCCCGGTGATCTGGTGCTGGTCGCGCCTGGCGTGTACCACGAGTCGGTGAAGATCGACACGGCGCGCGTCACTCTTCGCGGTTCGTCCCGGGACAAGGTCGTCATCGACGGGCGGTTGCGGCAGCCGAACGGCGTCGTCGTCTCGGCGCCCGGGGCGGCCGTGGAGAACCTGACCGTGGAGAACAACACGCAGAACGGGGTGCTGGTCACCGGTTCGGCGAAGGCGGCCGCCGGCCTGCCGGGGCAAAGCGGCGGCTATGACACCGGCGACGAGCCCGTCACCTTCCTGAAGTCGTTCCTGGTCTCCCACGTGACCGCGACCCGCAACGGCCTGTACGGCATCTACGCGTTCTCCGCCCAGAACGGTGTCATCGAGCACTCGTACGCGTCGGGCGGCGCCGACTCGGGGATCTACGTCGGCCAGTGCAAGCCCTGCAACATCGTGGTGCGGGACAACGTCGCCGAACTCAACGCGGTCGGTTACGAAGGCACCAACGCCAGCCAGGACATGTACGTGGTCGGCAACCGCCTGGTCGGCAACCGGGTCGGACTCACCACCAACTCCGACCACCAGGAGAAACTGCTCCCGCAGAAGGGCTCCGTCATCGCGGGCAATCTGATCGCCGCCAACCAGCAGAGGGCCACCCCGGAGCAGGCCGACGGCGGGTGGGGCACCGGCGTCGGCATCGACGGCGGCAGCGACAACCGGTTCCTCCGCAACCGCATCGCCGACAACAGCAACGCCGGGCTGGTGATCACCGCGACCACCGACCTCCCTCCAGTCGGCAACCAGATCGTGGACAACACGTTCACCGGCAACGGCGTCGACGTCGGCTGGACGTTCCCCACCGCCACGCGGGGACGGGGCAACTGCCTGCGGGGCAACGATCTGCGCAGCACCGTGCCCGCCCGGCTCGTGAGGACTGCGGCCTGCCCGCTTCCGGCCGGGTCGTCCTCGCCGGCCGGCACATGGGCGTCGCCGACGGCACCCGGTGGCATCCCGTTCACCGAGGTCGCGGCGCCTGCTCCGCAGCCGCAGTTCCCCCACGCCACCACCGCGGGCGCCACCGCTGTCCCGCCCGTCCCGGTCCTGCCGAAGACGGAGGGCATCCGGCTGCCGCCGGCCTCCCTGCTCGCCGCGAACGCGCGGGTGCGGACGTCCTGAACAGCGGCTACCGGGTCGGGGCGGTTCCGGGTACCGGCTTGACCGGAACGTACTTGTGGGTGTCGAAATCCATGACCACCGGCTCCGGCTGCGAACCCACGCTGACGCGGACCCGGTACATGGTGCCGTCGGAGCCGATCCAGTAGCGCACGTTGCCCGCCGTACCGGAGCGGTCAGGGGAGGACGGTCCGGTCATGACGTCCACCCAGCGCCCGTCCACCTGCTCCCGCGCCCACCAGGCGGCACCGTTCTGCGGCAGCAGTTCGGCGTTGTCCGGCCGGTCGCCGCCGAGACCGAGCGCGATGGACAGGGAGGTATCCAGCGCGCTGCCGGACGACAGCAACGGACGGTCGTACCAGCCCGAACGGGGCGGCGACGCGGGTGCGTGCGCCGGGGTGTCCGTCATCGGGCGGACGTGCACCGAGGTGGGCGTCCACTGGATCAGCCCGTCGCTGGACCTGTCGCGCCCGGTGCCGTGCACCACTCCGTAACCGGCCTTGCGCCGATAGTCGACGGACCCGGTGACGGTCAGCCCGCCGGCCGTGCCCGGCACGGTGATGGTCACCGCGCGGCCCTGCGCCTGGTAGTTACGGAATCGCGTGATCGCCAGCCGGCCCGCCTCATCCGTTGTCAGCGGGCGCGGACCGCCGGCGCCGGAGCCGCCGTCGGCGACCAGGAACGCGGCCACCGCGACGGCCGCGATGCCGATGACGGTCGCGGCCCGGCGCGACCGCGGCCATCGGCGCCGGTCAGCCGGACGACCCGGTGGGGCTTGCCGGATTCTCACGCTCCGCACGCGGTTCGACGCTGACACTCTCCGATTCATCCTTTCGATCACCACACCGTCCGGCCGCCGCGGGCTCGCGGCGGCCCTCGGCAGTCCGGTGGCAGACCACGCCATGGCCGGCCCTCGTGGACCGGCCGAGAGGTGATCTGCCCGTCCGCGCCGTCCTGATCGCGGACGGGCAGATCACCGTTGTGCGGTGCGTTCAGCGTTGCCGGGTGCGACGATTCCGGGTCACGAACGCGATGACCAGGCCCGCACCCACCAGCAGACCGACGATGCCGATCATCTCCGCCAGCCCGGGGGTACCGGTGTTGGCCAGCGAACCCCCGCCTCCACCGGCCGGAGCCTGGTGGTTGCCAGGCGGCGCGGGCGACGGCGGCGTGGAGGCCGCGGGCGGCGGCGTCGGCGTCTGTGTCGGCGCCGGTGTCGGTGTGAGAGTCGACGTCGACGTCGGTGTCGGTGTCGGTGTGGGAGTCGGTGTCGGTGTGGGAGTCGGCGTCGGGGTCGGGGTCGGCTTTTCCTTCGGGATGTACACCCCGGCGTCGATCGTGTGATCGACCCCGCCCGGCTTGTCCGGCGCCGTGACCGGCGCATAGCCGTTGCACAACGGTCCGGTGGTCGGCGGGGTCACATTGGAGTCGTGCGCACGGTTGGCACCGGCCCGCGGGAGCGTGAACCTCAGCTCGCGCGCCGGGGGCTGCTCGGGCACCTGGCTGGTGTCCGCGGTGCACACGTCGAACTGCACCGTGTACTTCGCGCCCGGCGTGAGCTCGTACGCGGCGCCGACACCCCCGAAGTAGTACTCGCCGGCGGCATTGGTCCTGGTCGTGGCGACCTGTTTGCCGTCCGCGTCCAGCAGGTTGATTGTCGCCCCCGGCAGCAGCACGTGCCCCGGGTCCTGAATCCCGTTGTGGTCGCCGTCGAACCACACGACGTTGCCGATCTGGATCGGCGCGTTCGCCGCCGCGTACGCGATGTCACCGAGCCCGCCGGCCTTGCCGAACCCGCCTTGTACCCCGCTGACGAACTGGAACCCGTTGGCGGCCGGGTTGTTGCCCGGACCCTGACCGGTCGTGATGTCGTGGTACCCGGTCCCTGAGGTCGCGACGTTGACGACCGGGTCGAACTCCGTGCTGGCGACCCACTGTTGCTGCGGGATATAGGCCACCGACCCCAGTGCGGTCTCCTGGTGCGCGTTGGCGTAGAAGTCGCCCGGGAAGTATTCGACGACATCGGCGGCCTGGCCGCCGTTGTTGGCGGGGGTGGCATGGTTGGGGCAGCTGCCGGTGCCTTCCCACTGGTATTCACCGGTGGGAGTGGCGCAGACCATGGTGATGTCACCACCGGACATGGCGTTTTCCGCCGTGTCGTTCCCCGGGCGGGGGTCCAGCCCTCCCCAACTGAGCACGTCCATGAACCGGTCGCGGAAACCCAGGATCATCGAGCCGTCGCGGGCGAAGGCCAGGGAGGCCAGCTCCGGCTGCGGATCGATGAAGACGCCGCCCGCCTTCCGGTCGTCCCACGTGTCCAGGCCGGTGTTCCACGGGTTCCAGTGGGTGGCCTTGTCGCCGGAACCGAAGACGCTGCCGCGTTTGTCCGTGAGCGGGTGGCTCAGCACCGTGGTGAACCGCTTGCCGTCGTAGGTGGAGACGAAGGCTTTCAGGTCCGCGCGCTGCTGGGTGCTCTCCGCGCTGCACACGCCGCCGACGTACAGCGTGTTGTTGTGGACCTGGAGACCGAACGGCCGCCAGTCGTCGGGGCTCGCGCACCCCGGGTCCGGGATCGGGACCGTCGACTTGGGCGCCGCGGCGCTGGCCCCTGTCGCGTCGAAGCTCACCAGGCTGCGGGTCCGCAGGTTCACCGCGTACAGCGTGGAGCTGTCCTCCGACAGGGCCAGGCCACCGATGCTCTCCTTGCCCGGCGCGTCGGTGAACCCGGGATCCTTGATCATGTTGGCGGTGTCGTGCCGCGTCACCGCGGCGTCCGGCACCCGCGCGAACAGCTCCGGCGCGCCCGAGCCGTTGACCGGCACCGTGTAGATCGCGCCCCCGCCCTGCGGCCCGTACGGGGCGTACCGGCGGGCGAACGCGCTCTGGAACAGCCGGGTCCGGTTCGTGTCGTACGCCAACCCGAACGTGGTGCCCACCTGGTCCTGCGTGGCCAGCGTGGTCGGGCACGCCACATCGGTGGGACACGTGCCCCGGGTCTTCGTCCCGAACGCCACCAACGCCCGGTTGTCGGTCCCGTTGGCGCCGTTGTGGACCGGCACGAAGTACCGGGAGTCCGGCAGCGCGTAGTCGGCCGGGTCCCACACCCCCGTCACCACCGAGGCGTTCTTTTCGTCCGACACATCCACGAACGACGTGAAGCTGTCGAAGTGGTTCTCCGCCGTCGACGCGGGCGCCGCCCGCAGATAGTCGCTGTACGGTGCCGGGACGCTGACGTCGACGCGGTAGTGGCCGCCGCTCAGCACGGCCGACTGCGCCACCACGACCTTTCCGGTGGCATCCGTGACGCCGGTGACAGCGTGCCCAGCGGGGTCGGAGATCTTCACCTTCATGCCGCGCTGTGGCACGTCCATCGTCGCGTTGATCACGCCGGTGCCGAAGAAGTCGCGCAGCACCTCAACCGTCAGCGTGCCGTCGGCGGTCGAAGCGGCGGCCGGTCCAGCCGTCGCTCCCACGGCGCCGCCTGCCAGCAAGAGAACAGATAACCCTATGCGCGCCAGCGGCCCCGCAAGCCTGCGGGCCGACCGGCGTGAGTCTCTGCCGACTCGGTTCATGGCATCACACTCCACACTTCTCTTGTCGTGAAAACGAAGCACCCGCTTCTCGCCGCACGCCTTCGTGACCCCGGGCGCGGATGCCGGCCGCGAACGCCACGGAAAAGAAAAAGGGCCCACCGCTGTTGCGTGAACCGCTTTTTGATGATCGTTCAGCGAATTGCGGGACGAGCCGCAATCGCCGTGGGCCAGGAAAAGCGAACGCGCGTTCAGAGTCTTGAGCGGGACCGCCCCGGGTTGTGTCTTTTCGCAGCTCAACCACGGTACCCACGCCCCCACCGCCGACCCCACCGACCGCCATCGCGAGCAGCGCGCGATATCTTATCCGCTGGAGACTCGCCGTCACCAGTGGAACTCCTGGCATCCATCGGGATCCGCGATGACCCCCGAGCGCCCAGAGAATGGCGATCGGAAGAATGTGCGACGGCGGCGTAATGGTCGGATCCGGCCGGTGGGGTGCGTTTACGCCCGGGTGACGCGTCCGGGACGCGCTTGTCACGCAGGGGTGTTGTGCAGCCCAGAGGTGTCCACGGTTCGCCTTCTGCGTGATTTCTGGGGCGTCATATTTGTTATGGGGAAAGGGAATTCGAATTGTTGTGCGGCCTACCCGGCCCGCCAACTAAAGCGCTCAGACTCACCAACTACGGCCGCTCAGTCACCATGATGTCCCGGCCGGCGGTGGGCTGTTGGGCGGTGGCCGGTGCCGGCTGCTCGGGGGGAAGGCGCAGGAAGAAGGCGAGGATCGCGCTGAGGATGTAGAGGAGCGCGAAGATCCAGATGACGCCGACGATGCCGAGTGGGCCGATGGCCAGGCCGACGATGGCCGGGCCGATGTCGTCGCCCGTGTCACCTCGCTGACCGGCTGCTCCCCGCTCGCCGTGGATCACACCCGCCCCAATCTCGGCGTCCCCGCGGTCCACGTGGTGTGCCCCGGGCTCGACCTGGCCCAACAGATCTGAGCACGAGGTGCACATGACGCAGAAGTACCTGTTCACCGGCCCGTCCACGCCGGACCTGCCCGCACTGCCGGGAATCCATGTGCTCCCGCCGGTGGCCGCCGGCGACCTGCTGCGGCTGCCGCTGCGGGAGGGGGACACGGTGGGAATCGTCGACGGCTACTTCCACCAGGTCCGCGCGGTCCGGCACAAGGAGATCCTCGCGGTGATGGCCCGGGGAGTCACCGTCCTCGGAGCCTCCAGCATGGGAGCCCTGCGCGCCGCCGAGCTGTCCGACCTGGGCATGACCGGTGTGGGACAGGTCTACGCGGACTACGCAACGGGGCGCCTGGAAGCCGACGACGAGGTGGCGCTGCTCCATGGTCCCGCCGAATCGGGCTACCGCCCGGCGTCGGAACCGCTGGTCACCGTCCGTGCCACCCTCGCCGCCGCGGTGCGCCGCGGCGACTGCCGTGCGGACGACGCGGACCGGATCGTACGGGCGCTGGCGGCGATGCCCTACCGGGACCGGACCTTCCACGGTTTCCCCGAGCTGGCCGGACAGACCGGCCTGCCCCGCCCGGAGTTGGCCGCGCTCGGTGCCGCGTGCCGGCGCCATCGCGTCGATGTGAAGCGCGCCGACGCGCGGAAGCTCATCGACCGGATGCAGCGGCCCGCCGCGACACCGCGCCGCGCGGCCGAACCCACCCGCACCCGGTACCTCGCCACCTGGCAGCTCAGCGCCCGGGGCCGGAACGGAACCGAAGAGCCCGGAGACCTGGCGGCGCTGCGGCTGCTCCAGCTCTTCGCCGGCGACTTCCCCCGGCTCAACCGGGAAGTGCGCCTCTCCCTCATCAGCGACGCATGCGCCGCCACATGCGGTGGGGCGGCCGGGGACGCCGTCGCGCACGGAATCCACGCGGGCGTGTACGGACCGGGCACGCCGGACTTTCTCGACCAGTGGCTCACCCAGGAGGAACTCCGCTCCTGCCCCGCCGATGAGCGCCTGCGCCGGTTCCTCGTCCGCAGCTATGAGATCGCCCCGGGAATTCCCTGGGACGAGCCGCTCCTGGACCGGCTGCGGGAGGTCCTGCCGAGGGCACGGAGGGTCGCCGCCGCCGCGTTCCGTATCAACGCCGAAATGGCACGCAGACTGCCCGGCTTCGACACCACCGCGCCGGCGAGCCCCAGGCTGTCGAACCTGCTCATGGACCGATGGGCCTGCGCCCCCGGCGACGCCGATCTGCACGCGCTCGACCGCGGATTCGGTTCGTTCGACGACGCGGTGGCCGCGGCCGCCCCGTACTACCTGCTGGCGCGCACCCACCCCGGACTGCTCGACCTGACGGTCTCGGCTCCGGACGCGGACGCGACAGCCCCGGACGCCGACGCGACAGCTCCGGACAACGAAGGGAGCGGCACACATGGATGTGCTCCGGCGATTCAGCGATGACACCGGCGATCTGGTGGAGGCGATGCGCGCGCGGACACCCACGGTGTTCGCACCGCAGGACCCCCCGACGGATCTGCTGCCCCTGGAGGAACTCGACGACCTGCTCGACGGCGGTCTGCTGCGGGTCCCCTACGTCGATGTGGTGACCGAGGGCCGCGACCTGCCCGCGTCCCTCTACTGCACGCCGCGACGCCCCACCTACCACCAGCCCCAGTACGGGTACGTGGACGGGCACATCGTCCGGGACCTGGTCGCCGCTGCAGGGGCCACGCTCCTGCTGCGGTACGTCGACCACTGGCATCCGCGAACCGCCGCGCTGTGCACGGCACTTGAGAGCAGCGTCGGCCGACAGGTGGAGGCCTTCTACTTCGTCACGCCACCGGGCACCGTCGGCCGGCCGGTCCACCGGGACGACGCCGATGTCGTCGTCGTGCAGATCGCCGGGGCCAAGCAGTGGTGGGTCCATGAACCCCCGGCGTCCGGGAACTGGGAGCCGGGCCCCACCGAGGCCCCGGGCGCGGTCGCGCTCGCCCCGCTCATCCGGCCGGGCCAGGTCCTGCTGGTGCCGCGCGGATCCGCCCACCGCGCGGAAGCCACCGGCGAAGGCCCGTCCGTGCATCTGTCGTTCACCATCCGCGACGCGGGGGCGACGCAGCTCCTCGACGCCCTGCGCAGCTGTCTGTCGGCCGGGGCCGAACCGGAGATCCGTCCCGTCGACGAGAACCGGCGCCTCGCCAGCGCGGCGGAACTGCTCGACCACGCCCGCACGGCACTGGACAAGCTGACGCCGCAAGCTCTGCTCGACGAGGCGAGGCGCACCATGCGCCCAGAGCGCCCGCCCCGGGGAACCCCGCTCGCAGAGATGCGGGACCCGGCCGGGGGGTGACCATGTACCGCTGCCGGCCATGCGGGACCGACCATGTGGGCCGCCCGGCGGACCGGCGGCCCCGGCAGCCCGGTCGGCCGCGACGAGGTGGCCGGCATCGCCACCACCGTCGACCTCATGACTGACGCTCACGGCCAACGGCCGTGCACCGAGCGGCAGTTCACCGCAGGCCTAGTCGGCTTGCAGGACGAAGAACAGGAAGCACAGGAAGCGCGGCTTGGCCGCGATAGCTTCGGGGAACAGCTCGCAGGCAGCTGGATCAGGCTCTGGCTCGCTGATGACCGTTATCCGGAAGCCTGCCGCGGTGAAGGCCGCGATCATCGCGTGCAGCGGCCTGTGCCAGAAACTCATCAGGGCGGTCTGGCCGCCCATGGTCCACTCTTCGGTCCAGTTGGTGGTGCTGAAATAGTTGTACTCGGCCTCGCGGCCGGCCTGGCGGTGCCACCGCGCAGAGGCCGCATCACCCGCGACAACACCGACGGACAGTTCACCTTCAGCTGGGAGGAGATCCGCGACAACCTCCTCGCCCGCATGACGAGGCACGACGCGAGGGCTGGCTCGGCGAGGTCGAAGGACTCCAGGTGAGCCTCGCCGGCGCCAACGACAAGCTCGACCGGATCGACCGCCCGTCACGCCGTGCTGTCGACCTCGGAATCCCGTCCCCGCGGACCCCCTGAACAGACCAAGATCACGAGTTCAGAGAATACGCCACCGCATCTTCCTGCCCTCACGGACACCTGGCGTCACCACCGACTAAGTGCCAGACCCGATCATGTGGCGGCGGCCATGAGGGGAGCCGCCGACGAGACCGGAATATGATGGATATTGAATCTGGCTGGACGGAATGAGGGCCAGTGATTGCGGTCCTGTTAGGGAGCGAGCCATGGGTGAGCCGTGGCCACGCACAGGCGGGCGTGAAAAGGTCGACCGCTTGTTGCGCGGCGCCCTCCAGCAGGCAATGAAAGCTCT